>CAZGAV010000050.1:0-26563 GCA_964523575.1 uncultured Ignavibacteriales bacterium
TGGATGAAAATATCGAGTCGCTCAACAATCTCAAGGAAAACCTGGCCGAGTACGGATACAAAGTCGATGAACTGCCGATTGTGATCCAGTACAATAAGCAGGATTTGCCCAACGTGCTCAGTTCGGACGAGATGCGCCCGATATTGAATCCCGACGGCCGGCCCGAATTCAAGGCTTCGGCGACGGAAGGTTTCGGTGTCTTCGACACCCTGAAATGCATCTTGAAGCTGGTTCTGGAAAAGGCCAAGGCGGGCGGTACGGCCCAGTCGGCCCAGCCGACGCCCCGGCCCGGTTTCGCGCCGAATCCGGCTCCCGCCGGAACGGCCGCAGTTGCGCCCCCGACTCAGCCCGAGACGCCGGCGCCACCCGCGGCTCCACCCGCGGCTCCACAGCCGGTGACGCCTATGGCGCCGGCGGCGCAGGCCCGGGATGCCTGGGGCACCCCCGACAGGTCGCGGCCGATTACGGATCGGCGACCTCAGCCGGCCGCGGCCGGGCCGATTCAGGAGACGGCTCCGGAACCCGTGGAACAACCGGCCGATATCAAACGAGAATCGGTCTCGGAGGCCTCCGAAACCGCGAGTCCGTCCGATAAGGTTTATCGGCCATTCCCCGGAAACACCGCCGAGGATGAACAAAAAATGATGCGGTTCCCCGGCGACGGGGCGTCCGGCGCAAGCGCGCCCTACGGGCAAGGCCAAACCGGCCAAGCTACGCCGCCTCCTTATATAGAAACTAACACGCAGACTTCCAGGCCGATCGGCGCGCCGCATATGGCGCCGTCGCTGAAAGCTGATAAGCCCCGCAAGAAGCGGTCATTTTTCAAACGACTGTTCGGATTAAAATAGGGAGGAAATCCCCGTGAGTGATGATAGTCTGATTATTTACGAAGAAGAGATCGAGCGAATAGATTCGCTGTTGACCAAACTGCTGAAAGGCGCCGAAGCCAAGTGCGCCCTGTTGGTCGATAAGGACGGTCATCTGATCACCCGCCAGGGGTTTACTCACTCTCTGGATACGACCGCCTTGGCGGCTCTATTGGCCGGCTCGTTCGCCTCCACCAAGGAGATCGCCCGATTAGTGGGTGAAACCGAGTTCTCGGTCCTGTTCCATCAGGGGAAGAAGGATCATATTCACATGTCCCTGGTGGGCGAGAGGTCTATCCTGGCCGTGATCTTCGACGACCGGACAACCATCGGTATGGTCCGGCTATACGCCAAGGAATCGTCCGATGAATTAGCCAAGATATTTACCCATATGTGCGATAGATCACAACAGGGACGCCCTGAGGTATCGGCTGACTTCGCCGCTACGGCCGGCGATAAGCTGGATGATATTTTCAAGGATTAACGGTTGGTTATGGGGAGACATCGGCTGCTTTTGGTATTACGATACTTCAGTAGGGGTGCGTAGATGTCCGCTGAATTAGGCGCCATGCTGGTCAAGGCCGGCAAGATATCACAGGAACAACTGGATAAGGCGCTGGCGATCAAGGAAAAGAAGAAAGAAGTTTTCGGGCAGGCCTTAATCGATGCCGGCGCTATCAAATCGGAAGAAGAGCTGTCCGATTTTATCGGTAAACAGCTCAATATGGGAAGCCTGCGCCTTTCGGACGTCGAGCTCAACCCCGATATCGTCAAGCTGATCCCGTTGGATATCGCCCGCAAATTCACGGTCATCGCCGTTTCCAAGCTGGGCAAATCCCTGATCGTGGCTATTGCCGACCCCAACAACATCTATGTCCTCGACGCTATCAAATTCATTACCGGATGCAACGTCCAGCCGGTAATTTCGCCCGAGAAAGCCATCCTCAAGGCCATCGACGTTTATTACAAGGACCAGAACGGCGTCAGTGAAATTCTCCGCGGTATGGAAGACGACGACGAACTCGAAATCGTCTCCGCCGGCGATGATGAAATTTCGGTGTCCGATCTGGAATCGGCGGTTCAGGACAAACCGCTGGTCCGTCTGGTCGATTCCATTATCAAGGACGCCGTCCGGATGAACGCCTCCGATATTCATATTGAGATGTACGAAAAACGGATTCGGGTGCGTTACCGTATTGACGGCAACTTGCGGGAAATGGCGCCCCTGCCCTTCAAATACCGGGCGGCCATTATCTCCCGTATTAAAATCATGTCCGACCTCGACATTTCCGAAAGGCGTCTGCCGCAGGATGGGCGCATCAAGATCAAACTCGACGCCCGCACCGTCGATTTGCGTGTGTCGATTCTGCCGACCATTTTCGGGGAAAAGGTCGTGATGCGAATTTTGGACCCCAACGCTCTGATGGTCGATATGACCATGCTGGGCTTTACGTCCAAGGCCCTGGAGCGGTTCGCCCGGGCCATCACCCTGCCCTTCGGTATCGTCCTTGTCACCGGGCCGACCGGTTCCGGTAAAACGACGACGCTGTATTCGGCCTTGAAACAGATCAATACTGAAGATATCAATATTATGACGGCCGAGGATCCGGTCGAGTTCAACTTCGACGGCATCAATCAGGTGGCCGTCAAATCGGAAATCGGCCTCACGTTCGCTTCGGCCCTGCGTTCTTTTTTGCGTCAGGACCCGGACGTCATCATGGTCGGTGAGATTCGAGACGGGGAGACGGCTGAAATCGCCATTCGAGCGGCGTTAACCGGCCACCTTGTTTTCTCCACCCTGCATACTAATGACGCCCCGTCATCGATCAACCGTCTGATCGACATGGGTATTCCCGGATACCTGGTGTCTTCGGCCACGCGACTGATCATGGCTCAGCGAATGACCCGCAAACTTTGCACCAACTGCAAGCGGCCCTATCACTTAACCGACGACGATATCGCCGTTCTCGACGTTCCCGAATACTGCATTACCACCCGCGAGGTTTTCGAGGCTCCGGGTTGCGAAGAATGCAACGGCACCGGGCAGTCGGGCCGGGCCGGTATTTTCGAGGTGATGCCGATCTCTCCCGGAGTCGAGCAGATGATTCTGGAGGGCGCCACCGATATCCAGATTCGGGATAAAGCCATCGCCGAGGGGATGCTGACTCTGAGAATGGCGGCCGTGGACAAAATGATGAACGGCCTGGTCGGTCTCAAAGAGGTTTTTGCCGTCACCGGGACGGCCACCTGATCGGCCGCTTTTTTCTTTCCCCGCGATCAAATTCGTCTTTTTTGGTATCTTTTTTGCGTTCCCGGTATCTTGTTTTCTTTCATTGAATTATCCGCTTTCCAAAGACGTTTTCCGACTCAAGAATCTGCCCCCTTCGTCCGATATAAATAAAGACGTACACCCGTGAAGAATAAGCCTTTTTTCGGCTGACTCTGGAAGGAGAAATAATGGTAACACTGCGCGAGCTTCTGGAAGAAATGGTCAAGCGTGGAGCGTCCGATCTGCATCTGACCGTCGGAACGCCGCCCCAGATGAGAATTGACGGTAAATTGACGCGCACTGAACATGACGTGCTGACCTCCGAAATGACTTTGAAGCTGGCCTACAGCATCATGAATGAAAAACAGCGCAAAAAATTCGAAGAGAAAAACGAGCTGGATCTGTCCTTCGGTCTCGAAAACCTGAGCCGCTTTCGCTGTAATATTTTTACTCAGCGCGGCAACGTGGCGGCGGCCATCCGGCAGATTCCTTTTAAGATCAGAACTTTCGAAGAGCTCGGATTGCCCAAGGTGGTTCAGGAAATGTCGAACCTGCCACGCGGCCTGGTGCTGGTGACCGGTCCGACGGGATCGGGAAAGTCAACCACGCTGGCGTCCATTATCGATAAAATCAATCGCGAACGAAACTGTCACATCCTGACGGTCGAGGACCCGATCGAATACCTGCATCGTCACAACAACTGTCTGGTCAATCAGCGTGAGGTTTACAACGATACATCTTCGTTCGCATCGGCCCTGAAGTATGCTTTGCGAGAGGACCCGGACGTGGTGCTGGTAGGCGAGATGCGCGATCTGGAAACGATCGAGGCGGCTCTGAATATTTCGGAGACGGGTCACCTGGCTTTCGCCACCCTGCATACCAACTCGGCGGCGGAATCGATCAACCGCATCATCGACGTCTTTCCGACCAACCAGCAGGAACAGATTCGGGTGACGCTGTCGTTTACGCTGCAGGCCGTGATCGCTCAGCAGTTGATTCCGAAGATCGGCGGCGGCCGGGCCATGTCTCTCGAAATCATGGTCTGTACGCCGGCCATCAGAGCCATTATCCGCGACGACAAAATTCATCAGGTGTACAGCATGATTCAGTCGGGCCAGAAGTACGGCATGCGAACGATGAACATGTCGCTGGCGGAGCTTTACCGCACGGGAAAAATTAATTTGAATGATTGCCTGGGACGCAGTTCCGATCCTCAGGAATTGAATGATATGCTGTCCAAGCAGCCGTCTCCAGCTTTCGCGTAAGGAGTGTGGTCGATGCCGGAATATGAATATAAAGGAAAAACCCTGGCCGGCACCATGGTCAGCGGTTCCATTAAAGCCAAAAATCAGCAGGACCTGGAGCGGGTTCTGCGGCGCAATCGGATTCTGGTCAGCAGTGTCCGCAAAAAACCGTCGGAGATCACGATCAAGTTCGGGACCGGAATCAAGAGAATCGATATCTCGCGGTTCACCCGGCAATTCGCGACCATGATCGGCTCCGGTCTGCCGATGATCCAGTGTCTCGAAATTCTGGCGTCGCAGGTCGAATCGAAGGAATTACGGAAAGTTATTATCCAGGTCAAGGACGCCGTGCAGGGCGGATCGACACTGGCCGACGCGCTGGCGCGCCATCCCAAGGTTTTCGACCAGTTGTACACCAACATGGTCGAAGCCGGTGAAATGGGCGGCGCCCTCGACGTCATTCTCCTCCGGTTGGCCGCGTACCGCGAAAAGGCTGACGGCCTGATCCGCAAGGTTAAAGGCGCCATGATGTACCCGATCGTCATTTCGATCGTGGCCACCGGCGTCACTATCGCCATGCTGACTTTTATCGTGCCGGTTTTCGCCAAGATGTTTTCGGGGCTGGGTTCGGAATTGCCGGGCCCGACGCTGGTCGTGCTGGGTATCTCCAATTTCATGCAGGCGAATTTCCTCCTCATGATCATCGCCCTGGTCGCCGGGTTTATCGTCTTTCGGTTTTATGTCAAAACTCCCACCGGCCGCCTCAACTTCGACCGCGTCAAGATCAATTCGCCGGTACTGGGAACCCTGATCCGCAAATCGGCCATCTCGCGCTTTTCGCGGACGCTGGGAACCCTGCTGTCATCGGGCGTTTCGATTCTGGACGCTCTGGAAATCACCGCCAAAACGGCCGGTAATCGAGTCGTTCACGACGCCATCCGGAGGTCGGTCGTCTCCATCGCCGAGGGTGATACCATCACCTCGCCGCTGAAGGAATCCGGCGTTTTCCCGCCGATGGTGACCCAGATGATCTCCGTCGGTGAAAAAACCGGCGGCCTCGACGAAATGCTCAACAAAATCGCCGACTTTTACGACGAGGAGGTGGACGCCGCGGTCAGCGCCCTGACCTCCATCATCGAGCCGGTCGTTATCGTCTTTATGGGTATTGTCATTGGCGGTATTCTGATCGCCATGTATCTCCCGATGTTCGATATCATCGGAAAAATCGGTTAAGTTTTTCCGGGGGCGGACCGGCCGGTCCGCCCCTTTTTTCTTATGTTTTCCAGTCGCCAGACATATTCCGATTTCGAAAGCCCGTGGCTGTTGCCGCTGAGATTGACCACTTTCAGCCTGCTCGCGGGCGTTATCGTTATCTGGCTGGGCTTTCCGGCCTACCTGCATGCGCCCTTCCTGGCCTATTGCGTCGTCACCCTGACGGCCCTGCTCATCCTTCTGCTGAGCAAACGCTTCAACCTCCAATGGCTCCACCATATCCTCATCTCGTTCCAGTTTGCGATGGAAATCATCAATGAGGCCGGCATCGTTTACACCACCGGTAGTCTTTACAGCCCCTTCTCGGCGCTGTACCTGCTGACCATCGTGTCGGCGGCCACGGTTTACCGTCTCGTCGGGACCCTCATGGTGGCCTCGCTGGTCAGCCTCACTTATGCCGCCGTGACCTGGCTCAACGCCTATCTGCTGGCGCCGGGCATCAATACCATCCCTTCGGTGCGGGGAGGCCCCAATTCCGCCGATGACATCCTGTTCTATTCGACTTTCCTCCATATCCTGATCTTTTATCTGGTGGCTTTCATTGCCGGATATCTGGCCCAGAGACTGCAATCGAAGGACAAGGAGCTTCATTCGACCTCGACGGCTCTCAAGAAGGCCCGTCTCGACACCGGCGATATTCTCTGGCATCTCAACTGCGGGCTGGTAACGCTCGACACGCACGGCGACATCGTTTTTTTCAACCGGACGGCCGAATCCATTCTCGGCCTCAAGGAATTCGACATTTCCGGAAAAAACTGCCGCACCGTTTTCACGGGGACGATGCATCCTCTGGCGGACAACCTGATGTCGGTCTTGACCTCAAAAGACTGGCTGTCGCGCTCCGAGTTCGAAATCGTCAACGGCGAGGGGCGGACGATCCCGATCGGTATTTCGACGTCGGTTTTGTACAATGAAGATTTCGGCGTCCGCGGCGTCATCGCCATTTTTCAGGACTTGACCGAGGCCAAACAGCTTGAAGAAAAAATACGCCAGGCCGACCGGATGGCCGCCATCGGCGAATTATCGGCCTGCATCGCCCATGAAATCAGAAATCCTCTGGCCTCGATATCGGGGTCGGTCGAAGTTCTGAAAAACGACCTGGCGGTCGAAGGCGACAACGACAAATTGATGACCCTGATCGTCAAGGAAACCACCCGCCTCAATAACATCCTGTCCGATTTTCTCCTTTATGCCCGGGTCGGGCGGTCGCGTTTCCATAAGGTGGAACTGACTCACGTCGTTTCGGAAGTCATCGAATTGATCCGCCACCATCCGGCCTATCATAAGGGCATCGGGATCGACATGATTTCGGAGGATCCGGTGACCTACATCTCGGGCGACGAAGACCATCTCAAGCAGTTGCTCCTCAACCTCGGCGTCAACGCCTGTCAGGCGCTGGGGGAGACCGATGGTCGAATCATCTTCGAGATCGAGCGGGAAAAAAACGCCGGCGAATCCGGCGCGGTGCGGCTGACGGTCAGCGACGACGGCCCCGGCATCCCGGCCGAAGAACTTCCCAAAGTATTCCTGCCCTTTTTCTCGACCCGCAAAGGCGGCACCGGATTGGGACTATCGATTGTCGCCCGCCTCATGGAGGCCCTTGACGGCCAGGTCGAAGTGCAGTCGCAGCCGGGCCGGGGCGCCGAATTTTGTCTGTTTTTCCGCGGCATCGACCGCGACCAGACGGTTTCAGCCGAAAAGCCGGTCTCATCGGTTTCTTCACTTTCATAATCTTTAAGAAACTCTCATTGTATAAGAAAAAGACGGCTCCGGCCGCCTGAGGAACTTTTGCTTGATTTTTGTACGGTATATATTAACTTACCTGTCCACTTGTAAATAATGGGATTGAAGGACATGCGCAAATACTTGATGATTGTCATCGCTTTCATGCTCGTGGCGATTATGGCCGGATGTATGGGGGCCGGGAAGGTGGCGCCGGCGGAAGAGACCGACGCCGATTCGACCGCGACCTTTATTTTCGCGGAGACCCCGGTTTTGGATATTAATTCCGATCTGATGGCGGATAAATTCGGATCCAACCTGCGTATGGGGATGGATGTCAAGATCGATTCGGCGACGGCCCTGAAGACCGTATACGAGATCCTCGAAGATTCTTTGCTGGGTCAGGACGCCGCCAACTTCGATCTCAAAACCGAAGAACCGGCTCTATATCAACAATATAAGAATTTGCGCTACGATCGGGTCATGCGTCTCATGTTTCAGGAAGTCATCGTCGATTCCGTGACGGTCAATGATTCCGAGGTTATGGCCGCTTACGAGGCCGACAAGGATTCCTTTCTGATCCCCACGATGTATCGGGCCCGTCATATCGTCGTGGCCGGGGACGGGCTGAAGCACACCGCCGATTCCCTGTACTACAAAACTCTGAGCGACCAGAAACTGGATTCGATAGCCAGAGCGATGGTCGTCGATTACCGCCAGCGGATTATGAACGGCGGCTCTTTCGATACCCTGGCGATGCTCTATTCACAGGATGTCAATACCGCCGGCCAAGGCGGCGATCTGGGATATTTCGAACTGGCCCGGATGGTTCCTCCTTTCGATTCGACGGTCGAGCATACGCCCATCGATTCCGTTTCCGGCGTCATCAAGACTGAGTACGGCTGGCATATCGTCAAAGTCGAGGATTTCGCTCCGGAGCATTATCTCCCGCTCGATTCCGTTTATGACAAACTGGAATACAAGGTTAAGGATAAGCGGGTCGCCGATCGGAGCCACGCTTATATGGACTCACTGCGCGCAAACGCCAATATCGTCATCGATACGGCGGCGCTGATGATGGCCGACAGCCTCCATCAGCCGGGTGACGTCATGGCCGTGATTAATCCCCGGAACAAAAAATACGGCAATGACAGCCTTTATTTCCGGGACTATAACGAACAGGTTTATGCCTATAAACGCTTCAAAAAAATACAAGGCGATCTGGCCTTCGGTGACAAAGTTGATATCATCAACGGGATTTCGATGCGCCCGCTGTTGATCGAGGCCGCGCGCGAACTCGGCTACTATAATAATCCTCAAGTCGAAACCTGGGCCGAGCAGACGATCAAAAAGTATGCGGTTTCGAGTCTGCGAAAGCGGCTCCTGGACGATCCCTACGAACCGACCGAAGAGGAATGCCGGGCCTATTATGACAGCCACAGCGACGACTATCTGGTGGAGCGCCCCCTGACCGTCCAGCATATCGTTTTCGCCGATTCCAACCTGGCCGAGTATGTCCGCGACCTGCTGATGTCCGGAATGGATTTCATGGAAATGGTCGATAAGTATTACCCGGGCGATCCCGAAATCAGGAGAGCCGCGGCCGACCTGGGCGATATCGGTCCCGACGACATGCCCTACGAATTTTACGCCGCCGCCAAACGGACCCCGGTCGGCGAAATATCGCATCCGGTCAAAACCATGTATGGGTATCATTTGATCAAGGTGCTCAAGAAAACGCAATCGATCGATTTCGATCGGGCCCGTGTCGATATCGAAGCGATCCTGAAAAAACAGCATCTTGAAGATAAACGGCGAAAATTCGTCGAAGACCGGCTGGAATCACCGCCCGTCATTCACTGGGCCATGCTCGACAAACTGTATTTCGAAAAGCCTCATAAACCGGATTTCTCGCAATTCCGTAAGTAGTTATGAGTGAGACCGCCGAAATTTCGATCTCAGCGGAACTCGTCAGGAAAGGCATTCATCTCTTTGCCCTGGTGATACCAATCGGCTATTTTCTCCTGCCCTTTCCGATTTCGATCATCGGCGTCTCCGTCTCGGCGGTCGTATCCATCATCATCGACGTCTCCCGTTTCCGGGGGTGGAGATTCTGGGACCTGGTTTCATTTCTGATTGCGCCGATTATCCGCGCTCACGAAACCCGGGGCGGCTTCACCGGAGCCAGCTATATCCTGACCACCTCGGCTATCGTCATGATCCTCTATCCTAAAATTATCGCCATCGCCGCCATCACGTTTATCATCATCGGCGATACGGCGGCGGCGCTGGTGGGGCGGACATGGGGAAAGCACAAAATTATCGGCCGCAAGTCGGTCGAGGGAAGTTCGGCCTGCCTGGTGTCACTGCTTCTGGTCTCCTTCTTCATTCCCGGCCTGCCGGCGGCGGCGGGCGTGGCCGGAGCCGTGGCGGCGACTCTGTCCGAGACCTTCTCCGGAAAAATAGACGATAATCTGGCGGTGCCGGTCATCTCCGGGCTGGTGATGCTATTGGTCATGCATGGCCTGGGCTATGAAGGAGCCGTTCCGTTCGCCGCCTTCCGATAAATCCGTTCCGGTGAAAGCGAAGATTAAAGGAGTTCCGATATAATGGCTATGGATAAAATTATCGATCTGCGCTCCGATACCGTCACCAAACCGTCGCCCGGCATGCGGCGGGCGATGGCCGAAGCGGTCGTCGGCGACGACGTTTTCGGCGACGATCCGACCGTCAATCATCTCGAGGCGAAGGTCGCCGAAATCCTCGGCAAGGAGGCCGCCCTCTATGTGCCCTCGGGGACCATGGCCAATCAGGTGGCCCTTTATACGGCTTCGAATCGGGGCGATGAGGTGCTCTGCGGTACCGATTGTCATATTATCAATTACGAAGTGGCCGCGCCGGCAGTCCTCTCGGGACTTCTGGTTCATCCCCTGCCGGATAACAAGGGCATTATTGCGCCGGAGACGATTGCCGAAAACATCCGGCCCATAAATATTCACAATCCCCGGACGACCATCGTGGCCCTCGAAAATACCCACAACCGGGCCGGAGGCACCATTTACCCTCTCGAAACCATTGCGGCTATCGAGGCTATCGCCCGGCGGCATAAACTATGGATGCACCTCGACGGCGCCCGGCTCTGGAACGCCCATGTCGCCACCGGGATTGCGCTCGATAAATATGCCTCATATTTCGATTCCGTCTCGGTCTGCCTCTCCAAAGGTCTGGGCGCCCCCATCGGCTCCCTGATTACCGGCCCCAAAGAGTTTATCGGCCGGGCGCGAAGAACCCGCAAGATGTTCGGCGGCGGGATGAGACAGGTCGGTATCCTGGCTGCGGCCGGCCTTTATGCTTTGGAAAACAATATCGGACGCCTGGCCGAGGATCACGAGAACGCCCGCTATCTGGCCGAGAATTTCGATAAGATCCCCGGCCTGTCGGTCGATCTGGAAACAGTCCAATCCAACATTGTTATTGTCAATATCGATCCCAAGGCCATGACCGTGGATAGCTTTGCCGGTCGTCTTGCGGAGGAAGGGGTTTTATGTATCGGTTTCGGCTCGACCCGGGTCCGTTTTGTCCCCAATCTCAATACCAGCCATGACGATTGTCGAACCGCCATAGCGGCTGTATCCAAAATCATGTCATAATCGCAATTCCGTAATAAATAATTTTGGGGGGATAAATTAAAACCCGGGCCGAGAAGCCCGGGTTCAGAGAGGTCATTAGAAAGGAACTAGTCAATGCGCAACATTCCGTGTTGCCGTGCTCCCTTTTGTCTTAACAGCACTATTTAATACGTTCAATGACCCTTTCGGGTTCCGAAAAAATGTCCCCGGAAACATTTTTTTGCCGGTCAGGCGAATTGCCTGGTTGACATGGGTCCGGTCTTGACGTAATTATTCCATATGAGTCTTTGCGCCTTCAATATCCTCGGTTCCTCGGCCGGCCTGCCGCAGGCTCTGCGGGTTAATGCCGGGTATGTTCTGGAAGTCGGGGAACGACTGATTCAATTCGATTGCGGGGGCGGTATCTCGGCCGCCTTTCGTCGTCAGGGCCTTGATCCCCTGGCCGTGGAAAGAATCATAATCTCGCATACTCATCCGGATCATATCTCCGATTTGCCCCTTTTTGTCCAGATGCTATATCTGGCCGGAAAAAAGGGCTTGCCGCCGCTTTATATTCATCTTCCGGGCGAGGCGCTCGATGCCGTGAAAAACTATTTCCGGGCCGCCTATATTCTGCCTGAAAAATGGCCTTTCGAGATTATTTTTCAGCCGGTGCCGGAAGACGGAGTCATGGAATTCGAGGGCGGCACGGTGCTTCCGATTCGTAACGGGCACCTGAAATCCAACGCCGCGGTGATCGACGAGCACAACCTTCACAATAAAATGCAGTGTTATTCGTACCTGATCCGCTATGAGGACAAAGCGATTCTTTATTCGGCCGATCTCGGTTCCGAACGCGATTTGTTTCCCTATCTGAAAGATCTCGATCTGCTGGTGGTCGAATCGACCCATATCGACGTCGGGCATTTGCTGGAAAAAACGGTCGAGAATAATGTCGGGCGGGTCGTCCTGACCCATATCGATGAAACCTATGATATCCGGCAGGCTTTGGGCACGGCCCGAAAACTGGGCGTGCGCAATTTCGCTCCGGCCCACGACGGCATGAGAATCGAATTATAACCCGACCGGCGGCCAATTCCCGGCCGTTAAAAAATTCTCAGGATTTCCAGATATAGAGGATAATTAGAAACAGCCACAGGGCGGTGGCGGTATAGAAGCCGACCATGAAGGAACTGAGCATGAACGGCGGCTTCTTCATCTTTTTGGGAACTTTCAGGTCGGCATGGCAATGCGGACAGCGGAGGGCACCGCGAGTGACCAGTTCCTTACAAAACGGGCACTCGATCACATTCCGAGCGTTGGATGAAAGCGGCGACATCCTATCGGCTCCTCCTCCTGAGCCCCCATTGCTGAACCATCCTTCGGGCGGCCCGTTTACGATAATTATCCGGCATTGACATTTTCATCGCCCGAGGCCGCAAAACCGATATTTTTATGCGATTCCTTACCCTGAATCTTGATTTCACCGAATTGATCTTCGAATTTCTTGATATTCCCCTCCAGCGCCTTAAGCAACATTTTGGCATGGGACGGGGTCATGATGATTCGGGAATAGACTTTGCCTTTCTGCGTTCCCGGCATGATCCGGGCGAAGTCGATGATTATCTCCGAGGGGGAATGGGTGATCAGGGCCAAGTTGGCGTAGGTGCCTTCGGCCTCTTTTTCACCCAGTTCGATATTTATGCGCGGCTGATCCTGTTTCATTCTGCCTCCAGAAAATTAGCGGCCGGGCCGCGAAGGGGGATCGTTCCGAAAATACGCGGCCGTTCCAAAACACTTGCGATTTCTCACAAAGCTAATATATTGCCGTTCGAAGTCAACCAAAATCAAGGAAGATCATAATGACCATCGGTCCCAAGCGCGGCCAGGCCATCATCAATAAAATGGGCGGGCATACCATTGCCGTCATCGGCGATTTGATGCTCGACGAATATATGTGGGGGAGTGTTGACCGGATATCGCCGGAGGCGCCGGTTCCGGTCGTCAGCCTTTCGGGGCAGTCGTCCACGCCCGGCGGAGCCGCCAACGTGGCCGGAAATATCATCGGCCTCGGCGACCGGCCGCTTTTGATCGGCGTCGTCGGCAACGACAGCGGCGGCGAGATTCTCGAATGGCTTCTGCGCGAAAAGGGTATCGCCACCGACGGACTGCTTTCTGATCCCCAACGGCCGACGACGGTCAAAACCCGGATTATCGCCCACAACCAGCAGGTGGTGCGGGCCGATCGGGAAATCAAGGATGACATTTCGGAGGAATTGGAAGATAAGGCGATGACTATCCTCAAAGACCGCCGCCGGGATTTGAAAGGCCTGGTTATCTCCGACTACGGTAAAGGGGTCATCACCAAAAAACTGCTCAAGCGCCTGATTGAATTCTGCCTCAAGGAAGATATTTTCATCGCCGTCGATCCCAAGGACACCAATTTCCCTCGCTATAAGAAAGTATCGCTGATCACCCCCAACCATCATGAAGCCGGTTTCGCCTATGGTCTGCGCATCATCAATGATGAAACGCTGATGACGGTCGGCCACGGTCTGCTGGAGAAGCTCGAGGCGCGTTCGATATTGATTACGCGCGGCGAAAAGGGGATGGCGTTGTTTCAGGCGGGCGGGAAGGTAAAATTAGTCCCGACCGTCGCCAAAAAAGTCTATGACGTCACCGGGGCGGGCGATACTGTCATCGCCTCATTTGTATCGGCCGTGGCGGCCGGGGCCAGTCTGGAAGAGGCGACCATGGTTTCCAATCAGGCGGCCGGGGTCGTGGTCGGCGAGGTCGGTACGGCCATAATTAACAGAGAGGCGCTGGCCGAGGCCTTCGCAACCAGTTTTAAGGATGGGAAATCCGGGTGAAAAAATGATTCCCTATAAATTGAAACTCGTTCCGAGAAAAGAGATTGGCGCCTTATGCCAGCGCCTGAGAAAAAAACGGAGGAAAATCGTCTTCACCAATGGTGTTTTCGATATTATCCATCTGGGACATGTGCGGTATCTGGCGAAGGCGAAAGCGCTCGGCGATGTCCTTGTTGTCGGCCTCAATACTGATGCCTCAGTGAAGAAATTCAAAGGCCCCGACCGTCCGCTCAATCGCCAGGCGGATCGTGCCGGCGTCCTTTCGGCGCTGGTGATGGTCGATTATGTCGTCTATTTCGGCGAGGCCACCCCGGCCCGTCTGATCGAGCAGGTTCGGCCCGATATACTGGTCAAGGGAGCCGATTATAAAATTTCCGAGATCGTGGGAGCCGATTTTGTCCGGTCTTACGGGGGACAGGTGCGCCGGATAAAACTGCTCAAAGGACGCTCTACCAGCACCATCATCAAACGCTTATGACGACGCCATCGCGCCCGACTTACGGACAGAATGGCGTCGAACCTCCCTTGAAAATATAATTTATCAGATACACCGCGTCGGCCACGTTGACGGCATGGTCATAATTTACATCGGCGGCATCCGGAGTCTGCGGCGGCGGACCGCCCTTGAAGACATAATTGATAATATACAGGGGATCGCCCACATTGACTTCGCCGTCGCTGTTGGCATCGCCGCAGATAAACGGCTCCCGGACTTTGAAGTTGAAGAAACGCTCCTTGACCGCGCCGACGGCATCGGTAACTCTGGCCGTAAAGGAAAAATCACCCACTGTTGTCGGCGTCCCCGATATCAACCCGCCCGACGACAATGCCAGACCCGTGCCTTGAAGGATATTGTCCGGCTCGGTCCAGACCCGTGTTCCCGTACCGCCTGAGCTTAACAGGTGATACTCAAGGTACTGGCCGATAGTGCCGCCGGGGACGGATAGCGTGACAACGGCCAGCGGCGGATTGATTCTCAGGCTAAAGGCTTTTTCGTCACTTCCCCCGGATTCTCCGTCCGCCCTTGCGAAAAAGTACACCGTTCCCGATCCGAGGGGGAGGCCGCTCAACAATCCCGAATTCGACAGGCTGAGCCCGGTGCCGTCGAGGGACCCGTATTTATCGGACCACGTTATCTCGCCGCTACAGACAATCGCTTCCAATTGCTGAGAATAAGGGACACCGGCAGTCCATCCGGGCAGGGCTTCGGTCGTGATATGCGGTCCCTCGGTCAGCCTGATGAATTTCACGGCATCGACCGCCGCCTCGATATGCGAATCGGCGCCGAGGTCGGAGGCGTCGAAGCGGAGCCGCATCGAGGCCGTCGGCGTTAGAAAATCGCTGATCCAGAATTCGCGAAAATACCAGTCGCCTGAAGCCTGTTCGACCGGCCCCACGGTTTCAACCGGAACCCAGCTTGTCCCGCCGTTATTGGAAAGTAAGACATTGAACACGTCGGTATGGGGTGCGACGCCGTAATCATTCGAATACCAGCGCGCATACTGGACCAGCATATCCCCGGCAGAGGCGTCGATAACCGGTGAAATAAGAGCAGTCGTACCACCGTCAACGTCCATGCCGGTTCCTTCGCCCGTCATATAGCAGAGCAGACTGCCGTCGAAATCGGCAGGCGGCGATCCCCAAAGTCCGTGCCCGGCGGCGGGATCGAAACGGGACCATTGGCTGGAGGCCGTGGCGTCCCCGGACACGGTCCAACCCAGGTCCGATTCGAAGTCGTCGTCCAGGGCATAAGTCATATCGCCGGTGACGAAGGCGCGCACCCCCGATCCGCTTTTGGGGTAATTGAATACGCCGAGGGAATCATCTTCCACCGAAATGTAATAAAACACCTCATGCCCGCAGGGAAGGGCCGGCAGGTTTCCAATAAACTGGCCGTCGCCGTTAAAAGTCATTTCCAGCAAAGTGGTATCGCCGCCGTCGATGGCATAATGAAGCTGTACGCTACCCGGCACTATCGAGGCGCCGCCAAATTCAAGCGCCGTGATTTCGATTGGTGTCTCTGTTTCGGGAATCAGCATTTCAGGATAATCGGGGCCGGTCAAGTATAATTCGTAACCCGGCTCAAAATTCTGATCGACGGTCGCTATCGTGGCCAAAGTGGTCTTGACGACTCGGGTCATGTAATCGAAATTCATATAGACGGCACTGTCCTGAGCAGAATGATACACCGTCGAAAAAATGTACTCGAAGAGCCATAAGACGGTATATCCGTACTCTTCAAATGAGGATTCGTCGCTGAGTATATAATGATCGAGATAGCCGTTCAGCCCTATTCCTGGCAGGGAATCGGCCAGATGCGCCCAGAGTTGAGCATAAACGCTATCGACGCCGAATCCATGATTGACGTAAATATCGTTTTCGTTTTCATAATGACCGATCATATCCAGATTGACCATGAGTTCGATGTGGTCGCCCCGGGAATGGGCATTGTAGGCATAGAGTTTCGATCCCCCCAGTCCGACTTCCTCGGTATCGAAAAGAACGAAGACAAGGCTCATACGGCTGTCATAATTACTCAAAATACGCGCGATTTCAAGAACACCCGACGTGCCGCTGCCGTTATCGTCGGCCCCGGGCGAATCGGGAACGGCGTCGCGGTGTGCCCCGATAATAATCTGATGGTAAGGATAAACCGAACCCCGCTTATAGGCTACCACATTCCGGTTCAGGTAAATATTTCCGTAGCCATCCCAGGTTCCCGTATCATAGGCCACAGAGTCGTAGCCAAAGCTCTCCAGCCTGCTTTTAATCCAGTAGGCAGATTCCAGATTCCCGTCCGTTCCGGACAAGCGCGAGTTGAAAGACTGCAGATGCTCCACATAATATGTCAGCGTATCCTGACTGATGCCGTTGATCAGGCTGTCAAGCTCTTCCGACCGGCTGATCGTGAACGATTTCGTACCGGCTTCATCATACTTTACGGGAAGATTTCCGGCGCGGATGTGATCGAGCCTGCCGGCATACTCGTCCCAACCATAGATCGGAGTATCGATCGAGTATATCCTGATCCCGGCGTCTTCGAATATTACCGGAAAATCCAGCGGTTCGGTCGTGCCGCGGCGAATATCGCGATACAGCGATCCGGGATCGACGTCGGCGGCGATTATTTCATATCGCAATGGCGTAATTTGCAGCCGGCTTTCGATCAGGGGAGAGGCCGTGACCAGATACCCTCCCCGCACCGGATAGACGACGTCGGCCGGCATATGCGACAGCGTTTCGGCCTCGATCTTGCCGCCGATCCAAACGCGATATAAGTTGAAACCTCCGCCCGTCGCCGCCTCCGCCGCAACGGACAATACCAGCAGGACAAAAATTGAAATCGAGATAAAATTGCGCCGCATGTCACCCTCCCGGCAGGATGGAAATAAGCAGGTCGATGTCAAAGAATGGCAATTATTTATCACATAACCAGTTATATATATAAAATAATGGAGAACCGGAATTTTGTCAAGCCATTTACGGTTTTGGCCGGTTCCGGCAAAATCGCCGTTCCCTTTTTGCTTGACATGAAACGCGAATATCGACTAACTTTGGATACCGGATAATCGGGAGGTTACCATTCGGCCTGCGCGGCCGATATTTTTTGGATATGATGCGGGACTAACCAATGCGAATTGTAATTGTCGGCGGCGGCGTGGTCGGTTTCAGCCTGGCCCAACAGCTCCTCTACGAGAAACATACTATCTCACTGATCGAACCCGATCCCCAGGTGGCCGACGATATCGCCAGCCGTCTCGACCTGCAGGTCATCGCCGCTTCGGGGTCATCGACGACGGCCTTGGAGGAGGCCGGCCTCAAGGGGGCCGACATGGTTATTGCCGTTACTCCCATCGATGAAATCAATATCCTGGTGTGCAGTATCGCCCGCCAGTATGACGTCCTTCAGCGAATCGCCCGTCTGCGGAGCCGCGAATTTCTTTCCCCGGAGAGCCACGTCAGCCTCAAGGACCTCGGCGTCACCGATTTCATTTTTCCCGAACAGGTGGTGGTCGATGCCATCCTCCAGTATGTCGAAACTCCCGGCGCTTCCGACGCCGTAAATTTCGAGACGGGCAGTATCCTCATGCGGGCTTATCGAGTGCAGGCGGGGATGCCGATGGCGGGAAAATCGCTGATCGAGTTGCGGTCGATGATGCAACCGGAAATGTTCCTGGTGGCCGCCGTTCTTCGCGACGGCAAGGGAATTATCCCGCACGGCGAATTCGTTATCCAGGAAGGGGACAAGGTTTACGGCCTATTTCCGCGCCCGGCCATCCCGTCCTTCATGCGCCTGATTAACGAATCTCATGACTCCGTCAAACGGGTCGTCCTCACCGGCAACAACCTCTCCACCCTGGAATTAGCGGCGGCTCTTCAGGATCGTGTCAATTCCGTCATTTACGTCGATCCCGACCTGGCTCATGCCGAAATGATCGCGGCCCGGCTGGATAAGGTCGAGGTGATTCACGGCGATTGCACCGAGGTCGCAACGCTCAGCGAAATCGACATCAAGAAAACCGATTTCTTCGTAGCCTCGTCGGATGAGGCCGATTACAATATGCTCTCGGCCCTGCTGGCCAAATCGGAGGGAGCCCGCGAGGTGGTGGCGGTTTCGACCGAATATCGACACGACAAGCTTTTCCACAGCATCGGCATCGATCATGTCATCAACCCACGGATTACGGCGGCGCGGGAAATCATGCAGATTATCAGCCGGGGCCATATCGGTTCGGTGGTCCGCCTCGGCGACGCCGAAATCGAGGCCGTGCGCCTGACCGTGCCGGAAAACTCGGATATCACCGGGATGCCGTTGAAAAAGGTCTGGAATAAGCTCCGCCGGGGAGCCATTATCGGCATGATTATCCGGGGCGACCGCATGATTATCCCCGACGGCGAGACGATTATCGAAGCCAACGACCATGTTATCACCGTTGCCTATACCCGTTTTGTATCCTCCATCAGAAAACTCTTTAAGGAGAAACGCTGATTGCCCGGGGTGACGCATGAACCGTAAGGCGGTGATTTACGCGCTGGGGAAGATGATGCAGTTGATGGCCATCATTCTCTGCGTGCCCTTCGGTATTGCCGTTTATGACCTGCCGAAAATATCGCTGTCGGCTCTGGCCGCCAGCCCCGAATCGGTCGGATTTGCCCTGACAATCGTAGTCAGCATTATCACCGGCACGGCTTTAGCCTATCGTTATCGGGCCGAGCGCGACAAACAGGCTATCCGTGAGGGTTACGCCATCGTCACTTTCGGCTGGATCATCTTCACCCTGATGGGGGCGATTCCATTTGTCCTGTACTTCCTGAAGCAGAGCGGCCATTACGATTTTTCCAATATATTGCTCTGTTTCACCAATGCCTTTTTTGAGATCATGTCCGGGTTCACCACCACCGGAGCGACGATTCTGCCCAATGTCGAAATCGTCCCGGCCTCGCTGATCTTCTGGCGGTCTCTGACCCATTGGCTGGGCGGCATGGGCATCATTACTCTGGCCCTGGCCATTTTTCCGGCTATGGGCGTTTCGGGCTACCAGATGTTCCGCGGCGAGATACCCGGCCCCAGCGCCGACCGTTTGCGGCCCCGCCTGGCCCAGACGGCCGCTATTCTCTGGGGCGTATATGCTCTGCTGTCGGCGATTGAGACGATCCTGCTGTTGCTGGGCGGCATGCCCCTGTTCGACTCACTTTGCAATACTTTCGGAACCATGGCCACCGGCGGCTTTTCGAATAAAAATGCCTCCATCGGGGCTTATGGCTCGCCCTATTTCGAATGGGTTATTACCGTATTCATGTTTCTGGCCGGCGTCAATTTCCTGATTCATTTCAATGTCCTGCGCGGCAAATGGAAAGCGGCCGTTTTGAATCGGGAATTCATGTTTTATTCGTCGATCATCGTCGGAGCCACGATTTTTTTCAGCATCCTCCTTTACGGGGGCAATCTCAAGCCGCATGAGGAATCGTTCAAACATCATCGCAACGCCAAGATGGAGATCGAGAGTTTCAAGGCCTATGTCGAGCAGGAGCAGGACAAGTTCAAGAGCCTTCACGATTGCGTCCGCCACGCCGCCTTTCAGACTGTCGCCATCACCACCACCACCGGGTACGGTACGGCCGACTTCGATCTCTGGCCCGATGTGGCCCGGATGATGCTTTTGACCCTGATGTTTTTCGGCGGTTGCGCCGGTTCGACCGGCGGCGGCATCAAACAAATTCGTATTCTGGTGCTGATCAAGGCCGGTTGGCGGGAATTGAGAAAACTGACCCGTCCCCGACTGGTGGCTCCATTGAAAGTGGGGCCGACCGCGCTCGATGAGCAGAAAATCGGAAATATCGCCGCCTTCTTCATTCTCTTTATGATGCTGTTTGTTCTGGCCTCGATTCTGATGTCGATCTTCATGCCCGACCTGATCACGTCGATTTCGGCCACCGCCGCCTGTATCAACAATATCGGGCCGGGCTTAAGCGGGGTCGGTTCGGTGGAGCATTACGGCTGGATTCCGATTCCGGGGAAATGGATTTTAATCGGCTGTATGCTTCTGGGCCGTCTGGAAATATTCACCGTCCTGATCGTTCTTCGCCCCTCGTTCTGGAAATAAGGCGTGTATCTCTTCCGGAAAAAATAGTTGCGGCGGCTTTCAATAAGAGTTTGATTAAGCCCATATTCGGCCGGCCTGCGCCTCTGACCAACACCGGAAATAACAGGGAAGAGACCTGGTCGACGGCGTGTTCCGGCCCTTGAAATCGTAAAATGTAATTAAAATATTCTGAAGGAGATACCGGCCATGTTGAACAAAATCACCAAATTGCTGGGCAAGGAAGCCGACGATTTATTGAATCACAAGTGCAAGACCGTTTCCAAAGATCAGTTGCATCTTCCGGGACCGGATTTTATCGAGCGCATCCTGTCGATTTCGGACCGTCCGGTACCGGTCCTGAGAAATCTGCAGACACTTTATGATCATGGCCGCCTGAGCAAGACCGGCTTCCTGTCGATCCTGCCGGTCGATCAGGGTATCGAACATTCGGCCGGAGCCAGCTTTGCGCCCAATCCGATCTATTTCGATCCCGAGAATATCGTCAAGCTGGCCATCGAAGGCGGCTGTAACGGCGTTGCCTCGACTCTGGGCGTGCTGGGTTCGGTGGCTCGCAAATACGCGCACAAGATCCCCTTCATCGTCAAAATCAACCACAACGAATTACTCTCCTATCCGACGACCTACGACCAGATTCTATTCGCCTCCGTCGATCAGGCTTTTGAACTGGGGGCGGTGGCTGTCGGAGCCACCATTTATTATGGTTCCGAGGGGAGCCATCGCCAGATTCAGGAAATCACACAGGCTTTCGAATATGCGCACAGTATTGGGCTGGCCACCATTCTCTGGGCCTACCTGCGCAACCCCGCTTTCAAAACCAAGGAAAAAGACTATCATGTCGCGACCGATATCACCGGCCAGGCTAATCACCTGGCGGCAACCATTGAGGCCGACATCGTGAAGCAGAAACAGCCGGAAACCAACGGCGGTTACACGGCCCTGAAATTCGGCAAAACCAGCGACAAGGTTTACACCGAACTGACGACCGATCATCCTATCGATCTAACCCGCTATCAGGTGGTCAATTGCTATATGGGCCGGGTCGGCCTCATCAATTCCGGCGGGGCTTCCGGCAAAGACGATCTCGGACAAGCGGTGCGGACGGCCGTGGTCAATAAGCGCGCCGGCGGCACGGGCATGATTTCGGGCCGCAAATCGTTCCAGAAACCTATGAAAGACGGCGTCAAACTGCTTAACGCCATCCAGGACGTATATCTCTGTAAAGAAGTTTCCATCGCATAAATTCCGCTGATCTGCCGTCGGGCCGTCCCCCGCTGGGGGGCGGCTGTCGGCCTTCATTTCTTCCGCCCCGGCATAAATAAGCTGGAATTTCTCCCGCAAAAATGTTATTTTGGACCTTATGAATGTAACCCTGCCGGATTCCGCTCGTAAATTACCATATCAACATAAAATATTGACCCCCAACTCCGGGAGACCGAAGGCCTATGAAACAGCACCGATTGACGATCGCTGTCGGCATCATCGCATTAACCCTCTTAGCGAGTATCGCCATGGCCAGTGACTTCTTCGAGAAAATCGAACCGGGAAACTCGTTCCACGGTTTCAAGGTCGAAAACCTCTACCTTGACGCCAAAAACGTGGCCGTCGGGGCCCGCCTGATCCATCAAAACACCGGTTTTACCCTCGACCTCTTCCAGATTCAATCAGTGCCGCAGGCGTTCGCCTGGATCAACACGGCCATTTATGACGACCGCGGCGAGCCCCATACCTGCGAACATCTCCTCTTGGGCAAAGGCAGCAAAGGCCGCTATGTGGCCTCGCTCGAGGATATGTCGCTGGGGCGCAGCACCGCTTACACTTCGCAAATATACACGGCCTATCCCTTCAGTTCTCCCGGCGGCGACGATATCTTTTTCGATCTGACGCTGGCCAAAATGGACGCCTTGATTCATCCCAATTTCAGCGACGAGGAGATCAGGCGCGAAGTCTGCAATATCGGAGTCACCGAGGACCCCGTGGACGGGTCGCTCAAGCTGGAGGAAAAGGGCACCATATATACCGAGATGGTCAGTATGTACGAGAAATACTGGTACTATCTTTATCCGGCCATGGATAATATGATTTACGGCGACAACCATCCGCTGGCCAATATTTCCGGTGGCGCGCCCGATTCCGTCCGGACCATGGTTCCCGAAGACCTGTGGAATTTCCACAACCAAAATTACCAGTTGAACAACATGGGATTCATCGCCACCATCCCCAAGGTTATCACCCCCGACAATTTCCTCGACCGGATGGACGGCATCCTGAGAAATATCGACGGCGGCGGCGAGCATCCCGATATTCCGCGCCGGACCGTGGAACTGCCCAAGGCCAGTCCGTCGGCGCCTCCCGGCGAAATCCGGATTGTCGATTACCCCGGGGCCAACGATCAGGAGCCGGGCCAGACCGTCTTCGCCTGGCCGCCTCAACTGGAACTGGATTCGAAGGAAATGCTCCTTCTCAAGACCTTCCTCAACGGCATGGGTGGCAGTCAGACTTCGAATCTCTACAATAAGCTGGTCAAGTCCGACAGCCGCGTCCGGGATCTGGGCGCCACCGGCGTCTGGGCCGGCGTCGAAAGCGATTTCGGACACGCCATTTCCGTCGGCATTTCCGATGTCGAAGTCGATCATATCAATAAAGGGGATCTGGCCGATATGGCCCGCCTGATTAAAGAGGAAGTCGCGGCGATCGCGGCCTACGCCCCCGGATCGCCGGAACTGGAGGATTTTAATCGTCGGGCCGAGGGTTACCTCGAAAATCGGGAAAAAGACGCCCGTGATTACCTGAACACGCCGCCCGGATTTGGAAATCGCAGCGGCGGCGGCGGACGCTGGTACAGCCATCTCAAAACGCTCGAACAGACGCCCGGTTTCCGCAAATCTCTTCTTCAGGATGACGAGTTGGCCTATGCCCGCTCCTTGCTGGCCCAAAAGGACAAGAATATCTGGACGCCGCTCATCGCCAAATGGAAAATGCTCGATACCGATCTCTACGCCGTCGGCGCCCGCGCCAATCCCCAAATGTTGAAACAGGCGATCAAGGATAAAGAAATTCGGCTGGCCGCCTTCACTGACAGCCTCAAGGAAAAATACGGCCTCACCGACGATAACGAAGCTATTGCCAGATATAAAGAGGAATACGACCGCAACACGGCCGCGATCGATGAGGAAACGGCCAAAATACCGATGCCCAAATTCATCGACAATCCGCCCATGTCCTATGATCCCGACCTCGAATATCGCGTCGATTCCCTTGATGGCGTCCCGCTGGTGAGTTCCAATTTCAATACCCTGACTTCGGCGACCGTCGGGCTGGCCCTCGATATGCATGTCATCCCGGCCGATAAACTTATCTACTTGCCGATTATTCCCCAACTGATTACCGAAATCGGCGTCGTCAAGGACGGCGAAGTGATCGATTATCCGACCATGTCACAAAGGCTGAAAGACGAGGTCCTGCGACTCAACGCCCGCTTCAGCCAGAATTCCTATACCGGCCGCATCGAACTGATGATTCAAGGAGCCGGGGGAGACCTCGACGAAAGCCGCCGGGCTTTGGAATGGATGGCCGCGGGATTGTTCCATCCCTATCTCGACCCGGCCAACCTGCCTCGCCTGCGCGACGTCGTCGATCAGCAGATATCGCGTTACCGTGACCGCATGAAAGGCTCGGAGGAGGGTTGGGTTTATATTCCCGCCATAGCTTATCGAAATCAAACCAATCCGCTGATTCTGGCCGGCAGCTGTTTCATGACTCAGCACTATCTGATGCATCGCCTGAAATGGCGTCTCATGGAGGCCGACAATGAATCGCTGGCCCGCGAATGCGAGGTGCTGTTCGACGTCATGGGGGCCGTCGGCCGGGGCCGTTCCAGGAGCGATCTGGTGCAGATGGCTTCGACTTTCGGCTCCTCCGATCCGGCCGCGATGGAATCGGGACCGTTCGGCGAATTCGCCCGCGCTTACCTGGAATCGTCGAGCGAAGTCCGCGATCTGGCCTTGGAGGCCCTATCCGATCTGGCCGGCTTAATCGGCGACGTGCCTGAAGAAAACGCCTCGGGCGACTGGATCGACCTCAGCGCTCAGATGAAGAACGATCTGCTCTTCCGGCCGCAGAAAGCCCTTGAGGACCTTGCCGATATTCTGGCCCTGCTTCGCAATCGTCAAAACGCCCGGATGTTTATCGTGAGCAACACCTCCGATCGAGGTCAACTGGAACCGGCCATGAAACAGTTGGTCGCGGGGCTGGATAACGGCACCGCGCCGGCGCGCCAGGTTTATCCCGACCGGCCGGTAGTGCTTAACCGCATGAGGAGCCGTTATCCGGGTCTGGAATCTCCGACCTATGTCGGCCTGGTCAATAACAATACCCGCAATGGTGTTTTCATCTACCGCCACCCCTGCGCCGATTTGAAGACCACCGATGAAAATAAATTGCTCGATTACTTAACCATCAAACTCTATGGCGGCGGCGGGGCTCATTCCATGTTCATGAAAACCTGGAGCGCCGGGCTGGCCTATTCCAACGGCCTGCGTTCGGCCGAGTCGATGGGCCTGCTGGATTACTACGCCGAACGCTGCCCCGACCTGTCGGTGACCATGCGTTTCGTGGTCGATGAATTGAAGAAGGCCCCCTATGATCCCAAGCTGGCCGAATATGCCGTGGCCCTGACCTTCGGCGTCAACCGCGGCTCCAACAGCTATGACAGCCGGGGCGAGTCGATGGCCAACGATCTGGCCGACGGCATCACGCCGGAAATCGTGTCGCAGTTCCGGGACCGCATCCTCGATCTGCGGCGCCGCGACGATCTCTATGACGTCCTGCATCAACGCATGGAGTCGGCTTACGGCACGGTGCTTATCGGGTACGGAAGCGATCTGGCCAGTTACCCCGAGGGGGAATATTACATCATCGGCCCCGAGGCCCAGTTCGATAAACTGGAAAACTATATCGCCTCGGTCGAGAGTCCGCAGACGGTCTATCGCACCTATCCCCGCGACTACTGGATCGTCGAATAGTAATCTATTATGCGATGCACAATAATAAAGCCGTCCCATTCGGGGCGGCTTTTTTTATCGGCGACGGCACGGTCGGATAAATAATATGGACATAAATCTCGAGGTCGTTCTCGATACTTCTGGCCGAATGCCGGTCAATTCCTATGGGGCGAGGGTGGGATAGGAGCGGAATAGCGC
This sequence comes from uncultured Ignavibacteriales bacterium, assembly GCA_964523575.1. GTDB lineage: Bacteria > Zixibacteria > MSB-5A5 > GN15 > JAAZOE01 > DAOUTW01. The sequence goes on from CAZGAV010000050.1 coordinate 25,655, forward strand.
CGGGCGGCGTCCGGGCGGTCCGTATCGGCGGGAAATTTATGCGCTGGAACGTGCTGGGGGCTCCGTTTTGAGTTTGCTCAAGACGGCGTAATCTCTTGTGAGATATTGACATTCTTTGAAGTCGCGGAGGTTTTTTGGGGCCGGTGATTATTTTTAATAAAGCTCCAATAAATCGCTTGACAAAGGGGGGATCAAGTATTATTGTCCCATGCCGATTAACAGACAGGCAGAAAACTGAACTGGAGACTGATAGAAAGAGACACCGGGAAGAGAAAAATAAGAAACTTTTTACTTGACAGTCTGTTATCGAAACCGTATAATGTAAAACTGCCGACGAAATGGTCGGCACTTTTTTCGAGCTCTTTGAAAACTTAATAATACGTGTCACGCGATTAAAGAATCGTATGCTCACAGCATAGGGCGGGAATTTTGATACAAAGTTCTCGCAATTCTAATTTCGAACAACACATGAGTGTTTATTTGAGACGATCTCTTTTCGTGTCATTAAATCGCTTATAAAAGATTTAATATATACGGAGAGTTTGATCCTGGCTCAGAACGAACGCTGGCGGCGTGTCTAATACATGCAAGTCGTACGAGAAAGCTGGATTTTAGCTTGCTATTGTCCGGCCGGTAAAGTGGCGAACGGGTGAGTAACACGTGGGTAATCTACCCTTGAGTTTGGGATAAGCCTGGGAAACTGGGTCTAATACCGGATGATATCTTCGGATGGCATCATTTGGAGATCAAAGGCGGGGCAACCTGTCGCTTGGGGATGAGCCCGCGGTCCATTAGCTTGATGGTGGGGTAACGGCCCACCATGGCTCCGATGGATAGCCGGCCTGAGAGGGTGAACGGCCACACTGGGACTGAGATACGGCCCAGACTCCTACGGGAGGCAGCAGTAGG
>CAZGAV010000051.1:0-26288 GCA_964523575.1 uncultured Ignavibacteriales bacterium
CTCGTCGGGCTCATAACCCGAAGGTCGCTGGTTCAAATCCAGCCCCCGCTACCAAGCTTAAGCCCCTGAAGTTCAATAACTTCGGGGGTTCCTTTTTTTGGGGAAATACCTTCAGAAACCGGATTTTCTGACAGTTTTCTAACAAAATAATCTCAAAGCGTTTTTATAGGTAATTAAAAAGGGCAGGGTCCAACCATAGTGGATAAAACCATTTACTTGGGGTCTACCGAGACTGCTGCGCTCTTACGATTCCCTCAAGCATGTGTCTTGATATTGGTTCGGACGATAACCATCTGTGGTCCCATATGAGCTTTCCGCGATATACCAACCTAATTGAAGGAACCCCTGTGGCATTGAAATGTTTAGATGCCTTTCCAGTTTCTTTAATAATCGGGAAGCTAATGTTACGATCTTTTATAAAGAACTTACAATTATCTAAATTACTGGTTTTTGAGAGTTCGGTAACTCCGACCATATCAATGCCATAATTATGGTATTGTCGGTAGAGCTTCTCAACCTTTCGCATCATTTTATCGCAGTGAGGGCACCACTCTTCCCAGAAGATGATTAGCAGAATATCGCTCTCATCTGGATTGAAGTTCCCTTGAATGTCGAATTCTTTGTCCAAGCCGGGATAGGTCGGAAAATTCCCATACAACTTCGTAGCCTCGTCCAATTTCCCCTGGGAAATCAAGGTAGCGGCCAGTGCACTTTTGCTATCCTCAGTATAAGAACCATCTTCAATTTTGGTGGTTGCTAATTCGAAATTGTCTCTTGCTATTTTCTCGGCTTCATCTAATTGCCCGCTTTGGAGTAAGAACCACGCCAAATCTCGATCAATTTTATTCCCCAGCTTTAAATTATCTGAGTTCTCACTAAGGTAAGCTTCCTTAGTGCTCCTCACCAGTTTCAAAGCACCAGTAATCTTACCAAGCTTTTCAAGCCCATCAACTAGAACCAACTGAGAAGAAAGTGTGTGTTCATCCCCCGCCCCATAATTTAGACTATCTATTCTACAAATCTCTTTGCAGATACCAAGATTTTCCTGATAATCCCCCGTAATAGTGTTTAGCCCAGTCAAAGCTTCCAGAGTTTCTTTTGTCTTTGGGTGCAAATCTCCCAAAGTTGCTTTCCTTAGTGATAAAGCGCGATTTAAGTGCTCTCGAGCATCGTCGTTTTTCTCACACCAGTAGTAGGCCAGGCCAAGAGAGTGTCTGATATCTGATTCTATTTCGGGGTCATCAGGAAACGCGCCATCAAGCATCTTTGATGACTCGTCTAACAAACGACTTATGGGAACCGGATCACCAAAGCCTAGCGGGACAGCTGTTTCGAATATGTTAGCGAGGAAAACATTGGCCTTTTTTGCTTTTTCAGACTCTGATGCAACTCGCTCCCTTTCTTTGTCAACTTTTACAAGCAGTGAAGATGTAACAATGACACTTGCCAAAAGCAAAACAAAGACAGCCCCAACCAGCCCGATAACCAATTTATTTTTTCTGGCAAATATCTTTATTTGGTAGCCAAGACCAGGGCTGGTGGCGATCACGGCATCACCATTGATAAATCTCCGAATATCCTGTGCCAGCCCAAAGGCTGACTGATAACGATATTCTCGGTCCCGATGCATCGCCTTCATAATAATCGCTTCTAAATCACCTTTGAATGATGAATTTTTTGTTCCTATTGGAATTGTCCTGCCTTCCCGAACTTCAGATGCAAAGTCAAAGATTTTATCTGAAGAAGTCGTATACGGTAAACTTCCTGAGAGAAGTTCATATAAAATGAGCCCAAGAGCATACACATCACTTCTAATATCAATGTCATGCGGGTCCGCATCGAATTGTTCCGGGCTCATATATTGCACAGTACCGACAATTTGTCCATAATTCGTAAGCCCGGCAGCTTGCTTCATATCAGCATCGGTTGCCCGAGCAACACCGAAATCTATTACCCGTACCCGGCCACTTGAGTCGACTAAGATATTTGAAGGTTTTAAATCACGATGCACAATACCTCGCTGATGTCCATGGTGTATGGCATCACAGGCCTGCAAAAATAATTCAAGGCGCTGACCACTTTTTAATTTATTCTCAAGGGCATATTCGGTTATTGTTCTTGCATTGGGGATATACTCCATCGCAAAGAACGGAGTTTGACTTCCGTTATCATCATATGAACCGGCTTCATAAATTTGGGCAATCCCCGGGTGTCTGAGATGGGCTAAGAGCTGGGCTTCGTATTCCAGTCGGCGTACGGCACTATCATCAGCCAGACTACTTTTTACTATTTTTACCGCAACCGGCCTTTTCGGGTTTTCCTGCAATGCTTCAAAAACGGTTCCCATGCCACCGGAGGCAATAACCCGTTTAATGAGATACTGGCCAATTTTCTTGGGATGATGTGGCTCAAGTTTACAGCCTGGAAATTTAGGATGAGAAGTCCTGGTCTCATCATTATCTTGTCGGCCTTGATCAATTTGATCTCTTTTTGAATCATCTTTTGAATCAGACAATTGTAGATCCTTAATTTTTGGAATTTGTTGAGAACCCTGACCTATAGTAATATACGTGTTCAATGCAGATAAAAAAAGTCTTATTTATGCGCTAAATTCACACCTCTTTCTGACATTTTTCTAACAGAATTGGCCCAAATAAGCGATAATAAGGGAAAACACCAGACCCTTGAATTCCCGTAACTTATTGCTATTATTGCATGTTAGTGTCTGGTGCTTCCAACCGTTTGAATTATTGCACAGGCCGTGCGCCGGGTGGTCAGGACCTGTGGTCTGGTTTTCAAATGAAAAGCCGGGGGCGGTGGGCGGTCAAAATCGACGTAAAATCTATGGTGATTAAGAAAATGGCGCGGTTTATAGGAAGGAAATATAAACGATAAGGACAATATCATGCAGGATAATCGAAACCATACCGGTCTCAGGCGACTATGCCATAAATTCAAATTGAAATCGGGGGAGGGAATGATGGGGACCCCCTAAATTGACAGAACGAACCCAAATTTCAGGCTCGGGATGGGCTTTCTGGTCTGAAGCTCACAAAGGGGGAAATGTTAGCAGGAGTCGGGAGAGCGACTTGTATTGATAGGCAACGACGGCCCCGTGCTTTATAGGGGGCCGTCGTTGATAACCGCAGGTCATTTAACCTCTCTCGATCGCCTAAAAACTCACTCCCGCCAGCAGGTAAGAGATTTCCGCTTTCGGGTTTACGATAAAGGAGACGGTCAACGGCAAAGAGAAGCTGTCCGAGACCTTGATTTCCCTCAGGGCCGTGACACCGACGTTGATGACCGAAAATTTGTCGGCGCTGTAGTAGTCGGGGTTGTCCTTACTGCCGGCGGCGGCGCCGCAGAAGAAAGTCAGGTCGGTCTCATTGAGGACGACCGGGTAGTCAATCTGGAAATAGGCATTGGAACCGGCGTCATTATAGACATTGACATAACCCGATAACACCGCCGGGAATGAGGGCGGCCCGGTGATCGACAGGCCGATCTCGAGGGTATGAGCACCGGGGTCGGGGATGGTGTCGTCGATAACCGCATTATAGTTATTGAAGTTGAAGAATTTAATTCCGGCGTTGGGGAAATAATAGTCGGTGGCGATGGCGGTCAGGGAGAGTTTATCCTCGATGGCATGGGTATAACTCAGCCAGAAGTCGATTTCATCGGAAGCCGAGGCGTCATTGGACAGCGTATAGGCGCCCCATGCGCCCAGTTCCAAACCCCGGCCGGCGACGGACAAGGTCGGCTGGAGCGAAGGGGTATGGGCGATATCGAGGCCGCGCCAGATGTAGCGGTTGTACAAATCGAGAGAGGTATTGACGGCGATCCCGTTTTCAGCGACGACATTTATCGTCGATAGCATCGTCAGGAATATAAACAGCGATATCCTGAAGGCCTGTTTTTTCGACATAATCGGTTTCTCCGCGGTTGCTAATTAATATTCGTAAGCGCTTTCGCCGTGGAGGGACTGGTCCAGAGTCGTTTCCTCCGCCTCGGTGGTTTTGACGGTGACAATCTTGTTGATTATCCAGAGCATGACATAGGTGAAGACCAGAGCATACACCGACGAAACCAGGATAGCCACCAATTCCTTGAAGAAGAAATCGGCGCCGCCATAGAAAAGGCCGTTGGCGCCGGCCGGATTGAAGGCGGTACTGCCCAATAAACCGAGCATAATGATACCCAGTGCGCCGCCGACGCCGTGGACCCCCCAAACATCGAGTGCGTCGTCCCAGTGAAGTTTATTTTTCAGGCTGACGGCGGCATAACAGATAATACCGGCGCTGATGCCGATGATGGCTGCCGATCCGGTGGTAACATAGGCGGCCGCCGGGGTAATCGTGGCCAGCCCGGCCACCGCGCCGGTCAGCAAGCCGACGAATTTCGGTTTTTTCATCAGAGTCCATTCGAGAACCAGCCAGGTTATGGCGGCGAAGGAGGCGGCGACGTCGGTATTTACAAACGCCAGAGCGGTGATGGCGTCGACCCGCAGTTCGCTCCCGGCGTTGAAGCCGTACCATCCGAACCAGAGCAAGCCGGTGCCGAGTGCTACCAGAGGAATACTATGCGGCCCCTTTTCGGCTACCCTTCGTCGGCCGACGAAGAGGATGGAGGCCAGTGCGGCCATACCGGCGATGTTGTGCACGGCGATGCCGCCGGCGAAGTCAAGCACGCCCCACTCGGCCAGAAGGCCGCCGCCCCAGATCATGTGGACGAACGGGAAATAAACCAGTAGAAGCCAGGCGACAAGAAACATCAGATAGGCAGGGAAACGAACACGATTGGAAAAAGCGCCCGTGATCAGAGCGGGGGTGATGATCGCGAACATCATCTGATAGGAGAAGAAAACCAGCATCGGTATCTGCCCGTCGCCGAAAGGCGTCATCGGATTGACGCCATTCAGAAAGGCCATATCAAGATTGCCGATGATGCCGCCTTCTCCGCCGCTGAAACAAAGCGAGAAACCGACGGCATACCAGAGAATCGTCGTTACGCCCATCGAGACGAAACTCTGAATCATGATCGAGAGAACATTTTTGCGTCCCACCAGACCGCCATAGAAGAAAGCCAGACCCGGTGTCATCAGCATAACCAGGCTGGTGGCGACCAGCATAAATCCGGTGTTACCAGTGTCGAACATATTATCCCTCCAGACTTTATTGAGATAAATATGCCCGACGCCGGCGAATTCTAAAATAGGGAATATCCTGATTATCGGGTGCTAAATACCTTAGGTGGGTGCACGAGCCCGAGCCTAATCGAGCCGGGTCAGTCCTTCGCGGATGGCATATTTGGTCAATTCGGCGATACTCTGGAGGTCCAGCTTGTCCATGATCTGTTTGCGATGGCTTTCGACCGTTTTCACGCTGATGAAGAGCAGTCCCGCTATGTCTTTGGTGGATTTGCCTTCGGCCAGAAGCTGAAGGACTTCCCGTTCCCGGCCGCTCAGCGGCGAGGCGGGTATAGGGTCGCCTTCGCGCACCCATTTGACATAGTTGCGGAGCACCTGTTCACGGACGGAAACGCTGAAGAATAACTCACCCTTCGTGACGGCGTCGATGGCCTCGAAAACTTCACGGGCGGCCGATTCTTTGAGGATGTATCCGCGGGCGCCGATTCGCAGTGATTCCCGAACAAATCTCATATCGGCGTGCATTGAGAGGATGATGATTTTCGCATCAGGTATTTCATCAAGTATTTTTCTGGCGGCGTCGATGCCGTTCAACCGAGGCATGGAAATGTCGAGGAGGATAATATCGGGTTTGAGCCGGGCGGCGAGAGTGGCGGCTTCCAGACCGTCCTGGGCCACGCCGACAACTTCGATATCGGCTTTTTTTTCCAATAAGGAACGAAGTCCGTCAATCAGTAGCTTATGGTCATCGGCCAGGAGAATTTTAATCAATTTCACCCCCGGATGCTATTTTGTATGGGGTGGAAATCGATATGCGGGCGCCTTTTCCGGGGGCCGAGTCGATATCGAGAGAGCCGCCTATATAAGACAGCCTTTCGCGGATACTGAAAAGCCCGAAACAACAATCGGAGGACAGGGCATTTTCTAATGTAGTCATATCGAATCCCCGGCCATCATCGCTGACGACAATGACGATGCGGTTGTCTGTCCAATCGGTGTGGATATTCACCTGATTGGCGCGGGCATGTTTGGCGGCGTTCGTAATCAACTCCTGAACGGATTTAAAAGTAAACACCTTAATGGCTTCGGAAACCTCGAGGGGCGTTCCCGATTGAGACGACGACACTTTGAGACCGTATCGGTGAAAGGCTCGTTCGGCCAGCCAGTCGATGGCGGCCGACAAGTCCAGTTCATAGAGGACCGGAGGGCTGATAGCGACGGTGAGATCGCGAGTATAGCGAATAGTCTGACCCAGGATCGAGATTATCTCGGAAATATCGTCCTCCATCCCGGAAAAGACGGCGTTTCCACGAAGGGTGGTGACCTTCTGGGATACATAGGCCAGCGCCTGACCGATGTGGTCATGAAGGTCGGAGGCGATTTCTCGGCGTTCGCGCGCCTCCGCCAAGGAAAGTTCGGAGGCCAGGCGGCGAAGTTGTTTTTGATACGCCCGGATGCGGCGATCAATTTCCGATCGTTCGATCTCGTGGTTCGACGACGGAGCACCGATATCATCATCGTTCAGAGGTGCGTTTTCATGGCTCATTATGAAAATATAATGGGGCAGAGGCGTTTACGCAAGCCAAAGCCGAGACCCGGACCAGCTACCGGGCCTCGCGCTCTTAAAAAGGTTGCTTTGAGGCGGTTTTCGTAATAGCTTAATCGAATGAATTATCCCCTACTAAAATCTGACCGATTGAGTCTTCGACGGGTCGGGCCGTCCGATATTGCGTCGTTGGTGCGAAACGCCAATAACAGGCAGGTGAGCCGATTTATGCCCAAGCTGTCATTCCCATATACAATTGACAATGCCAAAAAGTGGTTGAGAGAGGCCAATCGTCAAAGGCGGCGGAACCTATCCTATGATTTTGGCATCGAACTTTCCGAGTCAGGCGTCATAATCGGCGTTATGAGTTTGCAAAATATTAACTTCAAGGATAGCAATGCCGAAGTGGGATTCTGGATCGGAAAGCGGTATTGGAAAAAAGGCCTGGCGCGAGAGGCGCTTGAGCTGGTTCTCGGTTTTTCCTTCGGGGAGTTAAAACTCCATCGTGTCTATGCTGTTGTCCATAGTCAAAACGCCGCTTCCATCAGGTTGCTGGAACGATCCGGATTCACCCACGAGGGGACCTGGCGAGAGGGATGTTATTTGGGACATCGCTGGAACGATGTCTATGCATACGGGATTTTAGCCAGAGAATGGCGGCGCCGTTAGAGACCTCTATCTATTTTTTGTAATCATCAAGGCACCGGTTAAGGACGGTCTTGAATTCCTGAGGATTTTCGGGCGTGAACAGGAATCGCTTGCAGAAGCCTTCATTGCGGTCAAGGACTACATGCTCCTGGAAGTTGGCCCAGTCAATTTTCAGGGCCGGACGGAATCCTTTAAGCTGAAGGTCGCCCTTGAGGAGCCCCTTGACATCGGATTCCCGCACCTCAATGCGCTCGATACTGTCGAACGGTATCGAGATGGTGCCCAGATGGGTCGCAAATTCGACATGATCCTTATAAATCCGGTACTCCTGCCAGAGGCTCCGGGCCGTCGATTTTGAGACATATAACGGCGTTTCGCTCATGATATCCTCCCATGCGGTTTGAGGGCTAATAACCGACTATAATACTTGATACGATGCAGGCGCAGTCTTGTTTCGTTCCAAAAATTCGACCTTATTCAATCGAAGCCGATTTTCAATCGGTCGATCCCGCGGTGGTTATCATTTTGGCAAAGGCCGACGGACGTCGGTTCAGGTAGAAGTCGAGCACCTGATCGACACATTGCTCCACGCTGAGCAGGTGGGTGTCCAATTCGAGATCGTATATCTTGCCATTGTTGATATTCTCGATCTGCGCTCGGGCAAAACCCTGGCGACGGCTGTCGCGCTCCCGTTCCCGTCGTTCGAGTTCCTCCAGCGGGCATTGCAGGCCGACGAAGAGGACATAGCGGTTTCCGAGGAGTTCGAGGCACTGATCCATCCAGGATTTATCTATCAGGACATGGTCAACGATGAGATTGTTACCCGCCTCGGTCATGGCCGCGATAGACCGGTTCATGCCGTCCACCATCATATAGAACAAATCGAGATCGTTGGTGCGAGGGAGCATTTCGATAAAGCCATCCAACTGAAGGTGAAGGAAATCCTCGGTCAGCCGTTTTTGCAACGCGACCGCCAAAGAGGTTTTCCCGGAACTGGAGACGCCGTTGATGAAGATGATTTTACCCGGATCCATGAGGGGCCTCCCGGTTGAGATGGGCGCTGTCGGACTGGAAATTTTGAACTTTATATCGACATTAATTTATTGCGCTCAGGAACCGATGTCAAGGCGAATCGGGTTTGGCCCGTGTCGCCAGGCATCGCCCGGGTCAATAAATCCAGGGCAGAAGAGCCCGGCTGGTTTGGCGATAATTCACATACTCTTCGCCGAAGGCCGAGAGCAGGGCCTGTTCTTCGACCCCTATCCGTTTCAGAAAGACGATTGTTATCGGCACGGCCAGGACGATGAAAGACAGCCAGTTGGAGAAGGCCAGCCCCAGTCCCCAAAAGGAGACGAGGGAACCAGTATAGGAGGGGTGGCGGATGATGCGATAGAGGCCGGTGCGGATAAGGCGGTGACCCGATTGAATGGCGACATTGGTCGTGAAGAAGCGGCGGAGGGTCAGGATTGCGACCCAGCGAATGATAAGACCTAGCACGATCAGAGTTAACCCTACCCAAGGGATGACGGGGCCAGGTATATTGACAGCTCCGATGCGCAGGAATCCAAGAATAACAGCCAACGTGACGCAGGTATAGATAACGATATTGAGCCATTTCAATGAGCCTTGATCGCGGTTTTGGCTATCGGTGCGGGCACGAAACCAAATCAGGAGCGTTAATTCCGACACGATCCAGACGGCGCATATGGTAAGAAAAATTAATCCTAAGTTCATCTTCATTCAAGGCCTGCCTGACTTTTACTAAACCGGGGATATTAATAACAGTTTGAGTTGTCAATAATCCATATCAATTGGTTTAGAAGGTAAGGACCTAAATTGTCAATTTGGGCCGGCATTACCCTCCAGTTCCAGCATCAGGTACGATTTGAGCCGGCGGTCGAAGCGCCGTTTACATCGAGTGGTGCCGATCAGTTGCCGGGTGGCGACAATAGTGAACGAGGCGCCGATCAGGATCAGGCCGCCGTCCAGAATCGACCAGTATCCAAGGCCGAAGTATCTCATCAGGACGAAGCCGAAGGTCAGAAGGGCCAGGCCGGTGCGCATAAAGGCCAGTTCCGTTCGCCCTCGGGCGAGCAGGGAACGATAGCAGGAGAAATCGGTGCGCCGTACAGCCAGCTCGTTCCTCGTTTCGGCCAGCGCTGTTCTTTCGACGGAAAAAGCCGTTCGATTCCAGGCCAGGTCGGTACGTTCGTGCGACAATTCGGTGCGATCATCGGCCAGCCCGGTGCGTTTTTCGGAAAGTTCGGTGCGGCGTTCGGCCAGTTTCGTATTCTTGTCGCTGAGGCCGGTCTGTTCGCGCACCAGTTTGGTCCGCTCTTCCGACAACGCGGTGCGCAAATCGGCGGCGGCATTTCTTTTCTCAGCCAGTCTAATCAGATTGTTGGTGAGCCTGTTTTCCTCATGCGCCAACTCAATCAGAGTGGTGCTGATGGCGTGAACATCTTCCCTTTCCCCATCGCCCCCCGGTTTATCAGTCTTATGCATGGTACCATCCCTCATCAAGGCGTCGTAAAATTTATGTCATTCCCAAATGTCATAATCTGGCGTGGGCGCGCCCGGTCATACCGGTCGGGCCGCTCTATCGCTGACATCAGTTATACGTATTTATCTTCGTACGTTTTTCAGGCATAATTGGATTAAATCGGGCGTCAAAAATGGTGTCAATTGTAAAGAATTTTCGGGTCAGGGCAGGAGAATTCCATTTGCCATGTAGGCCAGACAATATAAATGGGCGGCCGATGGCTATCATCGGCCGCCTGATGGAGGGGCTGTGGCGTCGGTTCCAGAGAGGCTTAATTTTGGGGCGGGAGATCGGATTAAATCCCCTGCAGTCGCATATCTGAGGGATATTCGATCCGGTAGGAATAGGTAATCGTCCGGGTTTCGCCGGATTTCAGGCTGACGGTCCAGACGGCCCGATCGGGAGCGGATTCGGAGGATTCGTCCAATTGGGGTTGGATATCCCGAATATCGACTTTTATGCGCTGGTCGCGGGCAACGGGAAGAATTTCTTCAACAGCGACCTCGCTCTCCTCGCGGCCGTTGTTGGTCAGGGTGATTTTGATGGTCTGATCGATGCGGACCTTGTCGCCCTTTTGGGCTCTGGTATCGTTGGTTATTTCTCGTTCGACTTCAATATTGTTATCGCGTCCGAAGGGAAGATCGAATTCCTGACCGGAAGCGATGAATTTTCCCAGATTAGTATTGCCGAGGAAGTCGGAACCGGCGAAGATGGCCACTCGACCCGGCAGGAGGGGAGCTTTATCTTGATTGGTGATTGTGGCCAGGCGAAAGACGCCAAGGCGGTTTCGGGGCCGGCAGATGTTGTCAATATGCCTCTTCAGAGAATATTCACCGATCGGCGCCCGGACGGACTCTTCACCCGACGGTATCGTTATTTTGCGGGTGACTTTGAAGGCGGTGTTGTAGTTCGAGGAAACGACGCCGGCAAGCGGATCGGAGAAATTGACGCCATCGATCAGATAGGAGGTTTCGCCGGAACGGCCGCCGCGTATTTTCAATACGCCATCAGAATCGGTAGTAATTCCGGTTTCTCGTTGCAGGAGATCATCGACCGTGGCAGCCGGCGCGGACATAATCATATTGCGTGACGGGGGGGCGAAAAGTGATAGAAACCACGGGGCCAGTGCGCCCGGCCCGGTGCCAAGAGCGGGACGGGAAGTCGAAAGAACCAGTTCCACCTCATTCCAGTCCTCTCCGGTCTTCTGAGCGACTTCGCCGAAGGCCGCAAAATCGACCTTGTCAGTTTCTTCGTTGAGGCGGGCATCGTAAATTGGACGCCACCCGGCGCCGCCGATAACATAATCCAGTTCGACCGTCGCAGTTCCGGTCCTGATTTGGCGCACCTCAAGTTCCACGGTTTTGGTTTGCAGGGAAAGCTGGCCGGAGAAGGCGCCTCGATCCCCTTTCAATTTGGCCAATTGTCTGTCGAGGATATCCAGTTCCCGTTTTACGACGCTGAGGGAATCATTGACGGCCCTCATGGCTTCGCCGACGAAATCAAAAGCCTGATGCCATTGAGCAATATCGAGACCGCCCTTGTCCATCTGTTCCGACATCTCTTGTCCCGATTTGAATCCGATCGATAGCAGTATCTTTTTCTGCTGTTCGAAGATCTCTTTGCGGTTGACGATCCCCAGACGCTCATAATTTTCGAGGTTATAAATGCGCTCATCCAATTCAGCCACCTTTGCCTGGGGAATTTCGGTATGGCGGACAATATGGTAATTGAGCCCAAGAAGGATGGCCTGACCGCCTTGGAGAGAGCCACGGAAGGAATCGTCAAGGACGCCGACCGGAAGATTATCGATGACAACGGTATGATCCCCGGCGGCCAGATCGAGAGTAATCGAGCGGGTTATCATGGCGCGGTCGGGATAGACGGTGACGGCGGTGATGGGAGCGTCGGCTTTGATTTCGGAGCCGGACGCGAATGAAGGGCCGATGAGTATAATCAAGGCCAGCCCGGCAAGAATCGATTTGGACGTCATGGTTTTCATGATAACCTCCTTCAGTGGAAATTTGGATTATCGGTTGTTGTAATAGAAATACCGGCGGATTTCGAATTTCTTCCCGGTGAAATTGCGGGAATGGATTCTTTAAAGCAACGGGATTTATATCCATTCGACCGGTGGCGGTCGGCCGATCATTGTGCCGAACCTGAAGAATCCGTCTATAATTTGCCGAGGAAAAGGCTGAAAAGCAAAATCAGGAGAACGATCAGGGTGATGACAGTGTAAAGATAATCGCGCTGACGGAAAAAAGCGAAAACCGAAAAGAAGACGCGGGCGACGGGGGTGGCGATTAAAAGCAAAAGGCCGAGCTGGATAACCCCGTGACCGGTAAAATGCAGGGCCTGATCGATGATATTGACGGGGCGCCTTAACGATGCCGGAGCCATCTTGAAGTCAGTGTAGTCGGGAACCTCCGAGCCATGCTTGATCAAGTACACCAGCGCCCCGATGACGACAATCGCGGCGGAAAGAAAGAGGCCATAGCGGAGCAGACGGCCGATGGTCAGGTCCAGCCGTTCATCCGGGTTTTTGATCTGCGCGTCGGCCATATTACAGATTCCCCGCGACGCCGTTGTAGATCATTTCGATGGCCATGAGGATAATCGCCACGCTGAATACCAGGCGTATTTTCGACGTCGGGGCCCGGACCAGCACCTTGGCTCCCAGCAGGGCGCCCAGAGCTACGCCCAGCATGACCGGCATGGCTAATCCGGGACGGATATAGCCGCTTGACAGGTAGACACCGGCGCTGGCGGCGGCCGTAACGCCGATCATGAAATTGCTGGTGGTGGTGGAGACTTTGAACGGTATCCGCATGACGCGGTCCATGGCCAGCACTTTCATCGCCCCGGAACCGATTCCGAGAAGTCCCGACAAAACGCCCGCGATGTACATCAACCCGAACCCCTGGGGGATATGATGAACATGGTATTCGACCCGGCCCTCGGGGCCGGGATAGGAGCCATCCACCCGCAGGAATTCGGCCAGCCGGTCGCGGGGCATGACGGCGTATTTGTCGCGTTTGGGCCGAAGTGAAATAATGGCCGAATAGATGAGAACCAGGCCGAAAATGACCGCCAGCAAACCGGCCGAAAATTTGGGATGAAGAAAAGCGCCGCAAATGGCGCCGATGGTGGTGGCGATTTCGAGAAACATCCCGACGCGGATGTTGGAAAAACCCTCTTTGACAAAGGCGGCGGCGGCGCCCGAGGATGTGGCGATGACCGAGACCAAAGAGGCTCCGATGGCCAGGCGGATATCGACGCCGAAAACCAGGGTCAGCAGGGGAACGATAATTATCCCGCCGCCCAGACCGGTCAGGGCGCCCAGAAATCCGGCGATCAGAGAGCCGGCGCCGATCAGGAGGGTGAATTCGATGGTATTCACGTCAACTTTTCCTCAATTTCCCTGCAACTATGGTAATATCTCAACAACCGGTTATCAATTAAAAGGAAAAAACTCCCGCCGGTTGGTCATTGGCGGGCGGTTTTTCAGGAATTACGAAAAAATATTGTTTTTTTTAAGGTTTGTTCTTGACAGGCCGACGTATAATAATATATTGACATGTGATTAGAGGATATTAACATGATTTCAAAAACCGGCGTACATGCGACATTGGCCCTGGCGGCCCTGGCGGGGCTGGAAGAGGGGGAATATATGGGCGCGGCCCAGATTGCCCGGGAAGTCGGGGCTCCCGGCAATTATCTCAGTAAGCTCCTCAAACAGCTGGCCATGGGCGGGGTACTGGAATCGCAAAAGGGTTTCGGAGGCGGTTTTCGATTAGCCCGATCGGCCGGCAAAATCACCCTTTATGATATCGTGGAGCCGATCGACAAAGTCAGCCGCTGGCAGGGGTGTTTTCTGGGCCGGAAGAGTTGTTCCGGCAAATCGCCCTGCGCGGTGCATGACCAGTGGTCTAAAATCAGGGAAGAGTATTTGCGTTTTTTGAAAGAAACGACTATTGCGGACATAGCCAAACACAATCCGAGCCGTCCAAAATGAGTTTTTTTTGGAGGGTAATAGGATAACAACATGCGAATATATATAAAGGAGTAAATCATGAAACCGACACAGATTCTCTCAAGCGAACATCGCATCATAGAAGTCGTTATCACCTGTTTGGAGCGGATGACCGAGCGTGCCAACGCGGAAGGGCGTCTGGACGGGCCGGCGGCGAGCGATGCGGTGGAATTCATCAGGGGCTTCGCCGATCATTGCCATCACGGCAAGGAAGAGGCCCGATTGTTTCCGATGATGATCGAAAAGGGTTTTCCCTCCGAGGGCGGCCCGGTGGCCGTAATGAAAAGCGAACATGAACAGGGGCGGGCTTTTGTCAGGGGGATGTCCGATAGTATTACGGGCGCGGCGCAGGGTGAAACCGGGGAATTGGAAAATTTCACGAAACACGCTCGCGGTTATGCGGCCTTGCTTCGTAACCATATTATAAAGGAGGATAATATCCTTTTTCCCATGGCCGACAGGACTCTTTCCGAGGAAGATCAACAAAAGCTTCTCGACCAGTTCGAGAAGGTCGAAGCTGAGGAAATCGGGGAAGGAGTTCATGAGAAATATATGGAGATAGCTCATTCGCTGGCCCGGAAATATGAGGTGCCATTCGACGAAGCCAATGCCGGGGCTCCGGGCTGCCACCATTGAAGCGCGATGGTGATGCGAAAGTGATATTGACGAGATTGGATATTGCAGGAAAGGGATGAAGTATGAAACGATTATGGATTGCCTTTATAGCCGTCCTGGTCATTTCGTTCATAGTTTTGGGATGGGCCGGTTTCAGGATTTATCAGGAGAAACCGCCGATTCCGGATCAGGTGATCACGACCGACGGGCAGGTCATCGTTGCCCGGGGGGCGGTGCTTGAGGGGCAGGATGTCTGGCGCGCGCTGGGCGGCATGGAGTTGGGGTCGGTATGGGGCCATGGAAGTTATGTGGCGCCCGACTGGACGGCCGACTGGTTACATCGCGAATGTGTCTTTATTTTAAATAAATGGTCTTTTCAGGATTTTGGCGCGGAATACGCGAATGCCACCGGCGAACAGCAGGCCCTGCTACGCGAACGCCTCAAGGAGTTAGTCAAAACCAACACTTACAATCCCGACACGCGCAACATTGTCCTGGCTCCGATTTTCAAGGAGGCCTTCGAACATAACCTGGCCTATTATCAGGACATTTTTGCGAACGGGCATGAAGCTTATGCCATGCCTGAGGGGATCGTGACCGATCCGACGAGAATGAGGAATCTGGCGTCGTTCTTTTTCTGGACCGCCTGGGCTGCCTCGACCAATCGACCCCACAGTAATATCACCTATACCAGCAACTGGCCCAATGAGCCGTTGATCGACAATAAGCCGACCAGCGACGCCATTATTTGGACCGGTTTTAGTATAATTATGCTGCTGGGTGGAATCGGCGTCCTGGTCTGGTATCACGCGGCGCAGAAAAGGGAGTCGTTGCCGGAAGCGCTTCCCGTCGAGGATCCGCTGTTGTCTTTCAAGGCTACGCCTTCGCAATTGGCGGTGGTCAAATACTTCTGGGTCGTGGCGGCGCTGTTTTTGCTTCAAATGATGATGGGTGTCATTTCGGCTCATTATGGGGTCGAGGGAACCGCTTTTTACGGTATTCCCCTCGCAAAATGGCTGCCATACACCATCACACGCACCTGGCACACTCAGTTGGGGATTTTCTGGATTGCGACCGCCTGGCTGGCGGCGGGGTTATTTATCGGCCCTCTCGTGAGCGGTTCGGAGCCGAAGGGACAGCGGCTGGGCGTCAATGTTCTATTCGGCGCTCTGGTAGTGGTAGTTTTCGGTTCCATGATCGGCGAATGGCTGAGTGTGAAAGGCTACCTGGGCGGCGATACATGGTTTTACTTCGGACATCAGGGATATGAGTACGTCGATCTGGGGCGGGTCTGGCAGATCGCCTTGCTGATCGGGCTGTTACTCTGGCTGTATCTGGTAGGGCGGTGTGTTTTGAAAGCGATTAGACAAGGCGGCGAACAAAAGCCGTTGATGACAATCTTTTTCATTTCTACGGCCGCCATCGCCGGTTTCTACGGAGCCGGATTGATGTGGGGCAAGCATACGCATTTATCCATGGTCGAATATTGGCGCTGGTGGGTGGTGCATCTTTGGGTGGAAGGATTCTTCGAGGTCTTCGCCACGGCAGTCATTGCCTTCCTGTTTGCGCGGCTGTCGCTTATAAGGCTCAAGACGGCCAATAAGGCAGTGCTGTTTTCGACGACCATATTTCTCGCCGGCGGCATTATCGGCACCCTGCATCATCTCTATTTCAGCGGCACGCCGATTGTGGTTATCGCCCTCGGTTCGGTATTCAGCGCCCTGGAAGTGGTGCCCCTGACATTGATCGGGTTCGAGGCCTGGGAAAATATTCGAATGTCGCGGGCGACCACCTGGGCCCATAAATATAAATGGCCGATTTTCTTTTTTGTGGCGGTGGCCTTCTGGAATATGGTCGGCGCCGGGTTGTTCGGTTTCATGATTAACCCGCCGATAGCTTTGTATTACATGCAGGGTCTCAACACCACGCCGGTCCATGCCCATACGGCCCTGTTCGGGGTTTACGGCATGCTCGGCATCGGGTTGATGCTTTTCTGCCTGCGGGTGCTGTATGTCCGTTCCGAATGGAAAGACGGAATCATCAAGACTGGATTCTGGGCCATCAACGGCGGCCTGGGGATGATGGTTTTATTCAGTCTCCTGCCGGTGGGGTTTTTGCAGACCTGGGCCTCGGTCGAACATGGCTACTGGTATGCGCGAAGCAGCGAGTACCTGTATTCGCCGACCCTGACGGTTTTCAAATGGTTGCGGGCTCCCGGCGATATCACTTTCGCCCTGGGAATTTTGATCATCGTCGGTTTTATTTTCGGTCTGGCGACCGGACATTCACTGGTCAAAGGCCGCAAAACATCGTGACCATATAACAAGAAAATTGGATCTTAAGCGGGGCGCCGGATGATTTCGGCGTCCCGCCCGAGTGAAAGCAATTGTAAAAATTCGAGTCAAAGGGATGCGACGGCGGCGGTTTATTTCTTTCCCTTGATGAGCGAACCGCCGACTTTTTTGAGATCTTCGGAGACTTTGGATTCGACCTCCTGCACCGTCTTATCCTTCAATTGATCGAGATTCTGACCAAACCCACCGGGTAGCAGGTTCTGCCCGGTTACGGCGGCTTTGGAAATGACGGCCTTGAGGACCCGGGCGGTTATATCCCCTATGGTCGCGCCGTTATCGCCGCCGATGTTTTGCAGGGAGATATTTTCCACGGTAAAGGTCTTTGAATACTGCTCTTTGCCCAGCAAGGTAAGCGAAGCGGCGACGCTGATGTTGCGGATGGAAACCTGTTTGATACGGAATTTCTGGTCGCTTTCCGAGGACGATCCCAGGTCGAGCTTTTTTATATGGTCGAGGATGGCCGCAAAGTTGCCCTTGGCGTCAATCTGTTCGAAATTGAAATCGATACCGTCGAGCACGAGGGAATCGACGACAACCTCATGGCTGAAGACCGACCCCGATTCAACATCAAGGATGCCGAGGCGGATGGCCATGAAATCGCCGGCCTTGAAACCCTCGGGATTGCCGACCTGAAAATTTTTCAATTTCAGGCTACTGCCGGTCAGGGCCAGATCGGCCGAACCGAGTTTGGTTTCGACGCCCAGGGCGTAATCGCCGCCTTCTTCCACGGCCTTTTTGACGATGAGGTTGCGGGCGAGCACCACGGCCACCAGCACGACAACGATGATAATGATAGTCCATACGACAATTTTTTTGAACATAGCTATTTCTCCTGAGAATTATACGGATTCAATATTCGGATTGAGCGAGGTGGGGACAAGATAAAAACACCGGGGCGGAAATAATCCATTAAAATGAGCCAAACGAGCCGGTTTTTCGTATATTTAAAAAGGTATGAGACGGGTGGCCGAACGAACGCATGCCGGAGGAGGGAACGTCAATGATCAAGAAATTGGAATATTTCGCGGCCGGGCTGACGCTATTAGTCATGTCCGGGTGCTGGGCTTTATCTGTGCATCCCCTTTACACCGAGAAGGACCTGGTCGCCGACCCGATGCTGGTCGGCCAATGGTATGCGCCCGAAGAGCAGGACCAACTCTGGATATTTGAGCAGGCGGGAGAGCAGGCTTATCGCCTGACAATTGTCGGGGATGAGATCGAGACGCAATTGAAAGACGCCGTGAAGAAAAAAACAAGATTGTCAGTAACGATTGATCCCGAGAAGGACGCCATATTTGATGCTCATCTCGTCAAACTGGGCAAATATACTTTTCTTGATTTTTATCCGGAAGAACCGGACAACGCCAATGAATTGCTCATGAGCCACCTGATTCCTGCTCATTCGTTCGCCCGGGTTTCGATTGAGGAGAATATACTGGCGCTGTCGTTTTTCAATCCGGAATGGTTGAAGAAGGGCCTTGCTGACGGAACCCTCGCCATCAAACATGAAGAGGGCGAAGATGTGCTTATTCTGACGGCGGGCACGGAGGAGCTTCAGAAGTTTATACTCGAGCATGTCGACGAGGCTTTCGAGCCTCCCCAGGAACTGCATCGACTGGATTAGAAGCGGCCGCCGTCTCACCAGGAGGCTTTACGGCCATAGAATAATTCTTCGCCATGGACCGACAACCACCGCGCCCAGAGTGATCGTTTGATTCCGGCACGGATAATCCTGTGCGCCGTTGAAGGGGGATGGCTGAACGGGCAGACTTTCATGCACAAACCGCAATCGGTGCCGATCAAGCGCCAGTAGCGAAGGCAGGACTCGACCTCAAGAGGCCATTTCCTGACGCCCCGAACTTCGGATGGGCCATTTTTGGGAATCGAGGACGAGGGGCAGTTGACAGCGCATCGCAGACATTTCTCACAGAATTCCCGGACTCCGAAAGTTATCGGTTTGCCGGTCATAAGCGGCAAATCGGTGGTCACCGCGCCGAGCCGAATACGGGAGCCGAATCGGGGTGAGATGAGATATCCATGTCGCCCCAGTTCCCCCAGGCCGGCGTCGTATGCCACCGGAGGCAGCATTATCTGATAATTGCTTCCTGAAACATGAGCCCGCGCCGAGTACCCGAGATCGCGGATATATCGAGCCAGCGCCAATGAAATTATGGTGCCCTTCAGATACTTCGCCGCTGTTTCTTCGGTGATCGGCAGTCGCGGAGCCGTTTCGACCCGGTCATAGTCCATCTCGAGCGTAAAAGCAATGACAAATTGGTGATTATTGACTATCGGCGCTCCCCATGGTTCCGGCCCGCGTCCGACATGCGAGTAAACAAACATGGGGTTAAGCCGGGCGATGCCGATTTCATCGGCTCCCAGATGACCGGCCATCTCTTTGATATGGGAGGTCATGGCGGCCGGGTCGACCTCGATGCGATCGGATGCGACGGGGCCATCGACCTCGGTTATCAGGTTATGGATGACTTCAAATACGGCATCGGTGCAAGGGGATCGGATCGGGTCATAGAACTTGCCGCCGGGAGCGAGTAATTCCGGCAAGGCGCGGATCTTGTCGTCGATGTCGCGATTCTCGGGCCTATGGGAATAATAAGCCGCATATTTATCCGATCCCGGATGATATTCCTCGCGGGCAAACATGATGTCCCGTTCATCGACCCGTTCGGTGACGGCGCCGATTTCCATCGGCCGGATGCGGCCGACGGGGATAAAGAAAGCGGCTGTGAACATGATAGCCGCCGTTATAGGGATCAGAAGCAGGTTTTCAGCAGGGGAAAGTATCAAAAGCCCAAACCATATCATGATGTACAACATGGCTGTGACAATGCCGACTGCCGCCGCCCGGGGGCGTTTTTCCCGGAAGGAGGCGATGGCCAGCAGGGTCAGGAACCAGCATGGCGTTAGACCGATTATGATATATATAAAAGTTATCATGGACATATCACCGGCATCATCGAGGCTTGAAGGAAAGTAGCCAATCGTGAAGCGTCTGGCAAGGATAATGCATGATCTTCACGACGTATCCAAATAAAAAACCGCTCCCCATATCGGAGGAGCGGCTTCGGATTCGTCATCCCTTTGTATGAAGGGCGATGATTACCTATTTGGATATGCCCATGACGTCGAGGATGAAAGCGTATTCGAAAGCGATTTCCTTGAGGTAGTCGTACCGACCGGAGGCTCCTCCATGACCGGCGCCCATGTTGACTTTCAATATCAGGCGGTTGTTGTCGGTTTTGAGGGCCCGCAGTTTGGCCGTCCATTTGGCCGGCTCCCAATACTGCACCCGGGGATCGTTCAGGCCGGCGGTGATCAGCATGTTGGGATATTTTTGAGCCCTGACATTGTCGTAGGGAGAGTATTGCATCATGTAATCATAATACTCTTTCTCCTGCGGATTGCCCCATTCGGTGTATTCGTTGACGGTCAGGGGGATGCTGGCGTCGAGCATGGTATTGACGACGTCGACAAAGGGCACATCGGCGACGGCGACATCGAACAGATCAGGGCGCATATTGACTACGGCGCCGATCAGCAATCCGCCGGCGCTTCCGCCGCTGATGACCAGGTCTTTGGGGGAAGTGTATTTCTGGTCGATGAGGTACTGGGCGCAGGTGATAAAGTCGGTGAAGGTGTTCATCTTGTGGAGAAGTTTGCCGTCCTCATACCACCAGCGTCCCAATTCGCTGCCGCCGCGTACCTGGGCGATGCCGTAGATAAAGCCGCGGTCGAGCAGGCTCAGGCGATTGGAGGAGAAATAGGGATCGGTGCTGATGCCGTAGGAGCCGTAGCCGTAGAGATAAAAGGGGTTGGTTCCGTCCCGCTTCAGACCTTTTTTGTAAACCAGAGCGATCGGAATTTTGACACCGTCGGAAGCCTCGGCGAAGATCCGTTCGGAGGTGTAATCGGCGGGATTATAGCCGCCGAGAACTTCATATTGTTTCTTCAGCTCCCGTTCGCGGGTTTTCATATTATAGTCAAAAATCGAGCGGGGCGTGACCAGCGAGAAATAGGTAAAGCGCAAGAGATCGGTGTTGTATTCAGCGTTGCCCGACGGGGCCACCATATAGATCGGTTCGGAGAAGTCGATATAATAGGACTTGTCGGTTTTGAAATCGGTCACCCGGAGCTGGTTCAGACCGTTTTCCCGTTCGAGCAGAACCATGTAATTGTTGAACATAACCATCTGTTCGATGAGGACCGAATCGCGCTTCTCGACGACGGTTTTCCAGGCCCGCCGCGCCGGGCCGCGAATGGCGCTTTTCATGACTTTGAAATTCTGGGCGTCATCGTTGGTGAGCATGTAAAAATCTTTGTCATGGGGATAGATGTAATACTCGACCATATCCTGGCGCGGCTGAATGACCTGAAATTTCCCGGTGGGGTCGTCGGCTCTCAGGTATTGCACTTCGGAGGAGTTATTGGCGTAGGCCCCGATGAAAATGTATTCCTTATTGAGGGATTTATCGGGATAAATGCCGTAGCGTTCGTCCTTTTCTTCATACACCAGGGCGTCATTCTTGCCGCCCAATGAATGGCGCCAGAATTTGTAGGGTCGCCTGATATCGTCCTGCGTCGTATAGAAAACGGTTTTGTTGTCGGCCGCCCAGACGGCCTGGCCGTCGGTAGCCGGGATAGTGTCGCCGAGCATGTCGCCGGTCATCAGGTTCATGAAATAGATGGTATAGAGTTCGTTGCCGGAAGTGTCGGTCGAATAGGCGACCATTTCATGATCGGGACTGACGCCGAAGGTGCCGAGAGCGAAATAGCCGTGACCTTCGGCCAGCTTGTTCTCGTCCAGCAGGACTTCTTCGGGGGCCTCGAGATTGCCTTTCTTGCGGCAATAGACCCGGTACTGCTGGCCTTCTTCGGTCCGGGAATAATAATAGAAGGAATCATCCTTGATCGGGACCGACAGATCGGTTTCCTTGATGCGGCCTTTCATTTCCTGAAACAGCCTTTCCTGGAGCGTTTCGGTGTGTTTCATGACGGCGTCGGTGTAGGCGTTTTCGGCCTCGAGATAGGCCATGACATCGGGATTCTCCCGGTCTCGCAACCAGTAATAGTCATCGACGCGGATATCACCGTTGATGGTATCGGTTTTGGGTTCGATCTTGGCTACCGGCGGTTTGGGCGCCGGACCTGTGCATGAATACACCGATACGAGAATAAAGAGGGCTGACAGAAATGCCGGAATGAAAAGGCCGGTTCTTTTTAGCCGAGACATAGAACTTTCTCCCTTCTGATCTTTCATAAAATCCGTTTCCCAGCGAATCGATCCCTTCGGGGTCAATTGTAGATATAAATATCAAATATAAACGTCCGCCATCCCGATTCCAAGGGAAATTATGGCCTGTCGAAGGGCCATATTAACTAACGACTTGCGGCGCATAATCGATTGTTTCCGCATCATCTTTCCGATGATTAAAGGCTGTTGACGGAGATTCAGTTTGGCGAGATGGATGTGGGGTTAAAAAAGCGGGCCAATAAAAAAATACGCCCAGGAGGACTTGAACCCCCAACCTTCTGGTCCGTAGCCAGACGCTCTATCCAGTTGAGCTATGGGCGCATCTACTTCTGATACGTTTCTTCGGCTGTACAATATAGAAATCGCAAGCGGTTTGTCAAACAAAAAGAGAGGTGATACTGGGCGTCCCCGGTCGTCTAACCCCTGAAAATGAAATAAAAGACGACCGCGATGGTAATCAAAACCACCGCAAAAGCGGCGAATTTTCCGAATCCTCCTCCGGTTTCGACATCCGTTTCGGCCGTCGGTTCGGCCGGAACCGAGGCTGACGAGGCCCATTGCTCCTCGGACTGATAATATTCGGCCGGTTCGCCATCGACGGTCACGGTATCCATTTCCTGATGTTCCGATTTTTCGGCTTTGCCGTTGACCTGCAGGGCGATAACGCTGACGTTGTCCATGCCGCCGCGATCATTGGCCATGCGGATTAACTCGGCCACGATTTTGTCGAGGTCATCGCCGCAACCCTTGACGACCTGCCTGATTTCGTTATCCTCGATATAGCCGCAGAGACCGTCACTACATAAAATATAAATATCGCCGTCGATAACTTTGCGAACGGCTACATCGATTTCGACGCTGTCCCTGACTCCCAGGGCCCGGGTAATGACATTGCGATTGACCAGATTTTTTGCCTCTTCGGCGGTTATCTGTTCCGATTGTTCCAGTTCGGCGGCCCAGCTGTGGTCAACAGTCAGAGGCGTCAGGTTTTTGTTGAAGAAACGGTAGATCCGGCTGTCGCCGACATGCAGGAGAGTGATAATGTCTTTTTCGAAAGCTACGGCGACGATGGTCGTGCCCATGCCGGAAAGTGAGGAATCGGAGGAGGAGCGCCGGTAAATGTCATGGTTGGCGATCCGGACGGTCTTGGTTAAAACATCGGTGGAGGGAGGAAAAACACGTGGCAGGCGGAGTTGTTCGTCGGACAGGAGGCGGTCGAAGAAACGAGCGTAGAGACTGCCGATTATGGCACAGGCGGAAGATGAGGCGACCTCGCCCGCGTTGTGTCCGCCCATGCCATCGCAGACAATAAAGAGCTGTTTGTCAGGCAGAAGATTAATGGAATCTTCATTGGTTGTTCGGACGAGGCCGATATCGGTTTTGCCGGCAAATTTGATAGTCATGAATTATGCTCGTGCTCCTCTAACGATTTTGCCGCTGTGGGGTCTATATTTCCGTCAAATTACAAAATTCTTAAAGACGGAACAAGCTAATAATTCCCTCGGAATTTTGGCCCGTCATCAGGTGATAACGGCCAGACCGATCCCTTCGATAGTGATTCTTATTCGGGCGGCTGTGATTTGATTGCGCAGGGCGACCGTTTCGCCCTGATGAATTACCAGTCTTCGGGCCGGATATTGAGTTCCGGTCAGCGAGAGCACGATGGCCCGGCTCAAAGGCAGTATGGAAAGCCGCCGCCCCTTGTAACCGGAGAGGGTTCGGTTTTCGTCTTTGAGGACCAGGATTTCCTGCCGGCTGTCCAGATACTTAAGGCGCAGGCGGCTCCGGCGGCCCTTCAGATTGCGACCCAGCAGGAGGCTTCCCAGCAGATGGTCGGTTTCGCCTTTGCGGGCTTCCCATCCGAAAACGGTGATATCATTGAAGCCTTTTTTGGCGCATAGATCGAGAGCCAACTCGGCGTCGGTTTTGGTTTTATCGGCGGGGTAGAGCAGGAGTTCGACCCCTTTCAAAAATCCTTTCCTGAGCCGGGGCGCCGAATCGAGATCGCTTATCCAATAGTCGGGTTTGAGACGGTTTTTTTGCAGGAATCCGATACCGCCATCGACGGCAATCAGCACCGGCCGGGATTTCCGGTTTCGGATCAGACGCCGCGCCAGTTGATTATCGCCTTTGGGATAGAGACCATTGAGGAAAACAAAAGCGCCATCCATGGCGATCTCCGAAGGATTGGAGGGCATACGAAGAGGGGGGGCCTTGCGGCTCCCCCCCGGTTAATCTATCGTATCACGGCAAATTTGAATCGATTTACTTTCTCATGGTCCTTGTAATAGCAAAGATAAACATCCGAGGCCAGGGGCTTGCCGTTTTCGTTGGTCGCATCCCAGGTCACCAGACCGGAGGAATTGCCGTTGATAACCCGGACGACTTCATTGGAGACAGTCGTAATGGTCAGGGTTCCTTCGGGGGCCATATTATAGACCGTAATCTGTTGATGGCCGGCACTGGGCTTGAAGGGATTGGGGGCCATATAGACTTCGGCATCCACCGTAAAGGTCGAGACCTCGCTATAGGGCGAATTGTTGGCGCGACTGCGCCAATAATATGATTCCCCGGAGGACAGAGGGACGGCTATTTCCCAGGAGGTCGTACCCATGAGATTCTCATTGACCGGTCCGGAATAGATGCGGCTGATGAAAGTGGAATCGCGGGAGACCTCAAAATAATAGAGATTTTCGTCCAGCGAACTGATGACGTTGGTGATTTCCAGAACGGGTTTGGTTTTGGCGATATGGATGCCCCCGACCGGATAGATATTGGTCGGCGAGGACTGATCGGCATTGACCGAAAAATCGAAGGCCCAGAAGGAGCGCATCGGCGCCCAGGTGGAATAACTCTCGCCGTCGGAGGCGCGGCAACTCCAGTAATAATGACCGCCGGATGAAAGCGAGGCCGAGATGGGCCAGACGACATCATTGGACATCCCGCCCGGAGGCAGTCCGGAGACGGAATCGACCAGATGAGTCTGGGCCGCGTCGGAATAGACTACGAAGCCATAAGTTATAGGATCCGATTCCGGGTCGTAGGACTGATGGGCCAGCAAAGAAACGTGAAGTGAAACCATGGTATCGAGATCATTGGGCGAGGCCAATTCCGGCGGGTTGGGCGGCTGATTGACGCCGTAAAGGGTATCCAGATAAAAGTCGGCCATATTCATCCAGCCGGAATGATCGAGACCATCGTAGGCTCGGACGCGCCAGGTGTACCAGGCGGCGTTTTCCAGGGTGACCTGGGGTGAATAGGTCGAGGTGCCGCCGCCACCCTGGCCGATCCCCGAGGCGGAGTCGATCAAGCTGGAACCGGCCGAGTCAAAAAGATTTACCTCATAAGTCAAATTGTCGCCGTCGGGATCGGTCGAGTTGTACCAACTCAGCGATATAGGTACAAAAGTTATGGTCGCCCCGTCGGGCGGGGAATAGACCACCGGCGTCGTCGGGGGACTGTTGGAAACCGAGGCATCGACGGTAAACGACATGGTCGTCATCCACGAGCTGTAGGCGATCTGGTCATAGGCGCGCGCGCGCCAGAAATAGGCCGAGCCGTTTTCCAGAGGGACACTGACCTGCCATGAGGTAACGCCGCCCGCACCTTCCGCTACGGCGCCGGATTGGGCCGCCAGAACCGAAAAATTCGAAAATTTAGAGACCTGAAAATAGTACACGGAGGCGGTGCCGTCGGGGTCGGTGACGTTGTTGACCGACAGTATCGGCTGGAGCTGACCGACCGTCCCCTGATTTTCCGGCGAACTGCCGCCCGGGGCCGGGGGTGGATTATTGGGCGTCGTGAAATTGTACGTCGTTGACCAGCGCGATGTCGCCGAGCCGTTGGAGGCGCGGCCATGCCAGTAATAACGGCGGCCGTTTTCGAGCGGGGCGCTGGTGGTAAAACAGGTCGTCCCCGAACCCTGACCGATCCAGCTCGACTGCCGCACGATATTGGCAAAAGCCTCATCGGTGGCGATTTCGAACTGGTAGGTGACGGGATTGGGGCATTCGCCGGCGGTGGAATTATAGATGCACAACGTCGGGCTGATACTGACCGACGAACCCGAAGAGGGGGATGACGGCGACGGAATCGTCGGAGCCACGGCGCAGGAATCGGCGGCGATCAGGATTTT
>CAZGAV010000052.1:0-21803 GCA_964523575.1 uncultured Ignavibacteriales bacterium
GGCGGGTCGCGGGCGGGTGGGTGATATATATGCATTCTGCTGCCCCTCTGGTTTGACATGTGCCCCTCTGGTTTGACATGTATCGTCCCCGACCGATCGGATTTTTCTTCACGCCGACGGCGGGAAAAAAGCTCTCTTAAAAACGAGAAGCCCCGGTTCTATATTTTTTGCATGGCGGGTGACGGCATAAATCACCCGCCGCGTCCACAAGATAGAGAGGTGAATCCGTACCCATTGCTCACGACCGGCCCGCCCCCGCGGACCGGCCGTATCCCTTAACATCACAGAAGGTAAGGAATCTCCGCAATGCGCATAGAATTACATAACAAGATTCGTGCCGGAAATGGTCACAAATTGCATTAAAATGATAAGTGATTATTATGCTTATGGTTAATGTCGCATGGGGGGATGGGATGAGATGTTATCGGGATGGAGTGTGATGCCGGAATTACGAATTTCATTACGCGCCATTACGCACGCGGTGTCAAGTTGTTGAAATACAGTTAGTTAATTATTGCGAATCGTTACGCATGGAATTACGCACGTTACGCATTACCTCCGCTGACGGTTGAAGTCGCGTCGTATGGTAAAAATAAAACCGGACGCCTTTGGCGGCGCCCGGTTGAGGAAATATATTTTATGTTATTCGACGAAGAACAAGGGGTTATTCATCGCCGGTCTTGGTGTCGTTATTCTCGCCTTTATCCGGCGCGATGGGTTGATTCTGGTCATCAACGCGCATGACCTTTTCGATGACGACCGGTTCGACCGGAACGTCGCGATACATGCCCTTGGTGCCGGTTTTCACGTTTTTGATTTTGTCCACGACATCCATACCCTCGACCACCTTGCCGAAGACGGCATAGCCGGAGCCATCGCGCGGGGTATCGAGCGGGTCGTTGTCAACGACGTTGATATAAAACTGCGAGGTGGCGGAATTGGCCTGACCACCGAGGCGGCCCATGGCGATAGTGCCGCGTTTGTTTTTGAGACCGTTCTGCCATTCGTTTTCGATCGGTTCGTGGGTTGGCTTTTTCTCCATATCGGCTGTCAAGCCGCCGCCCTGGATCATGAAGTTGGGGATGATGCGATGGAAAATGGTGCCGTTGTAAAAGCCCTCGTCGGTGTAGCGCAGGAAGTTGTCAACGGTGATGGGGGCCTTGGCGTGATCGAGAGCGAGGACGATATCGCCCATCGTGGTTTTCATCATGACTCGCACAGTGTTTTCTCCCGTTTTTGCTTTGACCTGATCCTCGGCGGAGGCCGGCGAGGCGGCGGCAGTTATGAGCGATATCGTCATGGCGATGGTCGCCGCGACGGTAATCGATGACTGCAAAATGTTCTTAAGGCGGCTCATAAGGTTCCCTTTCTCTTTACTCTTCGGTACCGCGTTATTTGACATAGTCTCTTATACTTTGTCCAATATACGAAGTTCGGGAAATTCTCGATAGGCTCCGGCGGCGTTTTTTTTAGTTATAATCACGGTCAGGAATTTCAAATAGCGCCGGAATTTATTGAGAGTCGGCCAGGTGGTTGTGATATGACTGGTATTTATCGGGATCCGACAGGATGTCTTCGGCGAGGCGGATGTCGGGGCGGGAGGGGACGATGACATCGTGGTAAGAGGCGGTTCGCCCCGACTTTTTTTCGACCACGAGCCGTCTCAGATTATATTTCAGGAGATCGGCATATCGATGATAAACGTCACGGTCGAGAGATTGCGACAAATCGAGCATCCGATCGAGCTCCCGGATGACCGTATCCGGCGCCTGGGACAAATATTGGTCGGAAATGGCCAGATGGATGGTTTGCGTTAGCCATGATTCGTATTTGTTGCCGTGGGCGGCGGCGTAATTCTGGAACAGATCGACCACGGTGTCAGGATAATTGAAACGATCCGGGTAGGATGACAGCAAATCCCATTCGTTTTCGACGAAATCAAACATAAGAAAACCGGACAGGACGGTTTCCATAAAAGCGGTTTCCCCCGCCGGATGATAGACGACGTCGGGAGCCAGGCCGGAAAAGGCCAGGGTGCTGTCGGGGGGATTGAGGTAGCGGCCATCGGCGAAATAATAGCGCGAGACGGTCAGGCGGATGGCGTCGCCATTGGGCAGGCCGTAGATCGATTGCACCAGGCCCTTGCCGAAAGTGGTGTCGCCGACAACGACGCAACGGTCGGCGCCATGCAAAGCGCCGGTGAAAATCTCGGCGGCGGAAGCGGTGCCGTGATCGGTGAGGATTATGACTGGAAGGTCGGTGATCGGCGCCGACGATGAGTTGTAACGATGGTTCTCCCAGCGCGAGCGGCCGTCGGTGCCGACAATCAGTTGACCTTTGGGCAAAAAGAGGTCAGCGGCGTCAATGGCTTCGTTTAAATAACCGCCGGGATTGCCGATGAGGTCGATGATATATCCCCGGGGTTTTAGTTTAGCCAGCACCGTGACCGCCTTTTCCAATTCTTCGGCGGCGCCGGCCTCAAAATCGGCCATACGGATATAGCCGATATCAGATTCGGTCAGGCCGTAGTACGGCAGATGCTCGAGTTTGATGCTGGTACGGATAAGTGTAAATTGCAGAGTATCGGCGATGATCGGGCGATAGATCGTCAGGCTGACACTGGTATTGGAGGGACCGCGGATATTGTCGGTGGCGGCGGCCGGGTTGTCCGGGGATATGGGAAGGCTGTCAACGGCCAGTATCCAGTCACCGTTTTTCATCCCGGCTTCATAGGCGGGACCGCCTTCGCGCACAGTGATGACCAGCAGAGTGGTGTCGCGAGGCACGACCGTGATGCCGACGCCGCCGTATTCCCCGGTTGATTCCTCCTTCAGATATCGATAGTCATTGCGGTCGAGGCGATATGAAAAGGGATCAAGGAGCGAAAAAAGGCCGCGTTCGGCGCCTTCAAAGGCGGCCCGGCGGTTCATCGGCAGTGGATAGAAGGACACAATTTCCTGAGCCGTCAGGCTGAAACTCACGGTTTCCCGTAGGACCGGATCGCCGAGAAGGAAAATTCCCGAGGCAAAGAGGATCAGGAAGATGACGACGGTGGAAACAAAACCGGTGATGATTTCCGTTTTATCGGGGTTCAAAGCCGGTCCTTTGCCGAATCAGCCGCCGGGCATGATCTTTAACATCCTCGAAAATAGCGTCGATATCGCGTCGACCATCAAGAAGGACAACACGCCGTTTTGCGGCCAGTGATTTGAAGCCTTTGCGGACGCGGTCAAAGAAAGCCCGCTTTTCTTTTTCCAGGCGGTCGGCGGTGCGGTTTCGACGTTTCAGAGAAGTCCGGTAATCGACATCGAAGATAAAAGTGAGATCGGGAGCAACATCGAGCGAGGCGATACGATTGAGCCGGTCGATAAGGCGCAAGTCCAGTCCGCGACCATAGCCCTGATAGGCGGTCGTGGAATCGTAATAGCGGTCGCAGATAATGATGCGGCCTTCGAGCAGGGCCGGGATAATAACCGTTTCGGCCAGATGGGCCCGAGCAGCTTCATATAGCAGAAGCTCACTGTGGGGGCTGATTTCGAGATTGCGGTCGAGGAGGATGCGGCGGATGCGTTCCGAGGCGGGCGCGCCGCCTGGCTCGCGTAAAAACATCACCGGCAAATTCTGCCTTTTGATATAATTGTAGAATTTGCGAGCCTGCGTCGATTTGCCGCAACCATCGATACCTTCGAAGGTAATAAATATGCCACGAGACTTCTTCATAATAAAAAAAGGCGGCCGCCGTGCGACCGCCTTTAAGGTAGTAAAAAGATCAGGCTATTTCAGCAACTTTTTTCTTCGTTATCCGGTTTTTGGTCGTTTTCGCGGTTTTGGTCGTCCGGGTTGCCTTGGTCGTTTCTTTCTTGGCTTGAGGCGATTTGAGGGTCAACTTGCGGGCGGCCGATTCGGTGGTCGTTTTCTGACCGTATTTGCGGATAAACTCCTCGACCATTTCTCTGGCTTCGGAGTCGGTGTACTGCACCGGCGGCGATTTCTTGAAATAGGCCGACGGGGCCAGCAGAGCGCCTTTGAGGCCGTTATCGAGGGCCAGCTTGCAACAACGGACGGCATCGATCACTACGCCGGCCGAATTGGGGCTGTCCCAGACTTCCATCTTGAATTCGATGTTGAGGGGGACGTTGCCGAAGGTGGTACCCTCGAGACGGATATAAGCCCATTTGCGGTCATCGAGCCATTCGACATAGTCGGAAGGCCCGATATGGACGTTGCGGGCGCCGAGATCATAATCGAGCTGGCTGGTGACGGCGTTGGTTTTGGAAATCTTTTTTGATTCCAGGCGTTCACGCTCCAGCATGTTCAAAAAGTCGGTGTTGCCGCCGACGTTGAGCTGACTGGTGCGCTCCAATTTGACGCCTCGTTCGCGGAACAGGCGGGTCAGGACGCGATGGGCGATAGTGGCGCCGACCTGAGATTTGATATCGTCGCCGATAACCGGCAGGTTATGCTCCTCGAACCGTTTCTGCCAGTATTTTTCGCGGGCGATGAAGACGGGGATGCAGTTGACGAAGCCGCAACCGGCTTTGAGAATCTGCTCCACATACCACTTGGTGGCCTCTTCGGAACCGACCGGGAGATAGTTGACGACGACGTCGGTTTTGGTGTCCTGGAGGAGTTTGACGATATCGACGGTATCGCCGGGGGCTTTCTTGATGATTTGGCTGAGGTATTTTCCCAGGCCGTCGTGGGTCATGCCGCGCTGGACGATGATCCCGGTTTTGGGGACGTCGCAAAATTTAAAAGTGTTATTGGGCTTGGTGTAGATGGCTTCGGATAAATCCTTGCCGACCTTGTTGGCGTCGATGTCGATAGCTGCCGAAAATTCGATATCGGAGATATGGTATCCGCCCAGGTTGACATGCATCAAACCGGGGACGAAGTCGGTGGCGTTAGCATCACGGTAAAAGTGTACCCCCTGAACAAACGAGGAGGCGCAGTTGCCGACGCCGATGATGGCAACGCGAAGCTTCTTGCTCATAGTAAGACTCCTTTGGTTTCCCTGTATGGCAATTCATTGTTAACTATTTAACGCGGGGAAACATAAGACAGCGCAATAAAAAAGGCAATCGAAAAAGATAATTATTTTACTTGTACATACAATTATATAATAGTAAATTTTCCCAAAAGTAGGGTTGAAGGGGGACAAAGCCTTTCTTTTTAAACGGTTACAGCACATATGGTCCGGCTGAAGTGGCAGGGTGATGTTGGAAAAATAATTGGGTATCGGGTACCGATAAAAAACTATTTGCCGGTTGACAAAATATTTGTATGTACATATAATATCCGAATGGAGAATGACCTCAGCCGCCGTCTTGACGCCGCTCTGCAGGCCCGGTGGGTCGCTCGGCAGGCATTACTGCGTCGACTTTTGCGGGGGACAGCGATGACGCTTCCGGGCGGACCGGGCACGCATCCGCACCGCGACCGCGGTTTTACGCCCGAGCAGTTCGTGATTATCGGTATTCTGCGGGAATACGGCCACGGGGTGACGGTCAAGGAAATTACCGGGGCCATCGACGTTCCTCATTCGAACGTCACGCGGACGCTGGACCGCCTCGAGAAAAAAGGTCTGATCCATCGCAAACGGGGTGAAACGGACAAGCGCCGAATAATCGTACGCCTGACGCTGGAGGGCAACAAGGCGGCTCGAACCCTGAAGGAAGTCGAGCGGCATCTGGAGGAAAAGCTCTGGGAGGACTACAGCGAGGACGACAAGCGGGAGCTTCTGGGTTTGCTGAGCCGCGGACATACAGATTGACGTTAACGGTTGGAGGCGACATAACCATAGGGAGGTACACCGTGGTGTCTCAGGAAGATAGTATCGTCAAGGCCGAAATATCTCAGGTCATCCACAAATCGATCGGCTGGGCCCTGACCAAAGACAAAGATTTGCTTTATCGGTCGGTCGCGAAGGATAGCGACTTTTTCATTTTCCATCCCGATTCCAATACCATCGTGGGCTTTGAGGCGTTCCGGGAATTGGTCGAAGGTCTTTTCATGCACAAGGATTTCAAGGCCACCGATTATGCCATCCGCGACCTGCGGATAAACGTCTCACGGTCGGGGGAGACGGCCTGGTATGCGGCCGTGCTGGATGATTTCGGCGAATGGCAGGGGCGCCCGACGATATGGAAGGATGCCCGCTGGACGGGGGTTTTGGAAAAGCGCGACGGCGATTGGGTGATTGTCCAGATGCATTTCTCGTTTGCCAGCGATACCAAAAAATAAAAGGCCGGCTTTTGCCCGCGATTTTTCATTTTATTGATATTACCTTGCCGGGGAGGGAATATAAAGTGACGAATATTCTCAAAATCAGCATTTCTGTTTTCATTTTAATACTGGGCTTAACCATGGCCGGGTGCGGGACGACGCATCACTTTCTACCCCCGCGACCGCTGGAGCGAAAAGAGTGGATACTGTCGGCGGGCTGGCATTATGACCTGGGACGGCTGACGCCGCCGATGATTGTCCCTCATCTTAATGCGTATGTCGGTATCGGCAAGGAATACAATTTCGGTTTCGGTGCCCAGCTGCCGTTCCTGGTCAATCATGTCACCTTGGCCCGGTATTATGAATCCGGCGCGGATGACCGATGGTCGACGTATTTTCACCTGAATCGCGTTTTCAACCTCAATAACAATCCGGAGTTAGAACTGGGCGGAGCCTATATCGACGGGCATGACACCTATGATCAGCAGTTCATGTTCGGGCTATCATACGGTGGTTGTTTGAATCATCGCTACGAATTTTATGACCCGGACGACGCTGATGAGCGATCATGGAATTTCAGATTCATGCCTGTTCTCAAATACACTATCACGGGCACTGATCTGGGTTTTTCATGGAGCCACTATTTCGGACGGACAAAGACAGCCTTGGCGTCATTAAAGGATGAAATAATCAACGATAACGACACTTTTTATGTTTTTGAGGCCGGTCGGATCGACTCTATTGTCTTATCCGAAGAATCTCGGAACGAATCCGACTATGGGTTTTATGGTTGCGATAAATACCTCATTATATATCCGGACTCCGGTTCGGCTATCGAATTCTGCGATACCCGGCGCATAGGTGATCTCGTTGTGCCGCCATGCGCCGAATTGCGATACTGGCTCGGCCAAGACTACATTGTATCGCTGGACGGGAGGAAAAGCCGACCCTTGCTGGTGCAATCTTATAACAGCCTGAAGGCGGCTTGGGAGCGCGGCGAGGACCTGGTGATTACGAAATACCCGCAGGGTTTGATTAAGCGGATCAATAATATCAACGGCCTGCTTGAAGATAATTCGTTCGGGATGGGTATAATTAATTATCAGAAGCCGAAGGATTAAGACTTCTTCTCCGGCGAGGTTGACCGGTAGATCACAGGCTTTGTTCAGAAAAGGATGGCAGGCCGTAGGTTTTGTCTTATATTCGGCTTATCGGAAAGGATTTTTGTTATGTCATATCGTTATCGAGATATCGAATTATGGCTGGGCCTTGCGGTGGTCATGATGCTGACCCTGGTATCCTGCGGATCCAATAAGGAAAAGAAGCCGGGCGTCCAGTCGGGCGACGAAATCACGCGGCTGGTGCGTTCGTACCAGACGATGAGGGAAATCGGGTTGGCTGGCAAAGTAGAGCAGTTTCTGGCTATGCGCGATTCGTTGACCAACGGCGAAATCGCCGAATATTTCCAGCGCAAGGGCTGGGTGATCGATTCGGCCAAGGTCTCCGGTTGGGCCTATAGCTGGCCCGACGTGGCGGGGATGGAGCTGGCGCAAGACAGCGTCGACGGCGAATGGCGGCGACTGGTTTTCAAACGTTGCGGCCTGAATGACGATCAGGGCAAGGAACACTGTCTATATCCGGTTATAATGCTGAGGAAAAACGGGGACGAATGGAAAGTCAGCAATGCCTCGCGTTTGGAGGCGTATCGATACAATGATGACGGTTCAGAGATACAGTTGAATGATTTGAGATTTCACAAAATGTTCCGGTTGCCGCCGTCGTTTATCGACCTGAAGCCTAAGGAAGATCCTTCGCAAAGGGAATATCATCCGATCAAACTGGAGGACACGGTTTCCAATAAGTAACCCGCCGAAAAGATAAGACGTCAAATATGAAAACAACCCGTGGAAGCGGGTTGTTTTTTTTTATTTGGAAGATCTATAGAATATGGATGACGGCGTCGTCGCGGGGGATGACGCGGCCGATATCGGCGGCCTCGACACCGCGGTCGATTAGGGCTTTTAAGAGGGTTGCAGCCTGATCTTCGGCAATGGCAATGAGTAGTCCGCCCGAGGTCTGGGCGTCGTAGATGATATCGAAAACATGCGGATCGTGATGCTCGGCGACTTTGACTTTGCTTTCAAGGTAAAAACGGTTGGCTTCGGCCCCGCCGGTCAGGGCTCCGGCTTCGGCATATTCGATGACACCGGGTAGGAGTTTGAGGTCCTTGAAGACGATTTCAAAGGATACTTTGGAGGCCGCCGCCATTTCGTAGCTGTGCCCGGCCAGCCCGAATCCGGTGATATCGGTGGCGGCATGAGCGCCGAAACGGATCATCTCTTCGGCGGCGATTTTATTGAGCGCCGTCATAACCTCGACGACTTTGGCTTCTTCAGCGGCGCCGGCCTTGTTCTGTTTGACGGCAGTGGAAACGATGCCGGTGCCCAGCGGCTTGGTCAGGATCAAGTGGTCGCCGGCTCGTGCACCGCTGTTGGTGATAATTTTCTGCGGGTGTATCAGACCGGTGACGGCCAGGCCGTATTTTAGTTCGTTGTCCTTGACGCTGTGGCCACCGGCAATAACCGCTTCGGCTTCCGCTACTTTGTCGGCTCCGCCGCGCAGGATTTCGCCGATAATGTCCGGGTCCATTTTGGCCGGGAAACCGATGATATTGAGGGCAGTTATCGGACGGCCGCCCATGGCGTAAACATCCGACAGGGCGTTGGCCGCGGCTACCTGCCCGAAGGCGTAGGGGTCGTCCACGATCGGCGGGAAGAAATCAACCGTCTGAACCAGCGCAATTTCATCCGTCAATTGATAGACGCCGGCATCATCGACGCCGTCGATTCCGACCAGCAATTTATCCGAAACCGGAGGTTTGAACCGTTTGAGAATCTCGCCCAGCACCGCCGGGCCGACTTTAGACGCTCAACCGGCGCAGGAGACCTCGGCGGTCAGTTTGATTTTGCGGTCTTTTTTTCCGTCCAGCAAATCCATGACGCAGAAATTAAGCAATATTCCCTTGAATATCAATTGTTTTAAATGGGGACGCCGCCATGCCGAAGGCCGTTACCTATATAATGAGGCAAAGGCTTTCCGGCTAAAATATACGGAATAATTGTAAAAAAGGATTGACAATATGTACGGTAAAACGTACACTTAATGCAGATGAAAGGATTTCCGGTGGAATTATGCCAGTATTGAAAAACCATATCAAACAACATCGAGCGCGGCTCGATTTGACTCAGGAAGACTTGGCGCAAAAAGTCGGCGTCAGGCGGCAGACGATCCTGTCAATTGAAAAAGGCAAATATGTGCCCTCAGCTTTGCTGGTTTTCCAGATTGCCCGCGTGCTGGGGATGAAAGTCGATGAGCTTTTTGAATTGGTGGACGAGGAGGCAAAGCCATGAAAAACGAGATGGATGTTTTGAAAATGGACGAACGCCAGAAGCTGTACTGGCTGATGGCCAATCGGCTGACGCTGATGATCGTCGGGCTGGTATGGATCGGGATGATTGCTTATGAAGCCGTTCAGCGCCATGTCATCCCGTATTTCCTGATTATTATGGTGCCGGTGTTAAGCCTGATTCGATTTTTGTTTTATAAATATTATGCCGGGCGCGGCTGATTCATTTGAACCGGCGGCAGTGTTCCTGGTGTTCGCGCCAATGCGCGGCGTGTTTGACGACCCAGTCGAGGGCGGCGTGGTTGCCCAGATCGAAGCCCGCTTTTTCCGATTCGATCCATTTATGTTTTTCTATTTCCAGAATTTGCTCGTCGAGTTCTTTCTTGAGGCGATCCTGCCGCCATTTGACAGCGTAATGTTCCAGCCAGTCGGCGACGGCAAAATCTATCCCGACATCGTATCCGGCTTTTTCGGATAAAAAATATTTGTGGACCTCAATAGCGTGAAATTCGGCTGGCGTGAAATGTTCCCCCCGGAAAATGAACCAATCCATTACTCTTATCCTCCCAGAAATAACGATACCAATATATCCGAGGGCGGAATTTTTGCAAGAGAAAATACCTCGAGAGACGCCGGTAGCGTTTGCAATCGGATCGGTGGCGGCCGATATTCAATTTTGGGTCCGGATTCGAATAATTGGAACCGGGCTTGCTTTTTGGCGATTATATTGCATATTGACGGAATTAAGGAAGGGATTTAGTTAATGAAGTATTTGCATAACGAAGAGAAATTGGATATCAAGTCACGCCTGCCGCTTCTGCCTCTGCGGGACGTGGTTATTTTTCCATACATGATATACCCTCTGCTGATCGGCCGCCAGATCAGCATCAATGCCCTCCAGGACGCCATGGTCAAGGATAAACTGATATTTCTGGTGGCGCAGAAAAGCCCGACGGTGGACAACCCCACGCAGGACGATCTCTATAGCGTCGGCGTCGTCGCTCGGGTCCTGCAGGTAATGAAGCTGCCAAACGGGACGATCAAGGTTTTGATCGAAGGTTTGATGCGGGGCGAAATCAGGTCCTTTTTGCGCGGCACCAGTTTTTATTCGGCCCGAATCGATATTTTCGAGGGAGACCGGGAATCGTCCGACAATGAAACCGAAGCTCTGTCGCGGCGGGTGATGGATTTATTTTCCGAATATGTGCATCTCAATCGGCGCATCCCGAACGAAGTCATCACGCAGTTATCAGGCGTGATCGACCATCGGCGTCTGGCCGATACGATTTCGGCCCATCTGGTTCAGAAAAACGAGCAGAAGCAAGCGATTCTGGAGACGCCCACCATCAAGGCTCAGTTTTATTCCCTGATCGAACTGCTGACTTCGGAAATCGAAATCCTGAAAATCGAACAGCGCATCGACGGCACCGTACGCGAATCGTTGTCTCGCAGTCAGCGGGAATATTATCTCCAGCAACAGATGAAAGCGATCAAAGAGGAGTTGGGGCAGTTCGACGAAACCACGGGCGAGGTCGATGAACTGATGGCTCGTCTCGATGAAATCGACCCTCCCGAAGCGGTGCGCACCAGGACTGAAGAGGAAGTCAAGAAATTGTCGCGGATGCATCCGTACTCGGCCGAGGCCGGGGTCGTTCGCAGCTATCTGGAATGGGTGCTGGCTCTTCCCTGGACGACCCGCACCAAGGACCGGACTTCATTTAAAAGGGTTCAGAAAATTCTGGACGGCGATCATTACGGTCTGGACAAGCCCAAAAAGCGGATTATGGAACACCTGGCGGTGTTGAAAATGGCCGGGAAAGTGCGCGGCCCGATATTGTGCCTGGTCGGCCCGCCCGGCGTCGGCAAGACTTCGCTGGGTAAATCGGTGGCCGGCGCCCTGGGGCGCAAATTCGTCCGCATGTCGCTGGGCGGCATCCATGACGAGGCCGAGATCCGCGGCCATCGGCGTACCTATATCGGGTCTATGCCGGGCCGGATAATTCAGTCGATAAAACGGGCCGGATCGGCCAACCCGGTTTTTCTGCTCGATGAGGTCGACAAAATCGGGGCCGATTTCCGTGGCGACCCGGCCGCGGCTTTGTTGGAAGTGCTTGACCCGGAACAAAATATCGCTTTTTCGGATAATTATCTCGAAATCGATTTCGATCTGTCTGAAGTGTTATTTATCACGACTGCCAACACTCTTCACGAGATACCGGTGCCGCTACAGGATCGGATGGAGATTATTCGCCTGCCCGGATACCTGGAGTTCGAAAAAGTCGGTATCGCCCGCCAATTCCTGATTCCCAAGATCAAGGAACAGTTGGCGATCGGGCATCTTGATATCAAGATTACCGACGAGGGCCTCCTGTTTTTGATTCGGGATTATACGCGAGAAGCCGGCGTGCGGGAGTTGGAACGGAAACTGACGTCCATTTATCGGAATATCACTCTCAAGGAAGTCGTCCGAAAAAAACACCGGGGATACAAACTGGGCTCAAAGGATATCGTCAATTTGATCGGCGTGCCGGTGTATCAATTCGCCGAGGTGCCCGAAATCGCCGAAATCGGCTATGCCGTGGGGTTGGCCTGGACCGAAACCGGGGGCGAAATCCTGCCAATTGAGGTTTCGCTGGTGAGCGGGCAACATAAACTGACCATGACGGGCAAGCTGGGCGAGATTATGCAAGAATCGGCTACGGCCGGACTGACCTATATCCGCGCCAACGTCGAACGTTTCGGGATCGATCCCAAGCTCATAAACGATAACGAGATTCATATACATGTTCCGGAGGGGGCCATTCCCAAGGAAGGCCCATCGGCGGGAATAACCATGATTGCGGCCATGCTTTCGGCCCTGACCAAAAAGCGGCTATCGACCAAAATGGCCATGACCGGTGAAATATCGCTGACCGGCGACATTATCCCGGTTGGCGGCCTTAATGAGAAGCTGTTGGCGGCCAAGCGAGTGGGGATCAAGGAAATCGTGGTGCCGTTCAAAAACACCAGAGAAATATCCGAGCTTCCCAAGGATCTGCTCAAGGGTCTCAAACTCCACAAGGTTAAGAAAGTCGATGAGGCGTTGAGGATCGTGTTCGGGGCGAAATTCATCAAGAAGACGGCGACGGCTTCACGCCCAAAAGCGGTCAAGGCGAGGATTAAGAAAAAGAAATAAACCATTATGTGGAGCAGGAGGTACTGCGTCACCGACCGCTTCGCTTATAATGTGGTCCTGTTCTTCAGTATCTGATATTGTTTCATGGGCATCTGAAATTGCGCCGGACGGCCGCCAGATAAGGGAAAGCCTCGTGTCCAGTAATCTGATATCGGCTCGATTTGTTACCTCGGTTTACGATTTTCGGAAGACGCCGGCCGAAAACCGCAAAGCCGTGGCTATCGCCGGACGGTCGAACGTCGGCAAATCGACTCTGATCAACAGCATCACCGAGGGAAAAAAGGTCGCGAAGGTATCATCCACGCCCGGCAAGACACAGGCGCTCAATTTTTTCCTAGCCGATGACAAGTTTCATCTGGTCGATTTGCCGGGGTATGGTTTTGCCAAAGTC
This sequence comes from uncultured Ignavibacteriales bacterium, assembly GCA_964523575.1. Lineage (GTDB taxonomy): Bacteria > Zixibacteria > MSB-5A5 > GN15 > JAAZOE01 > DAOUTW01. The sequence goes on from CAZGAV010000052.1 coordinate 13,198, forward strand.
CCGCCCGAGGTGCGGAAATCATGGGGCGTGCTGGTTGAAGGGTATTTGACGGAAAACCGTAATCTCCGGGGTATGGTATTCTTGATCGATTGCCGCCGTGAGCTTCAACCGGACGACCGGACTTTGCTGGAATGGGTGGTCAACCGGGAAGTACCGTTCTTGATTGTAATGACCAAGGCCGACAAACTGAGCCGCAATCAGCTTCAACAGGCGGTGCGGAAAATGCGGGAGTTGATTTTCGGGGATGAGAACCTGGGGGATTTGATTGCGTTTTCGGCTCCTGCGGGTCTGGGGAAGAAGGAAATCATACGCTGGATCCGGAAAATAGTGGCGTAATTTCGGTCACTTCCAGAAACTTCAAAGTGCAATTCTCAAAATTCGACATCACACTTCGGAAAATCATTTTACTATCGCGCGGGGCGGGTCGGTGATCGGTTGTCATAAGCGGCTTCCGCCGGAAGTCTATCGAATTTGCCGCCAATGGCGACGGGAATAGACACGTATCAGCCTGTATATCCGGTGCATAAAGAAATATCACCGTTTGTATGTGAACATGGCACCGCTCAGGCGGCATATAGATAGGAGGATGGGATGAAGGGAAACGAACAAGTCATCAAGAAACTGAACGATTTGCTTGCGGATGAACTGACTGCGATCAATCAGTATATGGTTCATTCCGAGATGTGCGACAATTGGGGTTATGGAAAACTGCATAAGACCATCGAAAAGCGGGCTATCGACGAAATGAAGCATGCCGAGAAATTGATCGCCCGCATTATTTTCCTCGATGGGAAGCCAACGGTCAGCAAATTGAATAAAATAGTCATCGGGGCCGATATCGAAACCCAGCTCAAGAACGATCTGGGGGCCGAAAATGTGGCCATCAAATCGTACAATGAAGGCATCAAACTGGCGCTGGAACTCGGTGACAACGGATCCAGGGAATTAATGGATTCGATTCTCAAGGACGAGGAAGATCATCTCGACTGGCTGGAAGCCCAACTTGATCAGATCAAGCAAATGGGTATTCAAAATTACCTGGTCGAGCAGGTGGATTAAAACCACAAACCGGAACGGCGACGTTGTGCCTGCCCCGGTTAGGAATTTTCAGAAAGTGGCCGGGCCGGAATTTTTCCGGTCCGGTTTTTATTTACCCCGCTATCCGCATAAGTAATTATTTTGAACCCCCTTGTTGCTTCCGGCGTAGAAGGGCATTAGATATAGGCATGGGTTGATAATCGACGGATACTGGGTGGCAGGGAGGCGATGAAAATTTCAATCCGAATGCAACTGATCCTGATTTTCGCCGGCGCTATAACGCTGTTCGGCGGGCTTTATTCTTCTGCCGTTTTGGCTCAATCTCCCGATTCATCGATCGCCGTTAAATCCTCTTATTTGGTGGTTGAGGGCCGGGTATATAGCGAGGAAACCGGCCAGCCGCTGTCTCATGTGACGGTCCAGATTGTCGGCGGCGGTTCGGCGACCAAGTCCAACGAGGAAGGCCGATACCGGCTGAGAATGAAGCCGGGCAATTATGAAATCAAGATCAGTCATATCGGTTACTACTCGCAGAAATTCGCGGTAACCGAATCTGATACTGAGATCGACCGGGATGTGAGCCTGAGAAGTTCGATTATTGATCTCGGGACAAGAAAGGTCTATGCCCGCGCTTATGATCCCGCCCAGCGGATTATCGCCGAGGCGATTCGGCGCAAAAAGGATATCCTGTCGCAGATCCATGATTATTCCTTCGACGCCTATGCCAAGCTGGTGCTAACCAATGCCGACAAACCCGATACCGAAAATATATTTCTGATTACCGAGACCAGGTCAACTTCATATTGGGAACAACCGGACAAGTATAAAGAAGTCATTACCGCCCGCCGGCAATCGGCCAATATGCCGGCGGAGGATAATATGGTGACGGTGGGGGAAATGCTCAACTTCAACCGGAACCGTATCGATCTGGGCCGTTATGACGTCGTCTCGCCGACTGCGACCGACGCCATGGATCATTATAATTATTATCTGTTGGACACTGTTTATGTCGACAGCCGGGCGGTTTTTGTCCTCGAAGTGGAACCCAAGAATGAATACGCGCCATTGTTTGTCGGCCAAATCCAGATTGTCGATTCCACTTATGACGTGGTCGGTGTCGATGTCGGTTTCAGCAAAGGCATCCGACTGCCACTGCTCGACAGCGCCCGGTATCACCAGAGTATGGCCCAGATCGAGAATCGTTACTGGCTTCCGGTAGAAATCGGCTTTTCGGGGTTGGTTTCTTTTGATATTCCGTTTCCGGGCATACCCCGGCGGATAAATTTTGCCCACATCGCCTCGATTTATCAGTATCGGATCGACCCCGGTCTTGAAAAGGGCACTTTCGGCGAGTATGAGATCGAGATCGATAAAGATGCCGATGATATTGATTCGGCCGCCTGGGCGGCTCAACGGCCCATACCTTTAACGGCCACCGAAGTGCACGGTTACGAACGTATCGATTCGCTCGAACAGGCGCCGAAGCCTTTCTATAAAATGGCCCTCATGGGTCTGGCTGGCGGCGTCGCCCTGATAACTATCGGCCGCGACGATATTTTTCATTTTAACCGGGTTGAGGGGCCGTACGCCGGATTTAGGGCTGACCGTTATGATCTGATTCCCAATACCAGAATTCATCTGGCAACCGGTTACTCGTTCGAAAATAAATTATGGCAATATCAAGTCGGGGCCGATTATCGATTGTCGATGAACCGGAGGTTGTGGCTGAGCGCCGAGATCAAAGATGAGATCGTCCCTCGGCCGACCATTATTTCGAATAGCTACTATAATTTCACCACCAACGCCTTGCTGTTCAAAATCGATCCCTTCGATTATTACCGGGAAAAGGGCGTGAATGGGTATTTATCATTTAAGCCGGTCAATCACACTCGATTGCGGCTAACCTACCATGACCTGCAACAATTATCCCAATCGAAAACGACCGATTTCGGTTTTTTTAGGGACGGCATTACACCTCGGGACAATGCGGCCATCATCGACGGCCGAATGCGGTCAATCGCGGCGACTTTTGAATATGATTCCCGCAGGATGATAAAATTCAAGGATTGGGATTATACCGGGTACGCTCCATATTATGTCATTTTGAGAGCCGGAGTCGAATTCGCTTCGCCGCGCTTCATTTCCAATGATTTTGATTTTCGCCGGTATTTTATCCAATGGCAGTGCCGGGTCAGGGTCGGAGGATGGGGGATAACCCGCCTGACAGGCTATGCCGGATCATCAGACGGCTCTTTGCCGCCGCAGAGATATTTTATCGTCGATTTCCACGATCCCGATTTCTTCAAAATGACCGGGTTCAACACCGTCAAGGAGCATAATTTCGGAGGCGACCGGGCAGCCGCCTTCTATATCCTCCATGATTTCGGGACCGGCCTATTTCGCCATTCCGGCGATCGCTACCTGCAACGTATCCCATTTGGACTGACGATTCATGGCGGAGCGATGTGGACCGAATTCAAGCGGCCGCCGCTGTCGCCGGAGTCATATTTGAGGGCGGCTCCGATGGCCTACAGCGAGATCGGCTTCGGACTGGATAACCTGACGCCGTTTATGACGCCCTTTAATCTGGCGGTCAATTTCACCTGGCAATTGTCAGATTACTCAACCGAGAAATTCAGTCTCATGTTTGATTTTCGATTCTGATCGCGGCAGCGGCGGGCGTCTGAAATCTCTTATGGAGAGAATATTTTTTAATTGCGCGCCCGGTCTCTTTGGCGTACACTGAAGCCTGATCGAATTAGAAAAGGAAGCAATATGCCGCAAGCGCTACATCCCATAGATCCCTGCCTGATTAAAGATAATGTCTTCAAGCTGATCGGCGCCGATTGGATGCTGGTAACCGCCGGGACCCTGAAATCATTCAATACCATGACCGCCAGTTGGGGGGCCATGGGCGAGCTTTGGAACAAGAAAATCTGCATCAGCTTTGTCCGTCCGGTGCGGCACACCTATACCTTCATGGAGAAAGCCGAGTATTACACGCTCTCATTTTTCGACGAGGAGCGCCGCGACGTTTTGAAATTCTGCGGTTCTCAGTCCGGCCGCGACGTCGATAAAATCGCCCGGACCGGCATCACCCCGGTCGAGAGCGAACGCGGGGCGGTCTATTTCGAAGAGGCCCGGCTGGTGCTGGAATGCCGCAAAATATATATCAACGACCTCGACCCCGATAATTTTCTCGATCCCAAAATCCATAACGAGTATCCCCAGAAGGATTACCACCGGATGTACATCGGCGAAGTCGTTCGCTGTCTGCTGAAATAGCCATCACCGGTATCCGAGTAAACGGTCAGAGATCCGCGGTTTTTGACCGGAACATTAGTTTGTTTCCGGTCATTCAGGCCGTATATTATTCCATCCATGAAACGCCAGTTTGCCAAAAATCTCGGTTCCAACTGGGCCGTTTACGCCGCCTCGGCCATAATCTCGTTTTTCCTGATGCCCTATATTCTGGCCGAAATTGGTCAGGCGGCGCTGGGCGTCTGGATTCTGGTGGGATCGTTTTCGGGTTACCTGGGGTTATTCGATTTCGGGATTGGTTTCGCGGTGGTGCGCTATGTCGCGCGCTACCAGAGCACCGGCGAGACCCGGCAACGCAATGAAATTTTGGCCACGGCCTTTTATCTGGCCTGCCTCCTGTCCCTGCTGGTCGTGGCCGCCACATTATATATAGGTCTCAATGCCGGATCCTTTTTCGATATCCCCGATAACCTGATCGGCTCTTCCCGGGCGGTCATTTTTCTCATCGGTTTCAGCATCGCCATCGGTTTTCCGCTGTCGATTTTCTCCGAGGCCCTCGGCGGCGGACTCTGGCGCTATGACCTGTCCAATAAGGTGGCTTTTTTGACGGCGCTGATTCGGACCGGGTTGACCGTCTTGTTCCTCGAACTCGGATGGGGGCTGGCCGGCCTGGGGCTGGCGGCCCTGATCGGCTCCCTGCTCGGCTATCTGTGGCGCATGAAAATGCTTTTTGCTCTGATGCCCGACTTGTCGATCAGACCGGGGCTGGTCGGATGGGGAGTCGTGAAAAGGATCAGCCATTATTCCTTTTTCTCCTTTTTGCTGGTGCTTTCGGGGCGGCTGGCCTTTTATTCCGATTCCTTTATAGTCGGGTTCTATCGGGGGGTCGAGGACGTCGCCATTTTCGGTATCGCCGCGAAATTGACCGAATATGCCCGGCAATTGATTTTTACCATGACCCGGCTGTTTTCGCCGGTGGCCTCGCGCTATGATCCCGAAACCGATCGGGCCAGCTTGCGCCGGATATTTTATGACGGCAGTCGCCTTCATCTGCTCTTTTCTCTGCCGCTGTCGCTGGCCCTTTTCTTCTGGGGCGGCGTCCTTATCAGGCTCTGGGTCGGCGATGCCTTCAAAGCTTCGGCGGCCGTGCTCCAGGTTTTATTACTGGGCCATATCGTTTCTTTCCTGCAGGGAATCGGAGGGGAGATCCTCCTCGGCGTCGGCCGCCACCGCACTTTTGCCGTGCTGTCGATGTTATCCGCAGTAATCAATATCGCTCTTTCGATCATCCTGATCCAACATTTCGGCCTGATCGGTGTCGCCTGGGGGACGACCATTCCGCTGACTCTATTATCGGTGGCCTATCTTCCGGCGGCGACCCTGAGGCTGGTTGGCGGGAACTTGTCCGGTTTCATCACCAAGGTCCTGGGGCCGGCTTTCGGCGCGGCGATTTTGCCCGGGATCCTGATTATTTATTCCTCGACCCGAATCGGGACAATATATGAAATGCTGATGTGGGGAGCGGTCGTGGGCGTGGTTTATGTGTCTTCGGCCTACCTGATCGGGTTGAAGGCGGCGGAAAAGGAGAAGATAATCGTCGAAGGGCGGAAAATTTTCGGACGGTTTTAGTTGACATTGAGCGCTGGGGGAGCTTCCTTGGTGAGCCCAAAGAGAGTTAATTGATGAAAGGAATGGTTATGAAAGTTTGGAAATTACTGGGTCTTGCCGTACTCTGCCTGGCCCTGGTGTCCTTGATCGGTTGCAGTAAATCCGAGAAGGAGCCGTCAACCGAGACCCAAACCCAGCCCGAGGCGATGAAGATGGTCGCTACCGATTATACTCCGACCGCGACTGACGTCGGCACCGAGGTCTCCTGCGCGGTCGACGGCATGAAAATGGCCGTGGCCGAAGACACGCCGGCGGTCAAGTATGGCGATAAGGTTTATTATTTCTGTAACACCGACGAGAGGGCCGAATTTAAGGCCGACCCGGACAAGTATCTCACCCCGGCCACCAAGCCGATGGAAGAGATGGGCGGCGAGTCATCGGGCCAATAGGTCAATATTTAACGAAACAGTGTTTTTGGCGGCGTGGTCTGCAATTTTTTGCAGGCTATGCCGCTTTTCTGCATAATTGCCATGTAGAAGCTCCCGCCGGATTTTCGCCGGTATTCATGAAATCGTAGAAGTAGACCGAATGACAACGGTTTATATGATCGGGGAGGGGTTTGTCCGAAATCCCCGATCCGGGCACAGGCTTTGCTTTTTGAGCAGGAAGTCACAGCCGATAAGGAGTTTTCTATGGCCAAGAAATTCAATAAGTACTAAGGGATTGTCGCGATAAATATAAAGAATTTGGTTGACAACTTTCCCGGCGGTGTTTATATTAGCCTTGATGATACGACGGATGTCTACAGTTGATCTTGCGAACTATAAACAGGTGTAAGTCTCCTAATACCATTGTTAAAGAGCCTGAGAGTTTAGATTCAGATTACTTCCGTTTTTGAGGAGAGTGGAAACGCTTGCTCAAAAACTCATTACAAATCAAGGCGCTAATTCTTGGGCCGCTACAAAAGAGTCGTATGAAAAACAAAAACCACGGGCGGTGGAGGTAAGCGACTGTCTTTGCTAAGGGAAGGTAGATACAATTCTTAATTTCAGAACCTCTCAGAAGGAGTAAGCAAATGTCCTTCATTAGCCAGTCGCACAAAATTTTGTGGACCGTCCTTATCGGGGTGGTCGTCGCGGCATTGGTAACACCGGTCCGGGCGCAGTACCCGGAATTAGCGGTTACGCTGTCAGACACGAATGTCACCGCCGGTGATACGAGCGCATGGATTAGCGTCTTTTTCACCAATTATCAGGACACCCTGTCGGGGTTTGCAATGAGATTGGTTCTCGATCGTCCGGATATCATGGAATTCAAAACCGATGTCATCGACACGGTTGTCGATACCAGTTGGTATCAATGTATTCATTGGAGCCAGGGGCATTGCACCGATTCGGTTCCGATTAATCCGCCCGATTATGACACTTTCTATGTGAACGGTGGGATCGATACCACCGGTAGTCTGGTTTCCAATTGGGAAATGGTCACGGCCCGCTCATTGACGTCGGGCCGGCATGATTTAAAGGTAACCGGTCTGGCCGAGGCCGATCAGGTTCAGCCGTATAATATCGGCCTTATGCCGCGGACTCAGCCGGGGTTGTTATTCCGGGCGAATCTTCGAATTTACGATGTTTTGCCGACCGATGACAGCACGGCCACGATTTACATTATCGACAACCTCAGCGAAACGAATTTTTCCGACCCATACGGGGATTTGTTCGGCACCATCACCAGCTACAATACCTGCGATTCCTGTTATTGTGAAACCTGGGATTACGCCGGGGATTCATGCCTGACGGGATGCTCCGATACCGTGATCGACGTTTATGATACGCTCGTTATAGATACTTTTTACCGTTACTGGATTTGCCAGGAGATGGGACAGGCTTCGGGTGGCGAGGATTCCTGCCTGAACTGGGGCAATTACAGCGATCCGGATTCGGCTATTCACGCCGATTCAATCTCTATCGATTCCCTTCCCTGGACGGTCTGGAACGATGCGACGGCCTTTATCGACCAAGACGGCGGCCATATAAATATCGTCGTGGTTTCATGCCTTTGCGGCGATATCAACGATGACGGCCAGGTCAACGTTGGCGACCCGGTCTTCATGATCAACTACATTTTCAAAGACGGTCCGCCGCCGGCCAACCTGATTTGCGCCGACGTCAATTTCGACGGTCAGCCGAATGTCGGCGACGTCGTGTACATGATTAACTTTATCTTCAAAGACGGACCCGACCCCAATTGCGGGTTTTAATCCCGTGGGGGCAGTGGCATGGTTGAGTTAGTGAGAATTGAAAGATTTGAAAATAAAACTCTCATAAGAGAGTCTGACACTAAGGTGAACAACGTGAAAGGAGGTGACACGCATTTAGAGAGGTTTTTACTAACACGCGCTCAAAAGAAGGAATGATTGTTTCGTTCTTTCCCGGAACCGGAGCTTTTTTCGGTCGGCTCACCGAATCCATGGCAACGGTTCTTATGAGGGGGATTGTGTTGCGAGCCGTTTATAACAAACGGCCGTTTAAAAGAAACGATTAAACTGTAATGAAGGAGCACAACATGAAACGAATAGTCGTTTTACTTGCAATACTGCTTCTTTCTTTTGGGCTTCTCTCTGCTCAGACCAGGAACGTCGATATCGCTTTAGGCGGCACTGGTTTCATCCAGGATACTCTGCGTACCCAGGGTCAGCC
>CAZGAV010000052.1:21903-26104 GCA_964523575.1 uncultured Ignavibacteriales bacterium
CCGACGGCGACGGCGGCGATCCGACCTGGGTTGGAACGCTGTGCTTTGACAGCACCTTCGTTCCTCCGTCGGGTCAATTCCTGTTCGTGGATGAGTTCGGCGTTGCCAATCCCCCGGTCACTCTGTGGACCGAGGGTGGTCTTTGCTTGCCGGTGGCCCAGCCCCGGAACTTCCCGCCCGAATTCGTGCCCAATACTGCTTCCGCTTCGGTCAGCCATTGTGGCAACAAGTCGGTTGTCCTGAATGCGACTGATCTGGAAGGTAATGCCATCTCCTACGCTCTGGCTTCCAATAGCGGTCTCGGCACGGCTGCTGTTGTCGGCAGCGGCAACACCTGCACTGTGACTTACACTGCGTCTCCGAACGAAGTCGGCACGGTAACGGTCGTGGTCGATTTGACCGATGCTTTCCATACCATGGGTACGACGGGTAACGTCGGCACGGTTACTTTTGAAGTAACCAACAACGCCCCGACCATCGATTGCGGCGCCATGGTTGACAACCCGGTCGGTTTTGGTAATACCCTTACCAAGACTATTACCGGAAACGATGCCGATGCCTGCGATGGTCTGGAATTCGCTTTGGTCAGCGGCCCCGGTGCTATTGATATGGTTACCGGCGTTTACACCTGGGCGACGACGTTGGGTGACGTTGGCGATCATACTGTCTGCGTGAGCGTGACTGACGGCTTCGACGTGGCCGAGTGCTGCTTCGATGTCCAGGTTCTTCTGACTGAGCCTTACCAGGTCCAGATCGAGAAGACCCACAACACGTTGCAGGGTCACTATGTTGACGTCAATATTGGCCTGAACTTCGGTTCCGAAGCGATGGGTGGTTTTGACTTCCTCATCGGCTATGACGCTTCCGCTCTGGCTTTCACCGAAGCGGCTCTCAGTGATGAGCTGGTCGCTTGCGGTTGGGAGTATTTCACCTATCGTTACAACTGGAATGGCAACTGCGGCAACGCTTGCCCGTCCGGTCTGGTTCGTCTGGTCGGTATGGCTGAAACCAACAATGGCGCCTCCCATCCCGATTTCGATTGCATTCGCGAAGCCAGTGACATTGCGACGTTGACGTTCTACGTCAGCAACGACCGCACTCTGGAATGCATGTATGTGCCGATCCGTTTCTACTGGATGGATTGCGGCGACAACGTCATTTCGGTTTCCAGCGGTGACACTCTGGCCGTCAACCGTTACATCTACGATCTCAACATGAACGAACTGCAGGATTACAATTATGGCCTCCCGGGTTGGGTCGGCGCTCCGACTGATCCGTGTTTGGACGGCGACAAGGTAACCCCGGTCCGTTTCATTGACTTCGTAAATGGCGGCATCGACATCGTCTGTGCCGACTCGGTTGACAAACGCGGCGACTTGAACCTCAACGGTGTGGCGAATGAAATCGCCGACGCCGTTATGTTCACCAACTATTTCATCAGTGGTTTGGGCGCTTTCGGCGGTCACATTGAAGGCTCGATTGCGGCTTCCGATGTGAACAACGACGGTATCACCCTTTCGGTGGCTGACCTGGTTTACCTGGTCCGCGTCATCGTTGGCGATGCCAACCCGTATCCGAAGCCGATTCCGAATGCCGATGTTCAGCTCGTCCTGACCGGCGACAGAGTTACTTATAACTCTTCCGTCGATATGGGCGCCGCTCTGTTGACCTTCCAGGTCAACGGCGAAGTCGGTACCCCGGTTTTGGGCGCCGGCGCTTCCACGATGGATATGAAGTATGCCCGCGAGGGTAATGAACTGCGTGTCCTGGTTTACAACATCGGCTCCGAGATGATCGCCGCCGGTGAGAACGTTCTGGTTACCGTTCCCGGTAACGTCGAACTGACTGGCGCTGAAGTTGCCACTTATGACGGCTTTGGCCTCAATTCGTTCGTCCGCAACGTTCCTCGGGACTTCGCTCTGACCAACTATCCTAACCCGTTCAACCCGACGACGACAATCAGCCTGAGCCTGCCGGTCGCTTCCGACTGGTCGGTCAAGGTTTACAACGTTGCCGGACAGCTGGTTAAGGAATATGCCGGTTATGCTGATGCCGGTATGGTCAATGTTGTATGGAATGGCACCGACAACAGCGGTTCGTCCGTTGCTTCCGGTATCTATTTCTACAAAGCCGAAGCCGGCAAATTCTCGGCCACCAAGAAGATGGTGCTGATGAAGTAACCTGTTTTGGATTGTGTGGTAAGGGTCTTAAATGACCCTTACCACATTTAGAAGTAAAAATTCAGGAGGTTGGTATAGAAGACTGGTAAGGTTTGGCTTTACAAGAACGAGAAAAAAGGACTAAATCACATGCCCGGGTTAGAGCTTAAGACATTTTCCGAGAAAAGCTTACGGGCTTTCGTTGTTTTTGAAATCAATCCTATCCTCACAACCGTCAACAAAAAGCTGCAAGAATTTGCAGTTTCTCTTCATCCCAAGTTCCCTTACCCGCCCGGATGTTGGGGTGTAAAGCCACCTCAATCGTTTAGTTTTAGCGAAATAGAAACACAGGAGAGACCATAGCGATTATTGCCATTTGCTATAAGTAGTTGTACTAAAAATAGTTGTAGCGATTCTGACGCATTGGATGCCGAAACGGCGCGACGCTGGTTTTAGAAATGGAAAAATCGCTGTCATAAACTCCGAACTCGGTCGGATTCGACCGGGGGTTGGTAAGGCTTTTGCTCAGTAACTGGCCGGATGACTATGATTATGATTTATGAGTCGATGATGAAAAAACTTGCGATGACATTGACGATGCTCTGCCTCCTGACGGGCGCCTTATGGGCTCAGAATGATCCCTACGGCGCGGTCGATACTCTGTCTCTGGACCAGATGACGGTGGGTACCGGTCAGGAGTTTGTAATAAATGTTAACTTGTGGAATGACGAAGAGTTAGGCGGAATAACCATTCCCTTGACCTATCCCACAGACAAGCTTGAATCGCCTCAAGTGGAATTTTCCGGCGGTCGGGTCGATTATCTGGGCACCAAGCCGGTGACCATCGACGAAACCGCCGGGACGATTCTGGTGGGTGCGATCGTGTTTTTTGAAAGTTATATTCAACCCGGCGATGGACCATTGTTCAGGATCAGGTTTAAGCTCAAAGACGGCCTGACCCCCGGCGAAACCGCTGTCATCGATTCGATCAGCCTGCCTCCGGCTCATATTCTGCTGACCCACGCCAACGCCAGCAATATCATTCCGGCTTTTGAGGCCGGGGTCGTGACCGTGGGCGAGGCCAACAGCGCCCCGGTTTTTGATCCGGTACCGGATATTTATATCGCCGAGGGTGAATCGCTTTATATTGATCTGCAGACCACCGATCGGGACGGCGATGACGTTACCCTGGCAAACCCGATCCATCCGATAAATTCCCAATTCGTCGACAATGGCGACGGCACCGGCAGATTTGCGTGGCGGCCTGATTTTGTGGGCCCGACTTCATCCGAGCAGAGCCCTTATGAATTCGTGTTCTGGGTCTCAGACGGCCGGCTTTCGAGCAATATCCATGTGACGGTAAATGTCATCAATGTCAACCGGGCGCCCGAAATCAATGTGCCGCCACTGGTTCAGGCCGAGGCGGGCGATTCGGTGGGCGTCAACGTGACCGGATTCGATCCTGATTTTGATGCCGTCAACTGGACAATTGTAGGCCTGCCTGACGGAGCCAGTTTCGATTATGATAATCCCGGCCTGATAAACTGGGTCAGCAATTACTCCGATTCAGGCCATTACCCGGTCACCCTGATGGCGACCGATCCTTCGGGAATGACCGACACGGCGGAGTTCGAGATCGATCTGGCGCCGGTTGCTCTCTATTCGGTCCGTATCGACACCGTATCGTCCTTTTCCGGCCGCACGGTGGATTTAGGGATTTACCTGACTAACAAGCTGGCTGTCGGTGAATTTGAGCTGGTAGTCAATTTCGACGCCGCTCTGCTTTACCCGATGGCCGTTACCAACGTCGGAACGAGGTCTGAGAATTTCGAATTTTTCGAATACCGTCTCAATGACGGCGGTAATACCGGCGACGTCAGGATCATGGGACGGGCCGATATCGCCGGAGCTCCGGTGGGAGAGCCGCTGAGCGAGGGGGACGGTCTGATTTGCCGCATTTCGGTAAAGATCAGTTCCAATTTGAATTATGTCGGGAGCCTGGTGCCGGTCCGTTTTGTCGATCGCCTGCCGGGCGATAATAT
>CAZGAV010000053.1:0-9495 GCA_964523575.1 uncultured Ignavibacteriales bacterium
TACAACGTCGAATATTCCGGGATGAAATTCGCCATGTTCTTCCTGGCCGAATTCGTCAATCTTTTCACCGTTTCCGCCATTGCCGCGACCATTTTCCTCGGCGGCTGGAACGGGCCGTTGTTGCCGTCCTGGATGTGGTTTCTCGGCAAGACGCTTTTCATGGTCTTTATCCTGATGCTTTTCCGCTGGACCTATCCGCGGTTGCGCGTCGATCAACTGATGGAATTCGCCTGGAAAATACTCCTGCCGCTGGCTTTCCTTAACATTCTATACGTCGGGGTGTTTGCAAAATGGCTCAATTGGTAAAACAGTTCGCGTCCGGCATTTACAATCTGATTCTGGGCCTGTTTACCACCAGCAAGCACCTGGGTCGGCACGCCGTCACCATCCAGTATCCCAAGGAGCGCTGGGAGGTGCCGGAAAGATCGCGGGGCATGGTGGTTCTGCTGACCGATCATGAAACCGGGCAATTGAACTGCACCGCCTGTTTGCTGTGTATGCGCGCCTGTCCGACGGCGGCCATCGATATCGAGATCGAAAAAGACGAGAAAGGCAAACGTCATCTCAAGGAATTCAAAGTCGATTATAATATCTGTTGTTTCTGCGGGCTGTGCGAGGATTCCTGCAATTTTGCGGCCATTAAAATGGCCACCAAATACGAATTTCCCACTTTCGATAAATCCGACCTGACCTGGGACGTCAAGAAACTGGCCGAGATGGGCTTCGATGTCCCTTACGAAAAACCGGTCAGGAAAAAACCGGCGGCAAAGACCGACGCCGCCAAGCCGGCGGCCGGGCCGACCGCGCCGAAACCGGTGGAGAAAAAGGAAGCCGGCCCCGCGGCGGAGCCGGCGGCCGAGACCAAACCGGCGGAGGAGGCTCAAGCGCCGGAATCGAAGCCGGCTGACAAATCCGCCGCCGACTCGGGTGATACCGAATCCAAAGAGGATACCACCTCATGATTGAGCAGATTGTCTTTTACCTGTTCGCGTTCGTGATCGTCGTCTCCGCGCTGGCAGTGGTCACGCTGAGAAATATTTTCCATTGCGCCCTGTTTTTGATCCTCTGCCTGTTCTCGGTGGCCGCCATTTACGTTCTGCTCAGCGCCGAATTCCTGGCTGTCATTCAGGTTCTTCTGTATGTCGGGGCGGTGGCAATGCTGATGATTTTCGCCATCATGCTGACCTCGAGGCTGGCCGGCCGGGAAGTCCAGATGACCAACGAGCAGACTTTTATCGGCGCCTTCATGTCCTTGATCCTGGTTTTCGGTCTGGTCATGTCTTTTTCCGAGACCGTCTTCCGTCTCTCGGATCAGACGCCGCCCCCCCACTCGACTTTTGCCATCGGTCGTCTGCTGATGACCGAATATGTCCTGCCGTTCGAACTGGTCTCGGTTCTGCTTCTGGCCGCCCTGATCGGCGCCATCGTCATCGCCCGCCGGGAGGGAAACTGATATGGAATTGATGCACTATTTAACCTTGTCGGCCATTCTCTTTTCGATAGGCTTTTACGGTCTCCTGACGCGGCGAAACGCCATCGCCATCCTGATGTCGCTGGAATTGATGTTCAACGCCGTCAATATCAATCTGGTGGCCTTCAACCGCTTTGTGAGCCCCAACGCTTACATCGGTCAGATATTCGCCATCTTCGTTATTGTCGTTGCCGCCGCCGAAGCCACGGTGGGTCTGGCGATTGTTATTCTAATCTACCGGAACTGGCGGAGTATCGACGCCGACCGGGTCAACCTGTTGAAGTGGTAGTATGCTGGACAAGATTTTCATCATACCGTTGTTGCCTCTGTTCGCCTTCGTCATGATCGTGTTCTTTACGCGGTGGAAAGAGAAACTCTCAGCCGGAATTTCGATTACCATGATTTCCATCGGCTGGGTGTTGTCGATCATCACCATGATTCAGGTTTTGGCCCATACCGGCGAACATGCCGTGCGTATCGAACAGGCTTTTGATATCATCAATTTCACCGGGTTCCGACTCGAATTGGGCACCCTCCTCGATCCCCTTACGGCCCTGATGCTCATCGTCGTCACCACCGTCGCCCTCATGGTTCAGATTTATTCGCTGGGGTACATGCACGGCGACCCCCGCTTCTCGCGCTACTATGCCTACCTGTCGCTGTTTACCTTTTCGATGCTCGGCCTGGTCGTAGCCAATAACTTCTTCGAAATCTTCATCTTCTGGGAACTGGTCGGCCTGACTTCGTACCTGTTGATCGGGTTCTGGTTCGAGAAGAAATCGGCCTCGGACGCCGGCAAGAAAGCCTTCATCACGACCAAGATCGGCGACCTCGGATTTCTTGTGGGCCTGATGATGATGGCCATGTTTTTGGGGACTTTCAATTACGGCGAAGTTTTCGGCAAAATCGAAGCCGGGGCCCTATCGGGCGGTCTGCTGACGGCCATGGCGATCCTGATTTTCTGCGGCGCTGTCGGCAAATCGGCCCAGTTCCCGCTTCATGTCTGGTTGCCGGACGCGATGGAAGGCCCGACACCGGTTTCCGCTTTGATCCATGCCGCGACCATGGTGGCGGCCGGCGTGTTTCTGGTGGCGCGGTCGATGACCATCTTTATGGCCACGCCCGACGGAGCGATGGTAGTTGCCTGGATTGGATTGATCACCTCCTTAATGGCCGCCTCGATTGCGCTGGTGCAAAACGATATCAAACGGGTGCTCGCCTATTCGACCCTTTCTCAGCTGGGTTACATGATTATGGCCCTGGGGCTGGGCGGCTATACGGCCGGGACTTTCCATCTCATGACCCACGCCTTCTTCAAAGCTTTGTTGTTCCTCGGGGCCGGGTCGGTGATTCACGCCGTACACACCAATGATATTCAGGAGATGGGCGGTCTTTCGAGCAAGATGAAGACGACGGCCATGACCTTTATCATCGCCTCGCTGTCGATTTCGGGTATTTTCCCGCTGTCGGGATTCTGGTCCAAGGACGAAATTATCGCTTCGGCTCACAGCCATCCCTTTTTCATGATCATAGCCCTTCTGGTGGCGTTTATGACCGCCTTCTACATGTTCCGTCTCTGCTTCCTGACGTTCTTCGGGACGCCGCGCAATCAGGAGAAGTTCGAGCATGCCCATGAATCGCCCAAGTCGATGACTATGCCGTTGGTATTCCTGGCCATTCTGTCGATCTGCGCCGGCTGGGTGGGAATTCCCTGGCTGACTCACGGGTATTCCTCGGTGATTTATCATGGTCATCCGCATCATGCCGAACCGGAAATCCTGCTGATGCTGATATCTACGGTCGTGGCTTTGTCCGGGATCGGGCTGGCCTACCTCATGTACTACAGAAAATCGATTTCGGCGGAGGCTATGGGCCAGCGCTTCAAACCGCTCTACACTCTGCTTTACAATAAATATTACATTGACGAAATTTACGACGCCGTCATCATCCAGCCGGTCTATGCGCTGGCGAGGTTCCTCTGGTCCTTCGATGCTAATGTCATCGACGGGCTGGTCAACCTGCAGGCGACCGTGACCGTCTGGTTGTCAACCGTCAAATGGTGGATCGATATTTACATTGTCGACGGCATCGTCAATGGCCTGGGCCTGGTGACCGGCGCTTTATCATCGGTACTGCGTCTGATGCAATCCGGACGGCTGGCCCATTATCTTCTCGTCATTCTGTTCGGCCTGATCGTGATGGGACTTTTGGCGTCCTCGAACCTGCTTAACTGGGCTTTCCTGGAGGTCGGAATTCACTAAGGGACCGGCTTAGGAGGATAGAACTAAAATGAGTTACAGTTACCCGATATTGAGCTACACCGTCTTCATGCCGCTATTGGGAGGGGTCGTGCTTCTGTTTATCAATAAGGAGAAGCACAACGCCATCCGCTGGGTCGCGACCTTTTTCGCTTTCGTCACCCTGATCATGACCCTGCTGGTGCTGAAAGACTTTCACTGGACTACCGCCGAAATGCAGTTCGTCGAGATGCACAACTGGATCCCGGCCCTCAGCGCTCAATATTATCTGGGAGTTGACGGTATTTCCGTTCCGATGCTGTTGTTGACCGGATTGCTGTCGCTGATAGCCATCGTCATCAGCTTCAATATCACCAAGCGGGTCAAAGAGTATTTTGTTTTCTTCCTCCTGCTGGAATGCGGTATGATGGGCGTTTTCGCCGCTCTCGACTTCCTGCTCTTCTATGTTTTCTGGGAGATTATGCTGGTGCCGATGTATTTCCTGATCGGCATCTGGGGCGGTCCCCGGCGGGAATACGCCGCCATCAAGTTCTTCCTCTATACGCTTTTCGGTTCGATTTTCATGCTGGTGGCCATCCTGGTGCTTTATTTCACGTCCGAGCCGCATACCCTCAACATGATGGAAATGATCAAAATCGGACCGACCTTCAGCCATGGTATTCAGATTTTCGCTTTCGCCTTCTTCTTCATCGCTTTCGCCATCAAGGTCCCGGTCTGGCCTTTCCACACCTGGTTGCCGGACGCACACGTCGAGGCTCCGACGGCCATTTCAATTATTCTGGCGGCCGTCCTGTTGAAGATGGGCACCTATGGCATGTTGCGGATTTCCTGGCCGATGCTCCCCGAAGGCATAAGATATTTCTCGATTCCAATCGCGATTCTGGGGGTGATCGCCATCATCTATGGCGCGCTGGTTTCCATGGCGCAAAAAGATTTGAAAAAGCTGGTCGCCTATTCTTCAGTATCTCATATGGGCTATTGCATGCTGTCATTGGCGGCCTACACCTCGGTGCAGGCTCTGACCGGCTGTATGTTCCAGATGATCTCACACGGATTGATCACGGGGGCGATGTTCCTTCTGGTCGGCGTTCTCTACGACCGCGCTCATACCCGTGAGATCGCCGCTTTCGGCGGCATCGGCAAAAAGCTCCCCGTCTATTCGGCCATCATGATCACCTTCTGTATGGCCTCGCTGGGTCTGCCGAGCATGTCCGGGTTTATCGCGGAATTTTTGATTTTCGTGGGTTCGTTCCCGTCCTTCCCCATTATAGTTGGCATCGCCGTCCTCGGCGTGGTCCTGACCGCCGGCTATATTTTGCGCATGGTTCAGCGGGTGTTTCTGGGTGAATTCGATACCGCCAAATGGGGCGGTTTGACTGAAATCAATGTGCGTGAAGTCCTGGCGGTGACGCCGCTTCTGGCCCTGACCATTTTCATCGGCGTCTATCCCAAACCGCTGAGCGACCTGATGCGGGCGACCCTGGAAAATATCGTAATGTTGATGGCGAGATAATATGGATAATCTGGAACTTATCATACCGGAGCTGTTTCTTTTTGCCTGGGCCCTGGTGGTCCTCATGCTCGACCTGTTCTCGAAGAAAAGATCGGTCGAGGTCCCGGCTTACGCCAGTATGTTCGGTCTGGTCGTGACCGGCTTCTTACTGGTTATCTTCCAGCGTCAGGGCGGCAGCCTTTGGAATGACATGTTCGCCGCCGACGGTTTTGCCTTTATGTTCAAAATCGTCTTTCTCGGCGCCGCCTTTTTCGCCATCGGAATATCCTTCGGCGTCGTCGGCCGGATGACTCATCACCGGGGCGAATATTTCGCCCTGATCCTCTTTTCCACGGTCGGCATGATGTTTCTGGCCTCAGCCAAGGAATTGATCACTCTTTATATCGGCCTCGAACTGACGACCATCCCGCTCTTTGTACTGGCCGCCTATATGAAAACCAACCGCGGCTCGGCCGAAGCCGGTTTGAAATACATGGTCATCGGCGCCGCTTCATCGGCTCTGCTTCTATACGGCTTGTCCATCATTTACGGCCTGACCGGCGCCACCAGTCTCTATCAGGTGACGATCAACCTTTCGATCCACTGGCTGGCCTACGGCGACGTCGGCCCGGCCTTCACCATGGCCATGATCCTGATCATGGCCGGTCTCTTGTTCAAGCTGGCGATCGTGCCTTTTCATATGTGGGCGCCGGACGTTTACGAGGGATCGCCGACTCCGATTACCGCCTTTTTATCGGTGGCTTCCAAGGGAGCCGGACTGGCGGCGGTGGTCCGTATTTTTGTCGGGATGCTCATCGCCTTCAACACCGACATCATGGCCCCGCGAGACTGGGGCCACATGGTCGCCTTTCTGGCCGCTATAACCATGATCGTCGGTAATGTAGTAGCCATCCGTCAGACCAATATAAAACGCCTGCTGGCCTACTCTTCGATCGCACAGGCCGGTTATATTCTCCTCGGAGTGGTCGCCGCCACGCCCACCGGCGTGGCCTCGATCAGCTTCTATATCTTCGCATACCTTTTTGCCAACATGGGCGCCTTTGCCGTCATCACCATCTTTTCCGACCGAACCGGTTCGGAACAGATTGCCGACTACGCCGGCTTCGCCAAATCATCGCCGGTTCTGGCCGCGGCCCTGTCCGTCTTTCTCCTGTCGCTGGCCGGGATACCGCCGCTGGCCGGATTTCTCGCCAAGTATTATGTGTTTGCCGCCGCCGTACAGGCCGGCTATACCTGGCTGGTGATCCTGGCGGTGCTGACGACGGTAATCGCTCTGTATTATTACGCCAATGTCATTCGGCTCATGTACCTGACGCCCGATACCAACCCGCATCATATAATCCCGTCCTTCCCGGCCGGGCTGGTGTTGGTTCTGAGTGTCGCGGGCGTGGTCGTCTTCGGCATCCTGCCGCAGAAAATTCTGGAACTGGCCATGGCCGCGGCGTCAAGCTTCGCCTTTTAATCGCGTATCATAGTGGTTGACATCGACGCGGCTGTTTCCGTATATAGAAGTGGCGTGCCCTGCCGATTAATTGTACCAGGGAATGTGTATGTCAATTGCGGCCAAAATCGGTAATCTGATTAAGCGGCGTTTTATTTCCGGACTTCTGGTAACTGTCCCGCTGATCGTCACTTATTTCGTCCTGCGCTTCCTTTTCAACGCCCTCGACAGCATGCTCAACCCGGTCATGCACCGGCTTCTGGGATACGATATCCCCGGATTGGGCGCGGCCGTCACTCTTCTTTTGATCCTGCTGACGGGAATTATCACCACCAATTTTATCGGCGCCCGGGTCTATCATCACGGCGACCGCGTCCTCGGACGCCTGCCGCTGGTGCGGATTATCTATAGTGCCGCCCGGCAACTGGTCGATTCCATACTCACCCCCCGGGAAAGGACCTTTTCCGAGGTGGTCTTGATCGAATATCCTCGCCATGGACTGCATGTCGTCGGGTTCTTAACCAGCCGCAGCCGCCTTCGGCGCGGAACCGAGGAAACCGAGGTGGCGCTGGTCTTCATCCCCTCGACGCCGACCCCGTTTTCGGGGCTGGTCGTGATGGTCCCCATAAACGATGTTTATCCTCTCGATATCAGCGTCGAGGAGGCGGTCAAAATGCTCGTCTCCGGCGGTATCACCACGCCGGATTTATTGAAATTGAAAAATATGCCATTAAAACATGAGGTTAGTGATGCGTCTGGCTAACTTGTTGGATGAGGATCTCATTGACTGCAACCTGCAGGTGACCCAAAAACAGGAGGCCATCAGAGTTCTCCTGGAACTGGTCAGGAAGAAATATCCCGACCATGATTACGATGCCATCTTCCAGTCGATCCTCGAGCGGGAGGAGATAGAAGACACCTCCTACGGGCGCGGCGTCGCTTTCCCGCATGCCCGGACCGATGCCGTCGATGAGATGTATATTGCCGTCGGCGTTTCCAAAGAGGGTCTCGCGGACCGGACACCCGACAATCAGCCTCTTCGGATGGTTTGCCTCATGTTGACCCCTTCCAATATCGCCAAACTGTATTTGCAGACGCTATCGGCTTTTGCCGCCTTCGCCCGCCATTCGGGCAATCTTGAACGCGTCATCGAGGCCAAAACGCCGGGCGGCGTGATCGACGCCATCTGGGAATCGAACGTGGCCGTGGAGAAGGAAATTACCGCCAAGGACCTCATGCGCAGAGAAGTCGTCGCCGTCACCCCCGACGACAGTCTCAAGCGGGTCGCCAACCTGATGTTCCGTCACCGGCTGTCGGCATTGGCCGTGATTGACGACGAAGGGAATCTATTGGGCCAGATCACCGACAAGGAACTGATTCAGGCGGCCCTGCCCGATTTCAGGACCCTCATCTCCAATCTCAATTACAGTCTCGACGTCGAGCCTTTCGAAGAACTTCTTAAGAAGGAAGACAAGATCAAGGTCAAACAACTCTATACGACCGATCAGGAAGTGGTCTCACGCCACGCCAAAATTGTCGAGGTGGCGGCGATGATGTTATTCAAGGATTTGCGGCGGGTATTCGTGACCGAGGGGAACCGGCTGGTCGGGGTTTTACTCCGCAAGGACATCGTGCATATGATAATCCGCGGATAAGAGCCGCTTTATCGGGCTGATGAGTCGGCCTGTTCCCGATCTTCTCTTGTCGGTCAATGCTCATCCGCCGGAGGCGCTGCCCAGACGGTATGCTCCTCCGAAATCAATGATTCGACTCTTTCCATAAACAACTTCATGGGGTCCTTTCCAATAAATTTTTCGACTGCCTGCGTACCATAAAATGATGGCTCCCTCGAGCATTATAAAGAATAGTATTTGGTTGAATCGCACCCAACGGAAGGAAAAGGAGAAATCCAGGATGCGACAGATTATGACCTTCGGATGGACTAAACATAATCTGGTGATTCTGCTTGCGGTGCTGGGGGGGATCGCCGCCGTCAATATAGGTGACGCCGAAGTCGGGGCTGACGAAGGAGAGAAAAACATGTCCGAAACCAAACATTATTTTGTCCAATTGCTGGGCACCCGCGAAGGCTGGCCGGAGAATATGACCCCCGAAGAAGAGAAGGTCATGAGCGACCATTACTACTATCTCAAGGATTTGATCAAGATGAAAAAGGTTTATATGGCCGGGCCGGTATTTGAGCCGGTCTTCGGCCTGATTATACTGGCCGTCGATTCCGAGAAGGAAGCCCGGGATATCATGGACAACGAACCTTCGGTCAAAGCCGGCGTGCATACCTATGAACTGCATCCGATGCGGGCCTCTCTTCTGGTCGATTACCAGTCGCCGGAACGATACGTCAACGATCCCTCGGATAAAATCATCCGCAAGGAGGTCACTGTACCGGCCGATCTCGACGCCGTCTGGGAAAGCTGGACCACGACCGACGGGGTCAAGACCTTTTTCTCAAACGCCGCTCATATCGAACTTCGGATCGGCGGCCCGTTTGAGATTTACTTTATTGAAGATGCTCCCTATGGTTCGCGGGGTTCGGAAGATTGCCATATCCTCGGCTTTCTGCCGAAAAAGATGCTGGCCTTCGAATGGAATGCGCCGCCTTCATTCGGGCCTTTGCGCGGTATCCATACGCAGGTTGTGCTCGAATTCGAACCGGCCGGGACCGATAGCGTTGTCGTGACCTTATCGCATATCGGCTGGGGTCGGGGAGAAGAGTGGAATAAATTGTACGATTATTTCGACAAGGCTTGGTCCTATGTCCTGGCCAATTTCAAACAGCGTTGCGAGACCGGCC
>CAZGAV010000053.1:9595-25917 GCA_964523575.1 uncultured Ignavibacteriales bacterium
GTAGATTGGAGACTTAAGAGGGCCGATATCGATGACCGAAAATGAACATACCGAGGCAGTGAAATCGCCGGGAATGATCAGCCGGATAATAATGCCGGCGGCCTTTCTGCTGGCCGTGCCGGGTCTGCTGATCAAATTCGGTTTTATCCATCCCGGCTATGGGACCGAGGCCCTGTGCTTCGGACTCGGTCTTCTGGGGGCGGCCTTCATCCTGTCGTGGGCGGCCGAAGTGGTGCAGATGGATGTTTCCCAGGGTTTCGCGCTGGCCCTGCTGGCCCTGATTGCCGTCCTTCCCGAATATGCCGTCGATATGGTTTTTGCCTTCAAGGCCGGCGCTGAATCACATTTCTATGGTCCCCTGCCGATCGATCACGGCACTCTGGCTCTGGCCAATATGACCGGCGCCAACCGGTTGTTGATCGGTTTGGGCTGGCCGATGGTGCTGGTTATCTTTTTTCTGCGTACCAAGAAGAACACCCTGCAATTGGCCCGGGAGCACGGCACCGAAGTCTTTTACCTGATCTGCGCCACCGTTTACGCCTTCACCATTCCCTTAAAGGGTTCGCTGACTCTCATGGACGCCGCCATCCTGCTGGCGATTTTTACCGTGTACATCGTACGCACCGCACGCGCCGAGGTCGAAGAGCCCGATCTGGTCGGCCCGGCGGCCCTCATCGGCGTTCTGGGCAAAAAACGCCGACGCTCGGTCACTCTTTTATTCTTCCTCTGGGCGGGGTCGATTATTTTCCTATCGGCCGAACCGTTCGCGGAATCGTTGGTAAATTTCGGCAAGGGATCGGGGATCGATGAATTTCTGCTGGTGCAATGGGTGGCGCCGCTGGCCTCGGAAGCGCCTGAATTCATGGTCGCGGCCATATGGGCCTTCAGGGGGCATGCTCAGTCGGCCATGGGCGCGTTGATATCGTCCAAGGTCAATCAATGGACTTTGCTGGTCGGCACCATCCCGATCGTGTTTTCCATCGGGGCCGGCAAAATCGGTTCCCTGCTTCTGGACCTGCGTCAGGATCATGAAATCTGGCTGACGGCCGGGCAGTCGATTTTTGCCATTGCGATTCTGTCCAACCTGAGAATATCATGGTATGGGGCGATATTATTGGTGGTATTATTTTTGGCCCAGTTTATTTTTGCGGAAATTCGGCTCGAAGTGATGATAATTTACGTGGTTTTCGCAGCGATAATTCTGGTGCGCGAGCGCAAATCTCTGCCGTTTCTGGCCCGCATGGGTCTCAAATTCAAACGCTGATTTATTCGTCCTTCTTGATATCCTTGTAACGATACCCGATCCGGGGGAAGGGGTTGACCACCGACGAGGCGATGTTGGTCAGGTGAGCCCAGATCCGTTTGAGAAATCTGATATAAAGCGCCAGGACGACCGCATGGCCCACGAATAAGCCCTCGGTCGGCCCGATAATGATCTGGTTGACGACCGTATCGCACCAGTTGGAAATTTCCTTGTGTTCTTTCATCAGCCGGGTCGCCAGTTCTTCATCCGCTTTGGCGAAGGCCTCGGCCACCTGCTTGAAACGAATCGTGATTTTCTTCTCCACCTCGGTCAGGGCGTCTTCAAATATGTATCCGTGAAGGCATTTGGGGTGGGCTTTGGCCAGTTCAGTGATATTCTTGGTATAGTCGCCGATCCGCTCGACGTCGTTGACGACAGAGATCAGGATCAAGCCGGGCGCGACATCTATCGGGTGCGCGACGGCCAGATGGGCGAAAACTTTGCGGCGCACTTCACGCTCGAACTTATTGATTTGCTTGTCCGCAGCATAGATGTCGAATTGCAGGTCAGCCGTGTCCGAATGCCTCAAACTCCGGACGGCCTCCTCGAACATCCTGAAATCCTCGCTGAGTTTTTCTGAAGTGTCGTCGAAACACTGTTTCAGCAAATCGTCGCCGGTAAATAATTCGCGCAGGAATTGAAACATCCCTTACCTCCAGACATAGAGCAAAATCAACGGAACAATAAAGAAAATAACGGCAATAAAAGCAAATGGTATAATCCGGGATTTGACCGCATAATCTGACAGTTTCCGGGCCAGCGTGAGGGGAATCTTTCTCAACGGCAGGAAAATGCTGATGCCGCACAGATTGAAGAACATATGGGCGAAAGCAATAGTCACGCCATGGATCTCCCCGGTGGCCAGCGAGGCCAGGATGGCCGTGCCGGTGGTCCCCAGGTTGGCTCCGAGGGTATAGGGGAAAATCTGAACCAGGGTCAGAATTCCGGAACCGGCCAGGGGAATGATCAACGAGGTCGTAATCGATGACGACTGGACCAGAACCGTAATGATCAGGCCGACGAAAAAGGAACGGGCCATGGTCTTGAAAATATAGCGCTGGAACAAACCCGTCATCCTGGAAATGAAAACCGACCGGAGGACTCTGACCAGAAAATGCAGGGACAGGAAGAGGAGAATAATAGCCAGGATGGAAGCGATTATGGCATGGTTTCCGAGCAGGGTCAAAATTTCCTTGATAACCGGTTTGGTTACGGCCCCCAGCGGGTTGAATAACTTCAGACCGCCTACTTCCGAAAAAATACCGGCGGAATAACTGCTGATTTTACCCAGGAAATTAGTCTTCATCTGGATCGGTAGCAGGATTGCCACCGAGAGCATATTGAAGATATCGTGGACGATGGAGGCGGCAAAAGCGCGGCGGAATTCGACGCTTCGCGTGATATGCACCAGCGAAACCAGAATATTGGTGATGGTCGTCCCGATATTGGCGCCCATGACGATGGGAATTGCGTTTTCGACCGAAATCATACCGCTGGCCACCATCCCGACGAGCAACGACGTGGTCATCGACGACGACTGCACGATGCTGGTTATCAGAACGCCGATAAACAGGCCGGCGATCGGGTTGGCGGTCGTCGTCAGCAGGGCTTCGGCGAAACCCTTGCCGAACAGCTTGAGCGAACTGCCCAGAAGGCCGACCGATAATAGAAACAGGTAAAGAAGCCCGAAAAGCAGGGCAACACGGATGAAGGTAGCGGCTTTTGAATCCTGCAAGGTTTGGCAATCCCTGGCCGTAAAAGGTCGTATCCCCAGACGGCCGCTTACTACACCTTTTTGGCCGAAAATATAAGACTCCCCGAGCCGTTGTCAAGGATATATGAGGAGAATATCGTCGGCTCGGCCGTTTTTTGCTTCCGGCGGCTATTGCGAACTTACAGGGCCCTAAGAAAGTATAACCGATATGCATAATTACACGGGGACAGGTATTGATCTTTTCCGCCGATAGTAGTATTTATAGGGTCGGTCAAATCGGCAAACGCAAACCGGAAGGGTTACATGAAGAAGATAATTTTGGCCGGGATTATTCCGGCGGTGGCTTTGACACTTATCCTGACAGCCTGCGGCGATAAGGGCGTTCCGCCCGGTCAGGATTTGCCTTACAGCACTCTGGAAATTACCGCCGGCAATAACCAGGTTTCGACCGCCGGTTCTCTCCTCATTGATTCCCTGGGGGTCCGCGTCATGAGCAGCGTCGGTTCTCCGGTTTCGGGCGATACCGTGCGATTCACACAGATATCGCATCGCGACGGCGGCCAGCTCATCTACGAAAAATGGGTTACTGATGCCCAGGGGTATGCCCATACCAGATTCCGTCTCGACACCCTGGTCGGGGTCGATACGATTATGGCGTCATCCGATGCCGCCGGCGATACCAATGCCGTTTTCTTTGAAATGACTGTCACGCCTTTGCGCGGCCGCAATCTCGTCAACATCTGGCCGACCATCCAATCCATCCCTTCGACTATTGCCGGCGAACCTCTGGCTCAGCCGGTCGTGGTCGAAGTGACCGACAAATACGGCAATGCCGCTCCGGGGGAGAGGGTCTTTTTCGAGACCTTCAATCGTAATGTAGTGGGAACCGACTCCACGGCTTCGCATCCATACGAAACCGAATCGGCCATGACCGCCAGTGATTCGAACGGTTTGGCCTCGGGTGTCTGGACTCTGTCGATCAACCCCTTCCCGATATACCCGGCCATCCGCCAGTTGCGCGTTTTCTTCTCGCGCTTCGACAGCACCAGCGGAACCACCATCGCGGATACGGTCAATATCGGGGCCATGGCGCAGGATCCGGGCGTTCTGAACTATTATGACGATATCCGGCCGATCTTCGCCGATAATTGCTTCCAGTGCCATGGCCCGGACGCCGACGGCTATCGTGTCGATTACTATTTTATGCTGGAGGCCAACGGCAACATGATACCCGGCGATACCAATTCCCTGCTTTTGACCAACAGTAATCCCGATAATCATATCTATGGCAACGTCAATGCGGTCGAAGAAGATAAAATCATCCGCTGGGTAGTGACCAACGCCGCCGCCCCCGGTTCATCCGGTCTGAATAATTACACGGCTGACATGAAAAGCATCATAGACGCTTCCTGCGTCACCTGCCATAACGACGCCACGCCGCCGAACAATTACTCCATGACCAGCCACCTGGCCATCCGGGGCGACGGTTCGGACGCCATCCCCAACGCGATTCCGGGAGCCGACTCATCGCTGGTGGTCCAGAAGATGCTGGAACGTCATAATTGGTCGTCGCTCGATCCCGATTCGGTGACGGCCGCCGTCCTGGCCGATTCCATTATTGTCTGGATTGTCGACGATTTCATGCGCGAGTATTGAGCGCAATTAGGGCTTGTCTAAGGCCCTCCGAAAACCGATATTGACCCGGATGAAGCTTTATACCCGGAATAATGAAGAGGAGCCGTCGTCGCCGCGATGGCTTCCGTACGCCGTTTTTCTGGCCGTGACCCTGATTCTGGCCATCCCCATCATAAAGACGCTTCATAACTGGGGTATCCGTGACTGGGACCTGTTTACCACCCTGCATGCGGCGGCGGTCAGCGCTATCACCGATTATGGTCAATTCCCGTTCTGGAACCCATATATCGGCGGCGGTAATATCCTTTTTGCTCATCCGGAAGTCCCCGTTCTCAATCCCCTGTTCGGCCTTTTGCTGATTTTCGGCCCCCTGATCGGCCTCAAAATTCAGGTGCTGGCGATCTACTTGATCGGGATGATCGGGTTCTATAAGCTGGCTCGAAAGCTGGGGATAAGCTATTACGGCGCCTTCATCCCCCCTTTGGTTTATATGCTCAGCTCCTATTTAACCCTCCATTTCTCGGCCGGGCATATTCCCTTTCATTATTTCGCCTTTCTCCCATGGCTGGTTTTCTTCTATAAAAAATCTCTGGTCCGTCCGATTCATATCCTCTCGGCCGGAGGCGTCGTCGCCCTGATTATTCTCGGTTCCGGCGCCGCCGTGCCGCTTCTCTTTTCGCTTTTCTTCCTTTTTCTAATCAGCCTTTTCGATATAGACCGTGAACGCAAATTCCGGCCGGTTTTGTACGCCATCGGAGCCGGTATCTGTGGGATCATGTTTGCCGCCGTCAAATTCTTCCCCATGTACGATTATCTCACCCGTTACCCCTGGATACCGGAAGGGACGGTGCAGACGACGCCCTTATGGATTCTGCCAAAGATGTTCTTTGCCTTCAATCAGTCTCCTTTTGCCGATCATATTCTGGGTTATGTCTGGGGTTGGCATGAATACGGGGCCTTTATCGGCCCGCTGGCCATAATTCTGGCTCTTATGGGGCTGGTTTTCAAATTCAAATCTCAGTGGCGATACCTGGCCCTGATTGTCATATCTCTGGTTTTGGTCTTCGGCTCCTTCATGCCGCCGCTTTCGCCCTGGGATTTACTGCATAAACTGCCCGGCTTCGAATCGATTCGCGTACCGTCCCGGTTTTCGCTTCTGGCAATTTTCGCGCTGGCAATATTGGCCGGACGGGGCGCCGATGTCCTGCTGTCCCTGTTCAAATTCAGAAAGGGGGTCCTGGCCGCCGTCGTTTTCGCCGCCGTCCTCGGCACTCACCTTTTTATCTGCCTTCCCATTCTCTCGGAAACCTTCACCCGCCGACCGGAAAATCCGAAGCATAACGCCGATTTCAAGCAGACCGTCGGCGACCCCAATCAAATGTACGCCGCTTTTCTGGCCAATCGCGGCACCATCCGGGCGGCCTGGCTGTCGGCTTATCGCGACGGGCGAGGCCTGGTCGATTTTTCCAATCGAGTAATGGAATGGTACTCCGAGAATGACGCCGTGCATGTCCTCCGAAGGGATTTTACGCCCAATCGGATTACTTTTGACGTGGAAACGGTCAAAGGCGGCACGCTGGTCGTTTCACAGGGATACGATACCGGCTGGCGTCGCGAGGACGGCAAACCGGTGGAGAACTCCCAAAGTCTGATCGCGCTGAAGATGGAGCCGGGCGAAAAGCAGGTCGAAATCTACTACTATCCTCATTATTTCAACCTTGGCCTGCTGATTTCGGTGATATCGATTCTGGCGGCCGTGGCCGGGCCGGTGCTCTACCGGCGGCTCAGTTAAAAACGATTCCGAATCAAAGTCCAGATCGCCTGTAAACCGTCATGCCAGCGGATTTTTTTGCCGGCTTCGATTTTTCGCGGGTGATAACTGATCGGTATTTCATAAATTTTTATCCGGCGTTTGCCCAGCTTGGCCACCAGTTCGGGACAAAATTCGAACCGCCGACAGGTCAGCTTCAATGATTTCATCAAACCGGTCCGAACCATTTTGTAGCAGGTCGATTCGTCGGAGATATTGACGCCATAAAGAATATTGGCCAGCAGGGTCAAAAACCGTCCCCCCCAATAATACCGCCGGTACGAAATACCCGACTCCGGATTATGGATGCGGGATCCGAAGACGGCGTCGGCCTGATGACGTTCGGCGGTGGCCAGCATTTTGACGATATCTTCGGGATTATATTCGAGGTCGGCGTCCTGGATAATGGTGTATTCGCCTTCGGCCGCCTCCAGCCC
This sequence comes from uncultured Ignavibacteriales bacterium, assembly GCA_964523575.1. Taxonomy (GTDB): domain Bacteria; phylum Zixibacteria; class MSB-5A5; order GN15; family JAAZOE01; genus DAOUTW01. Next base: position 16,495 of record CAZGAV010000053.1, read on the forward strand.
CGTGAGGATGGCGGCCCCTTTGCCCTGATTGACCGCATGACTGAAAACTGTCAGGCCGCCCTGGGTCGCGGTTATCTCTTTCAAGAGGGAGGCGGAGCCATCGTTCGAGGCGTCGTCAACGACTATTATCTGTTTGTCGATATCAAGAGCCATCAGTCGGTCCAGAATTGCCGACAGCGTCTTTTCCTCGTTGAAGACCGGAACGATGATTGAAAGCTTCATTGCCTTAATTTAGGCGGTTTGAGGCCGTTTGTCAATTGCCGGTTAATTTTAGACCGATCCCGACCGGATTTCTGTGGAAACATATAATCGGTTGCGATGTAAATAGTTATTGATAAATAAATAATTGGCGTGTGGAGGAAAATCTTGACATTGGGGGGCTGGTGTGATATACTTTTCAGTTAGCTTTCTATACTGAAAGAGAGTTTATGAAATCAGCATTTTCGGGCATAGCTATAAAATTCCTGCTGGTATTCGTGCTTATCGGCGCGGTTACTGTCGATCTGGGGGCCCAGACGAGCCGGAACCAGGTTGATTTGACCGCATCAGTGGATAACGGGAATCGGATTCAGCGCTACGGCTCCTATGCCGAGTTCGCTCTCGACATGCTCCTGAATCAGATCGGGAATCGAGGTCTCGACATCTCCATCGATCCCGATCAGTATATCGTCGGTCCCGGCGATCAATTCGGAATTTCCTTTGTTTCCGGAGATATCGGGGATATCCATTGCCGTGTCGGTCTCGACGGCGAGCTTTTTATAAAATCGGTTGGTTCCATCAATGTGTCGGGGCTGACTCTTGGCGAGGCGATTGAACGTCTGGGAACCGCCATATCCAAAAATTTTTCGGGCGGCGGTTACAATGTACAATTAACCGACTTCCGTTTTATACGACTCAATATCATCGGTCAGGTGGCCCAGCCGGGTTTGTATTATGTCCCGGCCATATGGAGAGCCTCGGAGGCGATTGATCTGGCCGGAGGCGTTACCCCGGAGGCATCGAACCGCCGTATCCGTCTCCTGACCGGTAATCATGAATATCCGGTCGATCTGGTGCGATTCGGCGCCGTCGGCGACGATGCCGCCAACCCTATGGTCTGCGACGGTCGTACTCTAATTATCCCCGGGCGGCAGGAATCGGATCAATATATCTCTATCTCCGGATTGGTCAACAAACCGGGAATGTTCATGGCCGTGGACGGCGACAAATTATCCGATCTTCTGGCCTATTCCCATGGCGTCAGAGGCGACCGGGCCGACATGATGATTTTGATTTCATCCGCCGCCGGGAAGGTTACCAATCGTCTGGACGGCGCTGATGAAGCGGCGCTCGATTTTGTCCCCACTCCGGGCGATAATTTATCGCTGGTCTGGAAAGACGGACATCAGCGCTTCGGATACGCCATGATTATGGGAGAAGTCGCGCGGCCCGGACAATATCCTCTGGAAAATAAAAATTTCAGCCTTCAAAGCCTTCTGGGACTCTGCGGCGGCATCACCGCCGACGGTTGCGGCGACATGATTCGCATTTATCGGCTGATACCGGAAGCGCCGATGACGGAGTATTCCGCGCATCAAACCTCCAATTCCCAACTTGAACGAGACACCCGCCGTCAGCTGTTAAGCTATAACCCGCGGCACCCGTTGGATTTCTCGGAATTGATTTTGAAGGACGGCGACTCCGTTTATATTCCGGCCGCGACCGGGATGGTGGCGGTCACGGGTGCGGTCGTTTCGCCGGGTCTGGTCAGTTTCCAGCCGGGTAAGAGTGTGGATTATTATCTTGACCGGGCCGGGGGCCTGGGTTTCGATGCCGACCGGGCGCGAATGGTAGTAGTCAATCCGGCCACCGGCGGCGGCATCAGCGCCGAAAAAGCTGGGGAGCTTTTTGACGGCGAGACGCTGTTTGTTCCCCGAAAGGAAAACGGGATAAAGCCATGATGGAAGACAACAATCGGAATTTCAATTTGTGGAAAATACTGGTGGTGCTGGCCCATCGCAAGGTCTTTATCGTCAGCTTTGTCCTCGTCTGTACTCTGGCCGCGGTGACGGTGGCGCTGGTTTTGCCCAAATGGTATCGAGCCAAATCGTCGATACTGCCTTCCCAGTATGACCAAAATATCGGCCTCTCGGGCAATTTTGCCCAATACACCATGACCTCGGCCGGTTTTGACCTGCCCATTATGGCCACTCCTTCGGACGTCTATGCCACCATGCTCAAATCGGAAACGATCGGCCGGGCCGTGATCGGTGAACTCAATTTGCTCGATTATTATCATGAGCCATCGGTCCAGAAATGCCTGCTCTACCTCAAAGACAAACTCAAAATCACTGTCACCGGCGAGGGTGTGATCGAGCTTTATTTCCAGGATAAAAATCCCGAAATGGCGGCCAAGGTGGCCAATGCCTATATCAAACAGCTCGATATCCTGAACCGCGAGGTGAAATCGAGTAAGGCCCGATCGGACCGGGAGTTTATATACCAGCGACTGCAAACCACCAAGAACATGCTGGACAGCGCTCAGGCGCGACTGTTGGCGTTTCAAAAAGAGAACAAAGCTCTTGATCTGGAAAGACAAAGAGATCTGGCGCTCGATGCCGCCGCCGGGCTCAAATCGCAACTGGCCCTGAAGTCGGTGGAGTTGGACGTCAAAAAAAGAGTTTATTCGGCCGACCATCCCGAAATCCAGCGCCTGGAAGTAGAAGTCAATGAATTGAAACGGCAGTTGTCGGGGCTGGAACACGGCAACGGCAACGACTCGTACCTGAATATGCCTCTGGTCGAAATTCCCCGCCTGACGGCCGAGTATGCCGATCTCAAATCCGATGTTGAGATACAGGAAAAAGTGTATGTCCTTTTGACCGAACTTTATGAGGAAGCTCAGATCAAGGAGCAGAAGGACACGCCGACGATTGCGATTCTGGAAACCGCTTATCCGCCGGAGATCAGGTATAAGCCGATGCGGAGCCTTATCGTGATTGCCGCTTTTCTGGGTTCGCTGGCCCTGGCCATCTTTATCTCGCTGTTCGCCGACTATCTCGAAAACCTCCGGCGCACCTCGCCTTCCGATTTCGAATTGATGGATCGGGCCCGCAAGAACTTCACCGGCCGGACCGGCTACGGCGACTCCTGATGCCGGTATGCCGGAGCAGCGTTTCATGGGGCATTTAATCCCGGACTGCATCTTTTGCCGGCCTCAATCACCACCGATGCGTATAACGAATGACAACGGGGTAAGAAGTTTGGTATATCGGTTTTAGCCGCCGATAATTTCGACGGATTGATGGGAGAAAATTAATGAATACCAGTTTCATAGACGCCAGCGCTTCGATCGGAGACAAGACAGCTCTCGGGCACTTGGCCGTAATCGGAAAAAATGTGGTCATCGGAGCCGGCTGTGCCGTCGGGCACCATGTCGTTATCCATGACGACACCGTCATCGGCGACAACGTCCGTATCGACGATCATACGGTTATCGGCAAAGAACCGATGAAGGCGGCCAATTCGGCTACAACTTCCGATCAAAAACTTCCCCCTTGCCGGATTGCCGACGATTGCATCATCGGCACCAGCACCGTTATTTATCGAGGGGCCTCACTGGGGCAACGGGTGCTGGTCGCCGACCTGGCGACGGTGAGGGAAAACGTAACCGTCGGCGATTATACCATAATCGGGCGCGGCGCCGCCGTCGAAAATTTATGTACCATCGGACGCTACTGCAAGCTGGAGACCAATTCCTACATTACCGCTTACTCCGAGTTGGCCGACCGCGTCTTCGTGGCTCCCTGTGTGGCGACCTCCAATGACAATTATGTGGGGCGAACCGAAAAACGGTTCAGCGAATATAAAGGTGTGATAATAGAAAAGGGCGCCCGGATCGGTGTCAATGCGACTATCCTGCCGGGCAAGAGAATCGGCGCCGACGCTCTGGTCGCCGCCGGCTCTTTGGTGACCAAAGATGCTCCCCCCAAACGCATTTTCGCCCGCGCCCCGGCCAAGGATTTCGGGCCGGTGCCCGAAGAACAACTGCTCGAAAATCAAAACTGGCCCGAATAAGGAGAACTCCAATGCCTGTCCCTCTGATTGATATAAAGCGTCAGTATCTTCCGATCCGCGCTGAGATTGATCTCGCCATCGAAACCGTCATGAATCACGGTCAATTCATACTCGGCCCCGAACTGAAAAAATTCGAATCCGAGATCGCCGCCTTTTGCGGGGCCAAGTACGCCATCGGCGTGGCTTCGGGCACCGATGCTCTCCTACTGGCTTTGCGCGCCTGTGGGGTCGGCCCCGGTACCGAAGTTATCACTTCGGCCTTCTCCTTTTTCGCCTCGGCCGGCGTTATCAGCCGTCTTGGAGCCCGGCCTGTCTTCGTCGATATCGATCCCGAAACCTTCAATATTGACCCCGCCTTGATCGAGAAGGCGATTACGCCCCGGACCAAAGCGATTATGCCGATTCATCTCTTCGGTCAATGCGCCGATATGGACCCGATTTTGGAATCGGCCGCCCAGCATGGGATCAAAGTCGTCGAGGATGCGGCGCAGGCGATCGGCAGTAAATATAAAGACAGGCACGCCGGCACGCTGGGCGACGCCGGATGTTTCTCGTTTTTCCCAACCAAAAATCTCGGAGCTGCCGGCGACGGCGGGATGGTCACGACCGACGACGATAAATTGGCCGATATGGTAAAAATTTTGCGAGTCCACGGCGGCCGTTCGGAATATTTGCATGAAGTGGTCGGTTACAATTCGCGGCTGGATACTCTTCAGGCGGCCATTCTATCCACCAAACTGCCGCGTCTGGCGGGATGGACCGAAGCCCGCCGTAAAAACGCCGCCGTCTATGATGGAGCTTTCAAGAATTTGCCGGTCAAAACACCGGCGGTAAAACCCTGGGCATATCATATCTATAACCAGTACACCATCATGGTCGAGAACCGGGAAGAGTTCCTGGCCTGGTTGAATAAGAAACAGATCGGGAGCAAAGTCTATTATCCGGTGCCGTTTCATATGCAGGAGTGTTTCGGCGATCTTGATTATTCGGCCGGTGACCTTCCGCGAAGCGAGAAAGCGGCGGCCTCGGTGGTTTCGATTCCGATCTTCGGGGAGATGACCGGAGCCGAGCGCGATGAAGTTATTGACGTTATCAAAGAATTCTATAAATAGTTGTCAGAGTCTGGGGGACAGGCGGGAGCGATGGCAAAAGGCAAACCGATAATAGTTTCCGTGGTCGGGGCCAGGCCGCAATTTGTCAAACTGGCGCCTCTGGCCCGACAGCTCCGCAAACAGTGCGATCACCTGATTATCCATTCGGGCCAGCATTATGACTATGATATGTCGCAGGCCTTTTTTGAACAATTGCAGATTCCCAAACCCGATATCAACCTCCTCGTCGGCTCGGGCGGCCATGGTCAGCAAACCGGGCGGGTTCTCGAACGATGCGAAAAAGCGTTGAAAGCGCTCAAACCCGATATGGTTTTGGTGTACGGAGATACCAACACGACTCTGGCCGGAGCCCTGGCCGCGGCCAAACTCGGCCTCCCGGTGGGACATATCGAGGCCGGACTGCGGTCATTCCGCCGGAGCATGCCCGAAGAAATCAACCGCGTCATGGCCGATCATATCTCAGACCTCCTTTTCTACCCGACGCCGACGGCGCGGGCCAATCTTCGGCACGAGGGGATAACTGCGGGACTGGTGCGGTCGGGCGATTTAATGTATGAAATTCTCGACGGCTTTCGGCCGATTATCGAAGAACGGAAAAGCATCCTGCAACGCTATGGCCTCAAAAGCGGCGATTTTATCCTGATTACCCTGCATCGTGCCGAAAATGTCGATGACCCGGAGCGCCTGAAACGATTCGTCGAGATTATGGAGCAAATCAACCAGACCCGGCTGTTACTGGTTCATCCCCGCACCGCCAAAAATCTGCGCTGTTTTAAGCTGATCGGGAGATTGAAGAAGATCGAAGGCTTGATTATCGACCAGCCCCAGCCTTATATCGAAACGCTGGCCCTGATGTCACAGGCGGCGGCAGTGATGACCGATTCCGGCGGTATTCAGAAGGAGGCATTCTTTTTGGGCCGGCCCTGCCTGACCCTGCGCCCCGAAACGGAATGGGTCGAAACCGTCGATGAAGGCGGCAATTTCCTGGTCGATTTATCAATGACGAAAATCCAGCGGGCCCTGCATGCGGTCGGCAAGAAACGACGCCGACCGAATTATAAAATCGGCGGTAAAAGACCTTCGGAAATTATCGCCGCCGCTATCCTGAAATATCTTCACAGTCATAAATGAGCGCCCCGTCGCAAACAATAAGACAGGCCACCGTCGGCATCGCCCTGCTGGTTCTCACCTCCAAGGGCATCGGATTCCTGCGGGAGGTGATAATCGCCTACCGTTTCGGCACCGGCATCGAATACGACGTCTATCTTATCTCGGTCTCGGTTCCGATCGCCCTGTTTTCACTGATCGGCTACGCTTTTTCCAATCTTTTCATCCCCAAGTACAGCTATGCCGTATCGGAACCGGATCGCAAAACCGGGCTGTCTGTTCTATGGAGCGATTTTAACCTGTCCCTGCTGGCCGCAGCTATCGCCATGTTGGCTATTATCATCACCGCGCCGCATCTGCTTCGTTTGATCGCACCCGGTATGGATGCCCGCTACCTGCCCGAGGCGACCCTGATCATCCGGGTTTCGTCGTTTATTGTCATCCTGGCGGTATTTGAGGCTTTTTTCCGGTCCATCCTCAATGCTCAAAAGCATTTTCTGATCCCGGCGGCCGGGCCGGTTCTGGCCAACGTGGTTCTGATCGCCTCCATCCTTTTCTTCTCCGGCGCCATCTCCACCCGGGCGATCCTTTACGGCCTCGTATTCGGCTATCTGGCCCAAACGATTCTGGTCTATGTTCCCTTTCGCAAAACGAAGATATTCGAATTCTTCAGTTTTCGGATTTTCCATAAACATTCGGGCAAATTTGTCACCACCGCCGTTATCATTCTGATCATCGAGGGCGCCTCGCAGGTTTACACTATCATCGATCGCTATTTCGCCTCGTCGATGCCGCCCGGGATCGTATCGGCTCTGGGCTACGCCTACCTGCTGATAATGTTGCCGGTGGCGATTTTCGCCTACGCTCTTTCGACCGCAATTTTCCCCTACATGACCGACGCTTTCGCCGGAAAAGATCACCGCCAAAGCTCTCATCTGTTGACTCGGGGCATTACCGTTTCCCTGTTGATGGCCTTGCCGGCGACGATGATTTTCTGGGTTTTTTCGGACAAAATCGTCCTGTTGCTTTTCAAGCGCGGGGCGTTCAATATGCAATCGGTAGCTTATACGTCAAGCCTTTTGAAATATCTGGCGCTGGGTATGGCGGGGCAGTTCCTGATCTGGGTGATGTCGCGAGCCTACTACGCCACCCGTCAATACGGCGTGCTGACCGCTTATGTGCTGGTTGCCCTGTTGTCCAAAATAATCGTGGCCGTCGTGACCGTCGGTCCCTGGGGATATATCGGGCTGGCGGCGGCCAGCAGTGTCAGTTATCTGGCCGGGGCGGCGCTTCTTGTTTTTATGGCCGGGCGCATGCAGGCACGGGTTGACGGCAAGGCGATTTTGCTGTATGTTATCAAAACCCTGGCGGCGACAGCCGTCGGCTACGGTGTGGCCCGTCTTATTTACGAGACGGTCATCGCTTCCTGGGATAGTTTCTTCCAGTTGCTGATCGGCCTGCCGGCGGCGGTGGCCGTGACGCTCCTGGCGATTCTGGCTGTCGGCTACGGCCTTAATATATCCGACATTCGCAGCCTGCCGGCAGCGTGGCGAAGAAAGAAATAGTCGAATGGCGACACGCATCAGTTACATACCCTTTTTCGAGCGGATGGTGATTCGGGACTGGACGCTATTTGCGGCCGCGACCGCATACGCCCTGCCGCTTTCGGTTTTGCTGATGTGGAAACCGCTTCTGGCAATTGCCTTTGCCGCCACGCCGATTGTTCTTTTCCTTTTGTCCCACGGCCCCTCGGCGATTTATGTCCTGGTCGCTTCCACCTTCATTTTCATGCCCCTCAATGCGTCGATCGCGCTCCTGCCCTCCGACATGGCGGCTTTTCTGCTGATCGGAGCCTATCTCATCGATCTTCTTTTTCGGGGGCGCAGTTCCCGCGATAACCGTCTTATCCGGCCTTTTCTTTTCTACTTCGCCGTCGTTTTCCTGTCGGTGGCGGCTTCGGGGTTTACGGCCCTGTCGATTAAATTCTTCCTGCGCCAGACGGTACTGGTGACCACCTTTATGGCCGTGGCCCATTTCGGACCTAAGGTCAATTTCAAAACCGTGCTGGCTATATTCGTCATCACGGCCGACCTGAACTCGATTTATTCGATCATGGAATTTCTCGGGGCCGGCGGCGCCATCCGGGCTTTCGGTATGGCCGGGCGCGGTTATGGCGATCATGCCATGATGGCCTTTGTTATCTCATCGGTTTTTTATATCTGGACCGAGGATGTCCGTGAGAAGATCTTCTGGGGTGTCAGCTCCCTGATTATGGTGGCGGCCCTTGCGGCCACTCAGACGCGTGCCTCGGCTATCACTGCCGGATGGGCCTTGATTGTCATTATCTATCTGGCTTTCCGGTACGGCCGCCGCATCCGCTGTGCCATACCGCGCAAAAGTCTGGCCACGGCGGTGATCCTGATGCTCTTTATTCTACCGATCCTGGTTTTATATACACCGGTGTTCGAGGGCATCATGGAACGCTTCGCCCGCATCGGCCCGCATGCCTCCGGCACCATCCTGTTGCGTATGTCGCTCTGGAAGGCGGCGCTGGAGGCTTTCTGGAGCAACCCCGTTCTGGGTATCGGCGCCGGCAATTTCCCGCATGTCAATCTCTGGGTTCCCGAAGTCCGATTTGATCCCATATTTTATCTGGTCAGCGGGCTTTCGGCTCATGCCGTCATTTTTACCTCGCTGGCTGAAACCGGGATCATCGGCTTTCTGTCGATGTATTATTTCTTCTGGTGGGCCGTCCGAATTTCCTACCGCAACATGCGGTCGGTCATCGATATCACCGATATGAGTATCGCCCATTGCCTGTTTGTGGCGGCTCTGGTGATTCTCGGTTCGTCGATATACGCCGGCTCATGGTTCTGGGGCAATAACAGCTACCATATGGCCGTCATGTTCGGTCTCATCGCCTCTTTCCGCCGCCGCCCGGAAAGATTCCTGTCCGAAGGAAAGATGACTTGAAAATTGCTCTTCTGGCTCATGCCGGGTCGGTTCACACCCGGCGCTGGAGTCTGGGGCTGGCGTCCCGCGGCCATAATCTCCGCGTACTGACTCAAAGCGATTTGCTGGGACATCCCGAAAGCATCCCCACGGATTACCTGCCGGGTCGGAATTCTTTGGCCTATTTCAGAAATAT
>CAZGAV010000054.1:0-15805 GCA_964523575.1 uncultured Ignavibacteriales bacterium
TCTCTGATCCGCAAGGACGGTCTCCTGTTTATCAACAGTTCGCTCATCGATGTCACCTCCGGCCGCGACGATATCAAGGAAACGCTGGTTCCGGCCAATGATATCGCGCTCGAGGCCGGCAATCCCAAGGCCGCCAATATGGTCATGCTGGCGGCCTATGTCGAGGCCACCGGCATCGTCTCCTTCGATTCCCTGCGAGCCATGCTGGATAAAAAGATGGGCAAGAAGAAAGATCTATTGGAAATCAATCATCGGGCCTTCGAAGCGGGCCGCGATTTGATAAGAAAAGTAAGCGTCTAAGAGGTAATTTCATGAACGTCGACGTCGCGAAATTGAACGAAATTATCGACCGCAGTCCCCAGGAGGCGAGTTCCCTGATTGCGGTTTTGCAGAACATACAGCGTGAATACCATTATCTGCCGCCGGAGGCTCTGACCGAAACGGCTAAAGCCCTGGATGTGCCGTTGAGCAAAGTGTACAGCGTGGCGACCTTCTACAATGCCTTCAGTCTGACGCCGCGCGGCGAGAAAGTTATTCGGGTCTGTCAGGGAACCGCCTGTCATATCAAGGGCGCTGACCTGATTCTGGAACAACTCGAAAACGGCCTTGACCTCAAAGCCGGGCAGACCTCGTCGGATATGAAATACACCCTCGAGGTTGTCAACTGTGTCGGCGTCTGCGCCATGGCCCCAGTCGTGGTCGTTAACGACAAGATCAACGGCAATATCCGCAGCGATAGAGTTATCAAACAGGTCAAAAAGGACTGAAATGCGAATTGATTCCATAAAAGCTCTCGAACAGTGGCGACAGGAGTGCCGCAAAACTTTCGAGACCCCCAAACGCAAAGTGCTGGTCTGTCTGGGCGAAGGCTGTTTGGCCAACGGTTCCGAGGCCGTCTTCGATGAATTCAAAGCGCAGGTAGCCGAAAAGAAAATCAAAAATTTATCAGTCGAGGCCGTGTCCAAGACCGGATGCCACGGATTCTGTTCCCTCGGACCGTTGGTGATTATCGAACCCGAAGGTACCTTCTATACCAAGGTCAATGAAAACAGCGTCGCCAAAATCGTAGATGAAACGCTGGCCAGGCAGGAAGTCATCGAACGCCTGCTTTATAAAGACGCTCAGACCGGGGAGAGGGTCGCCGATTACCACAAAATTCCCTTTTACGCCCGTCAGCAACGTATCTCCCTTCGCAACTGCGGCCTTATCGATCCCCATAAAATAACCGACTACATTGCCGTCGGCGGTTACGGAGCGCTGGCCAAAGCCCTGACCGCAATGAAACCGCAGGAAGTCATCGGAGAAGTCAAGACTTCGGGTCTGCGGGGCCGCGGCGGGGCCGGTTTTCCGACCGGCCGCAAATGGGCCACCTGCGCCGGCGTCGAATCCGATGTTCGCTACGTCATCTGCAACGGCGACGAAGGCGACCCCGGAGCCTTCTCCGATCGGACGACTATGGGTAGCGATCCCCATTCCGTGCTGGAGGGGATGATTCTCTGCGCCTACGCCATCGGGTCAAAACAAGGTTACATTTACGTCCGCGAGGAATACCCGCTGGCCGTTGTCACCCTGCAAAAAGCTATCGATCAGGCCCGCGAATACGGCCTTTTGGGCGACAATATCCTGGGCACCGATCTCTGTTTCGATATCCATATCAATCGCGGCGGCGGGGCTTTTGTTTGCGGCGAATCATCGGCTTTGATGCGGTCGGTCGCCGGCGAGGTCGGCGAACCTCGTGCCAAGTATATACGCTCGGTCGTCAAAGGCCTCTACGATCAACCGACCGTGCTCAACAACGTCGAAACGTTTGCGACCATCCCGGTCATCGTCGACCGCGGAGCCGAATGGTTTTCCGGCATTGGCACCAAGACCAGCACCGGGACCAAAGTTTTCTCTCTGGCCGGAAAAATAAAGAACACCGGTCTTGTGGAAGTCCCGATGGGGATTACCCTTCGCGACATCGTTTTCGATATCGGCGGGGGAGTGCCCAACGGACGGAAATTCAAGGCCGTCCAGACCGGAGGTCCCTCCGGCGGCTGTCTGCCCGAGGAAAAAATCGACCTCCCGGTCGATTTCGATTCCCTGACCGAAGCCGGATCCATGATGGGTTCGGGCGGTATGGTCATCATGGATGACCGCACCTGCATGGTCGAGGTGGCCCGCTATTTCCTGACCTTCCTCGTATCCGAATCGTGCGGCAAATGCGTGCCCTGCCGCGAGGGTCTATATCAACTGCTCCAGTTGTGCACCAAGATCACCGAAGGGGAGGGTACCGAAGAAGACCTCGATGTCATGGAGAAGCTCTCTAAGACCATCCGGACATCTTCCCTGTGTGGTTTGGGCCAGTCCGGGCCGAACCCGTTTTTGAGCACCATCCTTTATTTCCGGGATGAATATCTGGCCCACGTCCGCGACAAGAAATGTCCCGGCGGTGTCTGCCGGAAATTGATCACTTACTATATCCTCGACAACTGCACCGGGTGTATGGCCTGCATTCAGGTTTGTCCCGTCAGCGCCATCACCGGTGAGAAGAAGAAAATACATGTTCTGGATCAGGAGCTTTGTACCAAGTGCGGCGCCTGTTACAACGTGTGCAAATTCGACGCCATAGAAGTCATTTAACTGGGTGAGATATGGTACATATTACGATAAATGGAAAGATCGCCAAAGCTCATGAGGGTGAGATGCTCCTGGCGGCCATTCGCCGCGAAGGCATCGACGTCCCGGCCCTGTGCGATCACCCGGCCGTTGAACCATGCGGCGCCTGCCGATTATGCATGGTAGAAATAACCCGCGCCGATTGGGACGGCTGGAAAAAACATGTCACCTCCTGCCTCTATCCGGTCGAGGAGGGATTGATTGTCAGCACCCATACGCCGGAGGTCATGGATATCCGCAAAACCATCCTTGATCTCTATCTGGCGCGCTGTCCCAATTCCGACGTCGTCCAGAAACTGGCTGAGGAATACGGGATCTACAAAACCAGCTACATCACCGTTCCCGACGGCGACAACTGCATCATGTGCTACGCCTGCACCCGGATTTGCGAGGTGTTGGGGCGAAGCGCTATCTCGGCTGTCGAACGGGGACACGCCAAGGTTATCGCGCCGCCCTTCGGCGACGAACCGCCGGATTGTATCGGATGTCTCAGTTGCGCTCAAATATGTCCCACCGATGTTATCCCCTGGAAGGATGAAGACGGCACTCGGACCATCTGGAACAAAAAATTCGAACTCGTTGCCTGCAAAAAATGCGGCAAAAAAATCATCACCCGTGATTTTGCCGATTACCTGATCGCCAAACGGGATATCCCCGGGGAGTATTTCGATACTTGCGACGATTGCAAGCGGATCGACCTGGCGCAGAAAATGGGCCGGCTGGTGGATCAGGCCCGGGAGGTGGCGCTATGATGTACCGTTTTGAAGTCAACCCCTCGCTCTGCACCGGCTGTCGTACCTGCGAACTGGCCTGCGCCTTCACCCATACCAAGAATCAGAAACCGGGCCGGAGCCGCATCTATCCTCTAGGCTATGCCCCCGACGAATATGTCCCCGTAACCTGTCTGCAATGCGACGAGGCCGCTTGCATCAAATCGTGCCTCTTTGACGCCCTGCGGCGGAACGAGGAAACCGGGGCCATCGAATTGAATCTCGAACGGTGCGTCAAATGCGAAGCCTGCGTGGCCGCCTGTCCTTTCGGATGCGCTTTGCTTGATGAGATCCATAACGAAATCGTCAAATGCGACCTGTGCGGCGGCAACCCGGCCTGCGCCCAGTTCTGCCCGACCAAGGCTCTGGTCTATAAAAGGATCGCCTGACCTCGAACAAGCCGATATTTAAGGACGCTCCGGCGGGATGGAAAATAGAAGATAAAGCCGGTTGCTCAAGCAACCGGTTTTCTTTTAGCCGGAAAGCCGGGTCAGTAATCCCGGATTGGAAGAAATCGAAGGTTGACGAAAAAGCTAATTAAGTATAAATTTGATTTTCGGCGGCTCCGGCTGCTCCAAAATATGCCTGTGCATTATGGGAGGTGGCAATAGTGAGTGCAAAAAATCGGCTCCGGTCGACATTCGCCCGATATATCGGCGGCATCTTTATATGTCTCCTTGTCAGTCTCCTGGGTCTGGCATCCTGTGGAAAAAAACAGGAGCAAACCGAGGCCGGGAACGACACTTATCAGGACTGGCAGAAATACACCTATGGCCATTTCGTCATCCATTTTTCACCCAACTCCCGCTACCTTGCCGACAAGGCCGGTTTTGCCCGGGCCTATGAGCGTTTTCTGACGGAAATAAGCGAAATGCTCGATGTACCGATACCGCCGACTGAGGATAAAATTGATTTGTACGTCTATTCCAGCCTGTCGGAACTGAGAAATATTACCGGGCAGGAAGCGTCCTTCCATGACGATTCGACCATCTACTGGTCGAGTATGCGTCCCTCCGGCTACGAATTGACCAAATTCCTGATGGCCAAAGACGGCATACCCGAGGGCGTCCATCATGTTTTGAGCGAGGGGCTGGCCAACCTGCTCGATTTTTCGGGCATTAATTATCATGACCGCACCAATCGTTTGGTCAATTCGGGGAAATTCGTCAGCCTCGCCGATCTGGGCGATAACGCCATTTTCGACACCCTGGGGTCCAAAATTCAGCGTAGTGAATCGGCGTCACTGACCGGCTTTATAATGTCGGCCTATGGCCTCGAACGTATCATCATGCTCAACGCCTCCTTCGACGACTGGAATACTACCATCGAGGCGCTTTTCAACATGGATTCAAAGAAATTTGAGGACGACTGGCTGAAATTCGCCCGCGAGAACAGCGATAACCCGGCCGGAACCATCGAAAACGACACGACTCAGAAAGTGAGGATTGACATAGATGGAAAATAACCAGTGGCAAACCGCCATCACCGATATCGGCCCCGGAAAAATCCGTGTCCGCGGTTATGAAATCACCGATATGATGGATAAATTATCGTTCGCGCAGGCCGTGTATCTGATACTGCGCGGCGAATTGCCCGACGACAAAGAAGCCCGAATGATGGAAGCCATCCTGGTTTCCTCGATCGACCACGGCGCTTCGCCTCCCTCGGTACTGGGTACGCGGACGGTCATGTCCGGCGGTAATTCTCTCAATGCCGCCGTCGCCGGCGGGGTGCTGGTGATCGGCGACAGTCACGGCGGCGCCATCGAACAGTCGGCCCGCATTATGCAGGAATGGGTCAAAAAAGACGGTTCGCCGCAAAAACTGGCGGAGGACCTCGTGGCCGACCTGCGCGCGACCAAAAAACGGATGCCCGGTTTCGGTCATCGGCTTCATGAAACCGACCCCCGGACGATAAAACTTTTCGAGATCGCCTCTCAGTTGGATTTCTCGGGGCGGCATACCGAACTGGCCAAAGCGATCGAGGCCGAATTGGAAAAGGTCGGTGGCCGCAAACTGCCGATTAATGTTGATGGCGCTATCGCGGCCGTGATCTCCGATATGGGTTTCGACTGGCGGCTGGGCAAAGGTTTCTTCATTATATCCCGGGTGCCGGGCCTCATCGCCCATGCTTATGAAGAAATGACCACCGAAAAACCGAT
This sequence comes from uncultured Ignavibacteriales bacterium, assembly GCA_964523575.1. GTDB lineage: Bacteria > Zixibacteria > MSB-5A5 > GN15 > JAAZOE01 > DAOUTW01. Next base: position 5,590 of record CAZGAV010000054.1, read on the forward strand.
GCGCAAACTTGGCAACACCAATTACAAATATTCGGGGCCGCCGGAAAGAAAAATCTGATTGGCCGATTGATTGAGCCTGCCCGGACAGCCGTCATCGATGATCCGGGCGTATGTTTTGCAAGGGCGGTTAACCCGCCTGTTTTACACCGGGAGTGTCGATGAAAAAAATAACCATAACCGTCTGGATCTGCTTACTCTCCGTCATCATTCTGGTCTCATGCGGCCCGCCGCCTCAGGTCGGTATCGATAAAACCAAACGCTGTCGGCCGCATGATCTGTCGCTGGTAAAAACCTCCAATCATTTCGCCTTGATTGCCTGGAATCCCGGCTGTACCGGAACCCGCATTATGCAGGGTTTCAACATCTATCTTTCACCGACGCCGCTGGTCGAAAAATACCCCGGCTCCGATCTGCCCTCGACCATTACGCCCTACAACCCGGAAATCTACCCCGGCGACACTATCGGTGACCCCCGCCGGGAGACCTACGAATGCAAAGATATCGAAAACGCCGTCGTCTATTATGCCCATGTCCGCGCCGTTTACAATGATAACACCCTCTCGGAGCCGACCAACGAAATCGAGATTGTCGCTTACCCGCAGGGTGAGATGAGCCTGTCGGTTTCCTTCTCCGGCGCCGACGATGGTTTCAGTTTTGTCAAAAACAGCTCTTGCCGAACCGATGACCTCGAAAACGATCTTTATTTTTATGACATGGACGGCAATGATTACCTCTGTTCCCCATCGCGCCTCGGCCCGGTAAATCGGAAAACGGAAATATACAAGGGCCGCCCCGGACAGTCGCTTGATGATCTCATTGCTGCCTCGTCAGCAACCGCCCCGTCCGAAAAAGTAAAATTCGTACCCGGCGATGTTTTCCTGCTGATTACCGATGACGGTTACCCGGTCCGACTGGAAATCAATGAAATCGCAGGGAAAGGCAACGACCGCGTGGCCCGGATCGAATATCTCTATCGACCGCCGGCCAAAGGAGCCGACAGCGGCGTATAAGAGGTAACCGCTTTCGCCGACCCGTCGTATCGCCGGAATCATTCGATAACGCTGATACCGGCCCGGCGGAGATTTTTGATCATGGCCGCGACATGAGTACCCGGCCAGAAAACCCGGCGGCAGGTTGGACATTGCCGGAAATCATCGAAATGAGCATAAGTGTAGGGGTAAACAGCATCCCTGATAGTCTCTTTCTCCACCGACACTATCGGCGTATTATCTTCCAAACATCGGCTGAACAAATCGGCCATCCGGAAAACCAGCCCAAAATGATCCATAACCGCCTTCAATTGATCCGGCCAGAGATCGTCGGTGATAAGATAATAATAACGCACCAGGCGGCGCTCGATCAGGCGATGGTCGCGGGTCAGGATATGCCGCCGATCATCAAGCGAAAGCTGGATCAGGCGGCTGTTATCGATTTTGCGCTCAAAAAGGGTATCGAATCCGCCCACCCGAAGGTAGCGGGCCAGCCGGCCCAGATTTTCATCGCAGATAAATCGCTGAATATTTGACTCACTCGATTCCATTCCGACCTCGACGCCATATGCAATCTTATCCCTAAAATAAACGAAAAGGCGCCATATAAATATTGGATAATTTTGGAAACGGGCAATGCCCGCTTTTCCCCGGAGAGAACCCGGAACTTCGTAGTCGAGTATAAGGTTAAATGGTATGGTTGGACGGCGGCCAATATAGATTTGTAATTGTTGACTGCACCGTGCCGCTCTTTTATAATCAAGTCACAACCGGAGCCTTAAACAGTTGAGGTAACGCATGCGGATCGGATATATGCTGATTTGGTCGGTTCTGGCCTTCCTCTTGGTTTCCTGCGGGGGAGACGACAAGAAAAGCGTCGAACCCGACACGACACCACCAAGGGTGGTTTCCACCAATCCGGCCGCCGGCGCCGTCAATATCCCCCTCAACTCGACCATCTCCGTGACTTTTTCTGAAAAGATCGACACCACCACCGTTACCAACACGACTTTCGCCGTAGTCGGCGTTTCCAGCGCCACCAGTTTTAACGATCGAACCGTCACGCTTACTCCCGATTCAAATCTGGCCATCAACCATACTTTTACAGCAGTGGTCAACAAGAACATCAAGGACCTAGCCGGGAACCTGATGGACAGCACTTACAGCTGGCAATTCACGACCGCTCAGGTCGTCCTCGCCAATGGCCCCGATTATTTCCCTCTGGCTGACGGCGATACCTGGTATTATACCAACGCCAGTTCGGATCAAATTATCCGCGAGGTGTCGGGCGACACCGTCATCAACGGCTACCAATGCAAACGTATCCTGCACAATGGCCAGACCGCCGAGGCCTGGTCGATCATCACCGCCGGAGATTCCGCCGGATTCTATTTCCATATGCTGACCGACGTTTACCATTATCAGTTCGATCCGCCGCTGGTCATCCCCTTCGATCTGGCTTACGACGAGCCCTATAATTATTCTTCCACGGCCACATGGGTGCAGAATGACACTCTCTGGACCGCCAATATTTCGGGGACGCTCAAGTTCAAGGGTTATGTCACTTACGACACGCCGACGGGGATACATTTCGACGACGTCATCAAATTCTTTTATATCCCTGACGGTTATTCCGAATATTATGCCCGGGGCGTCGGCCTCGTGGATAACGAAGATATTGTGCTCGACAGCGCCTTTGTCGGCGGCGTCCGGTATCGCTGAGTCCGGCTGTCGAGGCGCGGTTAAACAAATTCGATAATAATTCGTCTCTTCTCTGACAATCCTTGTTTATCGAATTTTTGGGTTCACCTGTTTTTATGGAGGGGCTATGAGATATTCATCTAACCTTGCTATCCTCACAATAATTATCGCCACATTGACATTTTTCACCGCCGCATCGATCTGCTTCGCCGAAGAAACCGATCAATTTCCATCACCGGACAAGTTCATCCCCGTCGAAAGCATGCCTGAAATGGTAACCACCATCAAGCCGGTTTATCCGCCGGAGGCTCTGAAGCAGGGCATTGAGGGGAAAGTCTATATCCGTTCCCTGATCGACAAAAACGGCGACCCGGTCAAGGTTGAGGTTTTCAAAAGCAGTGGTTCCGATCTTCTGGACAAGGCCGCTCTGGCGGCCGCCAAAAAAGCGAAATTCAAACCGGCTATGCAAAACGCCCAGCCTGTAGCGGTTTGGGTGTCGAACGCTTTCACTTTCAAGGAAGGCGAGTGCAAAACGGAGCCGAAACCGGAAACAACCGGAATTCCTGGCAAAGATGACCTCGTTGCCTTCGATGTGGCCCCGAAATTAATTTACCAGGAGGCTCCGGTATATCCGCCGGAAGCGGAGGGAAAGGGAATTGAAGGGGTCGTGCGAATTAACGCTTTCATCGGCAAAGACGGGGTCCCGGTCAAAATCCTGATCGATAAATCATCGGGTAATGAACTGCTGGATAAATCGGCCGCTCAGGCGGCGGTCAAATCGAGGTATGAACCGGCCCAACAGGACGGCCGGCCGGTGGCGATCTGGGTCAGCTACGACGTTACCTTCAAGCCCTGAGGCATGGTCGGATCGCGCAACTCCGACTCGGTCCAGGCCGTGACTTTCATGATTTTTAATGGGCGCGAAATATTTTTGCTTTTACGGCGGTATAATGTTTATAATATTATTGCGACTGTGGGCCAACGGCGCCGAAAATCGGCGTGCCTCGCGTAAGCATGCCGGAGCGTCGAATAACGCCGGTCGGCCGTTCCGAATAGACTCATAGATTTTGTGGAGGTTTAATCATGGGTAAATCGAAAGACAAGGGTAAAAAGGAAAAGAAAAAACCCAAAAAAACCAAAGAGACCAAGGTCACACCGACTTCGTCTCCGATTAAACCCGACAAATAGACCGTCGTCAGGCTATTGTCGGCCGATAGCGGATTTGAGAGCCCAAAACGCTCTCATAAAAAAGCCTGATGGCTTTTTTCAAAGCCATCAGGCCGGTAAAACTGTTGGGATTTACTTAGCGCCACCCAACATATTCCGTCGAGTCGGCAACTAAGTAGCAGCCACCTCACATAAATTCGTTTTCAAAATACGACCACCTCCTTTCTTGTGTACCCTTTATAACGCCACCGACCACCCAAAGTTCAACAAAAAAATTCGCCTAAAATCGGCCCCGAATGACCTCCCTCCCGGCTCTCGCGGCCGCTTCCCGGGTATCTTCAAATCGGCTTTACAGGTCGTTTTTCTGCCCCCGACCGTTGAAAATATTGTATAATAGACAATATCGTAAATATCGGACGAAAACAAGGGCAGGTGCAACGATGAAACAAAAGCTGACGATTATTTTTCTGACTACTTTAGTCATGATGACTGTCGCTCTAAACAGCCGGGTGGCGGCGGCCGAGTTTACAGCCGTCCTGTTCAGCGTACATCCCAACGGTGATACCTATCCCGTGGATACTTTAAAGCCTAATCTATGGGTCAAGGGCAATGTTTACCGCTATGAGGGCAATTTTCAGGAACACCCCATTGTCATTATTTCGAATAAGGACACCGATACCGCCTGGTTTCTGGATACTCAGGGGAGAACCTATTACGAGGCGAAACGTTCCGAGGGCGGAGTTCCCGATCCGATCCAGTCCTGGGACCTCTATTTTTCGAGACTTAAGAAACAGAAGCTCGGCGTTGAAACAATCAAAGGTTACCCCTGCACCAAATATAAATTTACCGACGAAAACGGCATCTGGGCCATGCAGTGGATTTCCGATTCTCTGGGAATGTATCTCAAGCAGGTGACGCATTATACAAATAAGGCGTGGACCTCGACCGAACTGGTCAATATCAAACCGGCGCCGATTGACGATAAATTATTCCTATTGCCGAAAAATTATGTCCCGGCCAAAACCCCTCCCCAAATGAAGCCGAAAATGGATGTCATCACGGGTGAGGGAAAGAAATAGCCGACAGGATCGTAGCTGAATATTTTTCAATGGCGGGCCCGATTCAATAGATGGGACGGCAGAAGCATAAGACTTCGAAGGAGTTCCAATACTCCTTCGAACGCCATGCCCAGCAGACGAAACGGGAGTAACACCACCCAGACCAGGGGATAAGCGAGAATCGCCAGGATGGCAATCGGCCAGCACAGGACCAGTAAAATACACCAGAATAAGAATGTAATCATAAATCCTTCCTCTTTCCCTATATACAGTTTATACGGATTTCCTCCGAAATTGTTGTCGCCGGATGCAACCTCCGGCGCTGGCCTTCGAAAGATATATTGACAGATGAGATCCCGATTTGACATACACTTTTGTGACGACGGGAAGTTGCCGTGGATGCCGAGCAGAATAAACCACAGCCGGAGAACCTGATGGAAGGTATATGGCTGAAAACTGTCGACCTTTGCCGCTATTACCATCGCGGGCCGCAGGTCGTCCATGCCGTTGACGAAGTCAATCTGACATTGCAGAAGGGCGAATTCCTTGGTATCGTGGGGGCCTCCGGATCGGGGAAATCGACTCTGCTGAACCTGATGGCTGGCCTCGATTCCGCGACCTCGGGACGCATCGAAATTGACGGCGCCTCGCTGGCCGACATGAACCGGCGCAGCCTGGCGGCCTACCGGGCTCACCGCGTCGGGATGGTCTTTCAATCGTTCAATTTGATTTCCCATCACACCGCCCTGAAAAACGTGGAATTGGCCCTACTGTTCAATAATACCCCCGGCCGCGAACGCCATCGGCTGGCCTCGTCCATGCTGGAACGACTGGGGCTGGGTGACCGGCTGACCCATCGCCCCGGCGACCTCTCCGGCGGGGAACAACAAAGAGTGGCCATTGCCCGGGCTCTGGTCAAACAGCCCGAAATAATTTTTGCCGATGAGCCGACCGGCAACCTTGATCACGACAACGCCCGCCAGATCGGCGACCTTCTGACGGCCCTCAACCGCGAAGGTCTGACTATCGTCATGGTCACTCATGATCTCGATCTGGCGGCCCGCTACGCCCGGAGGACGGTGCGTATGAACTACGGCGCCCTGGTCGGCGGCGATGCCTCGCCTGAACCGGAGAGGGGTCAGTCATGATCATCAAGGATTTGTTCATCATCTCGGTCGGCAACCTCTGGCGGATGAAATTAAGGGCCTTGTTGACCATCTCCGGTGTCGTTATCGCCATCGCCGCCTTCGTGTCGATGTTGTCTTTCGGGGCGGGCAATCAGCAATACGTCACCCGGCAATATAATGAACTGGGACTTTTCAACACCCTGCAGGTTTATCCGATCAAGAAGGACGATAGCGATACCCTGAAAGCCGGGGCTATCCTTGACGAAGCGGCCGTAGAGAAGCTGTCTAATATCCCCGGTGTCAACCTGGCTTATCCTTTCGATGCCTTCAACGTGACAGTTGTCACCGCCGAGACGACCTTTTTTTCTAGCGCTCAATCTTTACCGACGGCGGCGGCTCAAACCCGTCTATTCTCTCGATTGCTGGCCGGATCAGCTTTTTCGAGCGACAGCACCCGGCAGGCGCTGGTAACCGAGGATTTTCTCGAGAAATTGGGCCTGAAGGAGGCTGATTCGATTATCGGGCGGCAAATCGAAGTTTCGGTCCAATTATCCAGTGTTGACAGCGGTTTGGCCGGGATCATCCGCGACGATGACGGGAGCATCCGCGAACGCCTTTCCACTGTCCGGTTTGATTCCCTCATGAAATCCCAATATCGGAATAATCTCATCCGTCAGGAAATTAAGGCGGGGATTGATCGCTTCCTCGCTGGCTTTATGAATCGACGCATCACGGTTCGCGACACTTTGACCATATGCGGCGTGGTCAAAACCGGCCAAGGCCATCATCTGCGAACCGAGCCGCTGATCCTGCCGATATCTACGGCCAGGCGTTTTACTTCGGGCGGCATCAGCAGCGATCCGGCCGATTTATTTTCATCCCTCAGTCAGGGCGAACTGTTCTCACAGATTATCGATTCCGGCGGCCGGGACTTTCCCCGGGTGACCCTCGATATCGACCGGGCCACGCCCTATGAAGATATCCGAGATTCGGTCAAGGCGCTTGGTTTTCGCCCCTTCAGCTATGCCGAGCAATTCGCCGAGATTCGGAAATTCTTTTTCTATTTCGATCTTATCCTGGGCGTCATCGGAGCTATCGCTCTTATTACGGCTTCACTGGGTATCGTCAACACTATGGTTATGTCGATTATCGAACGCACCCGCGAAATAGGCGTCCTCAAAGCATTGGGCGCCGATGACCGCGATATCCGACTGCTGTTCCTGGTTGAATCGGGTGTCATCGGAGCGACCGGGGCTTCCCTCGGCATTCTGCTGGGCTGGATAATTACCCGTGCCGCCTCTATTATCGCCCGGATGGTTATGGTCAGGCAAGGGGTAGAGGGTATCGAATTATTCGCCATGCCGTTCTGGCTGATCGCGGTGGCCTTCCTGTTCGGCTCCATCGTCAGCGTTCTGGCCGGATACTATCCGGCCCGCCGTGCCGCCCGGGTCGATCCCGTGGTTGCTCTGCGCAATGATTAACCCACAATAAAAAACCCCGACGGATGATTTCCCCGCCGGGGCCAATTCTGCCTGGTACTCAACGCGCCCTTATTTATTCTTGGTATAGACCCCTTCCATCGATGTGTACCAGTTTTCTCCGTCGGTCGAGTTTTCCATCTGCCATTTGAACTCGGTGGGCGTGATATCATACGAGGTAACGCGGGTATAGATGACCTGCCCGCCCATGAAATCCTTGCCGCTCGAAACCCGCTTGTTGCCCTCGTCTTTGCCGGTATATAATGAAATCCGGGCGCCGAAATTATCGACCCACATATCCTGCCATTCACCCGTCTCCCGATCGTAAGTTGTCAGGCCCAGGCCATGCATTTCCATGCCCATCATTGCTCCCGAATATTCCATCTGAAGGGCGGCTCCGCCGGCGACGTAGCTGTTGGTCACTTTGGCTTCATGCTCGATCCATTCGTCGTCGGGAGTCATTCTCATTCGTCCCTTGTAGGTCCAGTCGCCGACCATGAAGGCCATATCCTTGATTTGCTGAGGTGGGCCCATCTCCGGCATCGGCTGTCCGGCTTCTTCCATCCCCTCCTGCGCCGAAATCCCAGTGATAAAAAATCCCCCGATTACCAAAATCAAAGTCAGAAATCCCCAAAAGTTTTTCATTTTTTTCTCCTGTAATGAAGTTGATCCGATTATCGCCGGCCTGCCGTCCAGCGAATCGTCCTGAAAATCGAACATTATACGTCAGGGCCAATCGTATTATGGATTTATTTTGGTGATTACGGCGGCCCAGACATTGCCACTATGACACGCTTCTGCCGTCGCTGATTCTCTCAAGAAAGGTCCGGAGTTCACGGGAATTCCTGATGGTGATCAAGGTTTCGCCGGTAAAGAGGCGTTCGATGGCATCGATTATATGAGGGCGAATATTTTTGCGAAAACCCCAGACATACCTGATGAAATGGTAATCGAATCGTTCAAGACAACCATCAGCCATGTCGGGGCGTCTGCCTCCATAATTCTCGAACAGCCGTTTTAATATCCTCCAGAGACTCACTACGGTAGGGAAGTCGAGAAAAATAACGGTGTCGGCCCGGGGGACACGAATATCGATGGAACTGTCATAAGTGCCGTCGATCAGCCATTTTTCGCCGGCGACCATCTCGCGCACCTTCTCAAGCCAAATTTCACGCGGTGTTTTCACCCAACCCGGTTGCCAGAAATGGCTGTCGAGGTGAATGACCGGCAGATTCAGAATGCGGCCCAGACTTGAAGTCAACGTCGATTTTCCAGAGCCGGGATTGCCGATAATGATAATTCGCTTCATAACTGAAATTAAACGTCTGCCGGATATAGATCAAGAAAATAGAGGAGCCCGGTATCGGGCCAAAAAGAGGGGAGGCGGAAAAATAATACCGCCGTCCCCGGATTTTACCACTTTTGGTAGGTTCGAAGCCGGGGGCCAATGGCCCTCGACTCAGGGACGTCTCAGAAACGCCCGCCGCCGCCTTCGGAATCGCCGCGGTTTCTGCCGCCGCGCCGGTCGCCGCCGTAGCCGCCACGACCGCCGCCTCCGCGACCGCCGCCGCCACGACCACCACCACCGCCGCCGCGTCCGCCGCCGCCGCCAAAGCCGCCGCGACCACCGCCGCCGCCGAAGCCGCCGCGTCCGCCGCCGCCAGCCGGTTTGGGCCGAGCTTCGCTGACCGTAATCGTCCGATCGCCCATTGTCGTTCCATTGAGACCGTCGATGGCTGCCTGCGCCTGTTCCTTCTCAGGCATTTCTACGAACCCGAAACCTTTGGACCGCCCAGAACCGCGGTCGGTTATAATCGTAACCGTGTCAACCGTTCCATATTCCAGGAAAGCGGCCTTGAGATCATCCTCGGTCAGATTATAGTCAAAATTACCCACATAGATCTTCAATCTTTTTCCCTCTTTCTATGGTTCTTGTTAGCCATAGGACTGACAGGCAGCCGATAGCGTGGAATCACCCCCAAATATAACTAAATCCGCCCCCAAAAAACAATCTAATTCTGAGCCCTTTAAAAACAATTTCCCCGGACAAAATTAACGTTCTCATTCCATCGTAATCCGCCGTATCAGGTTCAACTTAAAACTGAGTGGAGGGTTACCATATGATTATCCGTAATGCAGCTTACCTGGCGGGGGTTTTTCTCATCGCCGCCAGTCTCTTCTGGGGTTGCTCCGGAAATGTCTCCCAGGCGGAAAAAACCGAAGACCCGGTCGCTCGAGGGGCCTATCTGGTCAATATGGGCGGTTGCAACGATTGCCATTCGCCTAAAATCTTCACCGCTCAGGGACCGATTCCCGACACCACGCGACTTCTCGCGGGTCATACTCCGGATGACAGTATCGGAGCCTACCCGGCCGGCATTATCGGCCCAAGCCAATGGGGCGGAGCCTTTTCCAACCAAATGACGGCCTGGGCCGGTCCCTGGGGGATTAGCTATGCGGCCAATCTCACCCCGGCCAAAATCTACGGCATGTGGGCCTGGAACGATACCCTGTTTATCAAAGCCATGCGGACCGGCGAACATCTGGGAGCGGGAAGGGCCATTCTGCCGCCGATGCCGTGGCAATCGATTGGAAGGCTGACCGACACCGATTTGAAGGATATCTATGCCTATTTGCAGACATTGAAACCGGTTGACAATATGGTGCCGCAGCCGACGCCGCCAGCCGCCAAATAA
>CAZGAV010000054.1:15905-25323 GCA_964523575.1 uncultured Ignavibacteriales bacterium
CCAAACGCGAAATCCTGACTCATTTTCTGGCCGCCCTGGCATACCGGACTCAGAAATCGCTGCGCGGAGCGCCCGATTCCTTCGCCGATTTTCGCGTCCGGCCGGGAGTACGCACCCCTCATGAGCTCGTATATCACATGACCGGCGTTCTGGGCTATGCCCGCACTTTTTTTATCGGCGGCGAATGGCACCCCGAGCGGCTATCTGATTTCAAGGACGAGATTTTGCGCTTCCATGAAATCCTCGAAAGCCTGCGCCATCATCTTCGATCCGGCAGTCCGATGGGGGAGATCACCCCGGAACGGTTGCTTCAGGGGCCGCTGTCCGATACCATGACTCATGTCGGGCAACTGGCCATGCTCCGGCGATTGCACGGTTATCCGGTTCCTCCGGAAAATTTCATCTATGCCGATATCGACCCTGCGAATTTATCACCGCTCCAGCCGCCTCCCAAAAGTCCCGACAAGATCTGGAAGGTCCCGGAGGATGAATCTCAATAACCGCTTCAGGGATCTATCTCTGCCCCGCAGACCCGGATTTCTCCGGTTATGGCGTCAATCATGCATGTCCATGATTTATCGATCTCGTTAGTTGAGATTACGAACGACCAGCATAGCGCCGCCCGGCCGCCGCTGTAATCGGCCGCTACCACCAGTTCCTTCTTCACCCCTTTTATATCTTCCTTGACCAGCCCCGGCGTTTCGGCCAGTATTTTATTGAAGGCTTCATCGGCCGATATCGCCGGAGTCGTCTCTGTCTCGATTCCAGGCGCCAGGTGGTCGTTGACGTCCAGAATTTTGCCGTCTTCCAGGACGCTGACATATACCCGCCCGTGAAAGACGGGGAGACCCTTATAATATTGCCCGAAAATGACTATCTTGACATGCCCCGACTTGGTATATCCCGAAGTCACATGAAACGGCCTGATTTCTATGGTCGTATCGCCTGACTGCCAGTCGCCTTTATTGGCCTCCATGTATTCCATTGCAATCGCCGCCGCCATGCTGTCTGTCAACCCCGGGCCTGCATCCGCCTCAGGGGCCACCCTTTGCGCCAATTGACTGTATGCTTTCCTGGCCGACTGACCTGATGGTTCTCCCATAGCCGACTGAGATAATACCAGGGCAATAAGACAAGTCCCCCCAAATATCCCCGTTGCAAGCCTGATCATATTTAAGTGTCCTTCAAATTTTCCGGTTTACTTATCATCCACAACATCCATTTGATCGGTGGTAACACCCTCCGTGGTATCCGGCGAATCTGACTCGCTTTTCGGTATCTGTGCCATCAATTCCTCATAAGCCGCCGACAATTCGTCATCGCCCTGATAAAAAGCCCCCATCCCGCCGAGGCATTTCTTCAATTCCTGATACCGCCCCAGTTTGGCCAGCGATCGTCCCTTGTACAGGTATATATGAGGATTTATCCCATCGTCCATTCTAATAGAGCTGTCGAACATGACCACGGCCTCCTCATACCGGCCGGTTTCATAGTAGGTCAGCCCCAGCAGTTTTGCCGCCTTGAGGTTCTCAGGGTTGATATTCAGCTCGTTTTCCAGAATCGAAATCACCTTTGGGAGATTCTCCGGCCCGCCGCCGTGCAATGCTAGAGCTTCCTCATAGGCCGACTTAAACTCCGGCTCCGCCTCGGCCCTGGGCGGAAAAAACTCCACCGTCGATAAAAAACTCGTGAATTTCTTGATATTGATGTCATAGGTCCCCTTGGTGGCGGTAAAGATAAACAGATACCCGATACCGTTCTCGAAGCGAAAGGCCTCCATAGTATGATATTCCTGTCCCCGAATAATTGATTTCACCCTCCGGGCCCGGCCGAAATCGAGTTTGACGTCCGATTTGGAAACGACAACTTTGGCCGTTCTCTTTTCCTCCAGATCGACGACATCCTGCACCGATTTTATATCTGATTTTTTGAAAGTAATAACTGAAACCGCGTTTTTGATATCCTGTTTTTCCACCTTGCTCCAGGTAGGGGGCAGGCTGAAATCGACGACGCCCATGGTATCGCTTTTTAACTCGCTGTACACCCGCCAGTCATCGGGTATGACAACGGAGTAGCCGAAGGTCGGGGATTCGAAGCGGGCCGGTTGATCCTGCGCGATGGAAGTTATTAACGGGCTAAGGCTGAGTATTAATATGACGGGTAATACAAAGCGGAACTTCATCTGATCTCCTCCCATACGGCGGATGTTGGGTGGCAGTTTTCTCGTCCGCCGTCTTTTTTATTATCGGGTCCATTATGGCTCGAACGCAACAAATTTCTCCGTCAAAAGGCCGCGAAACAGGCAGAAAAATAGAAAAGCAAAGCCAACGCGCCGTCGATGCTGCCCATATATTTTGTGTCGTGCGATGACGGACACCGCAATATATTGTCGAAATTTTTTAAATTACACCCGTTTTTGCCATTTAATTTGTTGTCGGGCAGGACATTGCGGTGAATTTGGCTTCGTTTTGTCATTTTTTAGGGGTCCCCAAGTTTTCTTTTCCCCGATTTTTGGCAAGAGAATATAGGCGGGCAGACTGATAGACAGTCTGATTGATCTTACTGCGGACATCGTCTTTTCCCTGAATTTCCGGCATAATAGCAGGCCCTTTTTTTATACATGGGTTTCCCACTTACCGGGCTCATTTATTTTTCACCAGCGATTTTACGTTGATTTTGCTCATGCTGTGTGGCCGGATGTGAGCGTTAGGGGAACAAAAGAAGCGGCAGATGCCGGCCACAGATTGATGGAGATTTTGGCGAATAACCGATGTCGAAACCCTAAAGGGTTTCGACCTACCCGTCTGAGGCAGAGAAGGAGTATTATACAAATCGATGAAATCGAGTTGCAGGTCGGGGCTCTACAACCCAGGTCTAAAGACCTGGGGCACCGATGCATCAGCAAGCCGATCCAGAGGCAGAGCCAGAGCTGAGATTTTATCATCATCCTGTATTCTTTTTTCAAGCCGTCACCTGCTCAGATATTGTTCCTATTGACCGGAGGTATCGACCGTTCCGGTATCACGCAGTTCCGGTAAGCTATCGAGCAGTTCCGCCATTAATTCATCGTAGGCGGCGGAAAGTTTGGCGTCACCCTGAAATATGGCCCACATCCCGCCCAGATAAAAGTCTAATTCCACATATCGCCCCAGCTTTGCCAGCGAGCGGCCTTTGTACAGATACATATAGGGATTTAAACCGTCATCCAATTTGATGGCGCTGTCGGACATGGCCAGGGCGTCCTCGAAGCGGTCGCTATCATAATAAACCAAGGTCAGGAGTCTGGCGGCCTGAAGATCGGCCGGATTGTCCTGCAATGCCTTTTCCAATATCGATATGACTTCGGGATAATTTTCCGGTCCGCCTCGATACAGGGCCACGGCCTCCTGATATCCGGAGGCTTCTGCTTTCACCGCCTCCGTATCGGGCGGGAAGAATTCGATGGTCGCCAGAAAATCGAGGAATTTTTCTTTATTGATATCGTAAGTGCCTTTGGTGGCTGTGAAGCTGAAGGCATACCCGACGCCGTTTTCGTACCGGTAGGTTCCCAGAGTTTCGTATTCGAGGCCGTTTATTCGGGTTTTCATCCGCCGGGCCGATCCGAATTCGAGATCGACATCGGCGCTTGAAACCAGGATCGAGGCGATCCTTTTATTTTCGAGGTCGATAACATCCTGCGCCGACTTGATGATGGGGAGTTTCTGAGCGATCACGGCGATGGCGTTTTCGATATTTTCCTGCTCGACTTCGCTCCAGATCGGGGGGAGACCGTAGGAAACGATGGTCATGGTATCGTTTTCGGATTTGCTGTAGAGCCGCCAGTCATCGGGTATGACAACGGAGTAGCCGAAGGCCGGGGATTCGAAGCGGGCCGGTTGATCCTGCGCTATGGCAGTTATTAACGGGCTGAAGCTGAGTATTATTATGACGGATAGAACCAAGCGGAACTTCATCTGATCTCCTCCCATACGGCGGGTTTTTGGCGGTGTTTTTTTTTCGGCCGTCTTTTTCATTATCGGTTCCGTCGCTATCTGATTCCAACAAATTTCAAGTATCCAACCTGAAAAATTAATACAGCCGGAGAGCCCCAGAAACCCAAAAAATCGAAAGGTAAAGCCAACGCGGCGGCTTTTTTGCCAATATATTTTGCGGTGTAGATTGCCAAGCACCACAATATGTAGTTGAAAAATCTAAAAAAACAGTCGAATTTATCATGTAATTTATTGTCGGGCAGATTATTGCGGCGAATTTGGCTTTGCTTTGTCATTTTTCAGGGGTCCCCAAGTTTTCTTTTCCTCCATTTTTGCAGAGGATAAATGGGCGGATAGAATGATCGGCAGAATTTCGGCTAATTTTTGACATAATGATATGGCCTTATACAAAGGTTTCATTCCTACTTACCGGGCTCATTTATTTTTCACCAGCGATTCTATGTTGATTTTGCTCTTGCGGTGTCGCCGGATGTGAGCGTTATGGGGAACAAAAGAAGCGGCAGATGCCGGCCACATAATCGTTATTGATGGGGATTTTGGCGAATAACCGATGTCGAAACCCTAAAGGGTTTCGACCTATCCGTCTCTACAACCCAGGTCTAAAGACCTGGGGCACCGATGGGGTATTGAACAAATCGATGAAATCGAGTTGCAGGTCTGGGCTCTACAACCCAGGTCTAAAGACCTGGGGCACCGATGGGGTATTGAACAAATCGATAAAATCGAGCTGCTGGTCTGGGCTCTACAACCCAGGTCTAAAGACCTGGGGCACCGATGCCAGAATCTATTAGGATATGCCAATGTTGTTAATTGTCAATTTACCCCGCACTGAACGATTTTCGAACCATTAGATTTGTGTTTCCTCGCCTCTGAGCCTGGTATTACTTTCCACGGCAAGCTATAGGCCGCCCGTTCAGTAGAGTCGTTCTGCCTTTTCGACAAAAGAATCATTCTCTTTTTTTGCCATTATTTGATCCGATGATTGTCGCCACATCAATAAATACTTTAATAACATACGGTTCAAGTCGAGTGCGATGAATGCACAGGTGTGTATTTGCAACATCAATTGCCGAATGCCAGTCAAGAGGTGACTCCGGCCCTACCATTTCAATGTCATTTGTGAAATATAAGAATACCAACCACGCCTTGATTCCGTTCAGATGTCTCAACAGGTAGTTATGAGCCAGTCGATTGGCATATTGGTAGTAACCATGGAGCCAATTCTCCGGTGAAGTAGCGCCATAAAACTCCGCAGTCTCACTAAGGCTTCTCTTAATCAACTCCAATGACTTCGGACCGGCTTGACACGTAGAGGAAAGTTCCTGAATATGAGATTTTGCCTCAACACAAATGATATCGCCTCTGGTGGTTCTTGCCAAACCGTCCCAGACGGGACCGCCATGTGGCCAAAATGAGTTGAGACTTCGGTTATCCAATTGAATGGATAGCCGTTTCAAAAAAGCATCGTCCTGATATTCGGAATACTCGTCTTCCTCCAGCGGAGAGAGCCAAGTGATTTTATCATCGACACCGAGTTGGAGCCGTGGCCGTAACTCATCATCGAGAAGTTTTTGGTGTCGGCTGGCCAACTCCTGCAACCATTTCTGACTACCCTTAACCGCTTTTCTCTGAGCGATCCTTGACATAATTCTGCTCCTTCAATACGATCAATAGCACGGGTGCCCCGCAGCTTTGGTGCGGGATCGTCAAGTTGCTTCAATTAGGTGTTAATGCCCGGATGCTAACCCAACCATCTTCAAAATACCCCCGGCAGGACTCGAACCTGCTACCCTCTGCTTAGAAGGCAGATGCTCTATCCTCATGAGCTACGGGGGCATCATCGTTTCAGGCCCTTACGCCCGGACCCCGGCACGGGGCCTGATTTCCGACCAATTATACCGAAACCGCCCCGAATTTTCAACTAAAATATAGCCGTCTTGTGCGCCCGGAAAACTGGCAATGAGGGGATTTTGGCCTCGAAGGATAAGTCAAAAGGAATATTTGAGGCGGGCCATGAGGAGGTTACCGGCGTCGCCGAATTCGGTCCCCGGCCGGCCGCCAAAGATAAGACCGAAAACCGTGAGGTCGAGATTGGTGATGACCGACCACCGAAGACTCGGTTCGACAAACCGCGAATGGTCATAGGGATTGAAGATGCCGATGAGGTCGATCCGGATCAGGGGGGTGATATCGGCCGCCGCTTCGGCGAAGAGCGATATCCGGGCGGGCGTGAGTTCGCCTCGTTGAAGCGCTATTATCTGGCGCAACCCGCCGGCGTCATGAGTCGTACCGCGCTGGTTGAAAAGGACTGCGCCATGCAGATAGGAATTGTCGCGAAAAGTGTAATCTCCGGAAACCACAGCGGTCAGGTATGGCTTATGATCGGGCTCGGTCTCTCGCGGCCTGGCCCACAGCAATTCACCTCGGAAACCGCCGCCCCGGATACTGCCCGCCCAGGCGGCCCCGACCACGGCCTCAGACCGGCGCCGCCCGGCCAGAACCATCCAGTCGTAATTCCAACGATTGGTCTTGTATCGGACGGCCGCGACGGCATCATCGGCCCTTCGCTGGGGCGCGATTCCGATATCGAGCTGGGCATTGGGGCTGGTGTACCATTCGAACCGCACGGCATCGGTGCCCGGTTTTTCCTCGTCGTCATAGTCGAGGGGCGAGGCGGGGTTGAAAAGGTCAATCGGATTCCATACCAGACTGGTGCCCCAGGCGATCCGTTGGCGGCCGATCGTTAGCTCCATCGATCCCGAGGTTCCGGAAAGCCAGACCCGGTCGAGGGTGCTGATGAGGAGAGTATGAGTTTTATCGATGAAGGTGTGCGACAGGTCGAAATAAGGGGTTCCGGTGGAGAGGATCTGGGTGCCGCTTAATATCTGACTGACGCTGTGGCCGTTGAAGAGCCGCGATTTGATTTCGACGGCGGCGGTCAGGGCGGGATCGATATAGAATCTGAAATTCTGGCGGGTATGGAGATTATTGGTGAAAACATAGGGCTCACGACTGGCGGGGGAGAGTGAATTCTGCCAGAGAATCGGCGTTTCCCGGACATAACCGCTGAAGGCGATTTTATCTCCGAGATTCGCCTGAACGCCGGTGAACAGGAAAAGGAGGATCAGTGCCGAAAGGACCGTTTTCATGCGACCTTGTGATTTCTCCTTTCATCCGACTCGATATGTCCGTCGCGCAAGGTGACGACGCGATGGGCTCGTTTCATCACCCGGGGGTCATGGGTGGAAAAGATAAAGGTCATTTTCCGGTCGTGATTGAGTTGCTCCATGATGCCGAGCAGGTTGTCGGCTGAGGCGGAGTCGAGGTTGGCGGTCGGTTCATCGGCCAGCACGAAAGAGGGCATCGAGGCCAGCGCCCGCGCCACCGCCACTCGTTGCTGTTGACCGCCGGAAAGCTCCGTCGGGCGGCGATCCATCATATCGGCCAGCCCGACCTGCCGAAGGAGTTCTTCGGCTCGTTCGCGCCGTTCGGTTCGGGGCCGTTTTTGCAGGAGCATGACGAATTCGACATTTTCCCGCGCTGTCAGAACCGGGATCAGATTGTAGGCCTGAAAGATGAAGCCGATATTATCCAGCCGAAATTCGATGCGGGCGCTCGACGAAAGGGTCGACATTTCCTGATCCTTGATGAGTATTCTTCCCGACGTCGGGTCATCCAGCCCGCCGATGAGATTGAGCAAAGTGGTTTTACCGGAGCCTGACGGCCCGACTATGGCCACGAAATCGCCGTCATCGATGGAGAGGTCGATATCCTTGAGGGCCGTCACGGGAACGCCTTTGTCGGCGTAGGTTTTGTTGATATTTTCGGCGACAATTACGGACATAACAGACTCCAACCTTCGTTAATAAGTTCGAATGGCGGTGACCGGATTGAGCCGGATGGCCTTGATCGCCGGATAAAGCGCCGAGGCAACCGAGGTGACCAGCACCAAAGCAAACAGCCAGATATAAGTCGTCCCCGGGACGGTGGGGTATATTATTTTATCGATGCCGCTATTGGCCAATCCCGTGGCCACAATCGACAGATCGATTCCGTGCCGTTGCAGAAGGCTGAGGGTCGCCGCGCCGACACCGATTCCTATCACGGTGCCGATGGAGGCGATGAAGATCGTTTCCAGCATCAGCAGTCGGAGGATGCTTCCATGCTTCATGCCCAGAGCCATGACGACGCCGAATTCGCGGACCCGTTCCATCACGGCCATCAGCATGGTATTGGTCAGGCTGAAAGCCAGCGCGATCAGGACGATGGCCAGAAAGATCATCATCATCTGCATGGTGGTGTCGGTCATGAGGCTCAGTTCGGGGGCGAGTTGTTTCCATGTGGCGACATCGAGGTTGGGGAATTCCCGCCGCATGGACGCGGCCAGAGAATCGACCGAGACGTTGTCATCGGCCAGAACGGCTATTTCATGGATATTGCCGCCGAGCGAGAAGATGCGGTTGATGTCATCAGCCTGTGCGAAGATGGTCGTTTTGTCGAATTCGGACGAGACGGTTTTGAATATTCCCACCACTCGGAAGGCCCCGGCTCCGATATCGCCATTGTAATCCTGAGCGGTGAGGACGATTTTATGCCCCAGAGTTATGTCGAGGCGATCAGCCAGTTCGCGCCCGATGATGATGGGATTGCGTTTATTGGAGTCGAAATAGGTACCGTCAACCATCCGTTGGCTGATATCGCTGACGCGCTTTTCGTCGGACGGCGTAATGCCATAGATGACGACTCCCTTGGTGGTCGTCGGCGAAGAGGCCATGGCGGTTATGACCGATCTCTCGGCGGCGTGAGATATACCGGGAATGGAATCAATGCGGGCAAAGACGGCCGGGCCGTCGGGGATGACGTCACGGATTCGTTCCCGCTGGCGAAAGCCGGGTTTATGAAGCTGGATGTGGGCCAGACGGTCATCGATGGCGGAGTGGACCATCTGAACGCTCATGCCGTTCATAATTCCGGTCGTCAAAAGTCCGGCCCAGAGGCCCGATATGACCGCCAGGATGATAACGCCACTGCGTTTTTTATTGCGCCAGACGTTGCGCCAGGCCAGTGTCCACAACATCATTTGACTCCGGAGTCGGGTTCATATTCATTTATTCCTCACACGGCCCGCATGGCGTTGACGACCTTGAGGCGGCCGATGCGAAACCAGGGATAAGCCGAGGCCGCCAAAGCGATAATCGAGAAGCTGACCGAAGAGGCGGTGATCGGCAAGGTGTATCATGGCACCGTTCGCCGTACGACTAATTTCGGCGCCTTTATCGAGATCGCCGCCGGAGTCACGCCTGAAATCCGATGCGCCTGCCCCAGCGTTAAAGGAGCGAAATGCTTTAATTTCTGTTGGATCTCAATCGAGAGGCCCTGAATGCGGCCATAATCGATATCCCGCGGTATATAAAAATTTTCAATAT
>CAZGAV010000055.1:0-24825 GCA_964523575.1 uncultured Ignavibacteriales bacterium
GCGACATGCTGTACATAACCAGAAGGGCAGCGCTTTCTTGATCGCGATCTGCCTGACCATGATGCTGGGTTTGATCGGCATCATGGCCGTCAAGAATTCGGATACCGATATCGACCTGTCCTTCTACAAGGTCCATAGCGAAAAGGCCTTCTATATCGCCGAAGCCGGCGCCAAGCGGGCCTGCGCCGAACTGATCCGGGATAAAACCTGGGATTCGTCGTTTGCCACGGTCGCCTTCAACGGCGGTAGTTACGATGTCCAGCTGACCGACAGTAGCGATGACGCCGCCCTCTATGATACCGTAATCATCACCTCGCGCGGCTGGACCCCCGACGCCACTTCCATCATCGAAATCGTCATGGTTCCGGAATTGATCTACCCCTGGCGCCATGCCCTTTTCGCCGATGAAGGTATGGAATTGAAAAACGGGATGGCGACTGATTCTTACAATTCTGACTCCGGCAGCTATTTCTCCACCCATGAGGATACCTTCGGTGATGTCGGCTCCAATGGAACGTTAGTCATCTATAATGGAGCCTTCATCGGCGGCGATGCCTCGGTCACCGATCCGGCTGATGCCAGTATCAATGCCGGAGCGACCATCACCGGCAATCTTATCGAAGACGCTCCGGAAACGGAGTTACCTTCCATTCCACAGGAACAGTTTGACGACGCCGCCCTCAACAATGCCAACCTCACCGGACTGAGCGGTACTTATTCATACAATCCTTCAACCGATGCCTTTGTCACGGCTGGTGATGTCGTCCTGCAAAGCGGCACCTATTATTTCTCGAGTTTCATTCTGAAGAATTCCGCTTCGCTGACACTGGCCCCGGGCGCTCAGGTTAAGATCTATGTCACCGGGGATATCGAAATTAAGAACTCCGGTGATGTCAACCCCAGTGAACCTCCCTCCAGTCTGATATTTCTTTCTCAAGGGAACCTGGTTCTTAAAAACAGTGGGACTTGCACCGGAGTTTTCTATGCCCCCGACGGTGATGCGGACTTGAGAAATTCTGCCGACTTTTATGGTTCAATTGCCTCCAACACGTCAGTGGTGCATAACTCGGCTAACTTCCACTATGACAGGAACCTTGGCAATATCAATATCGGCGAATCGGACCATATGCAAATGGTCGCCTGGCGCGAATTATAAGTCCGGGAATTTCAGAAAATTTTCAGCGGTGTGATTATAAAGACCCCCGTCGGAACGGCTGCTCCGGCGGGGTTTTTTATTTATGTCTAAATCAGGTCAATGCCCGGGACGAAGCAAATCGATAACTCCCCGTTCGACCCAGTAAATATCCCCGTTGCCGTTCTGAAACCGGTCATAAAGGCGGCGGACGTCGTCCAGCGTCATCAATCCGGTGGAATCGATGTCGGCGGCGACCCGGTTGGCGGTGAAAAAGAGATACTTTCCGTCCGGCGACAGGCTGGGACAATAATCAAGGTAACGCGAATTGATATCCTCCCCCAGGTTCACCGCCGGCGACCAGACATCGTCGGCCGAACGAAAACTGACGTACATATCGCCGCCCCCATAACCGTCCGCCCGCGGCATCGACGAGAAAATCAGGTAACTCTCGTCGGGCGCGATCAGGGAGTTGAACTCATGGGCCGTGGTATTGACGGCGTCACTCAGCTTCTCCGGCTCGGCATACCGGCCCTCGACCAATTGCGACCGATAGATGTCCTCCGACTCCCCGTAAGCGCCGGTGTAGTAAATAGTCCCCCCGGCCGTCAGGGTCGGATAAAATTCGTTGGCCTCGGTATTGATCGGCGCCCCGAGATTGAGCGGCGCCGTCCAGCCCGAATCGGTTCGGTCTACATACCAGATATCATAATCCTTCGGCGCTCCCCCGGCCTCGACCGGACGGTTGGAGACGAAAAACAGCCGCCGACCGTCGTTCGAAACGAACGGTTCGAGATCGCTGTAGAATCCCGAAAATGACGCCACCTCCGGCTGACTCCACCGGTTTTCATGCCGCTCCATAACCATGATAACCCCGCTCCGCATCGGCAGCCAGATCGTGTAATAAAACTCCGTGCCGTCGGGCGAATAGGCCGCATCACGTTCGTTCAACCCGGTCGAGACGATATTCGGCCCGAAAAGCTCCGGGATAGCTCCCGGCGGCGTCTGGCCGAAATATTCCCCGGCGATACCCAGCTCGGGAGCCTCTTTCCTCACGATACAGCCGCCGGCGACGCCGAGGAGTAAAAGACCACCGGCCGCCATCCAGAACAATCTTGTCAACCTACTCATCGATATCCTCGCCTTAAGTCATCGTGGAATCGCGCTTTTGCCGGTTAATATAGAATTTTCAAATAAAACCGCCAAGCCGGATTTTCTTCCCGCTCAACCAGCCTTTTCCTCAATCCGGGATTTCTTTATCCCTGTTAATATGTTAAATACGAATAATTTTATTGAATTTTATCGCCGATCCGGAACATTTTCCCCGCCAGCGCCGTTATAAGAGCTATAATAGATTATATTGCTCCATAATGGAAGACCGCGATACACGGAGGTTTTAGATGAAAACGAAGTTGTTTTTTATAGGTACCGTCGTCGTTGCCCTCACCGGTATTCTGGGTTTTGCCGGATGTTCCGGCAATACGCCCCTGGCCCCGACGTCGGCAACTGCCGTTAACAGCGGCAACGTTCTTTTATCCCCCACTGACACTCAACCCCGCGATCAGCAAGGCACGATGTTCAAACTTTCAGGTGATATCGTCGCCATTGATATCAACAAACCGCTGGTCGTCATTTCGGCTAAAAGCGAATCGGACCGCTCTGCGGCCCCCATTAAATATTATCTGGATGTTTCCAAAAACGCCACGGTCGTGCTCTTGAACGGCCGCACCGAGGTTCCCTTCGACGCCAAATACGTCCCCATCGGCGCCAACATGGTGGTCACCGGTTCGGTTCTCAACGACGGCACCATGATTGCCGAGCGATTCGAATTATGGCAGAATGATCCGGCCGTCTCAACCGGTCAGGCAACCCGATAAAGTGTTGTTTGGAAGTAACCGTTAGACTTGTTGCCCCACCCCGTCAATCGCATTCCTATATTGACGGGGTGGGACAGTTTTTACCCGCTCACGTTCAACGAAATTATTCAGGACGGGCCGATGACGGATTGCCGCCGGAAACCCCGGTCTTTTTGCCAGCGGCCGCGAATTGCTGGGCCCAGTTAAGCTTGCCAGTGTACTGCATAATCACGAAAAGGGTCAATATACAGCAGATCGTGATTGACAGCCCCGTGTACCCTTCCAGAAAGAAAGCATAAGAAAATAGCACCAGGTAAACGAACTGGGACAATCCGATTTCCAGAAAGGCGAATCGATACCCCACGACCATCCGCATATACGAAATCACCAGAAATATCGAAACCAGCGAACTGATGGCCATGGCCAGGTGGACGTCAATGTGATCGACCAGGTAGGCCAGCAGGAGATGGAAACTAAAAAACGAGGCGGCAATGAAGAAGTAATTCATGGGGTGAATATCGATATTCCTGACGGTCGTGATGATGAACACCAGAAACATAAAGAGAAACAGCGAAACCGGCGCAAAAAATGTCACCCGTCCGACAAAGGGACCGGGATTGAGTTTCTGCGGCATCTTCATCCCGATTTGAATGCCGGAAATGAGGTTGGCGTATTTCCATTCCAGTTGCCAGCCCGTGGCCGTTTTCGTTTTCGAAACCGGCGAGATGCTGTTATCGGGGAAATCGATATCCTCGAAATCGGTATTCATCGTCAATTCGAAATCGCGGGCCTGTGAGACATTCTCGCCGAAAACATACCACCATTCATCCGTCCCCTGAGACCCGTACGAAATCGTCACCTTTCGGGTCTGTCCCGGATCGATCGTAAATGAACTCGTGATTTGGCCGTCCTGCGGCTTTAAATTTTTCAATTCCTCGCCGTCGATTTGCAGGCGGAAATTATCATAAATCCCTTCGGAAGTCGGAAAGACATACTTGAAGGCGCAACCCTGCTTCTGCTCTGAGGGATTTTCAATCAGGTATTCGCCGTTGAACTTGACGCGGTAAGTCGAATACCACAACAAACCTTTTCGGCGATGTTCCAGTTCCAGATCGACGGCGATATGACTCCCGGCCAGATCGGCATTATATACCTGCGGCGCCTCCTGCTTCTGGGGCTGACCCCAGAGATCGGCCACGGCGCCCCTCAATGCGGTATCCTGTTCATAGGACCTCAACTGGGTGACGCCGCCGAGAATACCCCAGGCAACGGTGGTACAGACAAAAATAAACACTAAGGCAATAATTCGTTTGACCATCGGTCAGCTCCTCATGCTAAGGGCCGGATATCGGGCGTGTCGCTGTTGTCATCCGGGAAGTACTTGATCTACCGATTTTACAATTCGGGTTCCATAGATATCCGGCGGGCCTGTAGAATATTTATCGGATGTTTTTCTCACTTTCGTTAATGATTCTGAAACCTTTCGCCCCGGCTCTCGTAGGGATAGATAACCGCCTTAGCAATGTCACAGCCCTTCTTTCACGTTCATTACCAGGAGGTTAATCATGAAACGCAAGGCCAGTGCTATCGTTGGGATTATGGCGACATTGGCGGTTCTGGTTTTCATCGCCGCGGGATGCACCGGAAGCAATCCCGTCGCCCCGGCAGTCGATAACAGTACCGCCGATCAGTTCCAGTCACCCGGAAACGGCGCCATCCTGTCCGAACCCGAAATCGACGCCGACCTCATCGGCGATGATATCATGACCGGCGCGCCTATGGAAAGCAGTACTCCCGGAATCCACGAGTATGACCCCAGCAACCCCTATGTGCCCAATCCCGGAGTCTTTCTCGAGGATGAAATATCTTTGGAGGATGTGACGCGTTGACCTGTCAACTGAGGATGATTGCATGTTTTTGAAATCAATGGTAAGGGATATTACGGTACTGCCGGGTCGTGTCGCCCCCTCCCCATATCATGACTCGGCAGTGACCGTTTAATTATATGACTTCGTTGCGTTATTGTCGCTTTTGCCCCCATCTGTGCTCCTCACCGCCGCCAAAAACAGAATTGATGTTCGAAATCACGGCTCGGACTCACTTCATTGGCGCCCCACCGCCTGATTGAATCGCTTCCGCCAGGTTCTCCGACTGATGCCCGTTGCACAATCGACGAAACGGCTAAATCATAAGCGAGCCGCCGCTGACGGGAAGGTAAGCGCCGGTCACAAAACCGGCTTCGTCGGAAACCATCATCAAAATCGCACCGGCGATATCCTCCGGCTGACCGATCCGCCGCATCGGTGTCGCCTTGGCCGAGGCCTCCATCCGCTCCTTCGGCATCCACGACGTAGCGTCGGTCAGGGTCAGTCCCGGGGCGATGGTATTGACTCGAATGCCCAGCGGTCCCAGTTCGAAAGCCAGCGACTTCATGAGACCGTCAATCCCCGACTTGACCGTCGTATGGGCGCTGAAATTGTATCCCGGATGGCGCGACAAACCGCTGGAGACGCCGATAACGCAGCCCGACTTGCGTGTAACCATGCTCGGGAGCACGGCCTTGAGGGGAAAGAAGAAACAGCGCAATTCCCCCATGACTTTGCCCTCGAACTCCTCGTACGAAAGATCGACGAACGGTTTCATCGGCACCTGCATGCCGGCGTTGAGAATCAGGATATCGATCGGGCCCAGCTTATCGACGGCGGTTTTGACCATCGCCTCAACCTGATCCGGCTGGCGAACATCGGCTTCGAGCGCCAGCGCCCGGCCGCCTTTATCCGTGATCGATTTAACCACCTCTTCCGCCGCCTGCTTGCTTTTAAAATAATTGACCCCGACGGCCACTCCATGAGCCGCCAGCAATCTGGCCGTGGCCGCGCCGATTCCTCGACTGGCCCCGGTCACTAACGCCACTTTCCCTTCCAGACTCATTCCAAACTCCTTTCCATAGCGGGCTTTGATTTATTTATACTATTATAAAGACCAAACAATCAATGCGAAAACTATTTTCTCCTCCGCATGACGGCTGGGCCCGACTCAACCGCGCCGGATTTTAATTTCTTCCCCCGGCCCGCCATACTTGAATTATTACCCTATTTCTCCGATAAGGTCTATAATTCAACGTATCCCCCGGCCGGTCTCGTACATCTGTTGACAGCCGGCTGATCAGGCCGGGCCCAAATATTGAATAACACGGAGGGTAAAATATCATGCGCGTCATATCCGAAGGCAGTAGTAAAACTCTGCAGGAATTAGGACTTATCAATCTCGGCAAGGTTTTCTGGAACGCTCCCACCTCCTTCCTATACGAGGAAGCGGTCAAAGGCCACGAGGGGCTTGTGGCTCATCTGGGACCGCTGGTGGTGCGAACCGGCAATCACACCGGCCGCAGTCCCAACGACCGGTTTATCGTCCGCGATTCGATCAGCGCCGACCGCATCAATTGGGGCGACGTCAACCTGCCGATCGACCCCGACAAGTTCGAGGCTCTGTTCCGCCGCCTCCAGGCTTATCTTCAGGGAAAGAATATCTTCATTCAGGACTGTCACGCCGGCGCCGATAGTCAGTACCGGGTGCCGGTGCGGGTTATCACCGAAACCGCCTGGCATAATATCTTCGCCCGAAACATGTTTCGCCAGATTCACGACCCCGGCGAAAGGCAACAGCACGTACCCCAATTTACGGTTATCAATGCGCCCAATTTCAAGGCCATCCCGGAGCTGGACGGCACCAATAGCGAGGCCTTTATCCTGCTCAGCTTCGAACGCAAACTGGTTCTGATCGGCGGCACTCACTATGCCGGTGAAATCAAAAAATCGATTTTCACAGTCCTCAATTTCCTCCTTCCCGCGGAAAACGTCCTGCCCATGCACTGTTCGGCCAATATCGGCCCTGACGGCGAAACCGCCCTGTTTTTCGGCCTGTCCGGGACCGGCAAAACGACCCTTTCGGCCGACCGCGACCGGAAACTGATTGGCGACGATGAGCATGGCTGGTCCGACAACGGCGTCTTCAATTTCGAAGGTGGTTGTTACGCCAAGGTGATTCGCCTTTCCCCCGAAAATGAACCGGATATATACGGCACCACCCGTCTTTTCGGGACCATTCTCGAAAACGTCGGCATCGACATCGATACTCGCCGGGTTGACCTCGACGATAATTCCCTGACCGAAAACACCCGCGCCGCTTATCCCATCAGCCATATAGAGAACGCCGTCCGCGACGGCTTCGGCGGCCATCCCCGAAACATCATCATGCTCACCGCCGACGCCTTCGGCGTCCTGCCTCCGATCAGCAAACTGACCGTGGCTCAGGCCGGCTACCAGTTCATTTCCGGCTATACGGCCAAGGTCGCCGGCACCGAGATGGGGATGGGCAGTGAACCGAAAGCGACCTTCAGCACCTGCTTCGGAGCGCCTTTCATGGCCCTGCCTTCGACCGTGTATAGCCGTCTCCTGCGCGCCAAAATCGAAAAGCATAATGCCGATTGCTGGCTGATCAATACCGGCTGGTCCGGCGGACCGTATGGCGTCGGCAAGAGGATGCCCCTGCCCTACACGCGGGCTATGGTCAACGCTGCCTTATCGGGACAACTCAACAACGTTCCCTACGAAACCGACCCAATTTTCGGCCTCCGCGTGCCGCAGTCATGCCCCGGCGTGCCGTCCGAAGTTCTCAATCCCCGGGACACCTGGAATGATAAGGACGCTTATGACCGGAAAGCCCGGGAACTGGCCGAAAGATTTCATGAGAATTTCGAAAAATTCGCTGACGACGTTCCCGACGAGGTCCTTCAGGCTGGCCCGCCGGCCGTCAAAGTCTAAAATAGTCTATGGTTTACCGCCATTCGGCAGAGTGCCGGACGGACGCTTTGAAGGCCGCCTCCTGAAAATCAGGAAGCGGCCTTTTCTATGACAGGCGACTGCCCGATTCCTACTCTCCGAATTATTTCTATAATTTGCTTGACCCCTTTTCGATTCCGATGTAGCTTGATTATACAGAGCCAGGGAAGGAGCCTCCGCGGTTCGGGATCATTGAATAATAGAATACTTCCAATATTTACGCTATCACGCTCCGTCGGCTGACGAGGGCTTCGGCTGTCATGATATCCGACCGCGCCGCCCCGACCGGCTCTGACAACGTTTCAAGGGGAAACTGGCATTTTTTAACGGCGAGGCATCAACTCGCCCCGAGAGGAGGTGGAGCCATGAAATTCATCATTAATCCCGTGGAGAAGGTGACCAATCGCAATTGTCCGTGGAAATGCAACAACCTGTTTTTCATCATGCCGGAAGGCGTTTAGTCTGAGCTGGCGGGGCCGGAATCGCGCGGCGTCGGATTCACCCGCGGCGGGGATTTCGGCTCCCAACATTATTTGACAAATTAACTCTTGACCGGATCAAATCGGCCCGGCCGGAGTCGTTAACCGCCATGCCGGTGAAGGGAGGTGGAGTCAGGTGAAATTTATCATTGAACCGTTCGAAAATTTATCGACGATTCGGGGATGCACTGTCAAAGGTGTCTGCATCACCAAGTTTTTCCCGATCCTTCCGCCGTGGTGATCTGATCGCTAACGGCAAAAGACCATGAAAAACGCCCGGCTTTGGCCGGGCGTAAAATAAGGGTGACGCGTCAGGAAATCGAGCGCGAAGCCCCGTCGGGAACCCGGATATTTAAGACTGATCCTCACGAGATTCCCCCCGGCATTTCGCGGACAGGCCTCGTGATCGAGCCTGGCGCTGCCATGAAGGAAGTCAAACCCGTGACTGGTGAAGGGAGGTGAGCTCTTGAAATTTATCGAACAGCCCCAGAAGAAAGAGGTTAATCGCCCCTGCCCCTGCTACAAAATGTATTTCCCGATAATTTGCTGCGTTAATTAAAATCGGGGATTGATCGGAGGGCGCCGGTTTTCATCGACCGGCGTCTTCCGCCGAAGTCACACCGCACTTTATCAGGCGTGGAAAGAGAGCCCGGTCATGAAGCCATCGCGTTATAACTACCTCACGGAACTTGCCGACGGCACCGTCCTGGCCTACAACGGCGCCAGCGGCGCCCTGGTCGAAATCGAAAAGGAGCAATGGCCCCGTATCGAATTCCTGATGAATCACTCGGAGCAAGCCCGAACCGATGAAGATCGGCAATTCGTCGAACATCTCATCGAGGGCGGCTATATCGTGGCCGGTGACCTGGACGAACTGGCCGATTTCAAACTCAACAGCCACAGCCGCCGGGCGCAGGGCACGACGCTGGCTATGACCATCGCCCCGACCCTGGCCTGCAATTTCAGCTGCGACTACTGCTTCGAAAACCGGTCCAAAGCCCATATGACCGAGAACGTCGAAAAAGCCGTACTCGATTTCTGCGACCGGCAGTTGGATAAAGTCGTGCGTCTCCGGGTCTGCTGGTTCGGCGGCGAACCGACCCTCCGTCTCCCGACCATTATCCGCATGCATCAGGCCCTTCAGGAAAAAGCCGAGGCGCATCAGGTCGAATTTCCGCCGGCCCTGATTATCACCAACGGTTATCTGCTCAATGGCGACATGGCCCGGACGCTAAAAGGCCTCAATATCCTCAACGCTCAGGTCACGCTCGACGGCCCCGAGGCGATTCATGACCGCCGCCGCAAACTGCACAGCGGCAAGGGGACTTTTCAGCGCATCATCGACAATTTATCCGAAGCCGCCCATATCCTCAATATCCGAGTGCGAGTCAATCTCGATAAGGACAACGTCGAATCGGCCTATCAAGTGATCGAGGCCCTCGACCGGCGCGGCATTCTCCCGGCAGTGCATCTCTATTTCGCGCAGGTGCAATCTTATGGCGAGGCCTGTTCCAATGTCCGGGATCGATGCCTTTGCGAGGAGGACTTCTCAAGGGACCTCGTCCGGCTCTATCGCAAACTGGTCGAGATGGGCGTTTATAAAGTTGACTATCCCAAAGTCTTCGGCGGCGTGTTCTGCGGCGCCATCGCCGAAGGCACCTATGTCGTTTCCCCCAACGGCCTGCTTTTCCGATGCTGGGAAGAACTCTCGACCGACCCGGCCCGCTCGATCGGCAATGTCTTCACCGACGAACTGACCGAGAACCAGAAAAAGAACCTGCAAAAGTACGCCGATTGGGATCCCTTCAAAATGGATCGCTGTCTCGACTGTGATACCCTGCCCCTGTGTCTCGGCGGCTGTCCTTTGCATGGCATGCTGGCCGGCGTCGAGGACCGGGGCATTTGTTCGCCATGGAAATATAACCTGCAGGAAATGCTGGAACTTCGTTATCGGTGCCGAACCGAGGGGCAGACGACACCATGAACTTGACCGAATTCAACCCCGGAAATAGAAGGTAATTCGCATGAAGACGTCCCGTTATAATGTTTTTATCGATCTTGAAGATGGCGTCTCGCTGGCCTTCAACGGCGCCACCGGCGCTCTGGCGGCCATCGAAAATGAACACCGCCCGCGCATCGAACACCTCCTGAAGCATCCCGACCGTCCCGAATCGGAAATGGACCGAGAATTTCTGAAAGCGCTGTCCGGGGCCGGGTTTCTCGTCGGCGACGCCATTGACGAGGTCGGCATCCTTCAGGCGCAGGCCAACACCCACCGCCATTCGAAGAAAACCCTGTCGCTGACCATTGCGCCCACCCTGGCCTGTAATTTCGACTGCGACTATTGTTTCGAGGGCCGCTCGCGGGAGATTATGTCGGATGCGACCCAGCAGGCGCTTCTCGACTTCGCCGATCATTACCTCGGGCAAGCCACGTCCCTGCTGATAAGCTGGTATGGCGGCGAACCAACCCTCTGCCTGCCGATCATCGAAAGACTCCAGCGCGGCCTTCTGGCTCTGGCCGAGGACAATCAGGTGGAAGTCGAACCGACCTCGATCATCAGCAATGGATATTTGCTGGACGGCGCGGCCGCCCGGCGACTGAAAAATATCGGTATTTCCGAGGTGCAAATCACCCTCGATGGTCCTCCGTCGGTTCACGATCAACGACGAAAACTACGCAACGGTCAGGGCACTTTTGATACGATTATCCATAATCTGGAACAGATTTCGGATATCCTCGATGTCGGCATCCGCATCAATGTTGACCGGGAGAATACCGACGATGCCTGCGAGGTTATCGAAATTCTGAGGGATCGCGGTCTGCTGGGCAATTTAAAAGTCTATTTCGCGCAGGTGCAGTCAACCGGCGGCGTCTGCGCCAGTATCCGCGACCGCTGTTTCGGTCAGGAAGAATTTTCGCGCCTGCAGGTTCAACTCTATAGAAAGCTGATGGACCGCGGTATCTATCATGTCGATTACCCCCAGATCAGCGGCGGCGTTACCTGCGGCGCTGTCTCCAACATGAATTTCGTCGTCTCCCCCACCGGGCATCTATTTAAATGCTGGGAAGAAGTATCTCTCGATCCGACGAACTCGGTTGGCGATATCTTCTTTTCGGAACCGACCGATCACCAACAGGCCAATATCGAAAAATTCAAAGGCTGGAATCCCTTCCATCTGTCCGAATGCCGCGAATGCACTATTCTCCCCATCTGTCTGGGTGGATGTCCTATTCATGGTCTCGAATCCGGCTCCCCGGACAGAGGCGTATGTTCGCCGTGGAAATTCAATTTAAACGAAATGCTGAAACTCAGGTACCGATGCGAAAACGCTCGGCAAACCGCCGTCTGAGGCGCCTTTTGGAGAAAATAAAACCATGACCATACAACCCAAACCGGGCCCCAACCTTGTCGGCTGGGAAATCACCAGCCAATGCAACCTGACCTGCCCCCATTGTTTCAGCGCCGCCGCCAAACGGCCCCATGACGAAATGTCCACCGCGGAATGCAAAGGGGTCATCGAAGATATGGCGCGTATCGGCGTCAAAATGATCGGCTGGACCGGCGGCGAACCGTTGATGCGTCAGGATCTGGAAGAATTGATCGCCCATGCCAAACAGCACGGCATCAAATCCAGCATCACGACCAACGCCGTGCTTCTGGATGAAAAAAGGGCCGCCAGCCTCAAGGCCGCCGGCAACCGGGCCATCCAGATCAGCCTCGACGGTTCGACGGCCGAGATCAACTATAAGATGCGCCGAGCCAGTCAGGAGGAATTCGATAAAATTATCAAGGCCATCAAAATCTGCCGTCGCCTGCATATCCGGCTTTTTCTGGCGACCCTGCTGGGACAGGAAAATCTCGATGATGCGCCGGAGATGGTCAAACTGGCCAAACGCGAAGGACTCGACACCATCCGTTTCTGCGGCTATACGCCCATCGGCCGGGGTAAAAGAACCGACGTCCGCGAACGCCTCGATTTCAACCGTCGCCTGCTCGATCTCTGGGCCTTTATCGACAACTCCCAGAAAGACGGCGAAATCATGTCGATGTATGATCCCGGTTTCGGACCGGTTCCGCCCGGTTATGATTTCCATGAATGCATCGCCGGCAAAGAAACCTTCTATCTCAAAGCCAACGGCGACATCTATCCCTGCACCTCCCTGCTGAATCGCCAATTCAGGATCGGCAATATCCGCAAAAGGTCGCTGGAGGAACTCTGGAACGATCCCGAGATGGAGGCTATGGCCCATTTCCCGCGCGAAAATATCCATGGTCCCTGCCGCGACTGCGACAATTTTGCCCGTTGCCACGGCGCCTGTCGGGGAGCGGCCTTCGCCCATACCGGCGATATTTCAGCCTCTTTCCCGGTCTGCCTTTATCAGGCCGTCCGGCAAACCATGATGGTGAAAGAGGACTGACGAGCTTTAATCGCCGATTTCGAAACCGGTATAGAATGAAATTCAGCCCGCAGAAAAACTGAAAATCAATGCATGCTACGCCTTTGGCCTATCGCTAACTCGCTATTGGGCAATACCCTGAAATAAGACTACCTATCGGCCCCAAATTTGCCGCAATAATTGTCGGTAAAATGTAATCTGCGTTCCCCTTCTTCGGAGAAGTTCTATGAAACGTGTCTTTCTCATGATTCTGTTTTGCGGATTGCTGTTGTCCTGGGCCATGCCGGCTCATGCCGGGGTCTATACTTTCAGTCCCGTTCCGGCCGATTTGAATGATCTCGATCATTACAAAGCGTACGAATGGGGCTTAGCCTGGACCCACGCTGGAGAGGAAATCGTCGCCGCTTCTCTGACTTTCAAAGACATCTACGACTGGCAGGTCGAGCCCGGCGATTCCCTTTATGTGCACCTCCTTGATGATCCCTCAAGGATGGGCGTAACGGTTTATACCGATAATCAGGGCGGAGCCGACTTCTTTGACGGCGACGGCCCCTGGATCGGAACCTGGACCGACCTGGCCGGCGGCAGTCCCACCGGTTTCAATCTCACCTACAATTTCAACGCCGCCTTACTCTCGGCGATGAACACCTTCGTGGCTGACGGCGATTTCGGCTTCGGTATCGACCCTGACTGTCATTATTACAACCGGGGCGTCGAATTAAGCGTCACCACCCGTGAAACACCTTCCGTCCCTGAACCAACGACCATGATTCTCCTCGGTCTCGGACTGACCGGACTGGGAATTGTGCGCCGGAGGTAAGTAAAGCACCCGTAAAAGGGCCCAATGATAAGAGCAAAAGACGGCGTCGAATCGGCGCCGTCTTTCTTTTTGCCCCGAAATCGAGCTTGGCCCGGTGACGGCCTTCCCGTATAATAATAAATCGTCGCGCCCCGGCATAACGCGGCCGGCCCCGACGGCGTCTTAGTGGTGATTGGAAAAAGATGAGAGACTTGTTCTGGAAGTTATTGGAACCGGAGCATCCCCGGGCGGAAGCGTTCTGCCGGAAGTTGATGCAAAACCGGGAAGAAGGCGACGACCTCTATCAGGACGCCCTCCTTCTGGCCCTGCGTCATTTCGGCGACCTCAAGGATCACGATTCTTTCCGCCCCTGGCTGTACCGGATAATCGTCAACAGCTACAAGAGCCGATACCGTCGGCCATGGTGGCGCCGCCATGCATCGTTGACTCCGAAACTGCTGGAAACGCAGGCCACGGAACATCCGGACGGGCAGTTGACCGCCCGGAGATGGCTGGAGCGGGCTTTCGCGGGACTCGATCCCGAAGAGCGCACTCTGGTCGCCCTCTTCGAACTGGAAGAGTGGAACACGGCCGAGCTGGCCCGACTCTACCGGATTTCCGAAGGGGCCGTCCGAGCTCGACTTTTCCGATCCCGGGCAAAGATGCGGAAAACCATAACCGCCTATCTTTCCCGGCAGGAGAAAACTGAAACCACACAGGAGGCCGATTATGCGTTGCCGCACGGCGAAACGACTGCTGAATGAAGGCCAGACGGCCAACCGGGAACTGATCGAGCACCTCGATCATTGCCCCGCTTGCGCCCGCGAAGCTCAGGCGGCTGGAATAATTCTCCGGTCGCTGGAATCATGGCGCCGCCTGGAGCCGACCGCTCCGACCGCCCTGCCCGATCTCCGCACTCGCCTCGAAGCGCACCCGGCCGCACCGATTGGAAAGGAGTCTTCACGCATGGCGGAATTAACTCGCAAACTGGGCGCCCGCAAAAAACTCGGTTTCGGGCTGGGGCTGGCGATTGCGGCCCTGCTGTTTTTCACCCTTGTTCCCTTTTCCTATGACCGGGTCGTGGGCTATGATGTCGAAATCAGCGGCATCGCCCCGGGACAGATCATCGATATCGATCCCATAGTCAAGGCGATGTCGGGTCTGGGCTACGATCAGGCTTCGGTTTCGGCCGATTATCAATCGTCCGGGACTTCCGTTCGCATAACCAACCTGCCGACTCAGGTGGCCGCGCAGGAGGCCTCGCTGGTCTTCTCGACTCTGACCGGGATTAACGGCCAGGTCGAATTTGCGCCGAAGGTCGAAGCTGTCTCCGGAAGCCTTTACGCTCAGGTCAAAGAAAATTACTTCACGGTCGAGGTCGCGGCTTCGGGATCGACACCGGAGGAAATGAAGGCCAATATCGAGGCGCAATTGGAAAGCATGGGCTTTGACGGCTCCGAGGCCACTGTCACTCAGGATGGCGACCAGATGCAGATTCAGATTTCGATTCCCGGCGACAGCCAGTAGCATTGAAGTCGAAAATCATAATAAGAAAGGCGCTCCTTCGAGCGCCTTTTCTATATAATTCATCCGCAGGTTTACATCCCCGCCTGTGCCTAAACACAACTCGCCCGATCAGACCTTTCGATATCGCATGTAGTAAATAGCTCGCCCCTCGTCGCGCCATTTCTGCTCGAAAAAACTGGGGCTGTAGTACGCGATCTTGTCAATGGTCGTGAAATCCGGCGATCCCAGACTTTCCAGTTGCGTAACCTGCCGCATATTTTCCACCACCCAGTCGGCGTACGGCCGGAAATCGGTGGCGAAATAGAATTCTCCGCCGCCTTGCAGGCAGTTGGCCAGCAAAGTGATAAATTCGACCGACATCAGGCGATGAGGATAATGACGTTTTTTGGGCCAGGGATCGGGAAAGAGAACATAGACTTTCTCGAAAGTCCCGGGTTCGAAATAGCGCGGCAGAACCACCCGGGCGTTGCCGCCGATCAACAGAATATTGGTCAAGCCCCGCTTTTCGACGCGAGGAATCAGCTTGAAATGGCGTTTTTTGCCCAGCTCGATGGCAACCAGTTTCTTGTCGGGGTTCTGTTCGGCCGCCGAAAGGATAAAATCGCCCCGGCCGGGACCGATTTCCAGGATGTCGCCCTCGAATTTATCCGGCTTCCCGGGGTAAAAAAATATTTCCTTCTTTGATTCAAACTCAATTGGGTACTGCTTCATTAACCACCTGTTTCAATGCGGGTCCCAAACTTCCTGCGCCAATATAGTCAAAAATCTCTTTCGGGCCAAACGCCATTTGACCGCCTCTGATTTTGTCCGGATAAGATATAAAAAGGCCGCGCCGGGGGAGGGTGTCGGCGCGGCCGGGGGTAAGGGATCGGGCTACAGGAATACCTATTGCCCGGGGTTACGCGGCGACCGATCCGTATGACCATCATCATAAAGACCGACCACCTCGGTTACGTTACCGGCCTCGTCGGTGACGAATTTCAGCCGGAAATATCTGATATCGTCAAAAGTAAAGGTGTCGTTAGACATCGGAATCATCTTGTATTTAGGCCGGTCTTCCCGTTGATAATACAGTTCGCCGTTTTCAAACGTGACTGTTCGGGGGCCATACACACCGGCATATTTCTTCATCAAACCGGGATCGGCATCGAACGGATGCGCCAGCGCCTCATTGGTCTCGATCAGCCATTGATACCGTTCTTTGATCGGTTCATCCGGCAGACCTTCATATATTTTCTTCAATGCCGCCAGGTATGCCGTCGTCAGCGCCTCGTCCCGGGAAACGGCGATATCGGGAGCGATCCCGGTTCCTTCCCAGTTGGTGCCCGTTATCGGATTGACAGCCCGTCCAATCGGTATGCCCATACGGACTTTCAGGTTGGCAAATCCGAAACCGTCAATCGGATGAGCGCCGCCGCCGGTTGTCTCCCCGATTATGGTCGCCCGTTTGAGGTTTTTCATATTGTAGGTGAATTCCTCGGCGGCCGAGAAAGTGTAAGAGCTGGTCAGGATATAAAGAGGCGTCTCGCTCATCCGCGGTCCTATGACGTAGGCCTGCGTCCAGAACTGTTGAATCGAATCGGCCGGACGGTAATAAAAATTGTTTAGATGCGTCGGTTCATCGAAAAAATAGCTGGATATCAACTGAATCATCGAGGGACTGCCGCCGCCGTTTTCGCGCAAGTCGATTATCACCGCTTCAGTATTGGCCAGGAAATTCATGGCCGCCACCGCTGTCGGGCCGCCATACTCGGCCGGCTGAAAACCACGTAAATCCAGGTAGCCGACATCGCCGTCAAGCAGTTCCAGTTTCTTGAAACCGAAATTAGTAAATTTCATGTTGCGCAGATCAATTTCCTTCTGCCTCTGCCTTTCCTCGTCGGACAGAAGCGAATCCGGTTTCCATGCCTCTTCCGGTAAATTTGGCGCATACCTGACAGTCAGATGCTTGTCATGGCTGATTTCGCGAATATCTTCCGTCAACTTGGTGACGAACTCAAAAGCGTCCGTGATATCTTTGTAGGCCTTCTTCTTCTGCTGCTGACGAAGATATTTGGCCATCTCGCCGGCCACATCAGGAAAAACATAATTTTTATCGAGGGCGCTGATAACGCTGTCCACCACCGCCGCTTTCCAGGCGGCGTCGATTTTGGCCTCGTCACTGCCGGGCCTGACCTGGGCGTCGCCGATCGGCGGCAGGAAGATAAAAATTAGAAGCGCCATTAGCGCCGCCTTGATCATTCCCGCCCATATATTCCGAACTGGACGATCCTGCTTCTCCCAACTACCTTTTTTCATATCCCACTCCCATGGATTATATATTTTATTTCTTTGTCTCCAGAATCATCGTGATCGTCGGGCGCGCGTATCCAGGCGGCTGAGGGGCGTCTTCCCGGTACACGAATCCGAGCCGTTTGTACAGGCTGTTGGCTCTGGTCAGTTTCGGACTGGTGTGCAGGATAATCGACCGAGCCCCCAGCGAGCGGGCTTTCGCAATCATGGTTTCGGCCAGCTTGCGTCCCGCCTGTCCGCCCTGGGCCGATTCGGTGACGGCCATCTTGGCCAGTTCGAAAATACCGTCACCATGCTTCAGCAATGCGGCCGTGCCGACCACTTTACCCTCGATCCGCGCGAAATTAATAAATCCCCCCTTTTGCAGAATCTCCTTCTGCGGGTCCGAGAGAAGCGTCCGATCATTCTTTTCGACCGTAAAATATTTCCTGAGCCATTCGATATTCAGGGCTTTGAATTGAGACTTGTACTGCGGGAGATAATCAATAATCTCAACCGCCTCGTACTGCCTCCGCCTGATCCGGGCCTTGACCCTTTCATACATGTCCTTTTCATCGAGCGCCAGTTCGACTCGGTTGAGAATCTCCAATAGATTGCTCCCCCCCTCTTTAATGACCTCCTGCGTCGCGGCCTCGATATCCCTCCAGACCGGCACCAGCGACGTCATCACCCGCCCGCCGGCGGCTGAAATCGAAAGCATCCGTTTGCGATCATCGTGACTATCGCGGGTCGAAACCAGCAACCCGGCCTTGCTCATGCCGGCGGCAATCTGGTTGATGGCCGGATGGCTCATCCCCAGTTCCCGGGCGACTTCCGTCACCGCCAGCGGCGATTTCTGCCCCAGTAAATACATCACCGGGAACCAGCGCGCCTGAAATTCCACGTCCAGTTCCCGGTATATGCGCGAAACATCCCTCATCAACCTTTCGCTTATTCTTTTAAGACGGCTGGCAAAGGCCAGCGGGCCGAGCTTCTGAATCATATCCATCTATCTTTCCCTTATCCCCGTGAGCGTATCGCGCCCGAAACACCGTTTAGTTACGTAAGCGCTTACGCAATTGTTTCAGAAATTTAATCGGAAAATAATTTAATAAAGAAAACCTAAAAAAAAAAGGCCGGCAATAATGCCGGCCCCGAATATTCACCGTCGTCTCCGACGCCATTACATACAACAGCCCTCAACTGCCGGCGGGCCGCCGCTGAAAACAAAATTGATCAGATATACGGCGTCAGCCACATTGGCGTCGCCATCGCCATTGGCGTCGCCGGTGCAGTATGGATCGGGCGGGGGACCGCTCTTGAAAACATAATTAATAATGAAAACCGCATCGGCCACATTCACATCACTGTCGCCGTTGGCGTCACCGCAGGTATAGGGCGCCATCACGACCAGACTAAACGGCTTCTCAATACTGCATCCGATACTGTCACCGGCCACGGCCGCGAATGATATCTCGCCGGCGCTCATGGGCGTCCCCGCAACGACGCCGTTCGACGCCATGGACAAACCCGTCCCCGCTAAACCGTCGTTGAGATCATGCCAGAAAATGAGGCCGGTGCCGCCCGAGCATACCAACTGGTGCTCATAAACTTCGCCGACAACAGCCGACGGCAAGGCGTCCGTTACAATAATCAGCGAATCGTTGATATTGAAATCATAAACCATCTGATCAAGACCGCTCGCCTCATCGCTGACTTCGGCGGTGAATGATATATTCCCCGCTGCCGCCGGCAGGCCCGATAACAAACCGGCCGATGATAAAGCCAATCCGGTGCCGGTCAAATCGCCGTACTTATCGACCCAGGAATAGGCCCCGACGCCCCCCGTAGCCGTCAATTGTTCGGCGAATTGGAATCCGGCCGTCCAGTCGGGCAAATCATCGGTCGCGATATTCAATGGCCCCGGGCCGGATTCGCACTGGAATGCCCGAACCGTGACATCGTCGACATTCCAGCCGCAATAATTCCAGGAGCCATCGGTGATGCCCATCGTAAACCGCACATACACCGTCGGCTGATTATCGGCCAGCGCCGAAATATCGAACTCCATATAGACCCAGTCATAATCGGCGACCTCAACCGTGTTGGTCCAGATCGTGGTCCAGTTGATCCCGTTATTGCTGACTCGGACATAAGCATGATCGTAGCTGGGCTGTTCCACTCCCAGCCAGCGCTGGAAAGATAGTCTGGTGCCGAATTTCCCGGAGCAGTCTATCGGCGGACTGGTGATATTGCGCTCCGGCATGCCGCTGGTATAATCGCCGTTGAGATTATAGCCGAAAACGCTGGGACTGTTATATCCGCTGGTCGGGTCGGGGCCGCCATATACACCGCCGCCTCCGATCGGGGTACCGCGGGCCCAGAGTCCGCCGGAAATCACCCAGCCCCGGTCGCTTTCGAAATCATCGAAAAATACGATCGAATCGGTCGTGGCTGGGAAAGCCAAATATGGCTGAGACGGAGACGGGTCGTAAACGGTTCCCACGGTCGCCTCTTCGGCGCTCACATAGAAATGAATATAATCGCCGCAGGCCAGGGCCGGTAACGTGGCCGTATAGCGATTGCCCATCAACACCGTCATGGCCTCGGTCTGTTCGACCCCGCCGTTGATGCTGTAATGAATTTGCCCCGTTCCCGGAACCGGGACACCGTCATAAAAGCCATTAACCACGACTTCGAACGCGGTCGCCTGATCGGGAACCAACACCTCCGGAACATCGCCGGGATAATCGAATGTCAGGCTCGGACCCGGAATATAGGTCTGCGATACCGAATAAGCCGTGGCCAGCGAAGCCTGAACCATCCGCCTCATATATTCGAAATTCATATAGGTCGTGCTGTCCTGATACGAATGATAAACCGTCGAGAAGATATACTCGTGAGCGAACGTCACCTTATAGCCATACTGTGAAAAGGGGTAATGATCCGATCCGCCGGAATTGCCCATCAATGTTCCGCTGATCCCGACCAGCGAATCGGCCAGTTCCTGCCAGAGAAGGCTGTAGGTCTGGTCGGTGCCATGATACAACTTGGCCTGGGTGCTATTCTGATAATGAGCGATCATATCGAGGTTGAGCATATAGACGATACTATCGCCCCGGGCGTTGGCTTCTTCGGCATAATGGTAGGAACCGTTCAGCCCCTGCTCCTCCCCGTCAAAAAGGATAAACACGAAAGACAAATCGGTCGGAATGTCTTTCAGGATTCGGGCCATTTCCAGAACGGCCGCCGTCCCCGAACCGTTGTCGTCGGCCCCGGGCGATCCCGAAACGGCATCGCGGTGAGCGCCGATGATGACATGATGTTCCGGCAGATAATCCCCGATTTTATAGGCCACGACATTCTGGCATTGAGTCGAATTGGCGATAAAGCTGTCGATGGCGATCGAATCATAGCCGAATTCGACAAACTTGGACGCAATCCAGTCGCGCGACGCATAATTGGAATCGCTCCCGGTCAGGCGATTGCGAAAAGCCTGCAATCTTGAAGTATATGACTCCAGCGAATCCTGACTGATCTGGTCGATCAATTCCTG
This sequence comes from uncultured Ignavibacteriales bacterium, assembly GCA_964523575.1. GTDB lineage: Bacteria > Zixibacteria > MSB-5A5 > GN15 > JAAZOE01 > DAOUTW01. The sequence continues at coordinate 20,863 of CAZGAV010000055.1, forward strand.
CAATCCATCCACCCGGGCGGCGGCCGATGATTTCAACGCCGGAGGCGGAGTAAATTCAATGCGCGTCAAATCGCTTCTGATCGGCATCAGCGACAACGAAGCCAATTGATCGGGACTCATGCCGGCTTCGACCCGATACAATCGGAAATCACCCTCTTCAAAAATCAGGGGGAATCGTTCGGTATTCTTCCGGTCCAGACGAAGATCGACCGCCAGATTTTGTTTTTCGATATCGGCGGCGACCGGTTGAAGCATCATTTTGACCCCGGCCAGATTGCGCGCCGCGGCCTGATCGGCCAGTACCAGATACCCGTCATTTAGCCGAGCCACCGGTTCGATTCCGGCCGCAGTCAATAAATCAGCTTCGGCCGCGCTTTTTACCCTGACCTGATACAGGTCCGCCGCCGAAACGGTTGCGGCCAGAAATATCAGGAGCAGACAACACAGAATTGATTTTTGGGACATTGGCTTTCCTTCCGAAGAAACGCCGTAATGAATCGTTTTTTACAATATAAACGCCAACTGTAATTCTTCAAAGCAATTATCGACTTCGGCCCGGTCTCGGCCGGCTATAAAAACGGGGACGATCTCTCATCCCCGTCAATTTAATTTACTCCCGGCTCCGGCTTTTTGCGGCCGGTTTTAACTCAGGGACAGCAGGGTTCCACCGGCGGCGGCCCGCCGCTGAAAACAAAATTGATCAAATAGACGGCGTCAGCCACATTAACATCACCGTCGCCGTTAGCGTCGGCGGCGCAAAGCGGATCGGGCGCCGGGCCTCCCTTGAAGACGTAGTTGATCAAATGCACGGCGTCGGCGACATTGACGTCGCCATCGCCGTTGGCGTCCCCGCATACGGCATGAACCGACACATCCAGCGTCCTGAAGGCGTAAACCAGCCCGTTGGAGCCGAATGTCACGCAGACAATATTCACCCTTTCGTCGCAATTGACGTCGCCCACCAAAACATGCATGACATCGCCGGCGGTGCTGTAGCTCCACTCCACCGAACCGTCAAGTCCACTCAGAACCGTCACGTTCTGGTCGTCGGAACCGATGACCCCTTCATTATAGCCGTCGTTATCGACGTCGTAAACCAGGCAGTTATTGACCTCGTCCCCGGAATGGTACTCCCACAAAACATGGCCGTCGTCGCCGCTCAGGGCCACCGCGCCGTCAATGGTTCCGATTGTCGCCGGAACCAATACATCAGGGGTCTTGTCCCCGTTCAAATCGCCCCCGCCCATCTCATGGATATTTGAGACCGTTAATATCGGCATGGTCCACATCGCCGTCTGATTCGCGCCGTTGACCATTATCACCTGGCGGCTGAACGGGGCGATACCGGCGGCGACATCCATCGTACCGTCCTCATTGGCGTCCATCGCCTCCACATGTTCCACCGCCTCCGGCGTCATATACTTCCATATCAAACTGCCGTCGAGTCCGTCCAGGACCGTCACACTGCTATTGGCGCTGCCTCCCGCCACGCCCACGACCACGTCCGGCGGCCCCGAATTATTCATCTGGACGATATCGACCTCATTAACCTCGCCCCCGACATTCTGCGACCACAACAATCCGCCCGATTCCCCGCGGATGGCATAAACCATATCGTCGTCGGCCCCGGCGACCACGTCGACATATCCGTCGCCGTTCAGGTCCGCCGCCTCCAGGCACTTGCGATAAATCTGATCAGTCGGGTCGGTGAACTGCCAGAGCACTGTCCCGTCGGTCCCGTTTATGGCGGTCACCGTCTCATCATAACCGCCGACCGCGGCGTCGTCAAAGCCGTCATTATTGAAATCTCCGGCGGTGGCGGCGTAAAGATTGGCCGTGCCCTGCCAGTACCACAACTGCGAACCGTCGATGCCGTCCAGACCATAAGCTCCGTCCCCGAGGGAATTGACCGCCACGACGTCGAGACAACCGTCGCCGTTGAAATCACCGAGGGCGATGGAATTGCCGTACTCCACGATATCATGCTCCCAGAGCAACGGCGACAGAACCGATTTTAGCGCCCATACTCCTTTGCTTGGATTGGGAGGCGTTCCGGAAAAATCAGCCCCGCCCCCGGCCGCGATTTCGAAAACCTCATCGCCGTCGAAATCGGCGCATCGGACGCCGTTCATGGAACCGTTGACGGAATAATACCACATCTTCGTACCATCGTAGCCGTTAAGAATCTCGATCCGGTCGGTTCCGGCCGCGACAACATTGATATCCTTGTCGCCGGTGACGTCGGCGAAGGCGATATCGCGGGTATTGCCGTCCAGCGAATCCGAAACCCAGACCGTGCCACTCGGCCCCCCGGCTATAACATAGATCCGGTGATCGCCGAGATAGGTCCCGACTACCATTTCCGAATAACCGTCCTCGTCCAGATCGGTCATGCGCAACAGAATATTTCCATTGGTATGATCGACGGTACCCAGATCATAGGTCCACTCAAGGACGCCGTCGGCGGCGTTCCGAACCTGAATTTCGCCATGATTGTCACCATAGACGACGCCGAAAACCGCTTCCATTTCCGGATCGCCGTCCACATTGGCCATCATGACATCCATGGAGATAAACGGCACGATCGAATCCCAGATAAAAGCTCCGGTACTGCCATTGATGACGCCGCAATGATTGGTATAGCCGGCCAGGTACTCATGCGCGAACCCGATATCTTCGATACCGTCATCGTTGACGTCGCCCGCGGCCACGGCATTGATCCAGAGACTGCTGATCGGCCGCACCCATAATAAAGCCCCCGTCTCGCCGTTGATGCCGTAGACATTGTCGTCGAAGGAACCGGCCGCCACGTCCATGTACATATCGCCGTTGAGGTCGGCGATGGTGACGCACGAAATCGTGGAATTGACGGGATATGTCCACAGCGGCGTTCCGTCCACTCCATTGATCGCATGAATTTTGCCGTCGGGCGTTCCCGATCCGTTATAGGCCGCTCCGGCGACGACATCCATGACAAAATCGTGATTCAAATCGCCGATAGTCATACTGCGGACGCCGTCCTGGAGCAGGTAGGTCCAGATAGTATCGCCGGTTTTTCCGTCCAGAGCATATACCCGCGACGGCTCACCATAATAATCGGAACTGTACTCACCGGCAATGACATCTTTGGTGCCATCGCCGTTCAAGTCGGCCGTCTCGACATGGCTGACGGCCAGCCGGCTGTCATAAATCCACATCGGCTCGCTCGAATAACCGCCGGCCCGGTACATCGCCGTTCCGGCAGTCGCGGCCGCCACAGCAATCGCAACCAATAGGACGATTAAATATTTATGGGGCCTTCTTTTAAGGTGGGACATGGGGGCCTCCTTGTTTTACTTACCTCCGGTAAGCATCGATGTCTGCCTGTCAAATACCGGACACTCGGCAGGGACCGCAGAGCATGAACGCCGGATGTGCGTATTTTATGATATAAAACGCTTAAACTTCACAGCCGCTAAAACAAAGAGGGAAATAGTCTGAAGATGCTGTCACGTGGACCTCCCTGCGAATCGAAACGCTATATATATAAAGATAGTCTTTGGGCCGATTCTGTCAAGCGATTATCGTCACTGCGAACCCACAGGCAATCTTCGGTTTTTGCCCCCTCCTCATTTCGACTTGGGTGGCCCACAGCTTGCTGTGGGTTTTCTTATGGGTATAGACCGGGCAGATAGGTAACAGTTTAGACCGGGGACATAGGTAACAGCGGGTAGGTCGAAACCCTTTAGGGTTTCGACATTGGTCATTCCCCAAAATCTCCATCAATCCGGCCGTGTGGCCCGGAGCTTCGCTCCGGGTCTCTTAAGATACTCTCCCGGTGCCTCACCGCTTGCGGTGAGAATTCATTGCACTAAACCAGCGACAGACCCGAATGCTGCTCTCCGCCGACATTTGCCCCTGTTGCACCTGGTCCTGTCCGCCCCGGCGGATGTGACCCGGCGCCTGACAGATCATGCAAATCCT
>CAZGAV010000056.1:0-24783 GCA_964523575.1 uncultured Ignavibacteriales bacterium
TTACGACATCTTTGCTGTTGATTAGCGCTTCGATCTCCTCGGGATAAATATTTTTCCCGGCCGCCGACACGATCAGGTTCTTCTTGCGCCCCATTATATACAAATATCCGTCCTTGTCAAGCCGCCCCAGATCGCCGGTATGCAGCCAGCCGTCCTGCAACAGCCGGGCGGTTTCCTCCGGATTATCCAGATATCCGGGCGTCACCATCGGCCCCTGCACGAGCACCTCGCCGAGACCACGCTCATCGGGATTATCGATTTTGATAGTCACCCCCGTCAATGGCGGGCCCACCGATCCGAATTTATTCTTATCGGCCGGATTAACCGACAACACCGGCGAGGTTTCGGTCAGACCGTAACCCTCGACAAAGTCGAAACCGAGGAGGTTGAAACTCCGCGATATTTCCAGCGGCAGGGGCGCGCCGCCGCAGACCATCAGCCGCACCGTCTCCAGTCCGGCCTGCTGTCGCAGAGAATGAAAGAGCTTCTTTCCGGGATTGACACCGGCCATGGAATACATCGTCCGGGCCGCTCTCATCGAGACTTTGAACAAGGCCCGTTTTGCGGCCGGGGCTTTTTTGACGCCGTTGAGAATGGCGTGATACAATTTTTCGTAGAGAAGCGGCACCGAGATGAAATGAGTTATCCGGTGCATCCTGATGCCGTCGAGAATCTCGCGGGAATTGAGGGCCTTGATATAGTACACGGCGCAACCGTGAGTCAGCGGCGTCAGAAAGCCGCAGGTGGCCTCAAGAGTATGGTGCAGGGGCAGAACCGACAAGAAACGATCCCCCGGCCCGAAGGGCAAATAATCGATTATGCCCTTGATGTCGGAAAGGATATTGCGATGAGTCAGGATGACTTTCTTGGGCTTGCCGGTGGTCCCGGAGGTAAAGATCAAAACCGCGGGACGAGTCGGATCGTCAATGATGGTCGGCGTAAAAGCCGATGACTCAACTGGAGGAATCGCTTCCAAGTTGATAATATCGATTTTGCGTACCAGAGTATTGTTGACTTCGTTGGCGATATCGGCATAACGATGAGATACAAACAGGCGGCGGATACCCGATTCCGAAAATACGAAACGCAGTTCATCTTTTTTGAGCATTGAGTCAATCGGGACGACGACTCCCCCCCGGGCTAGAATCGCCAGATAGATTTTGCACCAGGCCGGCCGGTTTTCCGAAAGAATCCCGATCGGTTCGCCCGGATCGACCGATCCCAGGAAAACGGCGCATTCGCGCACCCGTTGCGCCAATTGATCATACGTCAGGTAGGCGTCTTCGCCGGCCCTTCCAACCGCTGGATTTTCGGCGTATTTGCCGGCCGCCTCAAAAAAGCGAGCCGCAATATCAGGTGATTCGGACGGAAGTATATCGTTTGATCCGGACATATAAATATTTCCTACGACCTCAGGCCATGACGGCGACCCAATATACTCCAATCTCCTGCCGGAGAAAAGAGATTTCAGCCGCATTTCGAGATCATCGGGCGCGGAAATCAATTTCGGATTTGGCCAAAAAAAATCGCCGGATATTGAATCCGGCGATTGATTAATCGAAAAACTCTGTTCCCAGAGAGGTTATTTCTTTTTGGCGGTATAGGTCACAGTCGCTGTCATGGTCAGGTTGTTGCCCCGCGCGTCACCGTCGGCGATTGAAATCACGGCAGTTTTTCCGCCAGTGGAATCAGCCGGAGCGTTGAACTGGAAGCCAAACGCTTCGCCGAATTCATTGGTCTCCTGAACCGCCGTGCCCGGCACAATCGATCCGGCCGAGATGGAGGCGGTCAGAGTGTGGTCAGCCAGCGGATTGCCGTAACGATCCTTGATGAGAGCCCGGATCGGAATTCCGGCGGCTCCATAAGATACGGAGGAGGCGTCCAACATCAGCGAAGACTCGTCATAATAGGATGTCGAAGTCAACAGCGTGCAAACGACATTACTGGCCACAAAACCGCTTTTAACGGTTATGATATCGATTGCACCAATACCATCATCGTCGGCTCCGGTAACCGAAAAGTCCTGCTTGAGCACTTTGGAATAATAGGTGCCTTCAAAAACAGAAGCATTACAGCCGTCTTCGGTTGCACCGCTACCCGGTGTTCCATAGAGCGCCTTGCTTTCTACTTCGGTACCGTCAAGGACAAAATTATTATTCAGATCGCGGACATCGGCCCAGAAAGTAGAGTAGCTCTCACCAGTCGCTAAAAGGTGCTGAGGCGACATGGCCAGATAGATATTGGCAGGAATGAAACTATTATAGAAGAAGGTTGAACCGACTACGGTACCGCCCGATGTTTCCGCCCAGATCCAGACCACGCCGTCGACCTGAGGCGGTCCCGTTCTGAAAATGGCGCTGGCGACACCGGTAGAATCGGCCGTGATGCCATAGGCGTCGATAATACCTTCATCGACCGTAAAATAGACCGCGACGCTGTCCTGAACCGGATTATGATAATAATCGGATAAGGTTGCGTTGACATACATTTCGCGGTTGATCGTGTTCCAACCGTCCATATTACAGAAATCGGAGCCCACGCCGAGGTAATACGGCGGGCCCGCATAGACAGCCAGGAAAGTGGCCGTGGATAATACCGAACCGGCGCTGGCATACATCCTGATAGTACCCGATACGGTACCGGACCAGACCGGCACAGTCGCCACGCCATTGGCGTTGGTGTAGGCGACTACCGGACCGTAGCCCTGCCCGGCAATATTCTCGCCGCCATCGGGACCGTCGGTGATTGTGAAAGTAACCGGAATACCTTCGGGAACGAAATTGCCGTGGACATCGTAGCAGATAGCGTCCATATTGGTTGTCTCGATTCCACCGGTATGCCGCACCTGCAAGCCGGTAACATCGGATGACAGCTCAATGGCGTAGATTTCGGCGTTAGGCGTCAATTGCACCGATGTCTCGACGAAACCGTCATACTCGACCGTCCCCATAACCGTGGCGCGGATATAGGCAGTCGTGGCTTCGGTGCCGGAAGTATAGGTCACGGTGGCGACGCCGCTCTGGGTATAGGCCGTCGAGGGAATGAATCCGACCGGATCCCAGGTTTCGTTGGCGTTATAGTCAAATGTCAGAGAGTCGCCATTGCTGAAATAGCCGTTGCCGTCGACATCGACGAACCGTTCACCGGCGGTGATCTTGACCAGCGTCGAATCGGGCGCATATTGGCCGTCGCTGTTTTGCACGGTGATACTGACGGTGGCGCTCGAAATGCCGTCGGCCGATAGCAGGCTGGGCGTGACCGAGATATCCATATTGCCGCTCGACTGCTGATTCGAAGAAACCGAAACGCTTGTGTACGGTGACATGGCGTTGTCGGTGGAAGCGGCGATGGATAATGTGCCGGTCTGGGAAGCGGTGAAGATCGCGCTGGCAATTCCATTCTCATCGGTCAGAGCCGTCGGCGGCGTAAAATACCCGCCTGATGACGGCGACACGATGAAATCTACCGAAAGATCAGCGATCGGCTCCGACGAGGCGTCGGTGGCTATGACCTCGACCACGGCCGTTCCATTGGTTTCGATATTTGACGGAGCTACCGTCGGAGTCGTCAAATTGACATCCGCGGTTCCGGTTCCTCCCCCGGAAGTGACCGGCGCCGGTTCTTTGCTACAACCGGATATGATAAACATTCCGACCAGGAGAAGGCTCAGAATGATTGCCGGTATACTATTCGCCTTGCTCTTCAGAGACATGTTCTCTCCTTGTATTTGCAATGTTACTTTATCGCTTGTTAACCGGTGCTTATGACTTACTGCTTCCCGCTCTCCCCTTGCCATAAAGCCCCCGGCTTTGGCGGCAGGGGGCTTTATGCGATTGCGCACAGCCTGAAATTTTACGGGTTGCCGTCTCCGACAGCCGCGAAATCATCAACAATCGTCGGTGTGACAAAAATCACCAGATCGCGATTGGTCAGCTCTTTCTTTTTATAGCTGAACAGATAACCCAGAAGCGGAATATCCTTAAGAATCGGGATACCGACGTGGCTTTCGACCTCATCCTGGGTCGTCAGACCGCCGATAACCGCCGTCTGACCGTTTTCGACGACGACGTTGGTCTCGGCGTTGTTGGTGTTGATAATGACGCCCGCCTGATCGTATTCATAGGTCGAACGTTCCGGCATGAGATGCATCAGAATCTTGTTATCGGAGGTGATATGCGGCGTCACTTTCAGCAAGGTGCCGACTTCCTCAAAAGTGATCACGGTGTTGCCCGACTGATCGAACTGCTTGATCGGGACCTTCTGTCCCATCTGGATTCTGGCCTCGGAATTATCGATAGTCGTGATCTCCGGGTGCGCCAGAATCTTGCCGTTGCCGTCGGTGACCATGGCCGAGATCTGGGCTTCGAGATTCCAGCTGTCATGAATAGTCCTGATCCAGAACTGACCGGCGCCGTCGGCGCCCAGATAGTCGAGGTTCTGGGAAGTACGATGCTGGGTCTCCGGGACCAAGTCGCCGCTGACGGGATCAGTGACGTTGGGGCCATCGGCTCCGTTGAAAGTCCAGTTGACACCCATTTCCTGAAGAGTCCGGGTGCTGATTTCGAGAAGCTGAGCCGAGATTTTGATCTGTTTCGGCGGTTGATCAAGCTTGGTGATATATTCGATCACGCGCTCGATATTCTCCGGAATTTCCTGAAGGACGATCGAATTGGTACGCGGATCGGCCGTCGCCCGGCCGCGAGCCGATAACAGCGACTTAACGGCATCGACGATACTCTCGGAAGTCGAGTTATTGATCTTTATAATCCGCGTATCCAGAGTCACCAGGGTTTCGTGTTCCATCTGGTGTTTCTGGTTCTCGGTCAACTCCTTGCGATAGTCAGCGGCCGGAAGAATACGGATATATCCCTCGTTTTCATAAACCACCGCAAGATCGTAGGTGCGGCCGATAATATCCAGAGCCTGCTTCCAGGTAACATTGGTCAGGGCGATCGTGACGTTGCCGGTCACCGCCGGGGCCACGACGACGTTGACTTTGCCGTAATCGGCCAGGAAACGGATGACCGAACGGATCTCTGCCGCTTGGAAATTTAGCGTCTTGATCGGTTCCGACGGATCTTTGGTTTCGCCGGACGATACTGAGACCATGACCGTCATCAACAACAGGACGCCAAGGCAGAACAGCGTATATTTTCCGGTCTTCAACATCTGACATTCCTCTTTCTATTACTAAAGCTATTTTTCCATATGTTTGACGATAGTGCGGCCCCAGCCATATTCATTGACCTGGAAGTAGACCGCGCTCTGATCGATTTGAGCTACATAACCATTTCTGACTTTGTCACCCGGTCTCAGGATATAACCGATACCGTTCAGATCTTCCATAAGGGCCGCTCCTTTACCCGATTCCGGCTCGAGGATACCGACCAGATTGAGGGTTTCCACATTGGGCACCTTGGTCAGGTCGACATTCCCCTGCTTTTGCTTGTCGACTGTAATCAGCGACGCGAAAGGATCCCGGGGAATGGGGCGTTTATACTTAATGACCATTCGCTGGGGGAACTGAACCACCTGCGAAGCCTTCAATTCCGCCGATTTGGCCGATTCACGACGATATCTGGAAGTCTTGATCTTGTTGACATTCTCGCCAACCTCGGGCTTCGGCGCGGCCGGCTTTTCATCGGCCGGGTCGATTGAAGCCACTACTACATTTTTATCTTTACCGGCGTCGGAGGCTTTTTGAGCCGTGGCCGGCTTGGATTCGGCCATTTTGTTTTCGGCTGATTTCGCCTCTGCCTTTGGCGAGGCCGGTTTATGAATGTCTTTATTATCCGGTCCCGATTTGTTCGTGCTCACTCCCGGTTCCGGAACTTTCGCCTTATCGGCATTAGCATCGGCAAAAACCGGGGCCTTTTTCTGGGTATTGCCCGCTAGATCTTTTTGGGCCTTCGGTTCGGTTTTGGCTACGACCACGCTCGGTTTTGAGACATTGGCCGGCTTCTTTTCGGAAGCCTTAGAACTCGGCTCGGCCGTCGGAGTCTTCGGGGTGATATCACCGACCACTACTGCCGCAGTCGTCAGCGGCTTCGGTTCGGCGGCGGTCGTCACGACCGGACCGTAAGTGTAGTTCGGATCCGGCGCGGCAAGTCGGTATGGACCTTTGGCGGTGGAAGTTGAAGGATTTTCCTTCTTATTATTCATGACCACAACCGAGGGCTTTTTATGGTTAGTTGCGGCCGACGGTTTGATTTCACTGCTGGCAACTTTGGTGTTAGGGCTTTTATCGACGCTCGGTTTGACCGGTTCTTTTACCGCCGGCGCTTTCTCTTTATTCACCGAAGGTGTCACGGTCGCATAATTTGACGTCTTGACTGTACGACCGGTCCACCGGGGAAAGGGCACCGTCTTCTGGTCCGAAACATATACTTTGATATCATTGCCGTCGGCCTCAACCCGGTACACTGATTCCTCGTTCAAATCCAGCACCACCCGGACGACTTCCTCGGGTGAAACCGAATACTGCGAGGTCCGGATTTCCTTGATGACCGACTTGGGCAGTTCGGCGAAGTCCTTCTGCGGCAGACCATGGCGTGAAGCCAGGCAATCGACGACGATCCGGAACGGCTTGCCGTTCCTGGCCTCGACCGATTGATGCGCGAATTGCGCCGGAGCACTGCCCTGTATAGTCAACACCGTAAAACTGCCGTCGCGACTCAGCCCCAGATTGGTGATTCTCGAAGGAACGGCTGAAGCCAGAGCGGCGCCGACCAGCGCCACGACTGCGAGCAGCAATGCGATTTTATATTTACCCAACATGGTCCGTGTCTCCATCTATAATTCGAGCTCTTTGAGCCGCTCTCCCGCCTGCACAAAATATGTCGACAGGGTGAACTCAGCCGTGATGGTAATCTCGTCTTCTTTCTTTTTATCGCTGTTGGAAGCCGGCGTGACGGCCGTGATTTCCATATTGCTGACATTGACGATGAACGGGAAATTGGCGATATAGCTGATGAACTTCCCGAAATCATGGTAGCCGCCGACCAGCTTGACATCGAAACTGGCTACATTATAGAAGGATTCCGATTTAATCGGCTCCGGGGCAATGGAAACTATTTTGGTGCCCGTCAGCGAGGACGCCGTATGCAACTGGACCAGAAAGGACGGAACCATCTTGACTTCCGGAAGCAGTTGTTCGATTTCCCGGTATCGGGTCAGAAGGCTTTTGTACTCAGCCTGGAGCGCGTCCAGCGACTTCGATTTCATCTCGACGTTGCGAAGATTGGTGATCATCGTCTGGTATTCGCTTTGCTTGGAGGCGATCTGATTCGTCTGGGGGGTGTAAACCCGCGAGTACCAGAAATAAGCCATGATGAAAAAGACGACGCCGACCAGCGCTATCTTTTGAACTTTGGGGTCCTTTAAGTCCATCTCCCTCTATCTCCTTAGAAGCTGGCCAGCAGATCCGGGCCAGACTCATTTTCCAAAAGTTCTTTCAGTTCACTATCGGAGAGATAATGCAGGTTGGCGTTGAGTTTATAACTGTACGCCTTCTGTTCCTGGAAAAGCACCTCATCGACCGACGCCATCTCGACGTCGCTGAAATAATTCGAACGCATCAGTTTGATCATGAAGTTGGCCAGGGAATTGAGGGTAAAGGCAAAGCCCTCGATCGCCACCGGCCTGACACTGCTGGGCACCTGGGAACTGCCCGCGGAGGTATCGACGGCCGCGGCTACCGCGGTTTTGCTCTCGCGAAACCCCGAAAGCCACATGAAGTCGGGAACCTGACTGGAAAAATCTTCCAGAATCCGGACCCAGACCGAACGGTGCTGATCGAGCCGGTCGATGGCTTCCATCCGTTGCATGATCTTCTGTTTGACGTCTATCAGGGCGTCAACCACGGCGATGTCCTTTTGCAGTTGCTGGGTACGGAAACGGGCTATTTCCATATTTTCGTCCAGCTTCCGGATCTGGTACATTTGGTAAAAGGAGACGACGACAATCATGATGATGACGCCGGCCGTGGCTCCGATGGCATAGTAGCCCGACTTGCCGATCGACAGTTTTCCTGTTTTTCTCCGGAATTCTTTCGGCAGCAGGTTTATTTGAATCATATCCATACGCTAACTCACTTTCCTCATAGCCATCCCGATCGGCACCGTTAGAAGCGGCGCGATTTTCTCCGGCTCCAGCCCTTCCAGCCGTTCCGGGTCATATTCGACGTTGCGGAGAGGATTGAATATCTCGAGCGGAATTTGCAGTTTGGATTGCAGGAATTCGGGCAAATAGGGAATCAGGGCCCCGCCGCCGGATAAAACCATCCAGTCGATATTGTCCGTCTTGGCCTGCGATTTGAAATAGTTGAAGGCCATATCCAGACCGTTGACGATTTCCTCGGCCGAAGAGACGATGGCCGCCTTGAGCATATCCTGGTCGATGGAACCTTCCATCTGACCCTGAATAGCCCGGTTGGTCAACTCGTGGTTGAGACGGAATTCCTGCTGAATCGAATTGAAAATTGTCCGGGTACCGACTGAGATATCGCGGGTCGAGTGGTAATAGCCTTCGTACAGATAGAGGACATTGGTGACGTCCTGGCCGATGTTGACCAGAGCCGTCGTCCGATTGGGATCGACCTCGTAATTATTGACGTAGGCGTTATAGACGGCGAAGGCGTCGGTGTCGACAATAACCGGATTGAGCCCGCAATCATGCACCAGCCCCAGAAAACTCTCAAGGAATTCCTTACGGGCGGCCACAAGAAGGACCTCCATTTTGTTGGTCTCTTCATTCACCCGGATGACCTGATGGCTGAGCGCGACATCCTCAACATCGAAGGGCGACCGTTGCTCGGCCTCGAACAGAATCGCCTGCTCGGCCTCGGCCCCGGTCTTGCGGTCGATGATAAGCTTGTCCGTTATCAGGGCGTGCCCGGCGAGAGAAACCACTACATCTTTCACCCCGGCGTCGCACTCATCCAGCAACGACTGGATGCTGAAAATGACCGCTTCCCGGTCACGGATTTCGTCGGCGACGATGGCCTCCGGCGGCAGTTCTCTCAATGCCAGAGAATTGACGCTGTAGCCATTCTTGGAATGATTGAGTTTTACCATTTTGACCGAATTGGCCCCTATGTCCAGACCAACGGTACTCTTGCTGCCTCTTGATAATCGCATGATTCTCTCTTTATGTTTAGCTTTGTTCTGTCCTATCTGTTTATCGTCCGGCCCGACAAATAATTAACAGCTATTTATCGTTTGATTTTCAGGGCCGTACGGTCTTTGGCCTATAGCTTTCTTATTTTTTCGGCAGTATAGGGATAACTCTTAACCTAATTCTGTAATTTATTTGATGACAGTATATTAAAGGGCCCCGGGTGAGTGGGGCCCTTGGGAGGATGGGAAGGAGGGAGCAAGGTTTTATGGCAAATTTTTCAATAATAATACAGCGGACCCATTTTGGTCCGACCGGTCGAGGCCAAAACCTGGATCGAGCCCAGATTTATGGCGTCCTCTTCGGTATAAGATAAAAACCAGATATTACCGGTACTCGAGGCCGAACCGTTGGGACGATAGATGACGGCCGAATTTCCGAAATCGGTGGTGAAATTGACAAACCCGTCGGGCAGGGTATCGATCGACAAAACGGAATCGCCGGCGTCGAATTGATAGAGATTCGGATTCTGGGTATCGACGAACATGGTCAGCGTCAAATCGTCGTTGCTGACACTGATTCCGCATTGTTGCTTATGGGTGATGGCGTTGGAACGCGCCAGCCTCATTTTGGAAACGATATTCCGCGCCGAGGTTCGGAATTTCAAACGGTTGATAGTCCGCGAAAACCGGGGTACAGCCATGGCCGATACGATCCCGATGATGACGACAATCGCCATCAACTCGATCAGGGTGATGCCTTTTCTGGTCTTAAATATTTTCATAACCGAGCCACCTCGTTTCATCTTGCTTCAGCCTTCGTAAAAACCTTTATCCATGCCGTAGGAAAGCAAGAAGGGTGCCGATGACCGCCGGGAAAGGAGCCGTCCCGGGATTAGCATAAGCACATACCGTTGAACGCCTTAGTCGCCGGCCGTCAATTCGAAGGGAACCCCTCGCCGCTATTTCACAGATAAATATGTGGGAACAATCCCACAGGTATTGCAGGTTATCGATTTAAAGAGTTGACAAACGCGCCATTCCGGCTAACTTTTTATACGGGCAGGATATATTTGCCTGCCGCTATCGAAAACCACATTTGAAAGGTCCTGCCATGCGCCATTTTTGCCTCCCGGCCATTTTATTGATCGCCCTCATAATGACCTCCCCGGTCTTAGCCATCGATAATAGCCTCCAGTCCGCCCCGGTTTTCTTAAATAAAGAAACCAATAACAAAATCGAAGTCGTCAAAACCTTCCTGACCCCTCGGGCGGTCGATGGAAAGGTGAAAATCTGGGTATTTTTCACCGATAAAAATGTCTTCGACCAGGAGCATTTTGATAAGCTGGCCGCCGGCGTCACCCTGACCGAGGCGGCTCGAAACCGCCGGGCCAAAATGGGGCGCGAGAAGATCACCTTCGCGGACCTGCCGGTCTATCAGAAATATATCGATGAAGTCGCCGCTCTGGGCGGCCGCCTTCGTCGAATTTCGAAGTGGCTCAACGCCGCCAGTTTCGAAATACCGCTGGAATCGGTCGATGCCGTCAACGATCTCTGGTTTGTCGCCAAAATCAGGCCGGTGGCTGTCTACAAGAGCGAAGAAGCCATCCCCGGCGCCCCGCTGGAAGAATACCTCAAAGGCGCTCATCCCGAATACAGCCTTAATTACGGCATTTCCTTCGGACAATTGAATCAGCTCAATGTGCCGGCCGTTCATGACAAAGGGTTCGACGGTACCGGCGTGATTGTGGCCATGTTCGATACCGGTTTTCGCAAGGATCATGAAGCCTTCGCCGCCGCTTTCAACTCCGGGCGGGTTCTGGCCGAATATGATTTCATCTTCAACGATTACAATACTGATAACGAAGCTGTCGATGATCCCAGCCAGCATAATCACGGCACCTATACCTGGTCAACCCTCGGCGGCGCCACTCCGGGTCAACTCTACGGTCCCGCCTATGGCGCTTCCTTTGTTCTGGCCAAAACCGAAGATATCAGGTCCGAAACGGTCGTCGAAGAGGACAATTGGGCCGCGGCCGTCGAATGGGTGGATTCCATCGGCGCTCAGGTCATCTCCTCTTCCCTCAGTTACAGCGACTGGTACACCTATTCCGATTATGACGGCGAAACGGCCATAACGACAATCGCGGCCAATCTGGCGACGGCCTATGGAATCGTCGTTGCCAATTCGATGGGCAACTCCGGCCCCTCCGCCGGCACCCTCGGCGCTCCGGCCGACGCTTTCGAAATTCTCTCGGTCGGCGCCGTCACTTCCAGCGGGACTATCGCCTCATTCTCATCGCGAGGCCCGACCGCCGACGGCCGTATCAAACCGGAAGTCTGCGCTCAGGGAGTCTCCACCTACTGTGCCAGCCCCTCCTCAACGACTTCCTATACCTATGTCGGAGGCACCTCGCTCTCCTGTCCGCTGATCGGCGGTTGCGCGGCCATGCTCCTTTCGGCCCGGCCGAGCATGACCCCGCAGGCGGTTCGGCTGGCTATGATGCAAACCGCCAATAACGCCGACAGTCCCGATAATACTTATGGTTGGGGTATCGTCAACATGGTCGCCGCTCTCAATTGGGGAGCCAAAATCGGCGCCGATGTGACGTTCGGAACCGCCCCTTTGTCGGTCAACTTCGTGGACAGCTCTTATGTGCCGGCCACCAATTGGGAATGGTCTTTCGGAGATGGTGACACCTCCACCGAACAAAATCCGACGCACGTTTATAATACTCCCGGGGCCTTCGATGTCTCCCTGACGATCACTTCCGATAGCCGTCCCCTGACCGATGCAAAACCCCATTATATTGTCGCGCTGGCGGACACTCTCACCTATGTCAGCGATACCGTCTTTGCCGGACAAACGGCTGTAGTCGATGTCAACCTGGTCAACTCCCAGACGCTTGAAGGCTTTGTCATCCCCATCGATTTCTCGTCCAGTAACCTCCTGACGTTTGATTCCTTTTCGGTGGCGGGAACCCGGGCGGATGGTTTCCTCAACCTCCTGCTGGCCGGAAGCGGGCCGCAGAAAAAAATCGCCGTCCTGATACGGGACACCGGCACGCCTCTCCCCCCCGGCGACGGCCCGGTTCTGCGTTTCTTCTTCAGAACCGACCCCTACGCCTTCGCCAATGCGTCAATCACCATCGATACCGTCACGATTGAAAATGAAGATTTGAAGCTGAGCACCGCCGATTTCGATTATGTGCCGGTGGCCAATAGCGGCCAGGTGGTCATGGCCAACGTTATTCGGGGTGATGCCAATCATGACGGCGCCATCAACGTCGGCGACGCGGTTTATATAATAAATTATGTCTTCCGGGATGGCCCGGGACCGATTACGATCCAATCCGGCGATGCCAATACGGATTTCATCGTTGATGTGGGCGATTCCGTCTACCTGATCAATTATATTTTCAAGAACGGCCCCCCGCCCAACGATATCTGAACGTCTTTAAAAACTGACGATACAAGCCGGTCGACCGCGACCGGCTTTTTTATTTGACGTTTACCGGCCGTCGGGCATCAATCGATCGCAATCCCCTCCCGGCGGAGCAGTTCTTTTTTCAGATCCAGTCCGCCGCCATAACCGCCGAGGCCGTTGGTGGCCACGACCCGGTGGCAGGGGATAATAATCGGAATAGGATTGAGACGATTGGCGTTGCCGACCGCCCGCGCCGCCTTCGGACTGCCGAGTTTGGCGGCGATTTCGCCATAGGTGCAGACCGTCCCGAAGGGAATGGCCTTGACCCGTTGCAGGACTTCCCGGTTGAATCCCGAGGCCTTGAGATCGAGTTTGACCAAAAACTTCGTCAATCGGCCGTTCAGGTAATCGGTGATTTCCCGGGCCGCCTGCCGATTGAATTCGCCGCCCGGTTTGATAACTGCGCCGGGATAATGCCTTTTAATAAAATCTTGGCCCCGATCACCGGCGCTATTGAACCCGATATAGCACAACCCCTCGTCCGAGGACCACAGGGTCAGCGGGCCGATCGGCGACTCGTACTCCAAACGATAAATGTCCATAATGACTCCTATAAACTCTTCCATAGATAAAACGTCGCCAGCGACCGATAAGGCCGCCATTTTTCACTCAATTCCAGCAAATAGCCGACCTCGGGCTTCTTGTCCAATCCATACAGTTTTCTGACGGCGTGATTGATGCCGGAATCCCCGATGGGAAAGGCATCCTGATGTCCCGCGCCGCGCATGAGGATATAATTGGCCGACCATGGCCCTAACCCGCGCACCTCGAGAAGTTTACCAAGGGCCGTATCATAATCCAGTTCAGCCAGCGTTGCCAGATCAAGACTCCCCTCGGCCACCATACTCGCGAAAT
The DNA here is from genome assembly GCA_964523575.1 of uncultured Ignavibacteriales bacterium. GTDB lineage: Bacteria > Zixibacteria > MSB-5A5 > GN15 > JAAZOE01 > DAOUTW01. Next base: position 13,456 of record CAZGAV010000056.1, read on the forward strand.
CGAGCAGATATTCGGCCTTGCGCCCGGAAAATTGCATGGAGCGCAATGTGTCATAGTCGATTCCCGCAATCTCTTCGGCCGTTGGGAAAAGGAAATACTCGGAGCCGTCAACGGCGAATGTCCGGCCGATATATTGCACCAGCCGGGATTTAAGGCGATAGGCAAATTGAAGATTAACCTGCTGGCCGATAATCGCCCAGGCGGCGGCCTCGAAAACATCCGGAGTCTGAATCGGTCGAAAACCGATAAATTTCCGGGTCAGGCCGCGCATGACTTTATCGAGTCGATGCCGGTAGAACCGCTCAAGATCAAAATCAAGACAAAACATCTTCGCCAGTTTCCGGCGCAGTCCACGAGGGTCGGCTACATCCATCGGCGATTGCCATTCGATATTCAGACTTGAGGTCATGGAGCCATTACCGTAGGGAATGTTTATCAGGACCGGGCAGCTTTCGAACGACAGCGGCCGCATAAAAGCCCGCTCGGCGTATTTGTCAACCATCTCAAACTTGCTTCGGCGATAGAATGAGGATGAAAGGTCGAAACTATAGGGCCCAGTCGGCTTCAGGCGAAATGTCCCTTTTGCTGACATGCTAAGCTGTCCCAAAAATCTTCTTGAGTTCACCGATATTGTTGAGAAGCAGATCCGGGCGATGACCGGCGAGATCATCACTGCCGAACGGTGATTTTATTGAGATAATTTTAACTCCCGCGGCTCGAGCGGCCAGGATATCATTGATGGTATCGCCGACCATAACCGATGAATCCGGCTCAGCCCCGAGTTTATTCAACGCCAATCGGACGATATCGGGCGCCGGTTTGACCCGCCCGACCTCATCACCCGAGGCCAGAGCGGTAAAATATTGGGTCCATCCGAACTTGGCCACGATTCCCCTGGTATGGATTCTGAATTTGGTCGTCGCAATAGCCAGCTTATAACCGGCTTTGTACAGCGAGACGATAGTCTTATCGGCTCCCGGCATCATTCTGGCCGAGTCACTCATGACCGTGGCCGCCTTCTCCTGAAAAGCGGATTTCAGTTCATCGATAGGCGCGTCGCAGAATGAGGCAAACATATCTTCGAGCGGATATCCTATAAAACGAGCAATCTCCTCGGTCGTCCGAGCCGATTGCTTCAGTTTTTTCAGGGCATAATTTGTCGCCTCGGCGACCCCATCGGAAGAATCGACCAAAGTCCCGTCAAGATCGAACAAGACGTACTTTATGTTGGCAAACATGCTCTCCCTTCGTTTATATCAGTGATAATATCTCCCCTCCACCCGGTTGTCAATCACCAATCCACAGCAGGCATAATAAAGGGAAACCGAGAGACCGTCATCGATTAACAACCCCTTGACCGGCAAGAATCTGCATCAATTTGCATGATGGACTCATCCGATTGGGTGGATAAACGTTTCTTATAATGTGATGACGAGCTTTTGTCCGTGTATGTAATCTACAGTATCTCATAGGCTTAAAAAAAGAGTGTGAAATTGTTCAAAGATTGAAACCATAGTAACCTGTTCGGCGTTAAATAAATAGCTAAGTGGTGAGTAACATCGGGACATTTTTTTGCTTTACTCCACCTTTGAGTAAGCACTATAATGGTTTTTTGACGCTCTGTCCTCGATTTGAAATTTATGCTTGGAGGCCATAGATGGCACATCTTCGGAAATTCACGCTTCAACTCGTCGCCCTTGCGGTCGTCGCCCTCGGATTAATCTGGATGGCGGGATCGGGTGCGGCTTTGCAAACATCAACGGCCGAGGCGGACAACGTTTACGATAAGCTCCATTCCGACCTGGGTGACCTCAATCACAAAAATTACGCCGATACCCTGAATATCGACGCCACCGAGAAGTCGGGCGAGCTTAAAACCCCGGACGAGGAGCCGGATTCCCGGGAAACCCTTTTCAAGAACATCAAGATTTTCAATTCCATGGCCTACCATATCAAGAACCGGTACATGGAAGATATCGACTCCCGCGAATTGATCCATGCCGCCATCCGGGGCATGCTCCAGAATCTCGATCCGTTTTCGGTTCTGATGGAGCAGGACTCCTATGATCGCCTGATGGAATCGACCTCCGGCAAATACGAAGGACTGGGGATGCAGATCGACAGCCGCGACGACCATATCCGGATCATCTCACCTATCGAAGGCACTCCGGCTTACCGCAAGGGACTCCAGGCCGGCGACGTCATCATGGAGATCAACGGCCAGTCCACCTATCAGATGAATACACAGGATGCCGCCAGCCTCATGCGCGGTACCGCCGGAACCACCGTGGACCTGAAAATCCAGCGTCAGGGTGTGCCCGACCTGCTCGATTATGAGGTCGAACGGGCCGTGATCGAGTTGAAATCGGTCAATTTCTATGGTTACATCGGTGATTCCAATATCGGTTATATCCGGCTTTCCCGATTCGCCGAGGAAACCGGAAACGAACTGCGCGCCGCCATCACCGACCTGCAGGGTCAGAAGAAACTCGACGGCGTTATATTCGATCTTCGGTCCAACGGCGGCGGTCTGCTTCAGCAGGCGGTTGAAACGGCCAATCTGTTCCTCGACAAGGAAAAGCTTATCGTTTACACCCGCGGTCGGACGGCCGAATCCGAGCGCCGCTATTATTCTGAAAACAATCCCCTGGTCCCCAAAGGCAAGCTGATCGTTCTGGTCGATGAAGGCACCGCCTCGGCTTCGGAAATCGTTTCAGGCGCTATCCAGGACTGGGATCGCGGCGTTATCATGGGTCAATCGACCTATGGCAAGGGTTTGGTCCAGCAGATATTCCCGGCTGGCGGCGATGAATCGGTGGCCCTTAAACTGACGACGGCCAAATATTACATCCCCTCCGGGCGTTGTATCCAGAGACCGGAACGCAACAAGAAGCCGGGCGCTCAGGCCATGACGACCAATGAAGAAGGATTTGAGACCAACAGCGATACCACCGTCAGCGACAGCCTCAAAAATGCTGACCGCGAGGTCTTCTTCACCAACGCCGGCCGCACCGTTTACGGCGGCGGCGGTATCGTTCCCGATATCGATGTCGCCCGCGAAAAGTGGTATCCGATCGAAATGAATCTGGAACGGCAGTCGATGTTCTTCGATTTCGCCGTCAAATACTCGGCCGAACATCCTGACATCGACGAGAATTTCGTCGTCACCGACGATGTTCTCAATCAGTTCAAAGATTACATGAAGTCCCGGGATTTCGATTACAAGACCGCCCTGGAAGTCTCATTGGACGACATGAGGACCGTCGTCAAGGACGAGAACAAAGAGACTCTCTTCGCTTCTTCTCTGGATAACCTGGAACAGCTGGTCGAGAAGGAAAAGGTAGCCGACTTCGAACATTCCAAAGACTATATCAAGCGGGCCATCAGGCGCGAACTGATTACCAAGCTGTACGGTCAGCGCGGCCTCTATGAGCAAGTCATTCTCAAAACCGACCCGGCCGTCAAGCAGGCTCTCGACCTCATTCGCAACGACCAGGAATACACCCGGGTCATCGAGGAAGGTCATCAGAAGAAAGCCGAACTATAGCGGCGATAACTGACGATACTTGAAATTTATCCAAATACAAAAACCCGCCTGAATTCCTCAGGCGGGTTTCTTTATATTAAACCCCGATATTTTCAATATTCGACAAGTCCTAAACAGCCATTCAAAACTGTCTCTATGTTCCGGTGCTGTCGTCCTCGATAGCGTCGTTGACTTTAGGACCAATCTTCTTGATGAGCCAGATATCGCCTTCCTTATGAAGGGTAATCGTCACCGCTTGAACGGGACCATCCGGACCGGTAATCTCACAATCGACGCGAGCCGCATCGCCCCGGAAAAATATCTGCTTATGTGTGAATCCGACGAACTGAGTCAAACCGTCACTGAATACGAAATTCATGATCGAGGCCGAAGTCGTGCCCTGTTCGGCCGCGTCGCTGGATAAAAGCGAATCGAGGTAAGCCTTATCGTGAGTCTTCAGGGCGCCTTCGAATGCGACAATCGATTTCTTGATGATGGGAATCTCGTCATGAGACACGTTCTTCTTGAATTCACAACCGGCCACAACGGATATGGCCATCAGCAATGTTATAATTGCGGAATATCTCTTCATGGTCAATAGCCCACCTTAATGCAATCAATTCCCATATCCGGCCGGTGATCGATAAAATACTCGCCCAGCATCAGGCGGATAATGTAATCGGCCAGATACGGTCGTTGATAGGTTTTAAACGGCTCGATCAGTTTTTGTTTTTCTATTTCAGAGACGGCTTTCCCCACCACTTCGTTGGAAATTTTGTCCACCAGCTTTTCCCTTCCGGCCAGATCCACCGCCTGCCGCATCTGATCGGCCTTGATTTCGATAATCGACCCGGCCTCTTTATCTGCGGCGGCGCGCATATCATAGATGGAAGCCTTATCAAAGGGCAGTTTGGGATCGGGACTGAAAGTCCCGAAGTGAAATATATCATTATCGTCGAAGGCGGCCAGGCACAGTTTGGGCAGGAAAAATTCGCCCCCCTGGACAATCCAATGGGGCTGATTCAGAACCCGTAAATCGACGGTCTTCTCTTCGAATCGCGGGGTGCCGATCCCGGACGCCGGAGCGGTCCATTTCTCCATCAAAAGCGTGTACAGGATGGCCATCTGGAGCGAAGGCAAGCCGCCGGTATAATCGTCGATCCCCGCCTGCGAGAGGATTTCTTTCAACTCCTTCTGACCTTTTTTGGCATACCAGCCGGCAAATTCCTCGGCCGCCGTCTTCTCCACCGGCTTCAAGGCATACCCTTCTTTCTCGGAAATGGCCAGAATCCCCGGCGCCATACTATCGGTTTCAATCGGGAAAAAATCTTCCGTCCGCAGTTCTGAAATCACCTCCTGGGTATATTCGGTATCGGCCTCAAAAAGGGTGCTGATCTGCGCCGGGGTTTCGCCTCGCGAAAGAAGGTACAGAACCAGTCGCGGATATTCGAAATTCATCTGGAAATGATCCATGACCGAATAGACCGGCCCGATAGACTGTTTCTGATCGGCATAATCCACGGCCTCGCCTTTGGCGACAAAGACATTGTTGAATATCTGAAAAGTGGAATCGGGGGCATTATTGGCCGGCACATAATGATCGTATTTCCAATGAATCATCGCCCGGGTGACAATCCGCCCGAAGGAACCCGGCATCTGAAACGGGACGACATAGTCTTGGATGCCTTTCGGACCCAGAACTACGGAGGTATCGACTGTGAGGTGTTCGAGGCCGGACAGGTAATGAGTCGGATAAACCGTCTGCAGTTGAATTCTGATCCGAACGGTATCGTCGGTGTTATTGTCGGCCTGAACATATAATTTTCGCGAACCCCATTCATTGCGATCCAGCTCGATTTGCCCGATTGAAAGGCCCTCGGCCGCGGCCGGGCCGACGGCAAGAGCCGCCAGGAGAAGTAGAGGAATCGCGGTCCTGATCAATTTTCTCATGAATAGCCTTTCTTTCCCGCCAGTTGTCCGCAGGCGGCGTCGATGTCTTTTCCCCGGCTTTTTCGCACGGTTACGGCCGGCGTTCGAGGATAGAGAATCTGCGCGAAGGCGTCGATCTCTGCCTCCTCCGGACGCCGATAGGCGGCGCCCTCGACCGGATTATAAGACAACAGATTTATCTTGCAAGGTATACCCTTAACAAGCTCGGCAAGTTCCAGAGCATGCTCCCGCCGGTCATTGAAATCTTTGAATAGAATGTATTCGAAAGTGACCCTTCTCTTGCGCACCCCGACCCATTCCCGGATGGCCTCCATAACCTGTTTCAGGGGATAAGTTTTGGTAATCGGCATGATTTCACGCCGGAGTCGATCATTGGGAGCATTGAGAGAAAGAGCCAGGTTGACCTTGGATCCGGTCCGGGCCAGTTTCTTGATCGCCGGAGCGATACCGACCGTCGAGATCGTAATCCTTTTGGCCCCGACCATCAACCCCACCGAATCGGTCATAACGGCGATCGTGGCCATGACATTCTCATAGTTGAGCAAAGGTTCGCCCATCCCCATGAAAACGATATTATCGAAAGCCTCATCCCCATACATCTCCCGAACGGCCAACACCTGCCCGACTATTTCACCGACCGTGAGATTGCGCTTGAAACCCAGGTAACCGGTGGCGCAAAACCGGCATCCCAACGGACAACCGACTTGAGAGGAGATGCATAAAGTCATTCGTCCCGAATTGTCATCCGGGATCAGGACGGTTTCGATGGTTTCCTTATCCTCGAGTTCAAACAGGAATTTCTCGGTACCGTCCCGGGATTTTTGACGGGCGGCCACGTTCGGCAGGCTGATATAAAAATATTGGCTGAGAATCTGGCGGACGTCTTTCTTGAGGTCGGTCATCCGCTCAAAGTCGAAAACCCGGTTTTTATAAATCCATTTATAGACCTGGCGGCCGCGGAAGGCTTTCAGATCCAAAGCCACCATCGCCTGCTCCATCTCCGCCCGCGAGAACCCGCATAAATTCCGTTTGGCCTTCATAAGACATACAAACTACGCAAGAACGCCGGACTCGGCAAGACGAAATATGGGAAGATGGGCGGCAGTTCAATGGCTCTCCCGCCCTCACAGGAGGGAGATACCGCTTTTCGGGGCGATCATCCCGACGATAAATTAAAATAATATCGGAAGGCGTCAGGAGTCGTCTCCTGACGCTTCACATAAATTTAAAAGATATGACGACCGCTTCTAAGCTCAGTTCTTATCGCCCAGTTTCTTTTCCAGGTCGGCGAGCTTTCGGGTCAATTTATCGATTTTCTTGGACAGAGAATCGATATCGGTCTTCTTGGCCGGACGGATTTTGACCAGCGTCTTCTCGAATTCCTTGCTGAGCCTTGACCCGGCATCTTTGGCTTCCTTCGTTATCTTGGTGGTGGCTTCCCTGCCCGAAGATTCGACTTTGGACAGAAGCTCCATCACCGCTTCCTTCTTCTCGGACTTGGTCAGTTCGCCGGATTTGATCAGGGCTTCAATCAATTCCTCGGCTTTCTTCCTGGTAATATTGGCGAAACCGATTCCGGCCAAAACGGTGTTTTTCAGAATACTCATGGATCTGCGACCTCCTAAATTGATGACCGCCCTCAAGACTGCCTTGGAGGCGGCGATGTCTTTCCAGCTATGGACGCCATCGCTGATAACCGCCGTCAGCATCGACAGGGTAATATCCTCGCCCGTGGCCGAATCGACAACTATAAAATCTTCGCCCCGCCGGACCATTTGTTCCAGATCCGAAAGGACGATAAACGACTTCAGACCGGTATGATACAGGCGCCGGTTACGATATCGCTTTACGGTTATCATGGATTCAATATAGTGCACCGCACAATAATGTCAAGGCCAAAAAAGACTGACCTGCGGCAGTGTATGAGAAGACCGATTAACTCTTGCCGACTGAGAGCAGGACGATATTGACGATTTCCAGCAGACGTTCGCAACTGAACGGCTTTTTTATGAACATATCGCCGCCGACCTGGAACGACCGCCCCTGGTCGTCCTTGGAATCCTTGCCGGTCAGAAAGATCACCGGCGTATGGCCGAGAGCCGGGTCCTCCTTGATCCGGTTACAGATCGTATACCCGTCGGTGCCGGGCATCATAATGTCCAGAAGAATCAAATCGGGTTTGAGCCCCTTGGCCAGATCGACAGCCTTTTGCGGACTGTTTTCGACGTGGACTTTATACCCGGCGTTATCAAGAAAGGCTTCGATGATTTCAGTGATTTCCGGTTCATCGTCGATGACCAGAATTTTTGCCGTTCTAACGGCCCCCGTGCTTTTCATGCGGTTCTCCTGCGCTAAAGCATATAAAACTCAGCCCGGCGATCGGCTATCAATTGGTTATACCGATTCACATTCTTGTTATCGGATACTTCCGGCTGAACCTTAACTGCCTTAAATCCTTGTTCGGTACGGGAGAAGGCCAGAATTCGCTTTCCTTTGGGCTCGGTGATCTGGGATCGGCCGGTGAAAGTCAGCGACAGATCGGGAATTTCCTCGGTGCCCACCCGGTTGGCCGTGATACAATACAAACCGTTTTCCAGCGAACGGGTGACCATGGCGTCCTGACAATAATGCATGACCAGGTTTGAAGGATGACAGATTATCTGGGCTTTCTTAAGAGCCAGAGTTCGGGCCGCTTCCGGGAAAATCCAGTCGAAACAGATCATGAGGCCGATGCGTACCCCCCGCCACCGGAAGACTTTGAATCCGGTGTCGCCGGGCTGGAAGAGCAATTTCTCGCGAAAGAACAAATGCGTTTTGCGATAAATCCGGTGATCCCCCGCAGGCGTGGTCAGAACGGCGGAATTGAAAAGCTTGTCGCCCGATTTTTCGGCCATTCCCCAGACAATGGCGCCTCCGGTTTTGACCGACAACTCCTCGAAAAACTGAAACGACCGCCCCCGGCGATTTTCGGCCAGAGGCCAGAGATCGTCCTGAGAAGCAAAATTGTATCCGGTTGTGGCCAGTTCCGGCAAAACCGTCAGATCGAATTTTCTCCGATTCAGATATTTTCCGATCGCCCACAGGTTGGCATCGACCTCACCTCGCACCGGTCTGAATTGTAATATTCCGACTTTCATGAAATCCAACTCCCACTTTGTTTTTTTGAGTCCAAAGCCTCGGTCCGGTGGTAACAATTATATTGCCATTGACTGTTTGCGGCCCTATTTTCACGCCATGACCGAGTCGGAGAAAAAGATAAAGGTTATCGCGACCAATCGCAAGGCTTTCCACCTCTATGAGATCATCACCAAATACGAGGCCGGTATCTCTTTGGTCGGAACCGAGGTAAAATCACTGCGCCTTGGCAAAGTGCAGATGTCCGACGCCTATGCCACCGTTGACGGCGGGGACGTTTTTTTGGTGAATCTCCATATAAGCACCTATGATATGGCTCACCGCGAAAACCACGATCCCATTCGCCGCCGCCGCCTGCTTCTCAGCAAACGGGAGATACGGAAACTCTGGGGAGCAACCAACGAGAAAGGTTTTACCATCATACCTTTAAGAATTTATTTCAAAGGGCCATATGCCAAGGTCGAAATCGCCACGGCCCGCGGCAAAAAAGCCTATGACAAGCGGCAGGCTGTCGCCAAGCGCGAGGCCGACCGCGAAATGGCCCGCAAAATCAAGGATTCACGGTAATGAAAAGGGCCTTGCTCATAGCCTGCCTTCTGCTGTCGCTGACAGCCTCAGGGATCGCGGCCGACGAAATCAAGGTCAAATCCTCCGGTGGGGTGCAAAAGGTCGAGGCTATTGGCGATAGCGAGTTGACCTACTTCAGCCTTTCGTCGCTCAAAAGCATCATCGGCGGCGCTATGGATTGGAAAACTCCCGGTTATTCTGTCAGTTTCACCCTTGATACCAATTTTTTCCTGTTCACGGTCGGATCGCCCTATGTTCGCCTCAATGATTCGGTCTATAATATCCTTCTGCCTGCCAAAATCGTCCGCGGCGAACTATTCGTACCGGCGGCGACTTTCACGCCGATAGTAAATCTGGCCTGTCCCGAAAACATCTCCTGGGACGCCGAGGGCCGGACTTTGCGGATCGATTCCGAGTGGTATAATATCACCGATCTGTCCATCGCCGCCAAGCAGAACGGTATTTTGATCGAGATTTTCATGTCCTCCCCTTTGAAATTCGATATTTACGAAAGCGAGGGCAACTGGATCAATCTCGATTTCCCCGACGGGCGCATCAACCGCTCCAAAATTATGGCCGGTATCGACACCCGGCATGTGCGCAAAATCAACGCCTTTCAATTCGATAACTCGGCCCAGATATCGTTTCGCCTGCGGCGGCCCTACAAAAGCTTTCATCAGTCGTTCAAAACCAACCCGGGGCGTCTCCAGATCGCCATCGAGGACGCCCGCTTCAACCCCGATAGCAGTATGAACGGCTTGAGCCGGATCGGCCCCGACGATAAGATCGATGTGGTCGTCATCGACCCCGGTCATGGAGGCGGGGATTACGGGGCCATCGGGCGTTATAAAAAAACCCGGGAGAAAGACATCAATCTTGAAATCGCCAAGGAACTGGCCAAATTGATTCGCAAGGATAAACAATTCAAGGTCATCATGACCCGTTCCAAGGATGAATATGTTTCGTTGGAACAACGGGCCAAAATCGCCAATGACGCCAAAGCCGATCTGTTCGTTTCGATTCATTGCAACGCCTCGCCCAAAACCTCGGCCAACGGATTCGAGGTCTATTATCTGGCCCCGGCCAAAAATGACGCCGCCCGGGCCGCGGCCCAGTTGGAAAATGCACCGTTCCTGCTTGACGACCCCAATGTCGATAAACGGGAGGAAGGCGATCTGGCCTTCATTCTCAACGATATGATCCAGACGGAATTCCTGACCGAATCGGCCGATCTGGCGTATATGGCAGATATCGAGATGCGCAAGAAGCTTGATATCAAAGCCCGGGGCGTCGATCACGCCGGTTTCTTCGTCCTCAACAGCGTTTATATGCCGTCGATTCTGGTCGAATCCGCGTTCATTTCCAACCGGGACGAGGAGCGGAAATTGCGCGACAAGAAATATCGCAACAATGTCGCTGAAGCCCTGTACGAAACCGTTAAACGGTTCAAAGCCAAATACGAGAGGATATGATGCAGGAAAAACCGATCGGCCTTTTCGATTCCGGCGTCGGAGGATTAACCGTCGCCGCCGAAATCATGCGTCGCCTTCCGCATGAAGACCTGGTTTACTTCGGCGACGTCGGCCGGACGCCTTATGGCCCGCGCTCCAAGGATATCATCATCCAGTTTACTCAACAGGATGTCGCCTTCCTCCTCGAACAGGATGTCAAGCTGATCGTCTCGGCCTGCAACACGGCCTCGGCGGTGGCGCTGGAAACGGTCGCGGCCGGGATCGATATCGAAATTCTGGGCGTCATCGAACCGGGCGCCCGAGCGGCCGTCAGGACCACCCGGAACGGCAAAATCGGCATCATCGGAACACATGCCACCATCGCTTCCGATTCCTATCCCAAGGCGATTCATCGGATCGACGGCAAAATAAAGGTTTTTTCGCTGGCCTGTCCCTTGTTCGTACCGTTGGCGGAAGAGGGTTACCAGGATAAGGAAGCCGCCTATTTGATCGCCGAGGATTATCTCAAAATTCTTCGCGAAAACGACATCGACACGCTGGTGCTGGGATGCACTCATTATCCCCTGCTGAAAAATACCATCCAGACGGTTATCGGCGAAAATGTCACCTTGATCGATTCCGCGACGGCTACGGCCATTGAAGTCCAGCAAAAGCTGAAACAGATGAATTTATTGCGCG
>CAZGAV010000057.1:0-24731 GCA_964523575.1 uncultured Ignavibacteriales bacterium
TGCTAATAAACTTGCGCAATAAGGAGCATTTCCGCGTTGTGAAGGAAATGCTTGGGGATATTCCCGATACCTGCAAAAGCCTCGACTTCCCCGGTCATTACATTATAAACATGTCCCTGGAGCAGGCTATCAGGCTACACGATATGGGCTTGGGATTGGAGGACGTACGGGGAAAACAAAGAAAGCAGACGGATGACGTGGAGCCGGAGAAACAATCTGATCCCGACTCCAAAGATACTCAGGGCACTACTTCCCCAAATCTTTACGATTGGCCCTCGATGGCTTTTCGCTTGATTCGGTAGCTCCGCTGACACCCTCGGGGCGAATACCAACCGACACACTCGTTACATTCTATATTCACATTAAGAACATGTATGGCATCCCACGGTTTGGGCTCCAGAACGGTTTTAGAATTTATTCGCCCGATGGCGCATCCTGGAATAACATTTATTACCCGTCGCCGGCGCCGAAAATAATGCATTATTATGCTTGTTATCCGCTTCCTGTCTGACGTATACTTCCCGTACTCTAGCGCTGATCAAACATCGGAGAAGGAACCGGTAAGTTGCAAAAAATGGAGAAACAACGTCTGCTGGCCTTGCACCGGGAAGGCGGTTTCCTGGTCAATCTGGCCGGGAATTACGATTATCTCGAATTGCCCTACTATGTCTCTCTCGATCTGGAGAACATGGGCCAGACTATTTACCCGACCTGTAAAGAGATGCTTGACGCCTATATCACACCCCTCTTCCTGGAAAAGGCGAAGTTGGCCGGTCTGTCAACCCCCGAGTATTATATCTCCAACGGTTATTTCGAACCGCCGGTCATTATCGACCCCATCAATCCCTTTATGATTAAAAGCCGCACCGTTCACCACACCTCCAAGCGCGATACGGTGGCCAAGTCGATGACCCGTAATTTTACCTACGCCATCTGCTGTCAGGATCTTCCCGAAGGGGCCCAGATCAAAAAATTCCGTTCGGTGCTGGGCTGGTGTTCCACGCCGAAATACCGGGAAGCGGCGCGGCAGATTTGGGAGTATTTTCATATCCCCCTGGCCGTCGTCAGGACGGTGGTCAAAACCGACGGCTCCCTTTTACTGAGCGATATTTCGCAACTGCCTTTTGAGAGACTCAAAAAGCGCGAACTGGCATATGTCGAAGAGCAGGTCCAATGGGTCGATTAGGCATATACGTCGAACGGTACACGATCTCCAGCGCCGATGAGATGAATGCCTTGATGCGCTTTGCTCAGGCGGCCCGCAAGCTGGGGCACAGCGCCGATTATCTCTTCCGGCCCGATATGTACAAAATCCCGCAGTACGACGCCATTTTCATCCGGGCCCTGACTGATCCTCTCAACTCCGCCTATGTTGCCTCCCGAATAGCGGAGATGCACGGCATTCGGGTCATCGACGATCCCGAATCGATCTATATCTGTTGTGACAAAGTCAATATGTACGAGCATCTCATGCGGGCCGGGGTGCCGATCCCGGAGACGATTTTTCTGGGCGAAGAGGAAATCACCCGCTCCAAAGCCACCCAGTTGCTTGAAACGCTGGGAAGCCCGCTGGTCCTGAAGGCTCCCCACAGCAGTTTTTCTATGTATGTCGATCGGGTGGCCAATCAGGAAGAATTCATCCGGGTCGGGAAAAGATTTTTGCGCCGCTCCGACCGCATCGTGGCCCAGCGTTTCCTGAAATCCGACTTCGACTGGCGGGTCGGCGTCCTCGGCGGCAAGGCTCTCTACGTCTGCCAGTACACCATCCCCAAGAGACATTGGAAAATCCTGACCTACACGCCCGAAGGCCGCACTATCTATGGGCCGATCAAGGGCTTCGCTCTCGAATCGGCCGACCCTCGTCTTTTGCAGACGGCAGTGCAGGCGGCGGCGGCCATCGGTAACGGTTTTTACGGTGTTGACTTGAAACAAATCGGCGATGATTTTGTCGTGATCGAGGTCAATGACAACCCGACCATCATCACCGGAGACGAAGACCAGAAAGCCGCCAATTTATATGAGCAGGTTATACACTTTTTAATGGATTAATCTCCGGCCATGAATTCCAAACCAGTTATCCGAAACGCCACTCCGCGCGACCTCGACGCCCTGACAGCTCTTGAAAACGCCGCCTTCGCCACCGATCGTTTCAGCCGCGAGCAGATCGAGTATCTGATCACCCGAGCCCACGCCACGATTCTCATTATGGAAACCGATGGCCGCGTGGCCGGTTCGGCGTACCTTCTATGGCGGAGGAAACTGCCCCTCGGCCGACTCTACAATATCGCCATCGACCCCGAATTCCAGGGGCAAGGACTGGGGGCTGTCCTTCTGGAGGAATGCGAAATCGAGGCTGTCCGCCGGCGATGCGATACCCTCTCGCTGGAAGTCCGCCTTGATAATAAATCGGCCATCGCCTTCTATGAAAAGCACGGCTTTCATATCTCCGAAAGACTCCTCGATTATTACGAGGACGGCTCGACCGGCCTGAAAATGCTGAAAAGACTGACTCATAATATCGCCACGCGATTGCGGGTTAAGGTGCCCTATTACGGACAGACTATGGATTTTACCTGCGGCCCGGCTTCACTGATGATGGCTTTCAAATACTTCGCGCCCGATCTTAAGATGACGCGCGCGCTGGAACTCAACCTCTGGAAAGAGGCCACTCTGGTCTTCATGACTTCCGGCCTCGGCGGCTGTGACCCCTTCGGTCTGGCCTTATCCTCCCGGCGCCGGGGCTTCGCTACCCGAGTCATCCTGTCTCGGGAACAAACGCCGTTCTTCACATCGGTCCGCGACCCCGAGAAAAGAAAAGTCATCCGCATCGTCCACGAAGATTTGCGGGAAAAGACGGAGACGCTTAAAGTCCCGGTTTCGTACTTCGATTTTCCCTTTGAGGAGATTGCGGCCGGCATGTATCGCGGCCTGATTCCGATCGTCCTGATCAGCACCTATCGTCTCACCGGTGAACGGGCTCCCCACTGGGTCGTCGTCACCGGCTTCGACCGCAAAAATGTCTATTTCAATGACCCTGACCTCGCCAGCTACGACCATGACCGCTCGCAGGCACGCAACGTCAAAATTTCAATTGAGGAATTCAGCCGGATGCGCCGGTACGGTCGGGACCTTCACAAAAGCGTCATTTTCGTTGGCCCCAAAAACCATCGCCCCCTGATCGCCCTCGACGGCAGTGATCTATAACATATTTCCAAGAAATAGATATCTATTCCCGGAGTAAAGCGCACCAACCTCAGACTTTGCGATAAGGCTTGATTCCGAACCGCTTCATTTTGCGCCACAAGGTCGTCCGGTTGATGCCCAGCTCCGCGGCCGTCTTTATCTGGTTGCCTTGATGTCGGGCCAGGACTTCCCTGATGCGCGTTTCTTCGTCGATGGCCTCCATGACCGGCGTCGATTCAACCGCCGGCGGAATTTTGCCGGCCTCATCGGGATTGTATAATTCGGCCGGCAAATGCTCTTTCTGAATGATACTGCCGCGGCAGACGACAAAGCAGTACTCGATAATATTCTCCAATTCGCGAATACTGCCGGGAAAATCATAACGCATCAATATGCTCATCACTTCGGGACTGACGCTGACGATATTTTTGCCCCGGCGGGCGTTGAATTTCTGGATAAAATGATCGACCAGATACGGTATATCCTCGCGGCGGGCTTTTAGAGGCGGCAGATCGAATTTGACCACGGCCAGCCGGAAATATAGATCATCGCGGAATTTGCCCTGGGCCACGAGACTGCGAAGATCGCGGTTGGTCGCCGCCACTACCCGGATGTCGGCCTGAACGATTTCGGTGCTTCCCAGCGGCTCGAATTCTCTTTGCTGTAACAGCCGCAATAATTTTACCTGCGTTGACATCGGCAGTTCGCCGATTTCATCGAAGAAGACCGTCCCCCCCGAGGCCGCCGCCAGCTTGCCCGGTTTGTCGCGTTTGGCGTCGGTGAAGGCGCCTTTGACATACCCGAATAACTCCGATTCAAACAACTGCGTCGGCAGGGTGCCGCAATTGATGATGACATAATTCATCTCCCGACGAAGACTCAGGTTATGAATCGCTCTCGCGAACAATTCCTTGCCCGACCCCGAGGGCCCCTGAATCAGAACCGTCGAATCGCTTTCGGCGATATCGGGCAAAATGGCGAACAGCTTGTGGATTGCCGGGCTTTTGGAGATGATATCCTCGAAAGAATAGTTCTTTTTCAGTTCCTTCCGCAGATGCTCGATGGTCGAAAGGTCGCGAAAGGTTTCCACCGCTCCGAGGACCTCGCCGTTATCGTCACGAAGCACCGCCGTCGAAATGCTGATCGGAATTTTCTCGCCGGAATTGTTGATAATATTCACGGGCTGGTCGATGGCCACGTCCCCGGTAATCATGGTCTGTTTCAGGAGACAGCCCTGCTCGCAAATATCTGAATGAAAGACCTCAAAGCACCGTTTTCCGATCGCCCGCGAAGCCGGAACCCCGGTTATTTTCTCGGCGGCGGGATTGAAACTGGTAATCACCCGCTCGCTGTTGACGGTAAAAACGCCGTCGGCGATGGAACTCAAAATCACCTTGAAAAACCGCAGATTCTCCGAGGTCTCATTCATAATAAATCTCGCATGACTCTCTCTCCGAATAATGGTACGACAATCGGCCTTAAAAAGCAATTATTCCCGGCCGCAGTTGCCATGCCCCAGGCCCATACCATGCCCCTGACCATGCCCCCGGCAGGCCGTCAGCGGGTCCATCTCGACCAAATCCTCGGTCTTCAGTTTCTCGATCACTTCCTCGACCTTCGAAGAAGGTGAATGATAGATCTTGATCCCCTCGCTGTTGAGAGCCTCAATCGCGCGGCGGCCCATGCCGGAGCAGATCACACAATTGATCCGATAACGGGTCAATTGCGCCATCGGATGGCAGGTGCCGTGACTGTGGTGCGCGTTGCGGTTTTCGAGTACGGTCATTTCACCGGTTTCGGAATCATAAAGCGTGAAATAGGGGGCCGAGCCGAAATGGTCAAAGACGGTGTCTTCGCTTCCGGCGTTTCCCCGGGTAGGTATACATGCCAACATCGCAAGCCTCGCTTTCTTTCAAATTTATGACCAGGGCCTTATTGCCCAGGATCGCCTCGCCTATCTGTTTTCGAGCGTTGTATAACAGCCGCTGGACAGTCCCGCGGGAGATGCCCATCCTTTCTCCGGCCTCGGTTTGGTCGAGGCCCTCGATGTCGCACAGGCGCACCGCTTCGAATTGATCGAGACTCAAAACGGTGGTTTCCAGATCCCGCATCGGCACCCCCTGGGGTTTGTAGATGCGGTCGGCCTGATAGCGGCGGCAACAACGTCTTTTCAAAGGTCGAGGCATTTTGAATTAACTCCATTTTGTGCATATGCACATAACTAATATCGGCCCCATCGGCCTCTTTGTCAATGGTTTTAAATATTTATTTGCCGGATTTATGAAAATACTTCCGGAAGAAGATAGGTTTGCAATTGAAAATGCGGCTTTTCCGGATTCTCTGGATTAGAGAAACCCGGCTTTGAGAGCCTGAGCCGAGGCCGATCGGTCGGCCTCGGCCAAGAGGTTCGTTTCTTTATGGAAGTATCCGCTTCGTGGACGGAAACTGGCCCTGAGCGCCGGTCAGTGTTTCTTCTTTTCAGATTACCGACCGGAATTTTCAGCTAATCGTCCTCACCTTCGCCATGCGCTTCATCAGCCGGAGCGGTCTCGCTGGTCGGCGCCGGCGCCGTGGCCCATTGCTCAATAACCGCCTTGTCCTGATCGCTCAATTTGGCTTCCGGGTGCAACATGAGATACTGGCTGAGCGGCATTTCGTCTTCCTTGACATGATGCCAGATTCTCTTTTTCTCCTCCGCCTGATCTATCGGCGACATCGTTTCCCAGTCGGAAAAATTGAGATGTTCGCGGGCTCCGTGGACGTCGTCGGCCACCAGCCAGGAACTCGGCGCCACATAACTGTACCACGGCCAGATGGTCTCGTTGGAATGGCAATCATAACAGGACCGTTTCATGATATCGTGCAATTCGACACTGACACTCAGATCGGCCCTGACCGGCGGATTGTCATGAGTGACGGTGAAAAACTGAATGATGACGAATAAGGCAATCAAAACCAGTATTACTTTGCTGAACGTTCTTTTTCCTGCCATAACATCCTCTCGTTAATCTCCGACGCCTTCAGACAAGATCGCCGGCGGCCAATGATCGCCGCGTATAATCAATCACCTTTTTCATCATTCCCACGGTTTCCACGGGGTGTTCGCCGACGGCGGTTTCCCCGGACAGCATCACGTAATCGGAACCGTCGATGATGGCATTGGCCACGTCGCTGACCTCGGCGCGGGTCGGTCTTATATTTTCCGTCATACTTTCCAGCATCTGCGTCGCCGTGATAACGGCCTTTTTCCGTTCCCGGCACTTCTTTATGATCATCTTTTGAAGAATGGGAATTTCATAGATCGGCATCGATACGCCCAAGTCGCCGCGGGCGACCATGACGCCGTTGGCGGTATCCAATATCTCCTCCAGGTTATCGAGACCGTCTTTATTCTCGATCTTGGCGACCAGGGGACGATTGAAACCACGGGCATTGATGAATTCCCGGACTTCATCGATATCCCCGGCTTTGCGGACAAACGACTGGGCGATAAAATCGACCTTGTTCTTGATCCCGAATTGCAGGTCCCGGCGATCTTTGGCGGTTAAACCCTCGAAAGGAAAATCAGCCTCGGGAATATTGACGCCTTTATGCTCCTTCAGGATTCCGGGGACGACCACTTCGCAACGAACTCTATCCCGGGTGACATTAATCGCCTTCAATGAGATGGTGCCGTCATCGATAAAAATCATATTGCCCTTTTTGATCGACTTCAGCGATCCCTGATAATCCAACGGGATAATCTCATGACGGCTGGTAACCGGACGGTTGGACAGCACGACGACCTGGTTCTTCTTCAGGGCAACGGATTTGTCGCGTTTATTTTCAAAGGTCCCGACGCGCAGTCGAAACCCCTCCAGGTCCTGCAACAGCCGGACCTTCCTGCCTCCGGCAGCATTCAGTTGCCCGATTCTTCGGATCAATTTATGATAACTGGCATGCGTTCCGTGGGAGAAATTGAGGCGGGCAATATTCATCCCGGCCGTTTTCATGGCTCGCAGTATCCTTAGCTTTTCGCTGGCCGGACCGATCGTGCAAATTATGCCGGTCCTGATTCCGGGATTCAGTTTCATCGGTTCCCTGCAATAATTTTAATACATACGGAAAATAAAATAATCGTTTCAAGACTTTTTGGGAAAACTAATCGTGCCTCGCAGGCATTGATATTCCGCCGCCGTTTTCAGATATTTTCGGCCTTGTCGGCGGCGAGACTCTCGGCGGCGGCCACCTCCGGCCGTTTTCGCGGCAGGCTGACAATAAAGGTACTGCCCCGGCCCTCTTCCGAATCGATTATGATCTTGCCCCCATGAGCTTTGGCGATTTTATGCGATATAAACAGGCCCAGCCCTGTGCCCCCGGCTCCTTTCGATGAAAAGAATAGGCTGAAGGCTTTCTCCCGAGTCTCCTGATCCATGCCGATACCGTTATCCGAGACCTTGAAAGTGATTGTCTCGGCATCCCCGGTGAGTTCAATTCCGATATGATGATCATTCTTGCGCGAATCGACCCGGCAGGCGTCGAGGGAATTTTCCATGAGGTTGACCAATAGCGCTCGCACGGCCTGATGGTCGGCTTCGAATTCGCCGACGGTTTTCTCGATTTTGCAATCGAGACCGATATTCAGCCGGGCGGCCTTGTCATGCAATATTCCGCAGATGTCCCGGGCCAGATCGTCGGCCTGGAGCGGTTCCCAGTCAGGCTCCCGGTCTTTGGCATAATAGAGAATATCCATGACCATGGAACGAATGCGATCGACATTCCGCAAGGCGATCTCCCAGCCGCGGTCGATCCGTTCCCGATCGTCTTTTTTTAATCCGGAATTGACGAGGTAGATGCCGCCGTCGAGACCATTGAGCAGTCCCTTGATGCCGTGCGAGATGGAACCGATCAGGAGGCCGACCGACGTCAGTTTATCCTGCAATTGCCGAATCTGGGTAATGTCGGTGCTCATTTCGATCACCCGCTCGATCTCGCCGCCGGCGTCGCGCACCGGGGCGGTGCAGACCAAAACATTCATCCGTTCATTATTCTGAGAGGTAACCACCTCCTCATGGGTCCGAACCTGGCCATCGGCAAAGGTTTGCCGAACGATGCACGGCATACATTCCTTCGTCCGATGTTTGTACACTTCATAGCATTTACTGCCGTATGAAGTGCCGAAGGCCTCGCGATGCTGGCGGTTGGCTTCGACAATTCTCAAATCGCTGTCCTGCATCGAAATGAAACAGGGGACTTCTTCAAACAAAAGCCGGTAACGATCCTGACTTTCGCGGAGTTGTTTCTGCAGAAGTTTGATCTTGGTCACATCGGCCGACATCTCCATGACGGCCGTAATCTCCCCCTTTTCGTTGCGGATGGGTGTCGAAAAAACGATAACCCAGACCTCTTTGCCGCTTATCGTCGTCACCAGTTCTTCACCGCGGTGCATCTCGCCGTCGAGGAAGGTCCGTTCAACGGGACAATCCTCGCATTTCTCCGGACGTTTTTTATAAATCTGGTAACAATAACGGCCCTTATAATCGCCGAAATTCCTGACAAAGCGGGCGTTGGCGTCGATAATCCTGAAATCTCTGTCCTGCACGGTCAGAAAACAGGGCATGGCGTCAAAATAAGTCTGGTAAATATTGTCCATTTTAACCTCGGTGCGAAGGCCGCAGATTCCGATCAGTTCTCGTGAACAACCTCCAGGATTTTTCTCAGGTTCAGCAAAAGTCCTTCTTCCGTAATCGGCTTGTCCAGATAACCTTCCGGCGGCAAAACATGCCTGTCATAAATCAGCTTTCTCAGTTCCGGTTTGCCGGTGATGATACAGACCGGGATCTTCTTCAATTCAGGATTATTGCGCAATTCCTCGAAAACTTCGATGCCGCTCTTGCCCGGCATGCTGATGTCAAGGGTCATCAAATCGGGCTTCTCGCGCAAGGCCGTCGCCAGCGCTTCCTCGCCGCTATAAGCGGTGACGACGGTGGCGCCGTTGTCTTCGAGAATAGTCGATATATAGGTGACGATATCGGGCTCATCATCGATGACAAGGATTTTACGCCCGGCCAGAAGATCGGCTTCCGCCGGAACCTCGACTCCCGGAACCATGACCTTCTCCTCGATAACCAGAGCGTTGGCCACCAGGTTGACCAGTTGGGTCACCTGCATACCCAGTTTGTAATGTCTGATTAAATCGGTGAGACCATCGACACAGTTGTGGCAGGAGGTAACGACGATTTCGGCGCCGGTAGCCTTCAACTGATCCGCCTTGATCTTGGCCGATTTAAGCCGCCGCGGCGTGTATTCCGACATCGACATCGCCCCACCGCCGCCGGTACAGCAAAAGTTTTCGGCCCGGTTGGGGTACATCTCGCGGAAATCGGTGCAGACCAGGTTCAGAAGTTCGCGCGGCTCCTCGGTCAAACCGCAACTGCGGGCATTGTTGCAGGAATCATGGAAAGTGACCGGAGTCGTATTTTTGGATTTATCAACCTTGATGCGTCCTTCTTTGATGTACCGCAACATGGTGATAACGGAGCTTTCCATTTCGAACCCGACGCTCATTTTGGCCCAGTTTGGCCCTTCGCATCGGGTCGAACGGTAGCCGTGGCCGCATTCCGAGATAACCAGCTTTTTGCCGCGCAATTCGACCACTTTTTCATAAAGGCGGCGCGCTACCGCTCCGCCGAGATCGTCATCGCCCGAAAAAAGGCCGAAATTGGTCATATCCCAGCCCTCGCTCGGCATCGTCCAGTCCTCACCGGCCACATAGAAAATCTTGGCGGCGTCGGATATCGTTCGGGGATCGTATTTGACTTCACGCGGGTTGATGGAATAGACGATAGCGCTGTCGGGTTTGTCGATGGGTATGACTGCCTTAGTGTCGCTCATCTCATCGGTCAGTTCCTCGGACAGCCATTCCAACGTATCGACATAATCCTCCTTGAGGACCCCCATCTGGTTGCCGATTTCCCATTGATCCTTGCTGACCACGGCTACGCCTTCCGGCATGACTCCCACCGAAACCAGCAGGCCGCGGGCCATGCGGTTGAAGGTGGCGTAATCGACTCCCATGGGGCAGTTGATGGAACAGCGCCGGCAGTTGGTGCATTTGCCGAAAACCGTATCCTTGAGATCCTCCAATTCCTCGTCGGTATAAATGCTTTTGGCATTCACCCACCAGGGGATAACCCGACCGGTCCAGTCGAAATGGCGCTTGAACAGTTTTCGAATCTTGTCGGCCTTATAAGCCGGTGCATAGGTCGGATCGCCGGGATTGGCCAGAACGTAGTGGCAGGCCTCGGTGCACATGCCGCAATGGACGCAGGCAGCCAGCGATCCCACCATCTGGCGATTGAGTTTCTTACCCATGCGGTCGAGGACCATCTGCGCCCGGTATGATCTATTGCCGTTGTTCATAATCATCTCCACGAATTGAGTTCTTAGTCTCGGCTTCCTAACTCTGCGTCCTCGGCTCCCGTCTCAGAGGATAAACACCTCGATGTCCCATCGTCTTGCCCAGGTAATACCGGGTGAAGGGATAGTAGAGGTAATGGGAAATTTTGCTGAAGGGCACATAGATAAGGAAGAAGGCCGTCAGGATGAAATAGGTCAAAAGGGGCCATTCGCCGCCGGCGGTGCTGTTGGGCGCCGACAGGAAGGCGAAGGCAAACCAGACCGTCAGAAGAAGCAGAGAGAAATAATCGTCGGGCGTGCTGATGCTCCGCATATACTTGTTCGATACGCGCCGAACGATGCGGATCAGACCAACGACGAAAGCGGCCCCGATGACGACCTGAAGAACAAGAACCGGGGTCGGAGACTGTAATACCGAAGGGGCGTAGGGAATGATAAACGACAACCCGATGGCCCCGACCACTCCCAGATGAAAAATGACAAATTGCACATACAGGAGAAACTGCCGCCGGGTGCTTTCCATCGCCCACGGCGAGGCGATATTGAACCAGGAATAGATGATCCCCCGGCGCGGAGTGGTATAGCCGACTCCTGTCGGAGCCTGCCGATCCCCACCCGCCTTAAATCGCAACAGCCAGGTCAGGCGCAAGGTATACACAATGGCCATAAACACCAGGGCGCCTTCCTGGAGGGTATGCTCCGAAAAATGCAGAAAGGCGCTCATAGGACCTCCTTAACCGTCTGACCCAGGGCGGAGAAACGCTCCCGGAACGGTATGTATTCACGGTTGTCTAGTAAAAAGATGACAACCTCTTTCAGGGCCGTCTCACCCTTGAGGTAGTCGACGATGGATTCAATGGTGATTCGAGCACTGACCTCGAGCGGCACACCATAAAAGCCGGCGCACATAGCCGGAAAAGCCACATGCGAAATATTAGCCTCGTCGGCTTTCTTCAGTGCGTTCAGGACCGTTGCCCGAAGTTTATTTTCGGTATCCTCTTCCTGAAACATCGGCCCCACGGCATGGATGATATAGTTGGCCTTCATCTCGCCGGCCGATGACACCACCGCCTCGGTTATCTTGATCGGCGCCATCTTTTTCAGCTCTTCCTGAATTGTCGGGCCGCCTCGAACCGCAATCGCCGTCCCGAATCCCGAACCCAGCAACAAATCCGGCCGGGCACAATAGACGAACGAATCGATTTCAAAGTCGGTGATATCGCCAATCATCAGGCGAAAGACACTGTTCCCGATTTTAATGCTATCGGACATATTACCCTCTCCTCAGATATCTATCCGCAGTTGTTGTTTTGGTATTCGATGGAAAAGAACCGGCGCCCGGCCCGGGCGGCCGTTGACCGGCTAGGCCGCTCCGGCAATACAGCCTTTCAATTGCCGAATCGTAAAAGGCCGGGTGATCCAGCCGCAAACCTCCTTATCGCAGTATTTTTTTAATTGCCGGGTTTTTGAGGCCAGAATAATCCGGGCCACGGGAATGCGGGAATCGTTGAATAAATTGCGGCAAACGGCCGCCGTCCGCTTTTTGCCCAGGGCGCAATCGACGACGATGAAATCCGGCCGAAAATTCTGAATGATATTGGCGCATTCGTATTCATTCTCGGCGATTTGGATATCCAGGCCGTCGGTATTGCCATCGCCGTTCCAATCCTTGATCAGCCGCCCGCTTTCACTGAGAAGAATGACATTCAGTTCCTGGTCGTTGACCATCCGGAAATAGTCGCATTGCTCGCAGTTCGATTTGCAGTAAACCCGAAGACAACCCAGCCCCTCCGGCAAATCGCGCAATTCATAGCACCGCCGCGTCCGAGACCGATAGGTGATACAATCGAGACAATCAGGTTTGACCTCGCCCCCGCGAGCCAGATATTCCCAGCAATATTGATAGGCCGATTCCCGCAACGTCTGAAGGGTGGGAGAGATTGCATTTCCGATCTCGGAATCGGGCAGATCCAGTGCCGTGCGAGGAATACGAAAATGACCGCCGAGAGTCCGAATCGACTTGATTTTGCCGGCCTTGACCCATTTCAAAACCGTATCGGGCGAGACCGACAACAATTCGGCCGCCTGTGTCGTGGTGAGAAAATCCCTCTGCCTGTTTACCTCGGCCATTTCTGAGCTTTCTGAATTTTCTGAGTTTTAATTAATATATCGGCCGTTTACATTTCTGTCAACAGAATTTATCCTGATTTTTACATTTTTCTGTAAGCCATTGTATTACAATAGATAAACCTTATTCATGGCGTCGCCACGAACCGGTTATACCCGGCGAAATCCGGCCGGACATATAATTTGATGGCTTCCCCATAGTCTCTGGCTTTCACCGATTCTTATCCATAAAACCTGCCTTAGGAGCCATGAAGCGACGAATTTTGCATGTTATCGATCCTGTTTCGACCGAATTTGGGCCGCATTCTTGACTCATGATAGGTAATTACTTATAGTAACTGGTTATTTTCAAAATGAAGGTCCGGGAAATCCATGAGAGTTATGTTGGAGCGACTATTTATCCCCACGGGTGACCAAATCACCGCCGGCGTCACCCGGGACATAAAATTTTGACCTAAAACCAATGAGGACATGATGGTGGACAAAGCAACTTTGGAAAAAACAATCGTCGATACGATTCGGACGCTGTCGATGGATGCCGTCCAGAAAGCCAATTCAGGTCATCCGGGTACGGCCATGGCGCTGGCCCCGGTGGCTTTTACCTTGTGGGACAGGATCCTGAATTTCAATCCGGCTAACCCCGAATGGCCCAACCGGGACCGCTTCGTGCTTTCGGCCGGGCATGCCTCAATGTTGCTATACAGCACCCTCCATATTATGGGTTATGATGTCAGTCTTTCGGATATTGAAAATTTCAGGCAATTGCACAGCAAAACCGCCGGCCATCCGGAATTCGGACTCACCCCCGGCGTCGAAATGACCACCGGTCCTCTGGGTCAGGGAATCGCCACCAGCGTCGGTATGGCCATCGCCGAAAAATGGCTGAAAAGCTATTTCAATCGCCCCGACCATGAGATTATCGACTACCGTGTTTATGCCGTCGCCAGCGACGGTTGCATGATGGAAGGGATATCCCATGAAGCCGCCTCTCTGGCCGGTCACCTTGGTCTGGGGAATTTAATCTGGCTTTACGACAACAACTCCATCACTATCGAGGGGCATACTGCTCTCGCCTTTTCGGAAGATGTGGCCGCCCGCTTCAAAAGCTACGACTGGCATGTGCAGAAAGTGGAAGACGCCAACGATATCAAACGCCTGAACTCGGCCCTCCGACGAGCCGCGGCACAGACCGAAAAACCGTCCCTGATTATCGTCAACAGCCATATCGGCTATGGCGCCCCTCACAAGCAGGATACGGCGGCGGCGCATGGTGAACCATTGGGCGAAGATGAAATCAAGGCCGCCAAGGAGTTTTACGGCTGGCCGGCTGATCGGAAATTCTATATCCCGGATGAGGTAAACGCCTACACGAAAAAAATCGTCCGTCGGGGAAAGAAACGGGAACGCGACTGGAATAAACAGTTCGAAGCGTACGCGCAGGCCTTCCCCGACCTGGTCCGCCAATTTCGGCAGATTCAGGACGGCACCTTGCCGGAAGGCTGGGACAGCTCCATCCCGCAGTTTCCGGCCGACCCTAAAGGTTCCGCCACCCGTCAGTCGGACGGCAAAATCCTCAATGCTGTCGCCGAAAAAATCCCGTGGTTGCTGGGCGGCTCCGGTGACCTGGCCCCGTCCACCAAAACTATGATCGCCTCATCGGGCAGTTTCGCTAAAGACGCCTTTGGCGAAAGAAATTTTCATTTCGGAATCCGCGAACATGCCATGGCCGCCGCGGTCAACGGCATGGCCCTGAGCAAACTCTTCGCCTATGGCGCAACCTTCTTTGTCTTCAGCGATTATATGCGCCCGGCTCTGCGTCTGGCGGCCCTGATGAAAGCCCCGTCTCTGTTTATATTCACGCATGACAGTATCGGTCTGGGTGAGGACGGCCCCACGCATCAGCCGATCGAGCATCTGGCCGCCCTCCGGGCCATGCCGGGGCTGGATGTTTACCGGCCCGCCGATCCCAATGAAAACGCCGTGCTCTGGCGGGAGATTATCGAAAACCGCGACCGGCCGGCCGCTCTGGTTCTTACACGGCAAGCCGTCCCGGTAATCGACCGCAACCAATTCGCCGACGCCGAAGGAACTCGGCGGGGGGCTTATGTACTGGCCGATAGTGACGGCACGCCGGATGTGATTTTGCTTTCGACCGGATCGGAAGTGCATCTCTGTTTGGAAGCCTACGACAAGTTGAAGAAAGACGGCCTCGGAGTTCGGGTGGTGAGTATGCCCTGCTGGAGCCTTTTCGAACGTCAGCCGGCCGAATACCGGCAGGAGGTTCTGCCGGATAACATCACAGCCCGGGTTTCGATCGAGGCTGCCGCGACCTTCGGATGGGAAAAATATGTCGGCCAGCATGGAATCAGTCTGGGATTGGATCATTTCGGAGAATCGGCTCCCTATCGGCAGATTTATCAGGATTTCGGGTTGACCACCGACGGCATCATCGACGCTGTGAAGCAGATTTTGCAGCGCTGAAAGCCCGCGATTTATCGCGGATGCCGTAAATGAATGGGGATTCATGTTCCCCCCGGCCGCTTTATCTGCGTATAGCTTCTAAAACCGATTAAGGAGCGACACTATGGAATTAGGTATGATCGGGCTGGGGAAAATGGGTGCCAACATGACGCGCCGCTTGATGAAAGGCGGTCACCGGGTGATAGCCTTTGATCTCAGCGCCGACGCTGTGAAGGCTATAGAGAAAGAAGGGGCCGCCGGCGCCCTGACACTCGAAGAGGTCCGGGATGGTTTGAAAACTCCGCGAGTGCTATGGGTGATGGTGCCCTCGGGTGATCCCACCGAAAAAACTTTGGAACAACTGGCCGGTCTGCTTGAACCCGGCGATATTATCATCGACGGCGGCAACAGCAATTATAAGGATACTGTCAGGCGGGCGGGCCGGTTCAAGGAAAAGAACTTGAATTTCGTCGATGTCGGCACCAGCGGCGGCGTTTGGGGGCTCAAAGAAGGCTACAGCATGATGATCGGCGGCGATGAAAAGATCGTGAAATCGCTGCAACCGATTTTCGAAACTCTGGCGCCGGCTTCCGACCGCGGCTGGGGTTATGTCGGTTCGAACGGGGCCGGTCATTTTGTCAAAATGGTGCACAACGGCATTGAATACGGATTGATGCAGGCCTACGCCGAGGGTTTCGAGATCATGGAAAAGAAACCGGAATATGACCTCGATCTGCATCAGATCGCCGGTATCTGGCAGTATGGAAGCGTTATCCGTTCCTGGCTGTTGGATTTGACCAAAGCCGCTCTGGAAAAAGACCAGAAATTATCGGATATCAAACCATGGGTGGCCGACAGCGGCGAAGGCCGCTGGACGGCCATGGATGCCATTGACCTCGACGTCCCCGCCCCGGTGATAACGCTGGCCCTGATGATGCGGCTGGTCAGCCGCAATGAAGAAAATTTCGCGGCGCGCCTGTTGGCGGCCATGCGGCATCAGTTCGGCGGACATGCCGTCAAAGAAGAAAACGAAAAATAAGACCCGAGGCACGGGGGAATCGATCCTATGTCGGCAATGGATAATGTGAAAAAACCGGAGAAGTGCCTGGTGGTCATCTTCGGCGCCACCGGAGATTTGACCAAACGCAAACTCATCCCCTCGCTTTTTGACCTGTTCCGAGAAAATCGGCTGGCCGATAATTTCGCAATCCTCGGGATCGGGCGGCGCGAACATAGCGATGATACCTTCCGCGAGATGATGTCCGAAGCTGTCTGCGATTTTATGACCGATCCGGATTTCGATCGCGGCCGGCTATCTGAATTTTTGAATCGTCTCCATTATCACGGCATGGATCAAACCGTCTCGGATAATTATGCGTCTTTCAAAACGCAACTCGACAATCTGGACCGCCAGTACGATACCGGCGGCAATTTCATCTATTATCTGGCTACTCTCCCCAGCCAGTTCGAAATCATCGCCCAGAATCTGGCCGGTCAGGACCTGCACCGTGAAGATGAAGGTCATGGATGGAAAAGAATCGTGATCGAGAAGCCGTTCGGCTATGACCTGCCGTCGGCTCAAGAGCTGAATCGAAAACTTCAGGCCTTGTTCAAGGAAGACCAGATTTATCGCATCGATCATTATCTCGGGAAAGAAACGGTTCAGAATATCCTCGCTTTTCGATTCGCCAACGGTATTTTCGAGCCGCTGTGGAATCGCAACTATATCCAGCATATCGAAATCACGGCGGCGGAAAAAATCGGCGTCGAGGATCGCGGCGGCTATTACGAGGGCGCGGGTGCTCTGCGCGACATGGTGCAAAATCATCTCCTGCAGGTTATGGCCACCATTGCCATGGAACCGCCTTCACAATTTGAAGCCACGGCCGTCCGCAACGAGAAGGCCAAAATATTTCAGGCGCTCTGCCCCATTCGACCGGAAGACGTCGACAAATTTGTGGTGCGCGGTCAGTACACCGCCGCCAGTATCAAGGGCGAAAATGTGCCCGGTTATCGCGGGGAAAAACGGGTCGCGGCCGATTCCAAAACCGAGACGTTTGCGGCCGTCAAATTTTTCATCGATAATTGGCGCTGGGGCGGGGTACCGTTCCTGATTCGCACCGGCAAGCGTCTCCCGACTCATGTTACCGAAGTCGTTATTCACTTCAAAAAGACGCCCCATTACCTGTTCACCGGCGGCCGTTCGGACAACGCTCCCGAAAATCTCCTGATCATGCGCATCCAGCCCGACGAAGGCATTTTGCTTCGTTATGGCATGAAACTGCCCGGCGCCGGATTCCATATCAAGGCTGTCGATATGGATTTTCATTATTCGGAATTGAGCGACGCTCGTCTCCCGGATGCTTATGAACGGCTCCTGCTGGACTGCATGCTGGGCGATGCGACACTCTATGCCCGGGCCGATGCGGTCGAACATTGCTGGGCCTTTTTGACGCCGATACTGGAAGCCTGGCGGGATAATCCCGATATCAAGCTTTACGGCTACCCGGCGGGAACCTGGGGGCCGAAAGAAGCCGGTCGGCTGTTCGCCAAACTCGGCGGTGACTGGCATTACCCCTGCAAAAACATGAGCCATGACGGCGAATACTGCGAATTATGAAACCGGTTATCCGAATATTCGACACGCCGCAAACTCTGGCCGAGGCTCTCGCGGCTGATCTTGAGAAATCCGTCGCAACCGCAAAGAAACAAGCCACACCATTCAACATGGCCCTCTCCGGCGGTTCGACGCCCTCGGTCTTCTTTCGGCTTCTGGCTCAGGAACCATATCGATCCCGCATTGATTGGGGAATCGTTCGGATATTCTGGGGAGATGAACGCTGTGTGCCCCCTGATCACCCGGACAGCAATTATGGCATGGTGCAAAACAGCCTGCTCGACCACGTTGCAATACCGCCTGAAAATGTGCATCGCATCCGGGGCGAAGTCGACCCCGAACAGGAATCCCGGCGATATGAAGAAGAAATCAGAAAGTACGTACCGGAGGAAAACGGTCTTCCTGTTTTTGATTGGGCTCAACTGGGGCTGGGCGGCGATGGGCATACGGCGTCACTTTTTCCCGGTGCTTCGACCCTTGACGAGACGTCCCGCCTTTGCGCTGTCGCCCATCATCCCCAAACCGATCAGGCGCGTATTACTTTGACTTTGCCGTTATTAAATCAGGCGCGGCGGGTGACTTTTCTGGTCACCGGCGCCGGCAAAACAGATATTGTCAAGAAAGTCATAACTTCGGATCATGGAAATGCGAAATTTCCCGCCACCCTGGTGCGTCCCCGTCGCGGCCTCCCGGAATGGTATCTGGATCGAGCCGCCGCCGCTAAACTCTAAACAACATCGATTCCGTCAGACATGCTCGATGGCGGTATGATCCGAAATCTCCGAATTGGTCGTACATAGATTGGAAATTGCCAGGCCATGAACGTCGTTATTTCCCGTCAGGCGGGCAAAATCCTTGAGTTCCTCAGTGCAGACGCGGAGATAATTGGCCAGATGTTTGGCGGATCGGTCGATATCCAGCCGGGCCCGTAATTCCGGGTCCTGAGTTGTCACCCCCATCGGGCACATATCGGTATGACACACTCGGTACTGCTGGCATCCGATGGCCACCAGCGCCGCATTGGCAATGGCGACGGCATCGGCTCCCAACGCCAGTGCGCGCGCAAAATCGGACGATACCCGCAACCCGCCGGTTATAATCAGCGAAATTCCTTTATGTCCATGATCGTCAAGATATTTCCGGGCGCGATACAACGCAAAAATGGTCGGTATCGAAGTCGCGGCCTTTACAAATTTGGGCGACGCTCCCGTTCCCCCGGGACGGCCATCGATGGTGATGAAGTCGGGTTGTCCCTGAACGATGATTTCGAGGTCGGCTTCAATATGACCGGCCGCGATTTTTACACCAATCGGTTTGCCCCCCGATTGCTCCCGGAGCCAGGCAATTTTTTTCCGAAGGTCGGCGGCGGTGAGGATATCGTCGAAATGCGCCGGGCTGATAATGTCCTGTCCCTCCTTAAAACCCCGGATAGCGGCGATTTCCGCGGTCACCTTTTTGCCCGGCAAATGACCGCCCATGCCCGGTTTGGTTGACTGCCCCATTTTTATTTCGATGGCGTCGGCCCGCTTCATGTTTTCCGGCGTTACGCTGTATCGATTGGGCACATATTCGAAAATATATTTATAAGCGCTCTCCAGCGATTCCGGCAAAATCCCCCCCTCACCGGAACACATGGCCGTCTTGACCTCGGCGCTCCCTCGGGCAAGGGCTATTTTCGCTTCCTTCGAAAGGGCCCCAAACGACATATGACTGACATAGACGGGAATCTCGATGACCAGCGGATGTTTCGCATTTGGCCCGATAACCGTGGCGGTCGATACCGGTTCGCTCATATTCAGGGGAATTTTGGATAGCTGAGCGCCCTTGATAAGTATATCATCCCAGGAAATGACCGGCTTTTTTGTCCGCATCGGTTCGATAACCGACTGACCGGTTTCGGCCATGGCATGAATATCGGCCATATACTCCTCGAGATCGTCGGAGGCTCGGCGATAATCCTGTTCCTGAGGCTTGGACTTAGTTTTGGATGAAGCCTCAGGGCCCTCGGTCGATTTCTCCCCTTTCGCCACCTTGAAATAGGCTTTGGAAGAGCCGCATACCGGGCAAACCCAGTCGGCCGGAAGATCATCCCAATCGGTTCCCTCGACCGCTTCATCGTAGAGATAGCCGCAGACTTCACATTCATAAACTGCCATATACTACCCTTAAAATTCCATATTGGCCGGTTCGAAATACTCCCTCGCATGCTTGCAACAGGGGCATTTGGCCGGCGGTTCGGTGCCTTCATGGACATAACCGCAAACACTGCATTTCCATTTGATCGGCTTATCGCGCTTGTACACCGTGCCGTTTTTAACCATCTCGAGCAGTTTGCGGTAGCGGTCGCGGTGATGCGCTTCCACTTTGGCTATCTGCCGGAAAAGAGCCGCGGCTTCCATATTGCCCTCGGCTTCGGCCTCTTTGGCGAATTCGGGATACATGTCGGTTGTCTCGTAATGCTCGCCGTTGGCCGCCTCTTCGAGATTGGCGGCGGTGTCGCCGATACCGCCCAGAAGGGCAAATTCATCCTTGGCGTGGCGCTTCTCGTTTTCGGCCGTCTCTTCAAGGATTTTGGCGATGTAATGATACCCTTCCTTTTTAGCGACCTTGGCGAAAAACGTGTACTTATTGCGCGCCTGGGATTCACCGGCAAATGCGGCTTTTAGATTTGCTTCTGTCTTGCTCATGGAATACTCCTTTGTCTTCCGAATTATCGACCCCGCCGTCAGAGAATCGTTTTATCGCCGTCGCCGGCGTGAATTATATTAAAAAACGAAAATCGGCGTCGTTTTTCAACCTTTTCTTTCCACAAAGATTCCGGCAATTGCCATAACGTATTTTAAGCAGGAGACTTATTGAATACCGGACAAAATTCGCCGTCCATTCACGCCAAGGCTTTCCCGGCGACTTTATCCTTGTCAGGGGTATTAATAATCCCTATATTCTCCACGGTCCGGAAAGGAACTATTGACGATGAGCAGGAATTCCGGGGGATAATCGCCATTCTCCGGATATTATAATACCGCTCGTGCCAAAATATATCGTAAAATTCTTTTCAAATTAAGGAGGCGCCGCATGCCGGTTACGGGAATTGTCGGAACGCAATGGGGTGACGAAGGAAAAGGTCGCATGACTGATTTACTCGCCAAAAGCGCCGACGCCGTGATTCGATTTCAGGGAGGCGCCAACGCCGGCCATACGATTATCAACGAGCATGGTAAATTCGCCCTCCATCTCCTGCCCTCCGGAATTTTTTCGCCGCAAACCATCAATATCCTCGGTTCGGGGATGATTGTCGAACCGGGCGAATTTCTCAAGGAACTGCATGGCGTCCTCGATCAGGGCCTGACGACTGGTTCGATCATAATCTCCGACCGGGCACATCTGGGACTCCCGGTGCACCGGATTATCGAGGCCGCCCTCGACGAACAGGCTGGAGCCATCAAATACGGTTCCACGCGCCGGGGCATCGCTCAGGCCTACCAGTTCAAGGCCGCCAAGGTCGGCCTTCAGATTGGCGATTTGCTGGGAGGAGAAGATTATCTCAGGGAACGGCTGGAACCGATGACCGTGTTCGCCAATACCTTTCTTCGCGGGCTGAGCGCTCCGGAAGTGACGGTCGATGAATCCATCGACTACCTGAAACCGATTATCCCCCTGATCAAGCCTTATATCAATGACATCTTCCCCATCGTTCGGCGTCTGCTCGATGAGAATAAAACGATTATAATCGAAGGCCAATTGGGCACCCTGCGCGACCTCGACTGGGGCATTTATCCCTTTACCACCTCCTCCAACCCGCTGGCCGGTTTCGCCTCCGTCGGGGCCGGGATCAACCCGATGAAATTCACCTCGATTCTGGGCATCATGAAGGCCTACAGCTCCTGCGTCGGCACCGGACCTTTTGTAACTGAAATCGAGGGCGCCATCGCCGACAAGATTCGTGAATGCGGCAAAGAGTACGGCGCCGCCACCGGCCGTCCGCGCCGAATAGGGTGGTACGATCTGGTCGCCAGTCGTTATGGCGCCCGAGTGCAGGGAGCGACTTCGATTTGCCTGACCCTTCTCGACGTTTTATCCTGCGTCGACAAGATAAGCGTCTGCACTCATTATGAAGTCGACGGTCAACGGTTCGAGGACTTCCCCGGTTACTATAAATTGCGACTGGCCAGACCGATCCTCAAAGAGCTTCCCGGATGGCAACAACCGATCGGCGAAATCCGCCGCTTCGGCGATTTGCCGCCGGCGGCTCAATCCTATGTCCGGTTTATCGAGGCCTCGATCGGCATCCCGATATCGCATGTTTCCGTCGGCCCGCGCCGCGAAGATATCATTTATATGTGATCTTCAGAGCCGGTCTTGACCGACTCGATTATCTATACGAAGGGCCTCAGGGACCGATCGACCAGGTGTAATCTCCAATTCAATATTATGTTACATTCGATAGAGCTATCTATTTTCGAATCGTTCGACGACAATCTTGTTATGATATGATCTGAACCCTGGGGCTGATTATCCGGGCGGAAGAACTGTTCGGAAATTCCTCCGCCCATATAGAGATGTCTTAATGACCGTAAATGTTATACTCGACCTTTACGGTATCCTGTTTGGGATTATCGGTCGTGACGTAAATAGCGCCGTGATAATAATTGCCGGTGGGCAATGAGTCCTCGATCAAACTGGCTTCGACTTCATACCTCTGGCCCTCCTTGAGGGTCTTGAAGTCGATTTTCAGCCGGTGATCGGGATCCTCGGCGGTCAGAATATGAAACGGCTTTTCCGGATAGCGGTTGACCACCTGCAATTTCTGGGTGCCGGAGGTTTGCTCCCCCGGAATCGGATTGCGGTCGAAACGCAGGGCCTCCGGGATGGTTTCGATTTCACCCAGCACCTTGCCGGAGACGCGCAGAGTCGCTTCCGGCTTGCTACCCAGGTTGGAACGGGCCGTCACGATATCGCGGATATAGCCGGGGATTATTCCCGGAATCAGGGTGACATCGATTTCGACCTTCGAACTCCCGTCCGGTTCAGCGGTCGCTTCGCCCTCCTTGACCTCGATATTCGGCAAAGTCGCGGACAAGCCGGTAATCTTCGTCGTGGCCGGGTCTTTGATGTCTATAAAAACGCTTTTGGTGACCGGAGTGTCCACCTTGACCTCTCCAAAATCGATCCCGCGGACTTCGAAATCAAAGAGGATATTGATGTCCGCCGAAATATGGATGCGGGTGGTCGGATTGACCGGATCATTGGAGGTGATAGTCACGGTTTTCTTCTGCAGGCCACTTTTGCCGGCGGTGTTGAATGTAACTTCGATTTCGCCTTCCCCGCCCGGGGGAATATCGGCCTTGGTTAATACGGCCGCGGTGCATCCTCACGACCCTTTGGCTTTGATCAACGTCAAAGGCGCATCGCCGATATTTTTGACGATGAATTTATGCGTTACTTTATCCCCCTGGTTGACACTTCCGAAATCGAAGGAGATTTCGGGCAATGAAATCTGCGGTGCGGCGCCGGTGGCGGGCGTTTCCTTTTCCGGCGCTTGAGCCAGAACCGGCCTGGCGCCGTTCTGAAGTTTACCTATCTGCGGGGTTGTGGCCGCCTGCGACGTTTTATCTCCACTCTGACTCAGGCACCATGTCCCCAGAATTATGCAAACCAGCAATAACGGAACCGCCATAAATTTTTTTTGCATAATCATACTCCCTTAAACTTTTGAGACCTTCCCTTGTGACGCCGCTAATATACGCCAAAAGCTGGACTCGATCAACCCCATTTTCTGCCGGATTCCCGCATGATTTTGGAGGTGTATATTAGTGGTTGGCGTACGTCCCCGTGCGCCGACTGTCTTTTGGGCTGGTGCACGAGGACGTACACCAGCCACATATGGGATAAAGCCAATCCCTGGGCCCGACGAGGACGTCTGCCGCCAACAGAATTTTATATTGATTATGAGAATTACTATTGTATAATAATCTATCACGGTGTGGTATATTCGCCGAAATCAATGAATTAGCTGGAACTAGATTGCAGGCCATTTGACGGGCGCTGTCTGCTGATGGAGAGTTGATTTTGCAGTCTGCGACTATAAATCTTTGCCACTTTTCGCTCCATCGATTGGCTGTAGATATGAATATATTCAATCAAAAAAAGAAAGGAGAACCGCGATGCGTCTGCATCTATTTTTCATCTTGACATTGACTCTGGTATCGACTGCCGTCTGCCGGGCCTTTGCCCCGGGAACAATTGAACTTGGCGTGGATATGTCAGTTGATTACACCAGCGTCAGTCGTACAAGCGTATTAACGCTGAACTTACCAGATCAATTCAGAGCCGGATTGTTCATATTTAAAAATACTTCAATTACCGGCCGAATGGCAACTTCACTTGTCAGTACCGATTACAGCCATCAATCAGCCAACTCCTATACGCTGGGCATGAGCCGTCATTTTATTGAGGCTGACCAGCGTCTCTCTGCAGTTTTTGAAGCCATGGGGATGGCCGATTTCATGACCGGCTACAATAGGGGGTCACAATTCGGCATAGGCTTTGGGGCCGGCTTCCAGTGGATACATCGATTCGCTTCCCCAAGGATTGAGTTTATCGTCGAAAAGTGGTTTGAAGGCGAATATATAGCGAAAACCACGATCAAACTGGCTCTGGGTCTTTCATTCTACAGCAAGAAATAAATACCCGGTTCTGCGCCTGAAGTACATTGAAAATTGCAGTTATCACAAAAAAACCGGGTGGATGAGAAAATCCACCCGGCACTGGCACGAACAGTTTTTATAATAGTATCAAATATTCGGCAGGTAGAAACAGATCACTTTCGGTTCGGTCATCTCCTGAAGCGAAAACTTGAGACCCTCGCGGCCCAGACCGGAATACTTGACACCGCCGAACGGCATCGAATCCAGACGATAATCGGTCGAATCGTTAATCATCACCC
>CAZGAV010000058.1:0-24724 GCA_964523575.1 uncultured Ignavibacteriales bacterium
CGGAAAATACCGGCCGCCGATCCCCTATGTTTGAAGAATAATTTTGTGTATTAAAAACTCACCGCAAGCGGTGAGGCACCCGGCGTCTGCCGCCAACAGTTCATAAAATCGGATATCTCAGGATGAAAAAATATAACCCACCCTGCGGGAGGGGTACAAAATCCATCAAGTTATCGCAATGAAAAATGAAAGACGAGGCGCTTCGCAAGCTCAGCATTCGCGGGTGCCGGCCACAGAATCTACTTCATTTTTTCGATTTCTTCTTCGACTTCTTCGGCGCCCTCGGCGTAGAATTTGGCTTCATCCGGGGCCAGTTCATGGAGGAGTCGGAGAAACTCCCCGGCGTGAACCCGTTCTTCATCGGCAATGTCCTTGAGGATCTCGATGGCGAGTTTATTATCCGTCGATTCGGCCAGTTGCATATAAAGCTGAATGGCTTCATATTCCGCGGCAACCATATATCTGATTGCCCGGATAAGTTCCTGATCCGTGAGTTTTCTGTCGTGGGCCAATCCTGAAAAAGGTGAGGCAAATTCCGGCATGACTATTCTCCTTTATTCTTGTTTGTCTAAGAGTCGCATAACAAAAGTCCGATCGATATTATAGGTTAAGCATTTATCCAGACAGACGCAACCATCGATTAGCGTTGGCGGTCATCGGGGCGGGGCGATCAACAGCATTGATGAAAGTCAAGTAGGGAAGGCGGCAGATGTGGACATCTGCCAGCCACGGTATCAAGTCAGGTTGTGGACAGCGCCCTTCGTGAAACTCAGGGCCTTCGGCAGGGCACCCGACCTACGAAGTTCAGTATGCACATCTGCCGCCCACAAACGCCCCCCAAAGGGTGGGCCACCCATTAGATTTTGATTCGAAAATGGGCGGTTTGGGGTTAACCGGGACCCCAATTGGGGACCCTGGAAAGGAAGCAGAAAGCCGGTAAATGTTTGGCAGGCACCGCCGATAAACAAGGATATGGAAACACCCTTCCAAACTCAGGAATTCGGGGTCGAACAACCCTTCAAGACGCAAGTCCTCAAACGGCCGGACAGCAGTAAAAAGGCCAAAAAAGAAAAATCGCTGATCCGGGAATATATCGAAACCATCGCCATCGCCCTACTGGTGGCACTGCTCCTGCGCGTCTTCGTCGTTTCGGCCTACCGGGTATCATCGGGTTCGATGGAAGACAGCCTGATGGAAGGCGATTATATTTTCGTCAATAAGCTGGCTTACAAAATGTCGCCGCCCAAAATCGGCGATATCGTCGTTTTCGAAAATCCGTTCGACCCGACCCGCGATTATATCAAGCGGATCGCCGCGGTTGAGGGGCAGACGGTCGAAATTATCGACAAAATTCTGTACGTCGACGGCCTCATCGCCGAAATTCCGTCCGGTCTGAAAAATATCGATTACAAAATTTTGCCGGAGGTTTTGTCGGTCCGGGACAATTTCGGGCCGATGCTGGTTCCGGAGGGGCAGTATTTCGTCATGGGCGACAACCGCGACGACAGCCAGGACAGCCGTTTCTGGGGCTGTGTCGATAAAAAGTTTATCAAGGGGAAGGCGATTTTTGTATATTTCTCCTATGAGCCCGACCCCAACGCCCCCGAATGGAAGGCGCCCTATATCCTCGAATTTTTCGAGATTGGATTCTACAATCTGTTCCATTTTCCGAGCCGCCTCCGAATCGACCGGATCGGAAGCAATTTCTGACAATTTCTTTCAGCCCTTCCCCGGGCCGTTAGCCGTCTATATTCATTTTCCCTTCTGTACCAATCTCTGCCATTATTGCGATTTTCACAAGGAACCATACCGCCCCGATCAGGCCGAACGGCTGTTCCGAGCGGTGGGCCATGAGACCGAAATGGTCCTTTCGGCGCTGGGCCATGAGCCGGCCGATGTTTTTTCGATCTATATCGGAGGCGGCACGCCTTCGCTTCTGGATCCGCGCCTGCTGGAAAACTGGGTCGGCCTGCTCGAGACCTATACCCGGTACCTGCTCGATTATGAATTTTCAGTCGAGGTCAACCCCGAAAGCCTGACCGATGAATTCGCCCGCCGGGCGTTCGAAGTCGGAGTCAACCGGATGATTATCGGGGTGCAGTCCTTTTCGGCCCGGACGTTGAAAATTCTCAATCGCCGCCAGAGTACGCGGGATATTTATCGGGCCTTCTATCGGGCGCGGTCGGCCGGGTTCGAAAATATCGCCGCCGATTTGATTTTCGGTTTGCCGGGTCAGACGATGAAAATGCTGCGGACCGATATCGAACGGCTGACGGCGCTGGAGCCGGCCCATATTTCGTTTTATCAATTGACCGTCGAACCGGGAACGCGGTTGGCCGAGAAAATCGAGGCGGGGGAAATCGAATTGCCGGATGACGAAAAGTCGGCTTCGATGTATCGTCTCGGGTCGCATATGCTGATCGACCGCAAATACCGGCGGTACGAGGTGTCCAATTTTGCGCGCGACGGCCGCCGCAGTCGCCATAATTATGCCTACTGGAACGGGTCGCCGTATCTCGGGCTGGGGCCGTCGGCGCACGGTTTCGTCAATAATTGCCGCTACGGTAATATCGTCGAGGTCGATCAATATATCGAAGCGGTCGAGGCCGGATATTTGCCGATTGCTTTCGCCGAAAGTTTGACCGAAGAGCAGAGATTGATGGAAACGGTCATGCTGTCGTTGCGAACGTCCGAAGGGATCGACCGGCGGAAACTGGTCGACCGTTTCGGCGAGGCGGCGGTTTCGATTATGAAAAATCCGGTGGTGGGGCGTTATGTCGAGTCGGGGCATCTGGCCGACGAAGCCGGGTTTTTGCGTCTGACCGACGCCGGTTTTCTGGTGGCCGACAAAATTATTTTGGATCTGGTCAAGTAGCCGCGTTTTACTCCTGGAATCGTTGAATAAAAAAACGGCCCGCGGTGATATGCGGGCCGTTTTCATTTATTCGAACCGGAAGATGCCCGATTATTTGATTTCGTAGTCGGTTAATTGATAATCATCGACCATGTCGAAACTGCCAAGGGGATTCATCATATTGTCATACACGAAAATGTCGTAAAAATGGAATGTGCGCCTGACGGTGCCGCCGGCGCAGATGAAATCTTCCCCGGCAATATCGGTATCCCATTGGCCATTGTCATCGATATCCCAGTACCATTGAATTTGGTAACAATCGAAGTCGCCGGCCGGGACGGGCATATCGACGGCGCCGACAATTTCCTTATCCATATCCCAGGGATCGCCCAGGTCGGTCCTGCGATAAGCCCAGCGATTTCCGGTCTGCAGAGGATATTCCAATTCCTGAATCGGATGCGGCTCGTAGTGGGGATCATCGGTCGATTTGGAGGCGGCCGGGAGATCATCGCAGAAAGCGGCGGCGAGGTCGTTGAGGTTATCGAAAATCCGGCCCTTGAACTGGAAATGATATGACGGCGCCTGCGGCTTTTTGGGCGGATAGACCGAAGTTCCGGACGAGGTATAGGCGTATTCATACAGGCCGTCGGATAGATTGCGGCGGTACATATCGGAATAATCGCCAAATTGACCATTGGTCCAGGTGGTGTGAAACATATACAATTCCAGGGAATCGAGCAGGGTTGCGACCGTCAGAATTTCGGTCGTCCCGGCGCCGGTGATAGTGTCGCCGTACATCGAGGCGAGGCTTTCGGGAGAGAAATTGGTATTATACTGGAGGCGGCGGTATTCCCACCTGTTGCCGACTGTTATGGGGAAGGTGAAAGTGGCGGCGGTCGAAAAACTGAATATCGGTGATTCGGCGGTAGCGCCGTTTTTGAGCGAATGGGAAACGACTTTCCAGTAATATGTCCGGCTGGTGGCCAGAGGGCCGGGTTTGAAGACGGTGTCGGTGACATGGGAGGCGAACAAGTGAGGAGGATCGGTGGTACCGAGGTAAACATCGAAATAGGCAATATTGGGATCGTACAATGGATACGACCAGGCCAGAGTCGGCATCGGGTAAACGACCGTGGCGGAGTCGGCGGGAGATAGATTAGTCGGTGGAATGCCCCCGGGTTCGGTTGGTTTATCGTCGCCCGAGCAACCGGTGATGAAAATTATGCCGGTGACGAGAACGAGGCCTACGGCGACGAGAATCGCGGGATGCAGTTTCATGATATTCCCTCCCTGAATCTTGAATAGAATGTCAGTTGCTATATGAATAAATATAGTCATGTGAATGGAAATGTCAACAAAAGAGGTGGGAGGATATTCATCCGATTGTCGGTCGGGGATAGAAGGCCTTGATATTCAATCCCGTTTGGCGGCGGCCGCGTTCGGCGATGGCTTTCAATTTATCGGGCGGAACCAACCTCAATTCGGTTCTGGGGACGGGGCGGTCGATGGAATAAAGGTGCACCTCGACCGGACGGATGCGGCGCAGATGATCGAAATAAGCGGACAGTTCATCGTCGGTAGTATTGCATGGCGAGCCGTCAACGAGAGCGGTTTGAATCAGGATATGTGACAGGGAGGTTAGATTGTCGATGATGCTTTTGAAATCTATTCCTTTCGCGGGACGGTTGATAGCCTTGAAAGTCGCCTCGGTGCCGGCGTCGAGTTTGAACATGGGGAAATCTATTTTTGCAATGGCGTCGCGCACCGTTTGAAGATGCAGTCCGGTGGAATTGGATAACAGGCCGAGTCTGACCTGTGGGCGGTAGCGGTCGCGCAAGGCGGCGATATCATCCACCAGATGCGGGAAATCCGGGTGCAGGGTCGGTTCGCCGTTGCCGGAGAAGGTGATATATTTGAAATCCATATCCGACTGCAGGGCCGTTTCGACGGCTTTGATAACATCCTCTCGCCGGGCCAGATCGGCGGTGAATTCGCTTAAATCGGCGGCCAGTTTTTTGGTCCAGCCGAAATGGCAATAGACGCAGTTGAAGGAGCAGAGTTTATAGCGCCCGGGCATGAGGTTGACGCCCAGCGAATGACCCAGCCGCCGGGAATTGACCGGGCCGTAGATGATACCGGGTTTGAGAGTCAGGAGCATCGAAAGTCCCTATGTCAATGAGGCCATGATATTGCGTTGCATCCAGATCGCCAGCAGGAGGAAGATGATGACGAAAAGGCTGACGGCGATATAGATGCGGCTACGATAACCGTGACGCAGGGCAAACAGGCAAAAGGTTACCTGCAGGACCGGCAAAATTAATGTCACCAGCGGGATTTTGAGTACCGTCCAGGCGGAAACGGACACCGGCAGTGAGGGCCAAAGATAAAAAGTGTAAATCCAGAGGGCGGCGTAAGCGGCCAGAGTTGTAAAAATTTGAAGGCGCAGGGAAGTTGCGCCCGGCGGGGTTTCGACGCGCGGGGGCGGAGCGGTCATCGGTTCGCCGGTGATATCCTTGAGATCGATTTCATGGCACCAGGAACTATGGCCGCACCGGGGACAATGCAATAATTTGCTTCGGCCCAGATGGGGACTCATAAAATCGACCAGCGGCGAAACGGCAAAGGTGTAATCGCATTGAGGACAGTGATATCCGAAATGACGGGCGTGCCAGCGCACCAGAAAGAAGGCCGCCACCAGCAGTGAAATAATGATGATCGGGGGCAGGCCGCTCCAGGTCCATAAATGGGGAAGAAGAAAAAGAGCCAGGACGATGACGACCATGATCGACAGGCGGACGAGAAGAGCTGTTTTCAAACCGAACCTCCCATAACAGGCGGGCGTGAGGGCCGACCGTGATATATCAATATCGTCGGAAGAGCGAGGGCGGTCAAGAAAGAAGTCTGCGATATAATTGGATGAAAAAGAACCCTGCCGGGCAGGCAGGGTTCGGTGTGGGAGGGGTAAAAACCTTGAAGGAAAAGCGGGGGTCATATGCGATGGCAATATATCAACCGGTATGAGGCGGGGATTGGGTTTGGAATAGATTTTCATTAATCATGAAATTCGCCCGGCCCGGATATAAAAAGAAGAAACCCCGCCGGGGGAAGCGGGGTTTCAATGATCGACTTGTAAGTTCTCTGGCGGGTATGTTTTGACCTGATGTTATTATTGTTTGCAAATTCATTGCCGAGCGCCGTCGCAATTTGTAATCGATTCGGGGTCAAGGGGAAAAGAAGATATTTCAAAACTGATCGCAGGGTCGGATGCGACTGAAATGTCCAGACATTGAACATCGTCACATATTTAAGCGGGTTGGTAAGAAATTTTAAGGCCAAATGGGACAATTGCTTTCAATCGTTAATGGGGCTGTTTGATATATTGACAATGACAGCAATGTCGTTGTCTTATAACGAATAATAGATTAGTGCCGGATCCGTCAGGGCAAAAAATCGAGCTGTTGGCGAGGGATCGAATATAAGTTAGCTTGCGTTACTGTATTTGATTTTTTAAATAAATTATATGTCACAAAAAAATTCATCAGGCGAGGGCCGCCGATTGAAACAGAATATCGGTTTGATCGGCGGCGCGGTTGCGGCGCTGGCAGTTCTTGTCTTCGGCAATTTTCAACCGGGGCATCCGGAGGTGACCCGATGCGCGGCGGTGGCGATCCTCATGGCCGTCTGGTGGATTACCGAGGCGATTCCGATTGCGGCCACGGCCTTGTTGCCGGTGGCTCTTTTTCCCCTGCTGGGCATTATGAAGGGCAAGGTAACGGCGGGGCTTTATTTCAACGATATCATCTTTCTGTTCATCGGCGGTTTTATTATCGCGCTGGCGATGGAGCGATGGAACCTTCATCGGCGGATCGCCCTGAGGATTATATTATTCATCGGGGCCGGTCGAAGCCGGATTATGCTCGGTTTTATGGCGGCCACGTTTTTCCTGTCGATGTGGATTTCGAACACGGCCACGACGATGATGATGGTGCCGATGGCGATGGCGATTATCGCCAAGATGAAGGAAAGCTTCGGCGAAGAAAAAGTGGGGCATTTTGCGACCGGTTTGCTTTTGGCTATAGCCTATGCGGCCTCGATCGGCGGCACGGCGACTCTGATTGGGACGCCGCCCAATATGGCCTTTTCGAAAATATTGACGATCAGTTTCCCGAACGCGCCC
This sequence comes from uncultured Ignavibacteriales bacterium, assembly GCA_964523575.1. GTDB lineage: Bacteria > Zixibacteria > MSB-5A5 > GN15 > JAAZOE01 > DAOUTW01. The sequence continues at coordinate 7,032 of CAZGAV010000058.1, forward strand.
GAAATCAGTTTTACGCAATGGATGATTTTCGGCACCCCGGTGGCGGTAGTGTTTTTATTGCTGACGTGGCTGTTGCTGAGCCGGCTGTTTGTTCCGCGCGGCCCGAAGATGATGGCCGATACCGGCCTTTTTCGCGAGGAGCATCGGCAGTTGGGGCCGATGAAATACGAGGAAAAAGTGATTTCGGTTCTTTTCGCCCTCGTGGCTTTTTTATGGCTGTTTCGAAAAAGCATCGACCTGGGCGGTTTTGTCATTCCCGGATGGTCATCGCTTTTTCCGGAGCCCGGGTTTATCGACGACGGCACTGTGGCCATATCGGTGGCGTTGCTGTTGTTCATGATTCCGGCCCGTTCGCGGATCGAGGGGCGGCGGGTGCGCCTCATGAACTGGCGGACAGCGAACAAGTTGCATTGGGGCATTGTCATCTTATTCGGCGGCGGTTTTGCACTGGCGGCCGGTTTTGAAAAATCCGGATTAGCGGCTTATGTGGGTCAACAACTGGTTGGACTTCATCAATTGCCGCCCTTGATTATCGTCATGGCCGTCTGCACCCTGCTGACTTTTTTGACCGAGGTTACCTCCAACACCGCCACGACCCAGATATTTTTGCCGATTCTGGCTTCGCTGGCCGTGGCCATCAATGTCAATCCTTTGCTTTTGATGATTCCAGCGACTCTTTCGGCCTCGTGCGCCTTTATGCTTCCGGTGGCGACGCCGCCCAACGCCATTATTTTCGGAAGCGGCGAGGTGCGAATGACCGATATGATGCGAACCGGGATATATCTCAACCTGCTGGGCATCGTTCTGATTACGGCGGCCATATATTTCCTCGGCGTTCATGTTTTCGGCATCGACCTGTCGGCCATGCCGCTGTGGGCAAAGTAGCCGAGCGGCAATTTAGCCTGCGCTGAGTTACGGGGGTTTCGAAATCGGTTGACAGAAGGGCCGCCGGGGGGCTACATTACAGTTGTTGACATCTTTGGGCTTATGCTTCCCGTTCTATTTGACATTGGAAACCATGTTTCTGGATGATAAACAAATAGAGACAAGTGTCAACTGGCTCCTGGAATGCGGATCGCCGCCGGTCGTTTATCTGACCCATAAGTTCCTCCTCGGCACCGACCCCGAGTCTTCGGACATGGCGGCTCTCTGGGCTCAGGTCGAAAATTTTGGACCGGCCCGAGATATTTTTTCCAAGCAGGAGCCGGACGGTTCCTGGTGCGCCGGGGGCGCCTGGGCGCCCAAGCCGTCGTATAACCCGCTCGAGGGGTATGAGCCGACGACGCCCAAGTATGTCACGACCGCCTGGATATTGCCTCTGCTGGGCGATATGGGTTTCGACCGACGCGACCAGCGTATCCGGCGGGCCTGCAATTATGCTCTCACCTATCAATGGCCCAACGGTTATTTCGCCAGTTCGCACGGTTATATGACGCGCCACAAGCAGAGCCGGGAAGGCGACCTGCCCAACACCCCCTGTCATTTTGCGCTGTACCTAATGGCTTTTGCGCGAGTCGGCATGGGCGACGACCCGATGCTCAGGAAATCGTTCGACCTGCTGGCCGGCTGGCAGCGCGAGGACGGCGGATGGATCGATGAACGGCACAAGGACGGCACCGCCGCACCGTATAAGATCTGGGAACGGAGTTGTCCCTGGTCATCTTATCATGCCGTTTCGGCTCTGTACCATGCCGGCGTTCCCGAATACGATGAAGTCTTGAGGAAAGGACTGGAGTTTCTCGTCCGGCACCTGGGGACCAAGGATGAGACCGATATCCGGCAGATGTATTATCATGGGCACAGCACCGTCCGGGAATTATTGATGCTGACCGACATCGGTCTCGGCCTCGATCAAAGGCCGGTACAGGTTTTGATGGAATGGCTGATGAGCATGTATCAGCCGCAGAAAGGATATTTTAAGTATAGCGGCAAGCCGATATCGAAATATTCGGCGAAGAAGGACGGCGTTTCGCCGCGGGTCATGAAATACCGGTTGTATCACCTGATGGAAGATGACTGGCTGACTTATTACCTGACCCGCATCAGCCGGAATATGCTCAATAAAACCGCCGTCGCCGATCAGGCGCAGGCCGAGATATAAAAGACGATAATCCTGAAAAGTCAATCCTTGAGCCATCCCGGATCGCCGTTGTGCAGTCCAAGGTTCTGCAATATTTCCAGCGAGATTTCTTCGATGGCCCGCCGGGTGACATCGATAGTTTCCCAGCCCTGGCTTTCGAATAATTCCCGGCTGAAACGGAATTCCTTGCGGACCTCGCGGATATCGTAATAATTGCTGAATCGTTCCTCGCGGGCGGCGTCGCGCGCCAAAAATTGCGAACGTTCCTCGCGCACCTGGGCCAGCACCTCCGGTTGCATCATCAATCCGAAAATACTGGTCTGTTTTAGAGGGATTAGCTTTTTAAGAATATTGGCCTTGATGACGTCATCGGGAACGATCGGGATATTGGCGACTTTGACGCCGAAATTGCAGGCCAGGTACATGCTGATGGGGGTCTTGCAGGTTCGGGATAGTCCCAGCAAGATGACGTCGGCCTCCTCGATCAGGCTTCCGCCGCCGTCGTCGTGTTCGACGGTGTAGCCGATGGCGTCCACTTTTTCGTAATAACGATGATCGACAACATGCAGGATTCCCGGCCGGTAATCGGGCCGGACACCCAGAAATTTCGACATCGTGATCAGCATCGGGCGCAGGATATTGAGATGGAGGATTTCCATATCCTGCAGGCGTTCGTGGAAATACTTGTCGAGGTCCTCGTTGATGATGGAAAAAATCACCAGATAGCTGTCGTCGATTTTATCCAGTATTTCATCCAGCGTTTTACGGTCGCGCACCTCTTTGTAAGTATGCAAGAGCTCATAATCGAGCGCGTATTCGGAATACTGCGCCAGCACGGCGTCCATCAACCGCTTGGCGGTCTTGCCGGTGCCGTCGGAGATAATGATAATATTTTTTGGTTCATCCATAGTAATTTAATTCCACCGAGGTTATGTTGTCGGCCGCCGCGAATCAGTTAATGAGTTTCGATTCGGCGTCGGCGGTTTTTCTTTCCGGCAATTGGAATTGACCGGGACGTTCTTTGACGACCCGTTTCAGCCAATCCTGCGGATAGCCCTTTTCGCGCGGGCGTCCATTTTCGTCTTTGACATAACCGTCATTGTATTTCACGATCAAATGTTCGCCCAGTTTTCGCCAGCGGTCAACCAGCGATTGGCCGCGGCTGACGCTGTAGTCGGTCAGGTAGCGGGTCATCAGTCTGGGATCGGATTTATGGAGGGCCAGAGCGGTCTTTTCGAAAACCGGCTGCATGGCCATACAGTTGCCTTCGAACTCCTTCTGGACGGCCTGAATTTCCGGTTCCATGAAAGAGTATTTAAGATTGGCGAAATTGGAAACGAAATTGAAAACCCACCAGGCCGATTTCCATGAAAATTCCTGCAAATCGCCGATGGTAAACGATTCGGGAATATCGTCGATGCCGCAATAGAGCGGCGTGTAGCAGGTCATCCAGGTATCATCGACGCCGTACCAATACACACCGCCGATGGGGTCGGGCAACCAGCCGCGCGACTGGGAGACAAAGGAAAAGCCGGTTTGCTGGGTGGAAATCGGCCGTTCCCAGGCGTAATGGGTGGTGGTATCGTCGCCGACCGTCCATTGCATCGGCCGCCAGCGGTTGGGGGTGGCATAGGGTCCGGCATCAACGCCCTCGGTCATATCGTAGGGCGTGCCTTCGTAATGGTCGCGCATGAGGTCGAAGACATCGGCCAGCGACAATTTTTTGTCCGGTTTGATCCATAGCGGATAGGGTTGAGCGCCTTCGACGGCGCGGGTATAATCGGGCGAAAGATTTTGCGACGGCGCGGCTCGGCGGAAAAGACTCCAGACCCGGGTGTCGGCATAACGCTGACTGGCGGGAGTGGCCGGGCAATAGGCGTCGCAGAAACGAAACGGCTGTCCCGATTGGGGGTCGTAGTAGCCTTTTTCAACGGCGAAGTCGATGACATTGTCGGAATAGATGCAATTTTCGGGATCGTTCCGGGGAAATTCCCCGATGCGGGCTTTGTTGGCGTGGGCCGAGATATAGCCGTCGGGAACCCGGACGGCTACCCAGACGGTTCCTTGCCGGTCCGGTCCGAGGCCGATAATTTCCAGTATCCAGGCCTCATTCGGATCAGCCAATGAAATCGATTCGCCGGTGGAATTATAGCCGTATTCGGCTACCAGATCGGTCATGACCTTGATCGCCTCGCGAGCCGTGCGCGCTCGCTGGAGGGCCAGGAACATCAGGTCCCAGTATCCCAGCAGGCCGTCCTCGTTTTCCAGCTCTTCCCGGCCGCCGAAGGTGGTCTCGCCGATGGCCAGTTGATGTTCGTTCATGAGATCGACGACGGCGTAGGTATGCGGAACTTGTTTGACATAGCCGCGAATACCGCCGCGCCAGTTTTCGATGGCAAAGGTGTCGCCCGGCTGATGGTCGGCGGCCGGGGTGTAGGCCAGATGCGGCACGAATTCACCGTCGCAGGTGTAAGTGATCATGACGGTGCTGTCGATGGAGGCACCTTTGGTGACAATCAAATTGGTGCAGGCAGTGGCCGAGGCGGCCGCAACCCAAATCAAAGCTATGGCCAGAATCAAAGCCCTGGAAATTTTTATCGACATATCCTCTCCCGCGTAAAAATGCCCAATTAATAAATTCAGATTACAACACAGGAGTCAATGATGCAATGACAAAAGATGCGGGGGGCAATTATTGACAAAGAATCGATAAATAGCTAATATTCGATTGGCTGAATTACTCGGTTACAATTTAATGATGGCCTTATTCGATGGCGATTTTATCCCTGGTTGGCGCAGGTTTTGAACCTCCGAGATACCTGCCATACCGGGGAAAATCCGGCGGCTGTTATCCCGAATAAAACAAATCCGGGCGCATGACCTCAAACACCGAATACTATCAGGCCCGCCCTTCCTCATCGGCCGTATCGAAGCGATTCGGTTTACTGCCCGGCGGGCTTTTCCGGTGCCGGCGTTTCCTGTTTAAGCTGGCCGCCGACCGTGAAGCTTACAGCCTTGATGACATTACCGTCGGGACCGGTGATTTTGACTTCCCAATTGCCGGCCCATTCGGGCGGAATCGTTTTGTAGCTGTAGGTCCGCCAGGGACTGCCCTTGACCGGCAGGGGGACATCGGCCATTTCCTTGCCTTCGCGAAGCCAGACATGATGGATCGTCATCTCGCCGTCAGTGACGCCGGTGATTTTGGTCCAGAGATAAACCCGGTCAACGTCGGCGGGAAATTTATCGGCTTCGCCGACCGGCATGTGATCTTCGACTCCGGTGCATAACACCGGCTCGATGGTAATACCCGCCGGCGGGGCGGCCGGGGCCTGTTCGGTCTGGGCCGAGGCGATAATCGCCGGCAGTATCATGATCGCAACCGCAATCAAAATTCTTTTGTACATACTGCCTCCATAGTTGGGGTTGGTGCGAAGATGCCCGTCTGTTCTTATCATATCGCACGGTCCCCGCATATTCAACAAAAAAATGAACATGATCGCATGTGATACGATTCATATCTGTGCATGTGTGGCAAATGAGGCACAAAAAAGGTGCGACAAAATTGTCCGGGATTGCCGGATAAGGCAATTTCGCATAGTAAGTCGTTGCAGCATAGTGATCTGATAAATTGTGTATTATCCGGCATATTCCTTGCTTCGCATCGGGGTACCAATCAAATCCATTCGGAATATCGGCCCAGCATTCTCGGGCGTGATCGGCCGATATCTGATGTCGGAATCGTAAACAGGCTCACAGGAGGAGTTCATCGTCTCATTTGCGAAGGCGAAATCTCGAATTGTATCAAAACGCCAAAACGGAGGGATTATCATGTCTACCATCAAGCTCCTCTCGCGAGTCTGGCTCGCGGTAACATTTATAATGTTTCTGGCGCAGATATCGGTAGCCGCGGCGCCGTCATTTTCGGTTGACAGCTATATACCGGAAAAATTCGTCGATTTCAGATGGCGGGTCGACGGCGGGACCCGGTTAAACGGCGACCGCCACGATGTCAGCGCCGACCCATCGTTTATGATCGACCTTGAGGAACGAAGCAGTTCCAACGACGCCCAATCGCTTCAGTTAAGCACCGACATCGAATATCGCCATGAGACTATTCCCCGTTTCCTGTCGCTGGCGGTTTCCCTGAACGGCAATCTTTCACACCGTAATTCCCTGAACTCGAATATTCTATATGATCCGTCGGCGGTGGATTATATCGATTTTAGCGATGGCGATTACAAATCAACCGGGGCCGGTATATTATGGGCGGCGGACGCCGGTCAGTATTTGACCGGTGATTGGTTTTTTGCCGCCGGGGCCGAGCTGCAGACCAATTATTCCGAATCTTCGAATGAAACTGCAAGACACGATTCCGCATTTTATCCGCCGGATTATTCCGGTATGGTCCTGATTCAAAACGAGAACGACCAGAGAGATAACTCCTCCGATTTCAAGTATTACAATGTCGATGTCAACTTCATGCCGGGCTGGGGGCGGATGTATGAGGGGCAGTATGCGGCGACAGCCCTGTATATCATCGACGAACTGCAAAATGCGGGCCTTCTACGCCGGACGCCGACCTTCGACGATATGCAGGGATTGACTGAGATTATCTATCAGTATCGCCTGAGCCATGTCATCGACAAACGCCTGCACAAGATCGGGGCTCTTTCGGATGTCATGGAATACCTGCAATCGAAAGGAATCATCGATGACGCCGGGTCACACAGCTCTCTTCTGGTCGAGGATGTCTGGGATTATTTTCCCAATTATTACCGAAAATTCGGTTTCAAAATCCGGGCCGGAGCGGGGCTTGAGTACAATACGCGGCTGCAGCAGGGGAGCCAGGGAATGGACAGGCAAATGGCCAGGGTAATCCACGACGAAAATGATCCGACGGACATGGATACCACTTACTCTTCGGATTATCAGAGGGTCAATTTTCAACACGAAAAAATCGAACAACTTCAGGCCTACCTGGGGCTGGCCGCCGAATATTCGCGGCCCATCAATCTTCGCTGGCAGGTGGATATGACCGGAGAATTCAGATATTATGATAATGCCTATTCAACGAGTGTGGATCAAAGAATTGTTTACATGGACGGCATGACCACCTACGACCGGCTGATCGATGAACGTATAGAATATCAGGCCAGCCACACGATAGATGTGCAGGGAATCGCGCGGTATATTTTCAACTCGCGCACCAGCGCCGATTTTCTGGCCGAGTACTTTCACCGTCATTACAACTCGGCTATCAGGACCAATGTATTCGATCAACAGGCCGGAGAAATCACGATTGGAGAGCCGGATCGACATAATCTGTCGGAGGGGTCCTTGACGATGCGCGGCACCCTGCGCTATCGGATTGCCATCCCGACCACGCTGTCGGTCGGCCTGGATTATGCCCTGACGGAATCGGAGGTTTACCGGACCGCGGTTAGCGAAATCGACAGGCATGGATACAGCCTGCAGGTGAATATTTCGCATTACCTGTATTGAATTGTCTCCGGGAGGGAGGCCTTGATACAAGGCCCGGCGGCATGACGCGGCCGGGCCTTTGACGTTTAAGGCCGCTCCGAAATTATGCGGGCGAAATTTTCCGGGTCGGTGGCGCCCTCGGTGTTGAACAACAGGATGCGGGAGTCGGAATTGAGGCCAATCTTTTTGCGGGCCTCGGATAGATTTTTATCTTTCAGCAACGCTATTAAAGCGCCCAGCCCGGCGGCCCCCGATTCACCCGAAATTATATGGGGATCATCGCCGAGGGGATAATAATAGCGGCGCATAGCGTCAGTCGCATAATCGTCGGTGATGGCCATGAACAGGTCGAAGCTGTCGCGAAGAAGCGGCCAGGCCAGATGCGAGGGCGTGCCGCAGTTGAGACCGGCCATGATGGTTTGGAATGATCCAGTCGAAGTGCTAAGACGGCCGTCGTCGGTTTGAATCGATTCCATCAGGCAGGCGGCCTGAATCGGTTCGACCGAAATCAGTTTAGGACGCCGTTCGCCATAGCGGTGAACGTAATACCAGGCGCCGGCCGCGGCGAAACTGCCGACACCCCCTTGTGTGAAAACCAAATCGACAGCCGGAACCGAATCGCTATGCACCATCGGTTCCATTTCCCGAAACATGGTCATATAGCCGGCCATGATCCAGCCCGGGATGGTCATATATCCGGAGTAGGCAGTATCGGAGATAACCTGCCAGCCGTTTTGTTCGGCGTCGGCGGCGATACGGCGGACGGTTTCATCATAGGAGCCGTCGATAATTTCCACGCGGGCTCCGAGAGCGAGGATGTTCTCGATACGAGCCGGAGCCGTACCATGGGGCATATAGATCACGGCCTTTTGATGCAGTTTCTGCGCGATCCAGGCCACGGCCCGGCCATGGTTGCCGTCAGTGGCGGTGCATAAGGTGAATTTACCGGCCCAGGGATGATTCGGGCCGCCGTTCATGATATCCCGGAGGTCAAAAGCTGTTCGGTGTTCGGCTTCCCATCGGTTTTTAAGGAAGCGGTAGACGGCGTAAGAGGCCCCCAGCACCTTGAAAGCGCTGAGGTCGAAGCGATAGGATTCATCCTTGACCAGAATATTTTTGACGCCCAGCACATGGGCCAGCACCGGCAGGCGGAAAATCGGCGTCGGCTTATAGCCCGGGAGGAGACTGTGCAGAGTGGTGATATCATCGGCCAGAAAAGGGGCGGAAATATCATCGCTCCAGACGGGATGGGGTTGGCGAAAGCGATTGAAGCTGTATCGGCATCGATTCATAAATTCGACCTCGGCGGATGATTATGGCTTAATATAACAGGAACCGGTCTCGATATCATGGTTATCCATCAGACTCCTCAAAAATAATACCATTACCACACGGCATCGAATATAAAAAACCCGCCCGACTCTAAAAGAGCCGGGCGGGCCGGTTTACAGCAGGTTGTTGCGGGTTTAATAAATATCCATGCCGCAGTTGCCGCGCCAGGTTTCGCAGTCAACCGGGTCGGGACCGTTTTTGAAGACATAATTAATCATGTACACGGCGTCGCCGACGTTGCATTGACAATCGCCGTTGGCGTCACCGCTACAGCTTTCATAGGGCGCCGGCGCCGGGCCGTTTTTGAACACGTAATTGATGATGAAAACGGCGTCGCCGACATTGGCCTGGCCGTCGTTGTTGGCGTCGCCGGGGAAACAGTCGCACGGGGCCGGCGGCGCTTCGCAACGCATTTCAGGGTGATGGTCGATAAAGGCGTTGGCTTTGTCGATGTCGGCCTTGAGCGCCTGAGCGTTGGGATCCTGAGTCGAAGACGACAGGATTTTGACGACGCATTGAGTGTCGAAGGGCTGGAGATCATAGACGTCGAAAGTGACCAGAGTCGTCAAATCCTCGCAGGTGTCGAGGGTGGCCAGATGGAAGCCGGTATTGCCGGTCATGAGGCCATAGGTCGTGTCGGGAGGAAGCGGGGCATCATTGCCGAAGGGCCCGCTGGAGTAGATATAGACGTCGTTTTCGATGGTCAGGTAATTCTTGAAGGGATTGTCCTTGTAGGCCGCGATCCCGCCATAACGGCGACAATAATAGGTGGTGTCACAGGGGTCATGCTCGCAACAGTTCTGGTAGATCAGGTTACGGCCTTCGTCGTAGCCGGATTCGTTGTTGGAATTATCCTCATGGCCGGGGATATCCCAGTCGAGAACCTCGCCGACGGCCACGCCGGTCATGATAACGCCGGAACTGTCATAATCGCGGTTCCAGAAACTGAGTTTCTGGACGACAAAGTCGCAGGTGTCCGCGGATTTGGGAGCATAATATTCGACTATGAAGCCGATGGCCGAATCGCTGGTGATAAATTCGGCCCGGCTGTAGGTGTAATCGACGTTACCGAGCGAATCGACGTACAGGGGCGTGATCTGGTGCAGGGCGTGATCGCTGGAGAAGGCGTTGTCGTAGGCGGCGAAATAGCATCGGGTCTCCCCGCCGACATCACGGCAGATAAGGGGCGAGCCGTCGTAGAGATAGATGTTGCCGCAATCGTCGGGATCGTAGAGATCGTTGAAGTCGAGCGAAGCATTGAAGGCGTTGTTGCTCAACTGGCCGTTATTGTATACCCGCAGGTTTTTGCAGGCGGTGGCCAGTGTGGCGTTCTGGAGCGTGACATAGGTCGATGAAACGAGTATATCCATGGGAATTTCACGGGGGCTGCCGACGGCGTCATGAGTCACGGTTATGGAGCCGGTCACGCCGGTCGGGTCGGTGACGGTACCCGAGGCGGCGATTGTGATCGTCACCGGGATGGCGCTTCGGGGCTGGATATTGGCCGCACTCAGGCTGGGGGTGATGGTGACGTCGGCGTTGCCGGACATGGCCGTGATGGCGATATTGTTTTCAATCAAACCGTCGTTTTCGATATTGAGAACGATGGCGGTGTCGCTTCCGGGCCGGACATACAGGACGCTGTTGCCGTAGGCGATCCCATAACCGGCGCCGGCATCGTCGCGATACCCCGGCTCGGCCACCGCTTCACGGCAGGGATAGGCCCACCAGATAACGGGGTTGGTGGTCCAGACGCCCGAGCCCTGATCGAGGGCATCACCGGGGGCTTTGTCATTGATGTAGAGAATATCGAGAACCGGCAGGCTGGTGAACTGACAGGTGTCGATACGGCCGTAGCGGGCCATCGACCCCCAGTATTCGGAATTACAGGTGCCATCGTCGCCGGGCGTGCATCCCCCCGGCGTTTCCGGGATTCCGGTCACCCGCTGAGGCCGATCCCAGGCGTCATAGGCCGGATCGTACACCGACATGTATAGATAACCATTGGTGTTGCCATTATCAAAATCGACGTCGCCGCAGGGATTCTCGGCTTTGCCGAACTGAGTGTACAGGCAATAGAGCTTATCATCGCATTCGGAAACACTCATTTTGGCCGCATCCGCACCCCAGGCATAGGCGAAACAGGTGCCGCCGGTATCCCATTCGGCGTAAACCACCGGCCGCCCCGGACCGGGGATGGGGTCGCCTTCTTTCCAGTGGAAGATGGCTCCCTGCCGGCGATAAACCGCGGTCGAATCATCCCAGCGGAGACAACCCCAGACGATATTGAGAACATCATCGGTGGAAATCAGGGCCGATATATCGCAATAGGCTTTATAACGATTGGCCGCGTCATAGGTCGTCAGGTTGCCGCCGACGCCGGCCAGAGCCGAAATACCGATACCCTGATCGACGGTATGACCGATGGAGGGCGCTCCCAGGGCGGTTGAAACCAGATCGTTGGCCCAATCGGCCCCGGCTTCATCGGAGATGGCGAACCAGATGTCGTTTTCCCATTGATTTTCGTATTCGCGGTATTGGTTCCGCTTGTAGTCGGTGGGCGCGTTCCAGACGACCGCCACCCTGTCACTTACCGGAGAAGAGGCTACTGTCACATTTATATTCATAATGGTGTCGATCACGCGTTGCGGCGACCAGACGCCATTATTCTGGCCATAGGGGCCGACCCGTCGGTAATAGGAGATGGTCTGCGGGTCTCCGAGACCGGAGGAAAATTCGGCCGCCACCATATGGAGGACCTGATCGCCGGCGCCATCGATGTCCCATTCGATTTTGGGCCAGGAATTTTCATTGCCCGGCCCGGTGCCGTCGTTGACCCACCAGCCCCAGACCTGCCCCCCCGGCAGTTCGGAAACGAAAACGCCGTAGGCCGGACCGCCCAGAGTGAAATCCCAGTAGGCTTTGCAGGCATAAATATCGCCGTCATTCTGGTGCGCCGTCGGAATGGCCCAGCCGCCGGGGTCGGCGTCGATTCCGGTATATCCGGAATAACCGCCCTCGATCCTGGTTCCGCCCTCGCTGAAAACATTGTCGCATATGCCGATTTCGTACGCCTGATAACCGATCCCGCGGTTATTGCCGAGAATGAAATTGTTCTGAGAAGTCCAGTCGAAGTGGATATAACTGCCGTACAGGTTATCCGGCGGAGCGCCGTACATGGCGCGATGTTCCACCTGGCGCGCCACGGTGCAGTTATGTTGCTGGTCATAAGTGGTCGTCCCCAAAATAATGGGATTGGAACGGCTCGACGACCCTCTCAGATTCAGCAAGCGAACCGCGCCCGTGGCCGTGCTCTGGCCGGGATCGTAATGGCCGTCGGATACGGGGAAACTGTACACCGGGCCCAGACGGGCCGGCACCTTGGCGCGGGTTCTCAAATCCGTAGCGGGTTGGTCAGACCCGGCCACGGTCGCAACCATCAGCAAGCCCATAGTCAATAGGGAGAGGAGACATACGATAGCACGTTTTCCTGGCATAAAAGGCTCCTTTCAAAAGGACGGTGACTATTTGTTGTCTCACAGGGTTTGACTCGGGTGCGGAAAGAGAAATGAGGGGATGTTCTATATTGATGACGAAAAACCGTCGCTTTTGTTTCAAGAAAAGACGGCTCCGACCTTTATGTGGGCCGGGGTTTCAAGTATTTCCAAAATGGTTTATGGCGATTTGCGTATTGTTTGTTGGAACAAATATATTGAAAAAGTGATTATGGTGATAAAAGCCAAGATCTGAGGAGGTCCAATGTTCAAACGATATGCAGTCGCGGTTATGGTTTTGACGCTTTTGACCGGCGTCGCCTACGGGCAGAGCTGGAATGTCGACAAAGCCCATTCCAGCGTCGGTTTTTCCGTCCGGCACATGGTTATCAGCACCGTCAGCGGCAACTTTGGTGACTACAGCGCCGATATCAATTTCGACGGCAAGGATATGTCCAAAGCCACCGTAAACGCGACCGTCCAGATGGCCACGGTGAACACCGAAAACGACCGACGCGACGGCCATCTCCGTTCGCCCGATTTTTTCGACGTCGAAAAGTACCCGACCATGATTTTCAAGTCGAAAAAGATCACCGTCGGGCCGGATAATACTTTCACCATGGTCGGCGACCTGACGATCCGGGATGTCACCAAAGAGGTCACGTTTACCGGCCAGCTCAACGGCATCATCGACGATCCCATGGGCAATACCCGGGCCGGTCTCCAGGCCGAGACGACCATCAACCGCCAGGATTTTCATGTTTCGTGGGAGAACAAACTCAAGGACGGCGCGCTGGTGGTCAGCAACGACGTCAAGATTCAGTTACGTATTGAGATGGTCAAGGCGACGTAAGCCGGCGGGCCAAAATTACACCATCGACAAAAACGGGGAAAGCGCTTTATCGCTTTCCCCGTTTAATTTTTCGGATATTTTTTTTAAGCCGTCCTCGGCCGACGTTATTTGCCCGTGTAGGCGCCGCAGGCGTCGCGCCATTCTTCGCAACTGACCGGGTACGGGCCCTCACGCCAGATAAAATTGATAATAAAAACGGCGTCGCCGACATTGACGAAACAGTCGGCCTGAGTGTCGCCGCTACAAACCGGGTACGGAATCGGGAAGGGGCCTTCGCGCCAGATGAAGTTGATGACAAAAACGGCGTCGCCGACGTCGATGGTATGGTCATTGTTGGGGTCGCCGGGGACACAGTCGCAGTCACTCAGGTCGAAGTTTTGCCAAAAGCCGTGGTTGAGATCGTAGGCTCCGGCAGTCGAGGTACCGGCGGCTAATTGTCCCAGCGTTCCGCTCAGTTTGAATCCTCCGGCGCTACTGGAGCCGCCTCCGCCCGATATGACCTGCCAGTTTATTTCTTCACCGGCATTGGGAGCATCGGCGGTCGGTGTAACTTCGGGATTGTCGGGCGTGACCGGTTGTTCCTGCGTCATAGGCTGAACCGTTATGGCGGTTTTGTCCTTGTCGATTTTTTTAATTTTTCCGGATGCCGATGCGGTGGCGACAAGGCATAATCCGGCGCCGATTATGATCAGAATGATGGCGGCCTTTTTCATTTCTGTATCCCCCGCTTGGTATACTCCTTTGCCCGATCATTATGCATGACGGCAGGCATTAACTGGGACTTGAATTGTTGGCAAAGATTCAAAGGTGCTGACTTTTTAATATAGTACAAAATGCCTTTTTGGGCAACAGGTTAAATTGTTGCGGGGGCGGTGTTTTTTGAGGTGGCGTGCACCCCTTCTCCGCCGGGTCCTTCCTTTGGCTGTGCCAAATGTCCGGAAAGGGGCGGCCGACTATTTATGGGGGATTATCGCAGGCGCCTTTCACAACCGTGACATAGGTAGAATGGCCCTATATGGGCCGGCGATGGACAAGAATTTCCTACCTGAATAGAACATGCGTCTTCTTGATGGCATCGATCTTGCCTTGATCAACTCCTGCTCTCCCGGCAAACCTGGGCCAATCGGCGACAACATCATCGATTCCATCTATTATCGCATCGGGCTTGTTTATATTCATCTTTGAAGCAACGTCTGTCAGATCGGATCTGACAATTTGGTCGGCTTTACCATTTATGGTCATCTGGTGAGATTTCGTCCATTCTGCCATCGGATTGTAAGCGTAAGTGACATCATAGGCAGGCGACAGCGACCACTCTCCGTTTTTGTCCATTAAGAATGAAATATTTTTTGTGTGATCATCATGATTTCGAGCGATAACGTTAAAGCACATTCTTCTGAACAACTCTTCGGAAGCCGGATAATTTAGACCAAGCGTTCTTATCGCTTGAAAGGCCTGTTCATAGGAATATACTCGAGGCTTATTATAGTCCATGTGGGACAGACCGCACAATGACTGCATATGAATTTTGCCGTTGGTATCGCGATCGAATCTCTTTGTCATAAAATGAGCCCGATCCCCTTCATGCTTTAGTTCACAATCGGACATATATATGCCGCAATCTTTGGCCATTAGATAGTAGGCATATTCTATTTTCCCGTACCCCGAAGGATCTCCAAGTTGTTGGTTGGTCACTCCGTCCAGTTTTATGATCCAATATTCATACTCATCAAGATTATCGATTTGACCTGATCGCAGATTTCCAGTCCGTTTGTTGTAGGCCACAACTGCTTTGGCTCGGGCGCCGCCCGCAGAGGTTCCCACTCTGATTATTTCAAGTATATCTTCTCGATCCAAGCGACTTATGTCGGCGTGAAGATCGCTTCGTTCCATTAGAACATCAGAAGCCAGTTTTACCAGCCGCTCAATATCAATTACTTTTTTTTTGTCTTTAATTTCCCTTTTGGGTGGATGATATTCCAGGGCTCCCATACCTCTGGTACCGGTGTAACACAACCGCTCAACCGGATTAACCGTATCTATGGTGCGGCCTTGCTCGGATAGCCATCTATCAAGCAGGGCCGTGCCGAACCTGTCCGGCAGACTATCCGAAAGCAAACCCGGTAGCCCCTTGAAGGTCTTTGAATCCAATTCCGGGAAACTATAGATACGATTTCCATTACGGGCGTCACTAAGTGACATTTTAATTGGTGATAAATCCAAACCATTTTGCAGGAAGTCTGGATCGTATTCAAACGTGGCGAGTTTTCTTGATTCATTCCAGGCAACGGCGCCGACTCTATTGCCCCAAATTTTTACTTCTGCGACGTCAACCACTTATCTCCCCTCGTTTTTCGATTTATGTGAAAGGTGTTTACCCGACGCTCGCTGGCGCTGTTTTTTCCTTAGATTCAGTAATTGGAGGGGGCTTATTTCGGCCTCTTCATGGAATGAATTCAGGATATCGAGTTTTTCCAAAGCCCTCAGAATCTGCACCAGGGTCAACAGCGTGGAGGCCTGGCCTCCTTCAAATCGACTAATTGTCACCCTGTTGACACCCGACATCACGGCCAGTTGTTTCTGGGTCAAATTGCGATTCAAGCGCATCTGTTTTATGAATTGGCCGATTTGATCGACAATGGCCGGATCTGACATAGATTGCCAACTTGTTATGTCGCGTTTTAGTATCATTATTACCTCTTTACGGAGCTAACGTCGCTTATTTGCTACTATATGTGTAAGTATATTATCGTCGATTGTCAAGGAATAATTAATAATAATAGCTACAATAAGTGCGAATTTTGGCAATAATGCAATATATATGTTACATTATGATTGTTGGCTCATCTGGCTTTTTTTGGCCGCCGGGTCACACCCGCCGCGGCGGGCAGGACCCGGCGGAACAGGGATTGCATTATTCTAAAAATAAAAGCGCGGCAGATGTGGTACTTCGCAAGCTCAGCATTCACATCTGCCGCGCACGTCATGATTTCATAATAGCGATGGCTATGAGCTATCGGCTTAGTACATGCCGCCCATGCCGCCGCCCATACCGCCCATGCCGCCCATGTCGGGCATGCCGCCGCCGGCTTTCTTATCTTCCGGCTTGTCGGTGATAATGGCATCGGTGGTCAGAAGCAATCCGGCGATCGAGGAGGCGTTCTCCAAAGCGGTGCGAGCCACCTTGGTGGGGTCGATAACGCCGGCCTTGACCATGTCTTCATAGACGTCGGTCTGAGCGTTATAACCGAAGGAACCTTCCTTCTCGCGGACCTTGGCGACCACAATCGACGGCTCGACGCCGGCGTTGTGGGCGATCTGACGGATCGGCTCTTCCATAGCCCGGCGCAGGATCAGCGAACCGAGTTTCTCGTCGCCTTCCAGCTTGAGGCTGTCGAGAGCCTTGATGGCGCGAAGCAGAGCCACGCCGCCGCCGGGAACGATACCTTCCTCAACGGCCGCGCGAGTGGCATTGAGAGCGTCCTCGACACGAGCCTTCTTTTCCTTCATTTCGGTCTCGGTCGCGGCGCCGACGTTGATCACGGCCACGCCGCCGGCCAGCTTGGCCAGACGTTCCTGCAGTTTTTCGCGGTCGTAATCGGAGGTGGTATCCTCGATCTGCCGACGAATCTGCTCGATCCGGCCTTTGATCTTAGCGGTTTCCCCGCCGCCTTCGACGATGGTCGTGTTGTCTTTGTCGATGGTGATCTTCTTGGCCGAGCCAAGGTCGGAAACGACGGCATTTTCGAGCTTGAAGCCGACTTCTTCGGAGATAACCTGACCGCTGGTCAGAACCGAGATATCCTCGAGCATGGCTTTGCGGCGGTCGCCGAAACCGGGAGCCTTGACGGCGCAGACTTTGAGGGTGTTGCGGAGCTTGTTGACGACCAGTGTCGCCAGAGCTTCGCCATCGACGTCCTCGGCGATGATCAGCAGGGGACGGCCCATCTGGGCCACTTTTTCGAGAACCGGAAGAAGGTCTTTCATGCTCGAAATCTTCTTGTCGTGGATCAGGATCAGGGCGTCTTCGAGGACGGCCTGCATGTTGTCGGGATCGGTTACGAAATAGGGAGAGAGATAACCGCGGTCGAACTGCATACCTTCGACGACATCCATGTAGGTTTCGGCGGTTTTGGATTCTTCGATGGTGATAACGCCGTCTTTGCCGACCTTTTCCATGGCCTCGGCGATTTTGTCGCCGATGAAGTTGTCGTTATTGGCCGAAATGGAGCCGACCTGGCTGATTTCGGCTTTGCCGGAAACCGGCTTGGACATTTTCTTGATCTCGTCGATAACCACGATCACGGCTTTATCGATACCGCGTTTGACGGACATGGCGTTGGCGCCGGCGGTGATATGCTTGATACCTTCGGCATAAATCGCCTGAGCCAGCACGGTGGCGGTGGTGGTGCCGTCGCCGGCGACGTCGGAGGTCTTGGAAGCGACTTCC
>CAZGAV010000059.1:0-24355 GCA_964523575.1 uncultured Ignavibacteriales bacterium
CTTCAACTCAAAGGACGGCCAAGATTGACCTCCTGTTTTTTTGTTTCGGACTTGCACGGCGACGTTCGCCGCTATCGCAAGCTGTTTCGGTGCATCGAGGAAGAACAGCCAATCGCGGTTTTTATGGGCGGCGATTTATTGCCGGGGCTGGCCGGATGGTCGGGTATGCAGGTTTCGGGCGGGGATTTTATTCACGGCTTCCTGTTGAGTGAATTGAAGAAAATCAGAGACCGGATGGGCGAGGCTTACCCCCGAATTATAATGATCCTCGGCAACGACGACGGGGGGGCCGAAGAATCATCGGTGCTGGAAATCGAAGGCGAGGGAATCTGGTCTTATGTAAATCAGCGGCGGATACAATTGGATGAATACCCGGTTTACGGTTATGCCTTCGTGCCGCCGACGCCGTTCTTGATGAAGGATTGGGAGCGATACGATGTTTCCCGGCATATCGATCCGGGATGTGTCCCGCCCACCGAGGGCTGGCGGTCGGTGCCGGTCGAGCACAACCATATCGAATACGCTACCATCGCCGAGGACTTGAAACAGCTGGCCGGCGAAGACGCCATGGAGCGGGCCATTTTCTTATTTCATTCGCCGCCTTATCAGACCAAGCTCGACCGGGCGGCTCTCGACGGCCTCATGATCGACTATGTGCCTCTGGATGTGCATGTCGGGAGTATCGCCATCGAGCGCTTTATCAAAACGCGTCAGCCCTGGATCACCTTCCATGGTCATGTCCATGAATCGGCGCGCCTGACCGGTGCATGGCAGGACAGGATCGGCCGGACATGGTGCTTTTCGGCGGCTCATGACGGCCCGGAACTGGCTTTGATCCGTCTCGATCTCAATTATCCGGAAAAGGCCACTCGGGAATTGCTATGATTCCTTGTACTGCGTGCCGACCGGCAGAGGCCGGGCGGCATCGGTCGCGGCCCCGATTTTGACCGCATAACTGCCTTTTTCAGCAATATCCTTATCGGTTATTATATGGACGTCCAGCAAACCGGGTGATTTGTATCCGGTGCGCAGATAATTCTGTTCCGCCAGGCTCAGGCTCCAGCCTTCCAGCCAGTTTTTGAGATTTTCGAGTTGCCCCTCATCGCCCCGGAAATGAATCAGCAGGTCGATATCGCTGCCGGGACCGGCGGTGGCGTTTTTGGTGCTCCCGAACACATACATGCCGACCACACCGAACCGTTCGGGATCGATGCGGGAGGCAATCGTTTTGGCCGCCTGAAGCCGCCAATGCCAGTAATTCTCACGCCGGCGGTCATGGCCGTTGACCAGCGACATCGGTTCCGCCGACGTCGTCGGCGAGGAGAAAAATCCGACGCCCTCGTCAAGGTCGGCGTTCATCAGCACCCGCAGGACGTGGCCATCGGTGTTTCGAGGGACGTCGATAACCTTGAGGACGTCGGCCAGCGAAGCATATTCGGGAAGAATATCGGGCAGAACATTTTTGGCCCGATGGAAAAACCTCTCGTTGAAAACGATCTTCTCATCATCGGGATACAACGGCAAATAACGGATATTAGCCTCGACCAGGTCCTGGAAGAAATGGGTGCCGAAGGAGAGATCGGGCGAATAATCGCCTTTCCGGAAAGCCATTTCGATAAGCATGGCGGTATTACTGATGTCGGCATAGGTGACATTGACGCCCAGCCGGATATCACCCCGGCTTCCCCATCGACCGGGCCCCATCAGGATAAACTGTTTTTTGGGGAGGAGCTTGTTGAGTTTGCCCACGGCTCTTCCGACATTGGTCATCTGCGTCTGATCGTCGAGGCTGGCGTAAGCAAGGGCGTCAACATAGACGACATGCGTTATATCCGGCACCCAGCCGTTGGAAACGAAGCGATTCGCGGAAAAGAGGATATCTTTTTCCGACAGGTCTTTGGGGATGGGCGAGGCGGCGCTTTCCCCGCTATAGCTTTGCGGGCGGCATTGGAGCAAATAGATGTCGCGGCCGTCGGAGGCGAATTCGGTATCGACCGGATAGCCGAGGGTGTTTTCGAGAGTTTCCAGAATCAGCTTGGCCTGTTTGACAAATGGAGCGCTGGACATCAAGCCCTCGAAGGTAGCCACAAGGCGTTCATTATCGAAATCAATACTCAACCCGGCCGGCTTTTGCAGGTGACCGTCCTTGAAGACGGAGATGATCTGCTTGATATTGGGGAATTCGTATCTGACTTCCTTCACGAAATTGGCCAGAGTGATGGTCTCGAAACAGTTTTTTTCAAGATTGATGACATCGATCCGTTTGGGGGAATAGCGCATAACCTCGTCGGGACTGACATTGACCCGCATCCCCGGCTGACCCGGCGCAAACATGACCGGATAATCGTCGCGCAGACGATCAACGGCGCGGGTTCCCAGACCCGGCACCAGGCGGATCAGCCCGTCCTCCCGCTTGATCTTTGGCGACCAGCGAAATTCGTTTTTACTGAAGGCGACCCCGGCGAAGGCCGGCATAAAGTATTTGCCGATTTTTACTCCGACCACCTCCTGAATCATAATACCCATCTCTTCACCGAAATCGATCAGGCCGCGTTCGTTGCGGTATTCGATCGGATCGGGCCCGAAGGTCGAAGCATAAACCTCGGCGATGGCGTCCTTGAGAGCCTCCAGCCGTTCCTGTTTGGTGCCCTGATTGGCCAGGAAGAGGCTTTTGTATTTGCCGGAGAAGGATGAGCCGGCCCGGTCTTCAAGGAGGCTGGAACTGCGGACGATCACCGGTTTCTCGCCGAAATCGTCGAGCGCCATCGACAACCCCTTGACGATATCATCGGGAAATTCGGCGCTCTTGAAACTCTGGATTATGTGCGGGTATTCGATGCGGACGCGGTCGATGCCCTTGTATTTCTGTTCCACGACGTCGTCGAAATTATTATGATGCATGAAATGAAGGAGGACGTCGGAGGTGATATGCCAGGTTTTGGGGATTTTGACACTGGCCAGGAGATCCGAATCGGCGGCTTTCTTCTCGAGAATCTGCGCCGCCAGATACAACCCGGCGCTTTTTCCGCCCAGCTTGCCGTGACTTTCGGTGGTGAAAATCATCTTTTCCAACAGATGAAAGAAATTATCGACATCGATATAATCTTTGGCGATGCCGACATAATGAAGCTGGCTGGATAAAAAACGCCTAATCAGGGAAACATGGATGCCGATGCGGTTGGGTGAATAGACCTCGGCTTCATTCTGGGCCAGATGATGATAGCGCCGGATGGCGTCGGCCACGTCCGACAGGGAAAGATTGCGGTTGACCACTTGCACCAGAAAACCCAGCTTGTCTTCCTGAATCCACCGTTGAATAAGAATAAAAATCTCTTTGTTGCTGAGGTGGTCGCTGGCGATTTCAAAGGCCACCGAAGTAAAATCGAATTCCGCTTCCCGATCCAGCCGCTGGCGGGGACGGTTCCAGTCATCTTCCTCGGCCGCTTCGGTTTTGTCCTTTTGCAGGGATATCGACTGCATGAATTCTTCGGCCTCGGGGACGCCGCTCCAGCAGAGATGATTGAGCATTTTGCGGGCGATGCTGCGATACAGTTTCTGGTCGGTCAATTTGAGCATTTTCAGGATGATGGGCCATTCTTCCTGGTTTCGCGAACGGGCGTCGCGAGTGGTCGTTTCCAGTTCCTTGGCCAATTGGCGGATAAGGCGGTGTTGGACCCGTTCGCCGATTCTTTCGGCGATAGTGTTGATCAGCTTGGTTTCTTCTTTGAGAAAGGGGCCTTCGTCCTCGCTCGGCATTTCCGTCAGATAATAGACTTCGATCGAACCGACAATATTTTTATCGACGATTATTTGGGCCCGCTGGACCCACGGCGTCTCTTTGAATTCGGAAGAGCGGTATTCGGCGCCGTTGTAAATAATCTTGGCCTGGCAAACATCGGGATATTGCCAGCCCGGAGGGAGAGCTTCGATGATTCGCGGGAAGATGGAATCCAGCGGTTCGTCCAGGTCTTTCAGGATGTCATCGATCCGATAGAGGCAGTTGAGCTCCTTGGCTCGTTCCTGAAGCGATGAAATCAGTTTGTCCAGCGATTGCTTGTTGTCGCTCATTTCAGAATAACTCCCTTTCCTCCGCGGCCGTCAACTTTGACGGTCAGCGCCCGCGGCAGGCGTCTATGGCTGACGAATTGGCTGCCGGAAACTTCTTCCTGCGCCTCCAGCCAGTTCCAGTCGATTTGAAACCGGCCCGAATGTTTTATCATAAAATAGCAGATTTGAAAACTCGAGATGTTATGGAAGAAGTGCGAACCCTGGCTCAGGTCAACGTCCATATCCGGAAGGGTCGCCTCGACAATCACTCCCGCCCCCGAAATTCGGCTCCAGTCAACCGGTATCCCCAGCCAGGGATCGGAACTGCCCCAGCGACCGAAGCCAACAAGGAGGTATTTCCGGCCTTCATTGACCAATTGCCGGTTGAAGGCGCCTATTTCATCGGCGATGCTCCGGGTATGGCGGGATTCGAAAACTTCGGGACGGACATAGACGATATCGGCGATAGTTTCGATGACGCCGTTGCCCATGACCCGGTCGGAAGCCGCCAGCACTTCTTCGCCTTCCATTTCGGCGTCGGCGATTTCAACCAGGGCATGCGAAACGACCATCGGGCGCACCTGCAAAAATCCGAACCGGGCCGGTATGCCTCGCTGATGGTCGAGGGTGACGGCGAATTCGATTTCGACTTCACAGCCGGCGGCCTCTTCGCAGTATTTCAGAAGCTCGATAATGAGATCGTTCAGCCGGATTTCCCGGTCGCATAGAATCGGCGCGAAGGTCAAGACCCGGGGTCCGTCGGGGCCGATACCAGCTACCAGCCGATCATCGTGCGGGCGATAAGTGGAAGCGGTAAATTTCAAGACGCCGTCCCCTTCGGCCTTTTCGAGGCTCCCCTTGAGCATATATTCCGTTTCCCGAATCGGGTCGTATTCGGCCGGCCGGCCCATATTGACTGCCCAGAAATCGGTCTGCGTGACCTTCAGCAATTCGGCGGTCGAACCGACGACCGGGGCCAGACGGGGAAAGGCGGGCGAATAGGTCCAGACCAGTCCCCCGTCCACGATGGTCTTGCCCAATCCCAGAGCCAGATCGACGACTCCCTGATCCGGTTTGGCTTTTCCGGTAGGATAAAAATTGTAGGACCGCGCCACGCCCGACAGGTTCGGATAAAAGAGGTCGCCGAATTTCCGGCCGACTACCTCCTGAATGATGACGGCCATTTTTTCATCGGAGGCCTGCTTGCCGGTGATTTTCAGGTACTCCTTGGCGCTTTTGAAAAAGGTCGAGGCATAAACATATTTCACGGCTTCCGTCAATTTGCGGAACCGGGTATCGATATCGGCCTGATTGTTGGGGATCATCTTGGTGCTGTAAACGCCGGCAAACGGCTCATACATGGCGTCTTCAAGACGGCTGGAGGAACGCACCGCCAACGGGGTTCGCACCGAGGCGATCAGCCCTCTCAGATCGCCGACCAATTCCGCCGGAAGGGACGCCCTCTGGAAGGCATGAGCGATGCGGTCGTCCTCGGCGTCGGAAAAGGCGATTTCATGGAGATTGTTTCTTTCCATGAAGTAATCGAAAAATTCGGTGGTGATGACGGCCATACGGGGGATATTGACGGTGATGCCCTCAAACGGCTTGCCCGCGAAATGATCGGCGAGAATATCCTTGATAAAGGCCAGCCCGGAGGCTTTGCCGCCGATGGCCTCGGTCCCGATACGGGTCAGGGAGTTTTCCGATTCGAAAAAATTACGATTGAACCGCGGAATTTTTTCGGCATCGACTCTGGTCTTTTTCTCACCCATCTCAATCCTCGGCGAAAGCTCTTTACCGGACAGCAATCTATACTATTTCCCGATAAAAAACACGCCGTTTTTTGGCATAAAGAGAGCTTCGGGGATTGATATTAAAGACGTTTCCCGGCGGCAGACATCATGCCCGCCGCCACGGTTTGATATATTTTACGAACAAGGCCGGATCAGCATTCGGGCGCGGGGCCGCCTTTGAAAACATAGTTGATGACAAACACGGCGTCGGCCACGTTGACGTCGCCGTCCCAATTAGCGTCGCCCGCCTCCAGCGGCACCGGGGCGGGACCGCTCTTGAAAACATAGTTGATCAAGAACACGGCATCGCCGACGTTGACATCGCCGTCACCATTGGCGTCACCGCAGATATAGGGAACATTGACGAAAACCGAGAACGGTTTCTGGACGGCGGCTCCGACGGCATCGGTGATTTCGGCGATGAAGGCGATCGTGCCGGTATCGGACGGAACTCCCGATAATAGACCCTCAGGCGACAATTCAAGGCCGGTGGCTTCGAGATCTGCATCAAGATCATTCCAGATAAGCGGGCCTGTTCCACCGGAAGCGGAAAGTTGTTGAGCATAGGCGACGCCGATAGTTCCATCGGGCAGGGTGTCGGTCAGGATAGCCGGCGCGGGATTGACAATAAAGGAATACTGCCTTTGATCAAACTGCCCCAGTTCATCGGTGGCTGAGGCCGTGAAGGTGATTGGCGCCGCCAATGACGGCGTCCCGGCCAGGACGCCTTCGGACGAAAGCGAGAGACCGGCACCCTCCAAATCATTGTTGACGTCGGCCCAGGAAATTGTGCCGTGCCCGCCGGAGACTTCCAACGCCGTTGACATCGGCATCCCTTCCGTCCAATCCTCGATGCCATCGGTGACAATCGACACCGCCTGCCCGCAGGAGAAACGGGTGATTTTGATGGCATCGACGCCGGCTTCAATATTGGAAGCATCGCCGTAATCGGAGGCGTCAAAGCGGAGACGCATTTGAGCGGTCGGTTCCATGAAATCATTGGCCCAGAATCGATACCGGTACCATCGGCCGGAAGCATGGATGACCGGCCCGATCGTTTCAGCTGTGGTCCAGGTGGCGCCGTCGTCGCCGGAAATCTTGACCTCAAAGACATCACTAAAGGGAGCTTCACCGGCATTGTTGGAATACCATATGGCGTATTCGACAAGCACCTGTCCGCCGGTCAGATTCAATGATGGCGATTTCAGAATGGTGACGCCGTTATCGACATCGCCTCCTTCATATTGCCAAGGCTCCGGTTCGGGGCCGGTGACAAAGCAGAATCCGGAACCGTCATAATCGATCGGGACCCGTCCCATCAAATCGCGTCCCCGCGGTCTCCAGGGACTCCATAACCCCTGGGTAGCTGTGCCATAAACCAGCCAGCCGTAGTAATTTTCGAAATCGTATTCAGCGATGACCTCGGCGCCGAGACCGGTCGCAATCTCATGCGGATTATCGGGGTCCACACTATAAAAGCTTTCTCCCTCGCTTTCGCGAGCGCTGATATAATACGCCACGCGGCTGTTGCAGGCAAAAGCCGGAAATGTCACCCGGTACAGATCGCCGCCGATCTCCGACAGAGGCGACACCTCGAATTCCCCGCCGTTGAGGGCATAATGGAATTCGGCGCTACCGGGCTCAAGCACGCCGCCGGCGTAGCCTTCAATAAGGACATCGAAGGCGGCAGCAGTCCCGGGATAAAGAAATCCGGGGCGGCCATCGGGATAATCGAATTCCAACATGGGAGCGGGGATATAAGTGTCGTTGACGACATAAGCCGTTACAAGGCTGCCCCTGATTATTCTCGTCATATAATCAAAATTCATATATGTGGTGCTGTCGCGGTCAGAATGGAGATAATGGTTGATGTTGTATTCGAAGGCAGTGATGGCGTTATGGCCATTAATTTGAAAGGGAGCGCCGTCCCAATAGGCATTCGATGGCACATCGACCCTAAGGTCGATTGACGGCAGAGAATCGGCCAACTGGCGGTAAAGATCGCCATAATCGATCCAGGGGGCCTGACCCACCGTGGCCGAATCGGCGTTCTCATAGTACCCGATGACGTCCATATTGATCATGAGAGCGATACTATCGCCGTTTCGGAAGGCCCGATCGGCATAATGCCAGGCTCCGAACAAACCGGTTTCCTCGGCATCAAAAAGAACGAAAACAAAGGTCATTTTAGTTTCAAGCCCCGACAGCACTCTGGCGATTTCCAGCACGCCGGAGGTACCTGAGGCGTTATCGTCGGCCCCCGGCGATGCCAGCGGATAGGAATCCCGGTGCGCTCCGATGACGATCTGATGATCCGGATAAGTGGTGCCGATTTTGTAGGCTATGACGTTATGGCAGGTTGACAGGTAAAGAGAGTCGTAATAGGTATTGGCCATGAATGTATCGGTGACGACGGAATCATAGCCGAAATCATGGAACTTATCGATCAGCCAGTCGCGGGAGGCATAGTTGGAATCGGTGCCAATCATGCGAGTCTGGAAATCCTGGAGTCTCTCGACATAGGACTGACAGGAATCGACCAGCGCCGATGCCGCCAGAGAATCAAGATCGACCATATCGGGAAGCCGTGATAAATCAAGAGACCGTGAAGGCCGATAGGTTATCAGCAAGTTGTCTGACAGCAAAGGCGTCAGCCCGGATTCCGCGGCCGGGAGCTTGAAAATTTGCGGATCGACATTATACAGGCGCAGACCGTCGTCATCATATAAAATCGGATAATCGATACGGCCGCTGCGGTCGCGCCTTACGTCAAGGGCCAACCGGGAGCGGATTATATCGGTGGCTATAAGCTGATAATTTATGCCGGCCTGGGCGAGATCATATTCGATACTCGAAAGGGCCTGCACCAGATAACCGTCCGAGACGCGGAGAAAAGCGTTCATTCCCAGATGTGACGCAGCCGCGGCCTCGTCCCGGCTATTGATGGTTATTTTATAAATGTTGGCGCCGGTTTGACCCGGATCGGCGACAGCCGCAAACAATAATATGACGGTTATCGCCGATATACTCGTTATCAATAGGCCTTTATGCATGTTTCTTTCCTCTTCACCAGGGGGTCACAGGGGTTGATCGCTCCTGTCCCTCATCGCTCGAATATCAACCTGTCACTCCACGCATCCCATTAGCGGCTCAGGACCGCTTTTAAATACATAATTTATCAAATAAACGGCGTCGCCCACGTTGACATCGCAATCGGCGTTGGCGTCGGCCCAATTGAGAAACATTGGCGGCGGGCCGCCGGAGAAAACATAATTGATGGCATAAACGGCGTCGCCGACATTGACCCCGCCATCGGCGTTGGCGTCGCCCGGGCGGGGGTCGGGTTCGCCCATGACGACCGTGTACATCACGGAATCGTAATACTCCTGAGGATAGACAAGATCGACGGCCTTGATTTCAAAAGCGAAGGCGCCTTCGGCTGTCGAATAACCCGAAATTATACCGCTGGAAGGGTCGAGATTCCAGCCGGGCGGCATTTCGCCTGACAGCAATTCGAACGAGCAAATTCCCGAACCGCCCCGGGTGCAAACCGAATCGAGGTACGCCTGAGCCTGCGCCGCGGGCGACAGAGTCTCATTGATGATATGAAAACCGTACCCTTCCCACATGGAACGACTCAGGATCCAGTGGTCGGAATCGAAGTCGAGGTAATCGACCGGGTAATCAGTGGTGATGATGAAATCCTGCTCCCGCCGCTCATTGAAAACCCGCACCGGCGCCGCTCCGGTGTCCGTCTGCAGATGAAGCGAAATCGGCATGGTGAAAACCTGGGGTTCGGTGGTCTGCTTCTGACGGATATGCACAAAGATATTGCTTCCGCCCAGGTCGTTGTCTTCAATAAAATACGAATACCGATAAATGGGATAATATTCGCCGTAGAGCCATTCCTGGAAGAAATAATCGAGGTCGGTTCCGGAAACATCCTCCATCACGGCCTGAAAATCGTCGCTGTCGACGCTACCATAGGCATAAAGGTCGGCGTATTGCCGCATGGCTTCAAAAAAGGCTGAATCCCCAACGGCGGCGCGGAGCATGTGAAGCACCCAGGCGCCTTTATCGTAACTGCGCCAGCTGAAAATGGAACTGAAATCGGCGACGTCATAAACGTATAAGGTGCCCCCATCGAGGTATTCCATATCGGCCATATAGGCATGCATGTACGCTTCGCCCTCGATTTGCTCATGATAAAGCGCCTCGCAATAGGAAGCGAAACCTTCGTTGAGCCATATATTATGCCAGTCGCGGCAGGTCACCAGATTGCCCCACCAACTGTGGGCCAGCTCATGCACCAGGGTATTAATCAACCCCTGAAAATTGGAGATAATCGAACTCATGAAGGTATTTGTCTGATGTTCCATACTTCCGAAAATGACCTGAGTGTTGCCGTATTTTTCCCTGATGAACGGATACTCGACAAACATGTCGGCAAAAATACCGATAGCCTCGGGCATGCGGCCGTACGAAGCATGAGTCGTATCGTATTCCCAGGGGTAAACATAATTTTCCACCGGCATGGAATCGGTCGGCGAATAAACATAGTAGTCGGTCCATAAGTCATACTCACTGACCGATAGACAGACGGCATAACTCGGGAGTGGGTACCGGTGCCGCCAATGCGAGGTATGGGTGCCGTCGCCATTGTCGAGGTCAGATATAAGCAAGCCGTTGCTGACTCCCGTAAGACCATTCTCGACGGTCAGATGGACGTCGATGGAATCGCATTTATCGCCGACGATATCCTTGCAGGGCCAGAAATTCCGCGCGCCGTATGGCTGTGAAAGATTGGACAGAACCGTGGCCCCGGCATAGGTAAACAAAATCAACCCGTCGGTGCTATGGGTTTCGGAATAAAGAATGGGCCGGCCGGAATAAACGACCGTGAAGTTGAATTCCTCATTCATGGTATAGGAGCGTTCGAGGTAAACGGTCACCATCCCGGCCGAATGCGAGGTGGGGCGACGCCCCGAGGCATTGTACACCGAATCGACATCGCAGGAGTCGCTTAGAAACAGTATTACGGAATTGATGGACGGAGCCGTGACGCGGGCGAACATGGTGACCGCGCCGTAAAGCATGGTGTCGGTCAGACTCGGACGCCAGTCGATGTCGTAATAGAAGACATCGTATTCGTCAACGGCGGCGGCGATTTCCGGGGTGAGCGATTTTTCGGCTTCGAATTGTCGAGCCAGTGCGCCGGCTTTGGCCTGAGCCATTTCCTTATGCAACTGGCTGGGGCTGTAACCAAGATC
Organism: uncultured Ignavibacteriales bacterium; assembly: GCA_964523575.1. Lineage (GTDB taxonomy): Bacteria > Zixibacteria > MSB-5A5 > GN15 > JAAZOE01 > DAOUTW01. Next base: position 11,111 of record CAZGAV010000059.1, read on the forward strand.
GATTTGATCATCCGAAGCGGATGCAATTGATACCCAGGTGAAAATGAAAAGCAGGATGGCAATAAGTCGGACCATAAGCTTGCAAGGCATGGCATACCTCCGGCAACATCGATAGCTATATACAATTCGCCCGGTCGGTGAGGCCGGACCGGCATTGAGGCGGAAAGAAGTAATGAATGAGGCGATCATTATTACCCGTTTATAAAATAGCGGGAATATCCAAAATCGTCAAGTACTAATGGACGGTCGGAATATAGCCTGGGAAAATGGAGTGTCCGGTCCGTAAATTTTTCTCATATCCCGGTCGCCGGCCGTTCTCTGTTTCGTCTAACACAAGGCGTATCAACGAGTAAAGAAAGGTCGAGGTCATTTATTAAAATTCCGTTAAGGTGAAAAAAAAAGTAACATCTCCAGCTTTCTGACGTTATATTCACAAACTGACCGTAAGGTCAAATATTGACGTGAGAGTTTAAATATGGATAGACCGACAATTAAAAGAAAAGAGCGCGAGCGGGAGGCCAGGCGCGAGGCGATTCTCGAGGCGGCCAGCCGGGTCTTTTCGCGCAAAAGTTATTATGAGGCGACAATCGATGAGATTGCCGCCGAGGCCGAGCTGGCCAAGGGGACCCTTTACAATTATTACCGGGACAAGCAGGACATTTTCCTTTCTCTTTTGGAACGCGGCCTCGACCAATTTCAGCAGATTCTGGATCAGGCGATCGCGTCGGGCGGAACTCTGAGCGAAGTCCTCACCAAGTGTTTTCAGGATTCTCTCCGAATTTTCCGCGATCATCAATATATGTTTCGAATGATGGTCACGGCCGGGAATCATCTTTCGGTCCGGGCGCAAGCCGAGATCGTTGAAAACTGGCACAACCAATCGATGATTGCGGCGCATAAATTGGCCGAAGCCCTGGCCGCCATGCCGGAATCGGCGAAGCTTTCTCCGGCGGATCGACTGACCGGGGCCGAATTGGTCTTCACCGCCGTACATGCCTTGCACCATCGATTGATGTTTGGGGATGCGACCCGCTCGCTGGATGAGGAAACCGAAAATTTTGTCCGGCTTTTATGCCGGGCTTTGACCGTGGAGTAAAACAGATGAGACTTGTTTTTGTCGCCCTGGCGCTTTTATGGGCGCTTCCGTTGTCATCGGCCGGGGCTGTCGAATTGAGCCGGGAGACGGCGGTGCGTCTGGCGCTGGAGCAAAACGAATCGTATCAGTCGGCGCAACTGGAAAAAGATCGAATCCGGGGGCAATACCTCGAAGCCCGAGCGGGCGCTTTGCCGCGATTGACATTCGACGGCACCTATCTGCGGAACATCGATCTTCAGACTTCGATTTTTACCATGACCGACGAAGCGGGCAAGAGCACGACCACCACCCTTGAATTCGGAACGCCGCATAACTATTCGTTTGGCCTGTCTTTGTATCAGCCGCTGTACGCGGCGGGAAAAGTCGGCGCGGCGTTAAAGATAGCCCACTACGGCAACTCATACACTCAGGCCGGCATATCGCAGGCGCGCCATGATATCGCGACCGGCGCCGACCGGGCCTATCTCGACGCCGTTGCGGCCCGCGATGCCGAACAAGTTTTTATCGAAGCGGAGAATCTGGCCGATTCCAACCTGGCGGTGGTCAAAATGCTTTATGATCAGGGTCAGGTTTCGGAATACGATTACCTTCGGGCTCAGGTTCAGGCGGCCAATACCCGTCCGGACCGGATCGCGGCCGAAAATCGCTCCCGGCTGGCCCTTGATTACCTTCGTAATATGCTGGCCCTGCCGCCGGAGACGGAGATCACACTTTCGGAGCCTATCGAGAAGGTCGCCGTTCCCGGAGTAACAATCGATCAATTGACCGCGGAAGCTCTGCAAAATCGTCCGGAATTGCAAAAAAGCGAGCAAATGGTTAACATAAATAAGAAGCTGATTTCCATCGCCTCCAGCGGCTACCGGCCCGATATCGGGGTCAGAAGTCGCATGCAATGGGACAGTTTCAAGGAAAAATTCACCAAGGTCTCATTGGCCGAAGATTCCTGGAATCGTTCCTGGAATGTGGCTCTGACATTGAACTGGCCGATTTTCACCGGTTTTGAAACGACCGGCAAAATCCGGCAGGCAAAAGTCGATTACAATCAAAGCAAGCTGGCCAACAGCCAATTGATCCGCCAGGTGCGTCTCGAAGTCATCGACACCTGGGGGAAAGTGGATGAAGCCCGGCAGCGGGTGGAGGCCCTCGGCGAGACGGTCGGCCAGGCCGAGCGCGGCGTCGAAATCGCGCAGATTCGTTTCAAAAACGGCATCGGCATTCAACTCGAACTTCTGGATGCACACGTGGCTCTGACCACGGCCCGGGTCAACCGCATCGCCGCTCTTCATGATCTGGCGGTGTCGGTCAGCGAACTTCGGCGGGTCGTCGGTCGCGAATGGGCCGCGCAATGGTAAGGAAAATGATGATGAAATTTCGCATGATGATAATGATTATGGCGGCGGCCTTGATCGCGGCCGGATGCGGCGGCGGTGAACAGCAAACGGCCACCCAGACTCGGCAACCGGTCAAAGTCTCGGTCGAGACCCAGCCGGTGCAACAGAAGGATTTTCCCGTCGTACTGCGTTTCGGCGGCAGTCTCCGGGGCAACCGGCAGACAGTCATTCCGGCGCGGGTATCGACGACGGTCACCGACATTCCGGTTAACGTCGGCCAGGCCATAGTCAAGGACCAGTTACTGGTCATGCTCGATCCCGGCGGCATCCAGTCGCAGTACCATCAGGCCGAAGCGGTTTTTCAGAACGCCGAAAAGCAGTGGAAGAAAATGAAGGCCCTCTACGACGGCGGCGCTATTTCCGAAATGCAATTGGACGGCGCCCAGACCGAATATGAGGTAGCCAAAGCGAACTTCAGTTCGGCGCGGCAGTCGATCGAAATCGACGCCCCCTTCACCGGTATCGTTTCCGATATTTATGTCCGCATCGGCGACGAGGTCGCTCCGGGTCAGCCGGTGATTGAGGTCGCCGACGTCGGCTCCCTGCGATTGATTCTGGATGTTCCGTCGAACCTTGTCAGCCAACTGAAAATTGGCCAGCCGGTGTCGGTGCCGCTACCGACCGATTCGGCGGTGGTTATGAAAGGGAGCATTTACAGTATTGCCGATGCGGCCGATCAGGCGACGCGGAGTTTTGAAGTCGAATGCCATTTCGCCGATCCGGTCAAAGGATTTTCACCCGGCACCTATGTCAACGCCGAAATCGAAACCCGGGTTCTGAAACAGGCCCTGGTGGTGCCCGGTGAAGCCCTGATTTATCGCTCCGGCAAGGCGATGCTGTACGCGGTGGAAAACGATACCGCCGCCTTGCTGACCGTCACCGAAATCACATCCGCGCATGGCCTGACAGCCATCGAGGGCGCTCTCCAACCCGGTCAGCGTGTGGTCGTGGTCGGCCAGAAAAACCTCACCCCCGGTTCGCTTATCAGGGAGGCCGGTTTATGATTTTATCCGATGTTTCCATCCGACGGCCGGTTTTTGCCGCGATGATGTCGGTGGCCCTGATCGTTCTGGGCGTGACATCGTACTTCGCGCTTTCGGTGGACCTGTTTCCCAACATCGACTTCCCCTTCGTCATCGTTTCGGTTGTCTATCCGGGGGCCAGCGCCGAAACGGTCGAGACCGACGTCTCCAAAAAGATTGAGGATGCGTGCAACACCATTGCCGGCGTCGATAATATTCAAACGACGGCTTACGAGGGGTATTCGCTGACGTTTATCCAGTTTACTCTGGAAACCAACGGATTGGATGCGGCCGCCGATGTGCGCGATAAAGTCGCCTCCATCAGAGGCAATCTGCCCGAGGATATCGATGAACCGGTGGTCCAGCGATATAATCCCGAGGAGCAACCGATCCTTTCGCTGGCCATATCGGGATCGCAGGCCAAGCGCGACCTGAGCGATTATGTCGATAAAACCATCCGGCCCCGCCTGGAAAATATCTCGGGCGTGGGCGCGGCGACACTGGTCGGTCAGGCCGAGCGCGAAATTCAGGTTCGTCTCGATCCCGAACGGATGAGCGCGCTGGATATTACGCCGTCGCTGGTAGCCGGCAAGCTCCGGAGCGCCAACATAGAATACCCCGGCGGCAAGGTCAACGAAGACGGGCGGGAGTTTATTCTGCGCACCATGGGCCGCTTTACATCGGTCCAGCAAATTCGGGATTTGGTGGTTCTCACGCCTCACGGCCGATTTGTGCGCCTTTCGGAAATCGCCGAGGTACTCGATACCGAGAAACAACCGACCTCGGCTTCGCGGCTCAACGGCGAAACCTCGGTCGGCCTTGATATCCGCCGCCAATCGGGAGCGAACACGGTGAAGGTGGCCGAAGGAGTCAAAAAAGAACTCGAAAATATCAGGGCCGATCTCCCGGCCGGTATGAGTATCGCCATCGTCAACGATCAGTCGGTTTTTATCCGCAATGCCATCGACGACGTGCTGGTCAATATCGCCTACGGCGGGACCCTGGCGGTGATTGTCATTTTCCTGTTCCTGGCCAATGTGCGGAGTACGATCATCAGCGGCCTGGCTATTCCGACCTCGATTATCGCCACTTTCACCCTGATGCGTCTGCTTGGATTCACTATCAACTTCATGACTCTGCTGGGGTTGTCGCTGGCGGTCGGGTTACTGATTGACGACGCCATCGTCGTCATCGAAAATATTTACAGGCATATCGAGATGGGCAAAAAGCCGATGCAGGCGGCTCGCGAGGCGACCAATGAAATCGGACTGGCCGTTTCGGCCACGGCCTTTTCCATTATCGTCGTCTTTTTGCCGGTGGCTTTCATGTCGGGCATCGTCGGGCAGTTTTTCTATTCTTTCGGGATGACCGTCGCTTTTGCCATCGCCATCAGCCTTTTCGTGGCCTTCACATTAACGCCGATGCTGTCGTCGCGATTTTTAAAAATCGGCGACCAGACGAAAAAAGGTTTTTACAAACGGATCCGCGGATTCGGCAACTTCTTCGCCTATGTCGAACGGGAATGGTATCGCCCGGCCCTGCGGTGGTGCCTTGCTCACCGCTTCGCGACCGTCGGCATAGCGACCCTCGCTTTTCTGGGAAGTCTGTTTCTGGGTTCCTTTATCGGCTCCGAATTCATTCCCCAGACGGACCAGAGTTATGTTTATGTCAATTTTGAGGGACGGGCCGGCAACTCGCTGAAGAAAACCATCGATCAGGTCAAGCCGGTGGAAAAATTAATCATGGGCCATCCCGAGGTGGTCAGCGTCCTGACAACGATCGGCTCCGGCTCCAATCCAGTCTACAAAGGCTTGATTACCGTCAATTTGACTGATCTCAATAAGCGCGAGGTGTCGGCCGACAGCCTCAGCAAATTGCTTCGAGTCGAACTCAAAACCGTTCCCGGCCTGTTTTATACTGTCGGCCTGGAAGCTGACCAGCATGGCGCTCCGATTTCAATTTCGGTGCGGGGGCCGGATCTGAACAAGATCGACACCTACGCCAATCAGTTGATCGACAGCATCAAGCATATCCCCGGCGCTGTCGATTTGCAGTCTTCGATGGAAGCCGGCAAGCCGGAATTGCGCGTCAATCTCAATCGCGATATGATATCGGATCTGGGCGTCAATGTGGCCGACGTGGCTCAGACCTTGCGCACCTTCATCGACGGCGACGTCGTGTCGCGGTACAAAGACGGCGAGGACGAATACGATATCCGCCTTCAGGTCGAGGAAAATTATCGCAACGATCCCAACAGCCTGGGGATTCTGTCGGTGCCATCGGCCAAGGAGATCACCGGCCGCGACCGTTTCGTGGTGCCGCTCAATCATATCGCGGACATCACCCCCAGTTCCGGCCCGGCTGAAATCAGACGTTATGACCGTATGCGGGAGGTACGCATCAGCGGCGGCGTCGTCGACCGTTCGTCGGGCGAGGTTCGTTCCGATATCCAGCTGGTCATGGATTCGATGAACCTGCCCCAGGGTTATAATATGACCATGGTCGGCGAGGCGGAGTATATGGCGGAATCGTTTCGGAATATTTTCCTCGCCCTGGCTCTGGCCATCATCTTTATCTACCTGGTGCTGTCGAGTCAGTACAACAGTTTCGTCGATCCCCTTTCGATCATGATGTCGCAACCGCTGGCAATTGTCGGCGCCATGGTCAGCTTGCTGATTTTCCGCTCGAATTTTTCGGTTATTTCGATGATCGGGATCGTGATGCTTATGGGGCTGGTAACCAAAAACGCCATCCTTCTGATCGACTTCGCCAAACAGCGCCGGGCGCAGGGGATGGAGCGTAATCAGGCCCTTATGGAAGCCGGTCCGATCCGGTTCCGGCCGATTCTGATGACGGCTCTTTCGACTATCTTCGGTGTTTTGCCGCTGGCCCTGGGATTCGGCTCAGGCGCCGAGTTGCGAGCTCCTATTGCACGCGCTGTCATGGGCGGCATGATTTCATCGACCTTCCTGACGCTTTTGGTGATCCCGGTCGTTTATACCTATTTCGACGATCTGGCGCATGGCAATTTCCGCGCCATTTTTGGAATGAAGCCAAAACAGGGCAAGGCCACATCATAAGTAGCCAGAGAGGGAGAGTGCGGCCAAAATTGGACAGGCCCCGTATGATCCGGGGCCTGTTTTTTTTATGAGCTTTGGTTTCGATTTATCGGTTCCCGTATTTATCCAGCAAGGCCTGAAAACGGGGATCATCGCGGACGGGGTCCCATGCGGGATCGATACGGAGTATTTCGACCTGAATCGTTGACGGAATCCTCAGTAGCGTATCCAGCTGGTCGATGGCAGGGTCGTATTCCCCCACCATGCAATAGATGTAGGCTCGCGTTGCAAGGACTTGAGAGCCCAGCAGGGCGTCCTTGCTCAACGGAATCAGGTCGACAGCATGATCGGCGGCCCGCAGAGCTTCATCTTTGCGACCCAGGCCAGCCAGTGCGGAGGAAAGATTTAGATACGCTATCGCTTCATCCGGGCGCGTCTTCACAAGTGCTTCACATATCGCATATGCCGAATCATCGTAAATTCGGCCGATGCTGTCACGCCCCATCAGATGGTAGATTTCGGCGCGGCTGATATAATAGTCGGTGGTATCGTCGAAATATTCGGCAGAGGGGCGGCATTGGAGGGCGGATTCATAGTCGCGTAGAAATATATCCACCAATTCCATGAAAGTGCCGGATATCGATTGGGAAACCAGGCGCCCGACTTTTTCGACCATCTCGCGAAATGCAGGCGAATCCCCCTGGAGAAGAAACATTATGAGCGCCTTGGTAGTGAGCATGTTCGGGTCGTCGGGCATCAGCTTGAGGGCGTCGTCGGCCACCTGCATGGAAGCTTTTAATCGATGCATTCCAAAATAGGTCGTCCCCAGGCCATTCACGATTGAGATCGAGAACGGATTGAGTTCCACCGCCCGAGATAACAACGTGACCGCTTCGTCCCATTTTCCCTGCCGCCGCTTGACATATCCGATCGCGGCCAACAGCTCGCTGTTGTTGGGCTGATCGTGCAGGGCTTTTTCGAAATTGTCCAGAGCGCGGTCGTAATCGTAACCGAAATAGTAATCGAAATATCCTCGCGCCAGATATCCATCAGGCTCTCCAGCCGCCAGTTCATAGGCCCGGTCCGCCGCGCGACGCGCATTTTCGATGTTTTCCTTGCTGCGATCAAGGCTGTTAATGAATGCGTACCCCCGCATCTGCGCCATCAGGGCATGGGCCCGGCAGAAATTCCCATCAGCCTTGATGGCTTGATCGAGTATCTGAATGGCCTGCCGCGCGTCACTGTCTTGTTCAAAGGCGTCGACGGCACGCAAATAATATTCGTAAGCCTGAAGATTTTCCGTCGGCGCTCGATTCATCATCTGCTGTTCCGACTGAAGAAGAGTCATGTCGAGGGCGCTGACGATTCGGGTCGCGATTTCGGCCTGGACGGCAAAAACGCTTCGAAGCGGCTGTTGGTAGTTGCCGGCCCAGACATGGGTGTTGTCGGAGGCTTTGATCAACTGCGGGGTGATACGCACGAGGTCGGTATCGCCGGATTTGTCCCAGCGGATGGTTCCCTCGAGGACATAATCGACGCCAAGCTCTTTGGCGATTTGCGGCAGGCCTTTGTCGGTATGCTTGTATTGTATGGCGCTGGTGCGGGAAATGACGCCGAGCCCCTTAACAATGCCCAGCTTGGAGGTGATTTCGTCGGTGATGCCGTCGGCGAAATATTCTTCGTCCGGGTCGCCCAGATTTTCGAAGGGCAGGACGACCAGCATTTTTTTCTTTTCCTGACCGCCTCCGGTGTCGTTGAATATTTTCAATTTGTCCAGAAACCACAGGGCGGTTATGACCACCAGAACGATTACGGCGCCAATGACGACATAACGATTCCACCAATCGACCGGTTTTTTTATGGCCGCCGCTTCAGAGGTCACAAGACGTTTCAGATCGGCCACGACATCGGCGGCGCTTTGATAACGCAATTCCGGGTCCTTCTCCAGCAATTTGGAGACGATGCGCTGTAATTCATCGGTGATTCCGGCCTTATACCGCGAAAGCGGTTCGGGAATATCGTTGAGGACGGCGTTGAGCGTCGCCGCTTCCGAATCCCCGGCAAAAGGCGGTCGCCCGGCGATCATCTCATACAGGACGACTCCGAATGAAAACAGGTCGGAACGGTGATCGAGATCAGCCACTTTTATCTGCTCGGGAGACATATAGCCGATAGTGCCGAGCGTCGAACCGGTTCTGGTGATTTTATCCGTACCCCGAACGGCGGCCAGTCCGAAGTCGGCCAGTTTGGGGCGTCCTTTTTTATCCATAATGATGTTGGACGGTTTGATATCACGATGGATAATCCCGGCCTCGTGGGCCTCTTGCAGGGCATCTCCGAGCTGGATGGCCAGCGAAATCGATTTATTCAACGAAAATGCCTGCTCCTTGATCAGGTCGCGCAACGACTCGCCTTCGCAGCATTCCATGGCGAAATAAGGCCGCCCGCCGAATTCGGAAACTTCGAAAATGGTGACGATATTGGGATGTTTCAGGGCCGCACCGGCTCTGGCCTCGCGTGTGAACCGGCTTTTGGCGTCCTGATCGGAAGCAAGGTATTCCGGCAGGAATTTCAGAGCTACCTGGCGGTTGAGCTTGGTATCCTCGGCAAGGTATACCTCACCCATTCCGCCGGCGCCGATTTTCTCGACAATCCGGTAATGCCCGACCATGACGCCTTTGGTCAGCGTAATATGCGATCTGGTTTTATCGTCGTCAGGTTCCATGTGTTATTTACGCCTTGCTCTTCAGCCTCGCCAGCCGCACCCTTGAGTCTTCAAGATCCTTGATTCCCGGATCGGCAGCTTTCCAATTATCCAGAAATGTTTCATACTGCTCTATAGCTTTGCTGTTCCAGCCGGATTTTTCATAAAGCACACCCAGATAATAATGCAGTTTCACCGATAAATCGCCCCACTGCGCCCGCCCACTGCTATAGTTGGATAACAGCTTTTCAAATTCTATTACGGCTTCACCAGGTTTTCCAGCTTCCATATAAGACCTGGCCAGCATAAAGTGAATGCGAAAATATCCGGGATGAAGCCGGTCGGTGACGCTTTTCTCAGCATCGGTAAAATGCTTTGCGGCAGCGTCGAAATTGCCTCTGCCAAACTCCATGCCCCCAAGGCCGGTGAAGTAAAAACCAGCATAAGGCCAATTCTTCTCTTCGATATCCTGCTTCCAGGCCGATAATACTTCAGAGGCCCTGCCATACTCTCCCTGCTCAGCCAATAACTGAACCTGATAGCTGCGGAATGGTTCCGGGGAGTCAGGATAATAGGCCTCATAATTATCAATGGCATGCTGTATTTCTTCAAGGGCGTTTTCGATATCTCCCTTATCTGCCAAAATTCGACCCTTGTGATAGTGTTTTGACCACCTTTTCAGGCCCTCAATTTCATCGGCGGCGATTCCTTGATTTAGTATAGTAAGTGCTTCTTCATATTTACCTTGAAATAAGGGAATTAGAGCCAGGTTGGTCCGCCCATCTGAGCGAGTACTTTTATCGGTGCTGGTAAGCTGCATCTCAAAACATTCTCGTGCCTTATCGTATGCCCCTTTGAATAAATACATTTGCCCCATCGTTTCCCACGAGCCATAAAAATCAGGACCAAGTTCCACCGCCCTCTTAAAGGATTCGATTGCCTGATCCAGTTTGCCGTTGCAGGCGTAGATCTCACCCCGGGAATCATATGGATTGGGGTCATCGGGTGTCAGGGATATATATTTATTTATGGCCCAAATAGCATTCTCGAAATCGTGTATGTTATTATAGGCGTAAGCCAGTTGATTGTAAACCGGTGCATATAATGAGTCGATTTCAATAGCTTCCTTAAAATGGAAGATCGCCTCCTGCAAATTCTGAAGGTCGTTAGCGTACATATATCCGATTGCCATCAAGGCTTCTAAATTCACCGGATCTCGATCCAGAATTGTCTTGGCCAGCCTGATAGACTCTTCATAATCGCCTGTAATCCTCGCATACCAGGCCTTTATGATAGTCTGTTCTTCCCAATTGGCTTTCTCCGCATATTTCACTGCCAGAGCGGCCAGTCTCTTTTTTTCCGCGCCCGATTTCAGCGCTGATAACCGATAGTAAACCATCGCAAAAGTAGAATCGAATTCCAAGGCCTTGAGGTACTTGGCTTCAGCTTCAGTAAAGTAGAATCTAAGGTTAAGATCCAGCCCTTCCAGGTAATACCGGTATGCCTCAGCCGAATGAGTGGTAACGTCAGCCACCGGTCGATCCGTTTCTGACAGGGCCTCATCCGGCAATGACAGATCGTTCTTTATTTCCACAGTCAGCTTGTCAATCAAAGAAAAGATGTTCTCACCTTCTTCACCATTGATTTTCTGTGAGGCGACAGCGCTGCCCGTTTCCACATCGACCAGTTGTGAGGTAATGATAATCTCCGGTTCGACTTGAAGAATACTTCCCAGTAACATCCAACGACTTCGGGCCTTTTTGGCGACTTCAGTGGCCACATTTCTATCGATTATTTTCTCACCCTCCCGACCCATGAGCTTGAGAATATCGTACAAGCGTTGACTTGAGACCACGTCGACGTATTGTGATTCCGTCAGATCGGTGATAAGTAAATTGGTGGCGATTTCCCCCAATTTCTTAGGGTCATCCGGATCTGCCAGATTGTCGAAGTACATTATTGCCAGGCGTTTCTCCGAGGCAACGGCGACATCGGTCGGCTGAACCTCTATCTTCCACGGTTTCAGGACCAGGAGAAGAACTAGAACGATCGCCATTAGTATGGGAACCAGAAAACGGCGAAGGCGATTCCATGGTTTCTCACGCCGCAAGGCAACCGGTTCCGAATCTCTTCTGAGTAACTTCAGATCACTGACGACTCCGGCTGCACTCTGGTATCGGTGTTGAGGATCTTTTTCAAGGAGCTTCGAAACCAAGCGCTGCAATTGATCCGGAACAATGCTTTTGTAGCGTGATAACGGTTCGGGGATATCTTTCAATACAGAATTAAGAATGGCCGCTTCGGTATCTCCCTTGAAGGGCAGCCTCCCCGTAATCATTTCGTATAAAACAACACCGAGCGAGAAAAGGTCTGAACGATGATCGATGTCCTTTACCTGAATCTGCTCCGGCGACATATACCCGATAGTGCCCAGGGTCGAACCTGTTTTGGTCAACTGATCTGTGCCGACCACCGAGGCCAATCCGAAATCGACGATCCGGGCGCGACCCTGGGCATCTATCAGTATATTTGAAGGTTTTATATCGCGATGAGTAATGCCCTTATCATGCGCCGCCTGCAAACCCTGGCACAATTGTAGACCAAGCTCAATTATGTCTTCGATGGCTAGATCTTTGCTGGCGGCCCAATCCTTCAGGGATGGCCCCTCAATATGCTGCATGGCGAAAAATGGCCGTCCCTGATATTCGCCCACTTCATAGACCGTGACTATGTTTGGATGATCAAGCTTCGCGACCGCCTGAGCTTCGCGCTTGAAACGGGCCCGGCAGTCAGCATCCTGACACAGGTGGGAAGGCAGGAATTTGAGGGCAACCTTGCGGTCAAGCTTAGTGTCCTCGGCCAGGTAAACCTCGCCCATGCCGCCGGCGCCGATCTTCTCGATGATCCGGTAGTGGGAGACCATTGTGCCCTCGGTCAGGACAACGTGGGTGCGGGTTTCATCTTCGCGATTATGGCGGTCTTGATCCAATGAATCGCCTGCCGATCTTCATTGGTATTTGGTTAACCTAAGCTTGATATAATGAAAGATATACGTATAAAAATCTTTTAGCAACGGCTAATGCGGATCGGATTATTCTTCTTTCGGGACCGGAGGCCCCAACCTTGAAAGCCGGAACCGGTTAAATAAGAAATGAAATCGGTTTGTGCTGCTGGCGACGACGGCGGGTGATGATACGATCGACGACGCCAATCCCGGCAAAGGTAAGGACGATAAAGACAACGGTCAAATAGCTGATATTGACTTGCGAAAGGAAACCGGTGGCGTCATTGAGCAGCCGGCTTTGCGGAATCTGGGGCGCGGCCAGGCCGGAGAAGGATTTGAACAGAAGATCGGGATGGATAAAATAGATGCCGGCCGCGATCATAACGGCCGCGGCGATGAACATGATCAGCGAATCCTTGATCCGGAAACCGCTCGCTTCCGCAGGTGTTGTTACGGGATATTTCTGTGGCAGGCGCTTTATGACGGCTTCGGCGAAATCGGGAGCCAGTTTCGGCTCCGGCGTTTTTTCTATGACCGCATATAGACCGCGATAGACAGCCAGCGCCTTTTGGCATTGGGGGCAGGTTTCGAGATGGATGGCGGCCGGATCGCCGGCTTTCATATTGCCGTCAAGGTAATCCTGCAACTGGTTGTCGTTTAAATGAACCTGACTCACAATTCCTCCCGCTCGAATTTCGACAGCAACCGATCTTTTAACAATTTTCGAGCCCGGAACAGATGACTTTTTATCGTTCCCACCGGCATTTTCATGACACCGGCGATCTCGGCATAGCTCATCTGGTCGAGATGGTACAAAGTCACGACCGTTTTGAACACTGTCGGCAGACGATCGATTTCCTTTTGCAATATAACGCCGGTTTGCGCCGCTTCAAAGGTAAAATCGGGCCGGGAGACCTCTTCCGGCGCCGTCGGTTCGAATTCCCGGTCATTCTCGGCCGCGAGGTCGTC
>CAZGAV010000060.1:0-2207 GCA_964523575.1 uncultured Ignavibacteriales bacterium
TCTCTGGAAAGATGAAGATTGGTGGGCGGTCTGGCTGGGATTCATTATTCTCGGCGGCGCTTTGCTTCGGTGGATTCCCAAGGTGCCCAAAATCCACGGTTGGAAAAGCAGCCCGCTGGACGCTTTCCTGATTATCAAGGACGGCGTCGCAACCGGCAATACCTTTGTGGGTCTTTTGCTCCTGATGATCGGACTGGGGGTTCTCACCGCCATTGCCGTGGCTTTCATGAAATCGGCCCCGGTCGGCCGGTATCTGGCCGGTTTTGCGGTCGTTTTCATCATCGCTGTCCTGTCATACTGGATTGCCGATCAGGCCAATGTCAAATATTGGGGCCTCAGCTACGCCATGTGGGCACTTCTGGTGGGACTGTTGATATCCAATACCATCGGCGTCCCCCGATGGCTTCTGGCCGGAGCCAAAACCGAATTGTTCATCAAAACCGGTCTGGTCCTGCTGGGCGCTGAAATCCTCTTCAAAAAAATTCTGGCTCTGGGTCTGCCGGGGTTGATGGTGGCCTGGATCGTGACGCCGATTGTCGTTATCTTCATGTACAACTACGCCGTCAAGCGCCTCAAGATGAAAAACAAGGCCCTGGCGATTATCATCGCCGCCGCCACTTCGGTCTGCGGCGTCTCGGCCGCCATCGCCACCGCCGCCGCATGTCGGGCCAAAAAAGAAGACCTTACCCTGGCGGTGGGGATGACCCTGATTTTCACCGTCCTGATGATGATCTTCATGCCGATGGGGATCAAGCTGATCGGCATGAATCATATCCTCGGCGGGGCCTGGATGGGGGGCACCATCGATTCCACCGGAGCCGTCGTCGCGGCCGGATCCATGCTGGGGAGCAATGCGGAAAAAGTGGCGGCTGTGGTCAAGATGATTCAGAACGTGCTTATCGGTCTCCTTGCCTTTTGCGTCGCCATTTATTGGTGCTGTAGCGTCGAGCGCGAGCACAACGGCCCCCGGCCAAATGCCATGGAAATATGGCGCCGCTTCCCCAAATTCGTCCTCGGGTTTATTGGAGCTTCCGTAATTTTTTCCTTCATCGTCGTGCCCGCCATGAAGGGCGATTTCAATCTGGTCGAAACCACTTTCATCAACCCGGTCAGCAAAGTCCTGAGAAACTGGTTTTTCTGTCTGGCTTTTGCGTCGATTGGATTGGAATCGAATTTCAAGGAATTGGCCGGCCGCATGGAAGGCGGCAAACCGATGAAGCTGTATGTCGTCGGGCAGACCTTCAACCTGGTTCTGACTCTGTTCGTCGCCTGGCTGGCCTTCATGATCCTGTTCCCGCATGCGATTTAAGGAGACCATCCCGAATGCCTGTGCCTGATTATATGGGAAATGATTCCATCGATCTGAAAACGAGATTGACTCGTTTCGCAGTCGGTTTACTTATCGTGGCCGGCATGGCCTGTTTTTTTGCCTCCGGCTATACGCCGCCCGGGATATGCGGCGAGGTTCTGCGCCACAATCAGCAGGCCGACATCGACGCTTCGCCCTTTTTCTATGGTGACGTCGAGAACATGCTGGAAATAATCGAAAGCGCCGAACAGTGGACGGCCAATGCGCCAGTCTCCGCGCAATAAATTAGCGGCAGAGATCAGATTTTGTGATAATGGTTGAGCAAGGCTGAGATCATCCCCGGCAAATCATGCGGGTCAGCCTCGCGCGTGATTTCGAAACCATTCTTGATCAAAGTCTCTGAAACCATCGGCCCCAGCGAGAATATCTTCGCGTCCGAAGTGATCGCCTTGATTTCATCTTCATTCAAATTATGACTCAATCCCTTAACGGTCGAGGCGCTGGTGAACATGATGGCATGCGGGGGAGTGTCGAAAAGTTTTTCTTTCAGTCCGTCAGGCCAGTCGGGATGAAAAGTCCGATATACCGTCAGGGGGAAAACTTTGGCTCCGGCTTCCGGCATAGTCCGCTCAAAATAATCGCCGGCCAGATTACCGCGAATGCGAATCAGATTGGCGCCCTTGATATCGGTCAGATCGGCCATTTCCTGGCTCAGGACCTCGACCGTGGAACGGGAGGGAACAAAATCGGCCTCGATATGATAGCTCTGTAAACTCCGCGCTGTCCCGGTTCCGATGGCCGCGATTCGGAACCGTCCGAAATAGCGGATATCACCGAAACGGTGAACGAATTGATCGAAGAAATAGCGGACGCCGTTTTCGCTGGTGAAAACCAGCCA
>CAZGAV010000060.1:2307-24315 GCA_964523575.1 uncultured Ignavibacteriales bacterium
AGAAATAGCGGACGCCGTTTTCGCTGGTGAAAACCAGCCATGAATTTTTGTCGAGGCAGCCCTTCATTGCCTCCCAGCCCGGCTCGTCATGATACGGTTCGGTTGCAATCGTCGGAAACGGCATCGGTTCGGCTCCCAGCTGACGCAGGTCAAAATATAGATCCTCCGATTGATCGGCCGGACGGGTAACCATGATGCGAAGCCCCAGAAGCGGTTTATCCAGAAACCATTCGAGATCGGGCTGAAGGGTACAGACGTCGCCGAGAACGAACAGGGCCGGCGGCTTGATATTCTCGCGAACCACTTTTTCGGGCAATTCCCGCAAGGTGGCGACAATTGTCCTCTGCGAAGGAAAAGTGCCGCGTTCGATGATAGCCGAGGGTGTATCGGACGGCATGCCGTTGCCGATCAGCTTCTCGACGATATTGGCGATTTCACCGACACCCATGTAAATCACGACCGTGCCGCCTCTGGCGTCGGCCACCCATTCCCAGGGGACGCTGGTTTTCAGCTTCTCGCTGGCCTTGTGACCGGTGACAAAGATCACGAAGGACGCTTTCTCGCGGTCGGTGCAGGGGATACCGGCATAGGCGGGGCCGGCAATACCGGAGGTGACGCCGGTGACGATTTCGAAAGCGATGCCGTGCTGTTTGAGAAACCGGGCTTCTTCGCCGCCGCGTCCGAAAATCAGGGGATCACTGCCTTTGAGGCGGGCCACGCATTTGCCCTGACTGGCCAGCTTCAGCATCAACTCGTTGATCTCTTCCTGTGGAACCGGATGGACGCCGGCGCGCTTGCCGACATAGTACTTCTCGGTTTTGGCCGGGATCGACACAATCAATTCGGGGGCCAGCAGATTGTCATAAATGACGGCGTCGCAATTCTGCAGATGCCGTTTGCCCTTAACCGTGATCAGGCCGGGATCGCCCGGTCCGGCCCCGATCAAAAAGACTGTCCCTTTGCCGTCTTTTCTCATGATTGCCTAATCATTCATGACAGAAGGTTGAACCGTAAATCGGGCCGACTATTCGGCCTGATTTTTCAATATTTCTTCCGGCGCCTCCAAAAGCCGCTCCATCTCCTGATGCAGAGCCTCGTCGTCTTTTTCCTTGATCAGTGTTTTCCAGTCGGCGGCGAGGAAATTATCGAGCGACACCGTCCGCGCCTCGGGATTGTCTTTCCAGCGTTCCTGCGCCAGGCGCCGATATTCGGCGGCCAGCATGGCGATTTTCTCCCAGTGCTTGGGGAAAATGCTCTCCAGAATCTGCCGCAGGTGAGCCGACAGGAAGGGGGCTTTGCCGTCGGTCGAAATCGCCAGCGACAGGCAATCGCGCCGCAGAGTGGCCGGGAACGTGAAAGTGCACAAAGCCGGGTTATCGACGACATTGACCGGGATGCCGGTTTTGACGCATTCTTCGTACACCTGGCGGTTGAGCAGTTCGTTATCGCTGGCCGAAATCACCAGCCCGTAATTTTTGGCCTCGCCCGCCTGATAAGCCCGTTTCTCCAGCTTGATTTTGTTCTTGGAGCCGAAATAATCGACCTTATCCACAGGTTGAA
This sequence comes from uncultured Ignavibacteriales bacterium, assembly GCA_964523575.1. GTDB lineage: Bacteria > Zixibacteria > MSB-5A5 > GN15 > JAAZOE01 > DAOUTW01. The sequence continues at coordinate 3,868 of CAZGAV010000060.1, forward strand.
GGGCGATGACAGTGATGTCGGCGCCGTAATCGAGCAGGGTGTCGATTTTTCGCAGGGCGACATTGCCGCCGCCGATGACCAGAATTTTGTTATCCTTGAGAGACAGGTTTATCGGTAAATATTTTGCAGACATAATTTCAACGCTCCGATTTTTCGGGTGATAAAGAAGTGCGAACCTTGACCTGCAGTAATTTATCCACCAGTTGCCGGGTGGCGCGGTCAACGATTTCGCGCGAATCGGCCGGAAGCGATTCCAGGAGTTTGTCTAATTCAAGACGTCGAATTTTTTCAAAGGTCTCGCCGAGACCGTTGTACATCGGCTCGTGGCGGACATGATCGAACCAGTACATGAATTCGACCAGGTGGCGTTCGATAATCGCCTCCGCTTCCGGTATGGCCAGTTCCCGTTTTTTCTGCTGGTCGCGGACGAACCGTTTGACGTCTTCCAGATCGTAATATTCGATCCCGGCATAGTCTTTTTTCAATTCCACGTCGCGCGGCACGGCCATGTCGGCGATCAGGAGTTTTTTATCCGGATCTTCCGCCGTCAATTGCTCAATCATGGCATCGCTGATGACGGCCTGGCTGGCGCCGGTGCAGGAGACGACAATATCGGCCTGCTGTAGAAGTTCCGGCAATCTCTCCAGAGAATATCCCTGCGCATGATGCAAAGCCGCAAACTCCACGGCTTTTTCTTCGGTCCGGTTGGCGAAAAGAAAGCGCCCATAACCGCGTCGTTTCAGTCGCGAAGTCGCCAGCGAGATCATTTGATTGAGACCCACAAACAGAATCGTCGGGTCGGTTTGATGTTCGATACGGGACTTGATCATCTCGATGGTGGCGGTCGAAACCGAGCAGGCGCCGTTGCCCAGTTCGGTGTCGGATCGTACTCTTTTTCCGATCCGGAAGGCTTGATGGAAAAGACCATGCATGACTTTGCCGGAGGTCTTGACGGCGCAGGCTGAGGAATAGGCTTCTTTGGTCTGGCCCAGGACTTCGTTTTCGCCCAGGACCATGGAATCGATGCCGGCCGCGACGCGGAAAAGATGTTCGACCGCCTGTTTGTCCTCGTGGATATAGAAATTGTCTTTCAGCCCGGAGATATCCAGCTTTTTGAATTCACGATAAAACGAAGCGACCATATCGAAAGCCGCCGCCTGGCGATCCGCGATCATATAAAACTCCACCCGGTTACAGGTGGACAGGACCACCGCTTCCTTGATTCCATCCATGTACCCCAAAATAGAATTGGCCCGGGCCAGCTCATCCCGGCCGATCTGGAGCGCCTCGCGCTCTTCCAGAGTCGCCGAATGATGATTGATCCCGCACAGGACCAGTTGCCAGTTGCAGGGTATCATCGACTTTCGTTCCTTCGTTCACTCATCGACCAATCAATCCTCTACGCCCGCGACGCCTGATAGCCGCCGCTGATAATTTCAACCCGTTCAAACCCGGCCTGACGCAGAATAACCGCCGTCTGGTATGAACGAGGGCCGCGCTTGCAAACGATAACGAATTTACAGCTTTTATCGAGTTCGTCAAGCCTGCCGCGCAAATCATTTAGGGGAATTGCCTCCAATCGGCCGCTAATGGCGTCCATCGGCCACGGTTCGGCCTCGATTTCAGCCTTTTCGCGCACATCGAGCCAGATTGTATCGCTGTCGTAGGCCGAAAAATCGGCTCCGGGACTGATGAAAACAATGCCCCGGTCCGACTGGGCTTGAGCGATGGCCGCCAGATGATGAAGCGGGTCGAGAGCTTCGGCGTAAGGAGGCGCATAGCCATGCTCGAAATTAAAAACGTCTTCGAGTTTGGCCCGCGATTGTATCAGAGCCGACATAGTGTCGATTCGGCGGCAAATATCGCCGTTCCCGGCCGCCTGCAGGCCGATCACATGGCCGGTTTCCGACTCATAAACCAATTTCAGAGTCATCGACTTGCTTTCGGGATAGTAATCCGGCTTATCGGCGAAACTGCCCCACACGGTCTCGGCCCGAATCCCGGCCTGCTCAGCGGCCCGGGCCGAAAGGCCCACCGCCCCGACATTGAGATCAAAAATCTTGACCAGAAAAGCCCCCAGCGCCCCGGGGAATTCCATCGGATTCCCGGCGATATTCTCGGCGATGACACGGCCGTGCCGGTTGGCCAACGATCCCATCGGAATATAAAATTTGCGCCCGGTGATCTGGTTGACAGTTTCGATGCAGTCGCCGCCGGCGTAAATGTCTGGATCGGAGGTGCGCATCTGATTGTCCACAATAATTCCGCCCGATTCGCCGATTTCGAGGCCGCATTGAGTTGCCAGAGTAGTCTCGGGGTGTACGCCCATGCACAGGAAGACATAATCGACGGCGATCGGTTCGCGGCCGTCGATGAAAACCAGCGGGTCACCGTTATCATCCAACTCGACGCGATCAACCGAGGCGCCGGTGATGACTTCTATATCCTGCCGCTTCATTTCCCGCTCGGCGATGGCCGCCATTTCAGGGTCGAGGACATAGGGCAGAATTTGCGGTTCCTTTTCGACCAGCACCGTCTCGATTCCCCATAAACTGCCCGCCGCCTCGGCCAGCTCGCATCCGATAAACCCGCCCCCGACCACCAGCGCCTTGCCGACCTGACCCTGTTCGGCCAGTCGGCGGAAACCGATGGCATCCTCGGGCCGGGTGAACGGCCGCACCCGGGGACTTTCGGGGTACGGAAACGGCGGATTATTGTGAACCGCTCCGGTCGCCAGCACCAGCGTTCCATACTCATGCTCATAAGTTTCACCGCTGGCGAGAATTTTAGCCGTGATGATTTTTCTTTCACGATCAATGGCGATGATTTCCGTATCGGTGAAAACGTCGAAGCCCTTGGAACGGCTGAAAAAATCGGGGGTGCGCGGCACATCGTATGAGGTTTTGGTCAAATCTTCGAAACCGTTGATATCGCCCGAGGCGAAATAAGGGAGACCGCAGGTGCCATAGGATATATTCGACTCCCTCTGAAAGACGGTAATTGTCGCCTGGGGCAAACGCCGCGCCAAAGTCGCCGCCGTCTTGGGGCCGCAGGCGACCCCACCTATGATAACCACATCGGATTTTTTATTTGTCGGTCGCATAGAAAAATCAGGGGTTGCATCATGCAACCCCTCCACCTTAATCTATTGCCCGGCCAGCCGCACTATTCCCCCGGGGCCGGGGCCTGTTCCAATTCGTTCCTTTGTCGATCAGACCGCCTTCTCCTTGACCGTCAGGGCGATTTTGTAAAGCACCGTGACAATCAAAGTTCCCAGACCATAGACACCGAAAGATATCAGAAGTTCCGGGAAAGTCGGCATATATTCGGTCACTGCGCCCATGTAATTGGGAATATATCCGGCTACCACCATCGCCATCCCCTTGTCGATCCAGAGCGAAATGAAAAGGGTGACGCAGGCGAAAGCCAGCAGGTTTTCATTATGCCGGGTTTTGGGATTGAACAGTAGAATCAGCGTGACCACCGCCAGGATGGAAGACAACCACATGTACGGCGTTAGAGCGCTTTTGCCGTCCAGACCGAAAAACAGGTATTGAAAATGCGAGGTATGCTCCGGCATGGCGCTGTAAACGGCCGTGAAAATCTCCATCAGAACCAGAAAAACATTGATGGCCATAGCGTAGGTCATGATCACCGCCAGCTTCCGAATCGCTTCCTTACCGGCATCGAAGAATGTCAGTTTGCGGAGGATGAGACAGAGCAGGATAATCAGGGCCGGGCCGGCGGCGAAAGCCGAGGCCAGAAAACGCGGAGCCAGAACGGCCGTCATCCAGAAAGGACGGGCGGCCAGACCCGAATAAAGAAAGGCCGTCACGGTGTGGATGCTGATCGCCCACGGGATGGAGATGATGATGATCGGTTTGACCCATTTGGGAGCCGGTAATGATTTGCGCTCGGCCCCCAGCACCGTCCACCCGATGATGATATTCAGGACCAGGTAGCCGAACAAAACGACCGTGTCCCAGAACATGACCGAGCGGGGCGACGGATGCAGAAAGACGTTGGCGATCCGAAACGGCTGTCCCATATCGACGAAGATGAAGGTCATGCAGACGATAACACTGCCGACGGCGACGAATTCCCCGAGGATGGTAATCTTGCCGAACGATTTGTTGTCGTGCAGGTAGTACGGCAGAACCAGCATCACGGCCGAAGCGGCCACACCGACCATGAAGGTGAACTGGGCGATATAGAATCCCCAGGTGACGTCGCGGCTGAGGCCGGTGATACCCAGGCCTACCTCGTACTGTTTGAACCAGGCCAGCGTGCCGGCTAATATGACCACCAGCAAAAAACCGATCCAGGTCCAGTATCTTTTACTTCCGGTTAACGCCTTCTCTATCATAACTACCTCACACCAAGTAGTAGACTTCGGGTTGGGTGCCCAGTTCCGGTTTGCGCCTGATGGAAAAACGCGTCCGGAGCAGTTCACGGACTTTGGATTCAGGGTCCTCAATATCGCCGAAGACCAAGGCATCGTTTTTAGCGGCTTCGACGCAGGCCGGTATCTGGCCCTTGGCCAGACGTTCCTCGCAGAAGGTGCATTTCTCGACCACACCTCGCGTCCGCGTCGGAAATCCGGGCTGAATTTCCTCGATCTTGGGACGAGGATCGCGCCAGTTGAAACTGCGCGAACCATAGGGGCAGGCGGCGATACAGTAGCGACAGCCGATGCATCGGTGCCAATCCATCATGACGATGCCGTCCTGTTCGCGTTTCCAGGTCGCCTTGGTGGGGCAGACCCGGACGCAGGGCGGGTTGTCGCAATGGTTGCACAGGAGCAGTACCTTGGTATGCTCCAATCCCTCCGGGACATGCTCCATTTCCTGATCGATGAAGGCCGAATGGATATCCTCTTCCCAGATCCATTTGACTTCATCTTTGGGGTTGTCGAAATGAGGCACGTTATGCGCCCGGTGACAGGCCGCCGCGCAGTCGATGATATTCTCGTGGTCGTGGCATTTTTGCAGGTCGATGACCATCGCCCAGCGTTTGGCCGTCAGCGGATTATCCTGCGGCAGCTGATTGGGCGAGATTCCCGGAATTTCTTCCTGGGCCAGAAGCCTGATAGGTCCGGCGGCCGCGCCCAAAGCCGCCAGTCCCGCCGTTTTCAGAAATTTTCTTCTATCGACAGCCATTATTTATTCTCCTCCGGAATAACGTGGCAATCCCAGCAGTACGGATCGACGCTCATATAGTTATGGCACCGGTCGCAGAACTCCGCCTTGTTGGAATGACAGTCAAGGCAGGTCAGCGTCAGGCTCATATTGTATCGCGAACCGTCGTCGGCAGTGTAAACCCTTTCACCCTTGCGCACCACGTCATCGCGCCAGGTGTTGAGCAGATCCATGTGCGAGGCTTTCATATAGGTCGTATCCGCCACGCATCGTTCGCCCTTGACCGCCTTTTCCAACTGAGGGACATAGGTCGCCTGACCGGTGGCCACATTATACCAGGTGGGGAAGGTCAGCAGGGCAAGGAATATCACCAGTCCCACGATCACTTTTCCGGCATCATACATCCTTGTCGCCCTCCTTTCCGACAAATGGTTCGCCGCGCAGGTCGTTGACGCGGCCCTTCTCACCGGTCATCACCAAAGCGTTGCCGACCAACTCGTGGACGGCGCAGACCTCGATGCCGGGCACCCAGTATTCCATCAGCGGCGGCAGGGTCGCCTTATCGATGGCGCAGATACAACTCAGCATATTGACGCCATGTTTGTCCTTGACGTACTGGACAGCGTTGGCGCGGGGGAAACCGCCGCGCATCCGCACCTCCAGGTTTTCGTCGGTGCCGATACCCGAACCACTGCCGCAACAGAACGTCTGCTCGCGAATGGTGTTTTCGGGCATCTCATAAAAATGGTTGCAGGTGTTGCGAATGATATATCGCGGCTCGTCCAGCAGGCCCATCGCCCGGGCCGGGTTGCAGGAATCGTGGTAAGTAACCTTCCATTGATCGTTGCGGCTGGGGTCGAGTTTGATTTTGCCATGCTTGATCAGGTCGGCCGTGAACTCACAGATATGCACCATCTTGGTCGATTTGGCGTTTTCGAATTTGGTCCCGGTAATGGGGGAAACCGGCGCCTCGAGAAAATCGGCCGGGCCGTTCATGGTATCCATGTACTGATGCAGTACCCGCCACATATGACCGCATTCACCGCCGATTATCCATTTCACGCCCAGCCGCTTGGCTTCTGCGTAAATTTTGGCGTTGAGCCGTTTCATCATTTCGTTGGAATGAAACAGCCCGAAATTGCCGCCTTCGGAAGCGAAAGCGCTTAACGTGTAGTCGAGGCCGATTTCATGGAAGAGGGCCAGATAGCCCATGAATCCGAAATAATGGGGGTCGCCGAAATAATCGGCCGAAGGCACCACGAACAAAATCTCCGCGCCTTTGCGGTTAACGGGAGCGTTTACTCGCACGCCGGTATTTTCCTCGAGATCGTCGATGGCAAAATTGACGCTGTCCTGGAAACCATGCGGCTGAATACCGAGATGGTTGCCGGTGCGGAAGCAGTTGGCGGCCGGAGTCGTGATCCAGTCGATGTCGAGGCCGAGGAGGTTGAGAAGTTCGCGGCCGATCATGGTGATTTCGGCGGTATCGATCCCATAGGGACAGAAAACCGAGCAGCGGCGGCATTCGGTGCACTGGTAAAAATACGAGAACCATTCCCGGATGACGTCCTTGGTCAGCGGTCTTCCGCCGGAGACGCGTCCGAGGATTTTTCCGGCAGTCGTGAAGTCGTTGCGATAAATCGAACGCAGCAGTTCGGCGCGGACCACCGGCATATTCTTGGGATCGCCGGAACCGATGAAGAAATGACATTTATCGGCGCAGGCCCCGCAACGGACGCATATATCCATGAAGACCTTCAGCGAACGGAATCGTTTGAGACGATCGCGGAGGCCATCGATGATGATTTCCTTCCAGTTTTCCGGCAACTGCCAGTCGTCGTCGGTCGGTTGCCACTTGCGCACGTTCGGCAAACCCAGGTACGCGGCGCTTTTGGGGACGGCGGCATAATTGAAAGTGCCTTTCCGAATTTCCACCGTGGCGTCCATCCAGTCCTTCTTGGAAGGGGCGAAATCTATCTGAAGCAGTTCTTCCGGTTTGATCGTTTTTTCAGACATAATCACTCCTTCTCCAATGGCATCCCGGCCGCTTTCATGACGTCCCGGAACTCGTCTTCCCATTCTTCATAGGTATGGACCTTGACATCGGGGTTCCAGGGGTTGATATGCCGGCGCATGCGGTTGTTGTTGGCCAGGTTCCGGGTCGGACTCATGAACACGCCCGCCAGGTGGACGAGCTTGCTGTAGGGGAAATAAGCGATCAAAACGCTGACCATGAAAAGATGGATATAGAAAAGGAGACCGATACCGTCGGGCAGGATGGGGTGGAGGCTCAACAGGCCCGCGCCCAGCTTCTTGACGGCGACGATGTCAACTTTATAGAAATAACGCATCAGGATGCCGGTGATGGCGATGGTCCCGATCAGCAGCAGGGGAAAGTAGTCGGCCACCAGCGAAAAATAGCGCAATTGCGGCGAAACGACCCGACGGAAAAAAAGATAGGAGATGGCCAGCAGGATCAGGAGATCGGAAATATAGAGGATGGGTATGCCGATCTGGAAGAAACCGTCCAAGTTTTGCAGGATGGGAATGAAAAACGGCACCGGTTGCGCGAAATATTTGAAATGGCGGATGAAAATTATCAGGAAGGAGTAGTGAAAAACCAGGCCTCCCAGCCAGAGCCATTTGCTGGAGCCGTAGGCCAGGCGGGGACCGCTTTTGAGTTCCATGCGGGTGTTCCGAAAAAGCGAGCGGAAGAAGAAAACTTCCAGGGCCATGCGACCGAGGACCCCCGTCAGGTTGTGGGGATTATCGAGCGTGCTCGATTTGATCCATGGCAGCGATTTCTGCTGTCCGCATGAGGTGGGAATGCGAAACGGCACCGGCGCGCCGGCCCATCTCAGCACCCGCAGTACAATCCCGACCAGAAAGAGTACGATGGCGGCATACGGTATGACGATGCCGAACAGGTAATGGAGATTGGCCGCGCCCACGCCAAGCATAACCAGCAGGATCAGGAGTATGACCGTCATCAGGGCTATCATGGCCTTCATAAGCCGCGCCCTCCTTTCCGGTCACTCGGGGATGAGGTTGCCATCTTAGAAATCCCTTTATGCTTATAATCTATTATTGGACTCTTCGTTGTCCGGTCCTCCGAAAGGCGACATGCGTCGCCTGATATCCTTGCACTTGATTTCGAAAAGCTTTTCCCGGCATCGCATATAGCTGTCGAAAGCCGTCAGGGCCATGCCGTCAATCTTCGTTTCCAGAGCCAGTAAGTCGGCCGTCATCCGCTTATCGTGCTCCTCCCGGGTGATCTCCTCCCGGATGGCGGTCTTGATCAGGAAAATATAAGACACCGCCCGCGAAGCCGAAAAATCCTGGACCGCTCTGATTTTGTTGATCCGTTCCAGGGAATCGCCGACGGCGTCTTCGGCGGCCTCGCCGAGGAGGGCGTCGAACAGGGTTTCGATTTCGGCGATATAGGTATGCCCGACGGGATTACTGAACTGATTCGGATTCTGCCGCATGAACCGGGCGGCGTCGGCCGGGTAGGTCTTGAGGATGTGATCCAGCCACCGGCTGAGGATGGCCCGGCGATTTTGTGTCAAAAACGTTTTTAATTCCATACTCTGCCCCGGCCTCCGGAAAGCCGAATTCTATGCCGGATAGAATGCGGGGGTCGGACCGAAGTTGCACCACGGGACGACCCCCTAATTTAACGACTGGCGATTAAACGCAACCGGTCGGCTTGGCCAGACCGGCGACCTTGCAGGCGCCCTTGGCGGGACCCGAAGGGAACAATTCGTAGATCCGCTTGAGCGGGAAGCCGCTCTCTTTGCAGAGCTTCCGGATCATCGGCGCAATGCCGTATTTGGCATAATAATCACGCAAGTAATTGACGATTTTCCAGTGCTCCTCAGTCAAATCATCGACGCCTTCAGTGCTGGCCAGGGCCAGAGCGACGCGCTCGTTCCACTGATCCGGCTCTTCCATAAATCCGTCTTCGTCGACTTCGACCTTGACTTCATTCCATTCAAAGATTGCCATTGTAATATCCTCCGTTATTGTATGTTAGATTTTCCTACCAATTATTTTCCATGCTTAGTGCATCTCGATGAATCCGCACGGGCAATTCTCGGCGCATTTCTTGCACCCGTTGCAGAATTCCAGTTTGAATTTGTACGGTTCGCCCTTCACCAGCGGCTTGATCACGGCGTTATCCTGACAATAACTCCAGCAATTGCCGCAATCGAAACATTCACCGCAACTCATGCACCTCAGCGACTCCTTGACCGCCTCGTCCTGAGCCCAGGTCGAAACGATTTCGGCGTCGAGGCTGTCGAGACGCTGTTCCACCGGCATCTGATGAATCGGCATACGGTCTTTATGCTCATAGTAGGCCAGAAACATCTTGCTGTGATCGATGACGGCCTTTTCTTCTTTGGCCACGGTTTCGCCGGTGATCATGGTGTGAATAGCCTCGGCCGCTTCCCGGCCATGGGCCACGGCGGTGATGGCGATATCGAGGTTGATGTTGTCGCCGCCCGAAAAAACGCCTTCTATTTTGGTCTTGCGTGATTCATCGACCCGGATCCAATCGCGGCCATCCACCAGCATATCGAAACCGGTGAAATCCGGTTCCTGGCTGATGGCCGGAATCAGGGTGCTGAATTCGAGGTCGAAAGTATCGCCGTCGATCGGCACCGGCCGCCGCCGACCCGATTCATCCGGCTCGCCCAGTTCCATCCGCTGGCATTTCATGCCGGTCGCCCGGCCGTTGCCGGTGGCGATGGAAATCGGCGCCGCCAGAAATTCGATCTTGATGCCCTCTTCCAGAGCGCCTTCGATTTCATCCTCGTAAGCCGGCATTTCCTGTTTGGTCCGGCGGTAGAGGATGGTGACGTCGGCACCCAGGCGGCGGGATACCCGCGCGGCGTCGATGGCCGTATCGCCGCCGCCGATGACCACGACCTTCTTGCCGACATCGACTTTTTCTCCCACATTAACCTGATGCAGGAAATCGGTGCCGACCATCACATTCTCCGCTTCTTCCCCCTCGACGCGGAGTTTGTAGCCCTTATGGGCGCCAAGGCCGACGAAAATGGCCTTGGACTCCTTGCGTAAATCATCGAGCGATATATCTTTGCCGACCATAGTATTCAATTTCAATTCCACGCCCAGATCGAGGATACGCTGTATTTCGGCGTCCAGAATATTCTGGGGCAGACGATAATCGGGGATACCGTACCGGAGCATGCCGCCCGCTTTGGGAAAAGCTTCGTACACCGTCACCGGGTAACCGCGTCGCGCCAGTTGATAAGCGCAGGACATCCCGGCCGGGCCGGAACCGATAATGGCGATTTTCTCGGAGCGGGCCTGATCCGTCAGCTTCTTCGGGACCAGCTTTTTCTCCAAAGCGAAATCGCCCAGATAACGTTCGAAACTGTTGATTCCGACGGCGCCGTCGACCTGCTTCCGGTTGCATTCGGTTTCGCAGGGATGAGGGCAGATGCGGCCGCAGACCGACGGGAAGGGGGTCGTCTCCAAAAACAGATAGGCGGCTTCTTCGAAGGCCTGATCGGCCGTTTTGCCGTAATCCTCCGCCTTGGAAACAGTCATCAGCGCCTTACGGATTTTATTGTGGTTGGGGCACCGGTTAGCGCAAGGCGGGGTTTTCGAAATATATTGCGGCCGAAGCGTCGAGGTCTCGACTCCGGAACCGCCGGATGAAGCCTGGCGAAGTCCTCTTTTTTTCTTCTTTTTCAGTGCCATGGTGTGACTCTTTCTTTGAAATTTATCTGACTGTCAAATCCGTCGGCGGCCGTCACCACGCATCGGCCCGCGGCGGTACGTTTTTCCTGTCTTTTTTACTCCTCAAATCGCCGGACGTTTCATCATGCATCATACATGATTCGCGGCCGGCCGGTTGTCGCTTCGGTTCGAATCGACGGCCGTTCCCGACGCATACTGCCCGGCCGCGGCTACCATAGCCGCCGCCCAGCCCTTGACGCCGTCGGCGTGAATATGCATATAGCAGGCCATCGTCCGATCCTGCAGCAAACCGTCGCGCCGGCCGCCCAGGCCGACGCCGGTCTGCACCGTCAAACACGACATCGCATCCGGAATTTCGGAAACGACTCCGGAATAATGAAATTCATGACCGGTGATAACGCTGCCGATCTCGAAATAGGGGTTAGCCCGGTCAACTTTCGCGATCGCATAGCCGTGACCGACCGGTTTGATATTCATCTCCAGATCGACAGGGAAAACCCCGGCCATCGGATGAATGACGTCGTTCCATTTCAGCGAGCGGCAAAGATATATCAAGCCGCCGCATTCGGCGTAAATCGGCATCCCTCGAAGAGAAGCCGACTTCACCGATTCCATCAGCGACCGATTCTCGACCAGGCGACCGGCATGGGTCTCCGGAAAGCCGCCCCCGATATAGAGAGCGTCGATTTCCGGAAGGGTCGAATCGGCCAGTGATGAAACCGGCACCAGTTGGGCGCCGTGAGCTTTCAGCGCCTCAAGATTTTCAGGGTAATAAAATGTGAAGACGGCGTCGTCGAAATAGCCGATTTTCACCCGGCCCGCCGGCGTTGGTAACGGCTCGATTTCCTCGGCCGGAAGGGCGACGACTTTTTCGGCGATTTCGAGGATGCGGTCGAGATCGAGATACCGGTCGGCAATCTCCGCCAGCCTTGCCTCGGTCCCGGCTCGATCCGGGAATTCGGTCGGCGGCACCAGCCCCAGATGCCGGCCCGGCAACAGCGAATCGTCCTGTCCCAGCTTCGGAATCGCGCCCACCACCGGAAGTCCGCAAGAAGCCGCTATAGCCTCCCTGATTATTTTTTCATGCCGCGCCCCGGCCACCTTGTTGAGGATAACCCCGGCGAGGTTCAGCTCCGGGTCGAAATTCATGCAACCCAGAACCATGGCCGCTACCGTCCGCGTCGCCTTGGTGGCGTTGACCACCAATAACAACGGGGCCTGCAAAAGTTTTGCAAGCCCCGCGGTGCTATGCGAACCTGTAAGGTCTTTTCCGTCAAAAAGGCCGCGGTTGCCCTCGATCACGGCCAGGTCGGCCTCGCGGGCATGGCGCGTGAAGGACTTCAGCACGTCCGATCGATCCACCAGGTAAGTGTCCAGATTGCGGCAGACGCCGCCCGAAATGGCGCTCAACCAGGCGGGATCGATATAGTCGGGTCCCTTCTTGAAAGGGGCGACTTTCTTCCCTTTCAGCTTCAGGGCCGCCAGCAGACTGAGGCTGACGATAGTTTTTCCCGAATCACCGGACAGGCCGGCGATGACGAGCCGAGGTGTCTTCACGTTCATGGAAACCACAATAGCGACGCCCACACGATCAGTCGTTGGCGGCGCCTTCCCTATGTGGTAGCTCGATAAAGCTTCCTCCGAAATAGGTGTAAACACACCGGCCGGAGTTGATCAAAATCTTGATCGCTTCTTTACAGAGCTTCTTGTCTACCTCATCCCCATGGAGTTGAATCATGGCTTTGACCAGATCCATCGGTTTGAGTTTCTTGATTCCCTGGGCCTCTTTGACCATGTTAAACATGGCCTCGGCAATTTCCTCTACACTCTTAGCCACGTTAATATCCTTTAAAAGGTTATATGCGTTGAACGTTTGAACGTCAAACCGGCATGTTTGAAGTCGTCAATGTGCTCGCTCTGGAACTGGACGCCGGTCATTTTGAAGAACTTGGGCCACCCGATTCGTTCAATCCATTCACCAAGGCGCTCATACGGCTTGGCGTTGGCCGCCCAGATCTCGACGATATTTCGAATCGCGCCGGTGACCTCGGGCCAGCGCGGCGGGTTGTTCGGGATATAAGGAATGAACAATTTCGAGAACATCGGCTCGTGACGGGCATTGGAAACCTTGCCGCCAACCCAGATGGATACACCGTCGTTGATCGGATCGTTGAGCGGCATCGCGGGACAGACGGTGTAGCAGTTGGCGCAGAACATACAGCGGTCTTCCAGGACTTCCACTGATGGGTTGCCGTCAACCGTCGCCGGCCGAATTGCGGCCGTCGGGCAGGAGGCGCTGACGTTCGGGATTTCGCACATCTTGTTGACCTTGCTATGGTCAATTTTGGGAGGACGACGATGGACGCCGAGGATGGCGATATCGGAACAGTGCACCGCGCCGCACATATTCAGGCAACAGGCCAGAGCGATTCTCAGCTTGCCCGGCAGTTTCATGTTTTCGAAATACTCGATCAGGTCATCCATAACCGACTTGACGATACCCGAGGCGTCGGTCGCCGCCGAATGGCAGTGGACCCAGCCCTGGGTGTGGACGATGCTGGTGATGGAATTGGCCATACCGCCGATGGGATGACCGATCTTCTTGAGGTCGGCAATCAGCGGCTCGATGTTTTCTTTCTTGCTCAGTAGAAACTCGACGTTGTGACGGCTGGTGAATCGGAGATAGCCGTCGCAGTATTTGTCGGCCAGGTCACAGAACATGCGAATCTTGTCGATGCTGATCAACCGGCCGGAGGCGGCCCGGATCGTGAACAGGTTAGCGCCCGATTCGGACACGTGGACCATGACACCCGGTTTCAGGATTTCATGGTATTTCCATTTGCCGTAGTTTTCCTTGATTATCGGCGGCAAAAACTGCTCATAATGCGGAGGGCCGTAATCTGTCCGTCTTTCCTGCATTGCTTCAGCCATTTTTTACCTCTATCTCAAAGGTTAATTTTTCAAGTTAACGGGTGTTCTATTCGTCCTCTTCATACTCTTCGTAGAAGACGTACGGGTTCTCACGCGGATGGGCGACCATCTCCGGAATCGGATCGACTTCGATCTCGTCCAGGAAGGCGCTCAGTCCGACCCGCTGAATGAACTCACCCACGCGTTCGCGGTTTTTACCCTCTTCGCACCAGAGGTCCCAGATCTTGTCAACCAAGTCTTTGATCTCAGTGTAAGGAGGCTCGATCTTTACGAAAGGAACGAGAACCGAGGAAAGAAACGCGCCCTCGATGATAGGTGCCTTGGAACCTATCAGGAGCATCGCACCGCGATCCTTGCCAGGCCGCAGGGCTTTGGGCATGACATTGATACAATGCATACAATGACGGCAATAACTATCGTCGATAGTCAGTGTCTTGCCATCCCAGTTTATGCACTTGCCGGGGCAGTTGCCGACCACATCCGATTGAATGTCCATGCCCTTCCCGGCATATTCGGTGACGGCCGCTTTGTCAATCTGGATCTCGTCGCGCCAGATACCGATGATCGACAAGTCAGAGCGGGCGATCGAGGCCACACAGTCGTTGGGACATCCGGACATTTTGAACTTGAACTTGTAGGGGAAAGCCGGACGATGCAATTCGTCCTGGTAATGCATGGTCAGATCGTGAGTCAGGGCCATGGTGTCATAACAGGCCCACTCGCAACGCGCCATGCCGCAGCAACAGCTGGGTGTCCGCAAATCGGAACCGGAACCGCCGATGTCAAAATCAATCTTCTGAAGCTCGTCAAATACCGGCTCCAATTCGTCTGTTTTTGTGCCAAGCAGAATAATGTCGCCGGTGGAACCGTGCATGTTGGTCAGACCGGAACCGTGCTTCTCCCAGATATCGCAGACTTTGCGCAGGGCGCTGGTGGTGTAAAACCATCCGGCCGGCTGATTGATGCGCATGGTGTGGAAGTGTGAGATATTGGGGTATTTCTCCGGTAGGGCCGAATATCTCCCTATGACGCCACCGCCATATCCCATTACGCCGACAATGCCACCGTGTTTCCAGTAGCCGATTTTTTCATTGTAGGACTGCTCTAATTGTCCGAGAAGGTCAGCCGCCATAGGGCTTCGTTTGGCCGCCATCTTGATCTCGGTCACAAAACTCGGCCATTTACCCTTCTCCAGCTCGTCCAGTTTTGGTGTGTTTGGGAGTTGATCCGCCATTGTAACTCCTTCTCTACGGGTGAATTAAATCTATTGAATCTTTCTTTTCAGCGAGTCGCATACCAATCCGAATGCAACCGCATTGGGATTTCAAACATCAATAATTTTCATAGATACCGGTCAATGGTATCATCCCTCATATCCGATTAATATTTTACATATTTAGTCGGCCATAGTCAAGAAGAATTTGTGAAAAATTTCATTATCTTTTGATTTGGCGAACCCCCATATCGCGCCCGACAGGAAACTTAAAAAAATACTTAAGACGTTATAGTATAATCTTTTATGGAAAATATTTGAGCGCCGAAGAGCCCTTCATACAAGTCCCGGCCAATTCGTGCTTTTGCAATTATCACCGCTTCAATGTGAATTTAGTCACAATTTGCGGTTTTTTTTAGGCCGCCAACCCCCGCCCTGAAACGGGGGCCGGGCGGCCTTAATTCATCAGAATCGCTACATGCCCTTGTAAGGATTGGGGCCGACCGATTCCATCGTCTCCAGAAAATCATCGAAGATTTTAGGAATCTTGTTATAATCGGCAATCGACAACTCGTGCATCTCGACCCGTTCCTCTTCCAGAACCAATTGCTGGAGTTTCTCCCGCACGTTATCCATGCGGTAGTCGGCCAGCTCACTGCCCCGGATGAAATGGCATTGATAATCGTCGCCCTTCTTACATCCGATCAGGATGATGCCGTCGAAGCCGCGCGACAGAGCGTCGCTGACCCAGACGGAGTTCATCGAACCGAGGCAGCGCAAGGGGATAATCCGCACCATGGAATTGTACTGTAAACGCCTGATTCCGGCCATATCGACCGACGGCATGGCGTCGTTTTCGCAGACAAAGGCCAGAATGCGCGGCTTCTCCTCGAATTCGTCCGGTACTTCGACAGCCTTAATCATCGACGAAACCATATGGACGCTGTAATTCTTGAAGGAAACGATTCGCTCGGGGCAGGCGCCGAGGCAGATGCCACAGCGACGGCACCGGAACGGATTGGGAAGCGGCGTTCCCTTGGCGTCCTCGTCAAGAGCGCCGAACGGGCATTCCTCGGTACAGCGCTTGCACTGGGTGCATTTCTGCATGAAGAAATCGGGATAAGTCGTATCGCCGGCTCGAGGATGAACGGCCCGGCCCTCGGCGATGGCATTGACCGCCTGAATTGCCTTCAACGCCGCGCCATAGGCGTCGTTGGCCGACGAGGCCAGGTCCATCGGCGCCCGCACCGCCCCGGCGGCATAGATACCGGTCCGGCGGGTCTCATACGGGAAGCAGATGAAATGCGAATCGGGGAAGCCGTATTTCAGAGTCGGCAAATCAGTGCCCTGACGGTAGGCCAAGTTGAGGATTTTCGCGCCCTTCTCGGCCGATTCCGCCGCCTTTTTACCGTCCTCCATTTTGCCGTCCTCGGCTGGGGCTTCAGCCGTGGCCTCGGCGCTTTCTTCGGCTCCCGGCTCCTTGATCTCGACCTTGGTCGTCGGCACCATCCCGGCTGCCAGCACCACCATATCGGCTTCGACCTGAATATCTTCGCCCAGCAGGGTTTCCTCGACGTCGATCAGGATCTTGCCGTTCTCGGGCGTCACTTTGGCAATTTCGCCTTTAGTCAAAAAGATCCCTTCGTCGTTTTGTACGTTGGCATAAAATATCTCGAACTGTGCCGGCGAACGGAGGTCCTTATATATAATGTATATTTTGGCGTCAGGGTACTGCTCGCGGACATACATGGCCTGTTTCAGCGAAACCCGACAGCAGACCGCCGAGCAATAGGGGAGATGATCCTGATCGCGGGAACCGGCGCATTGGATGAAGGCGATACTCTCGATCGGCTTGCCGTCCGAGGGCCTTTTGATCTGGCCGCACGAGGCCATCTCTTCCATCTTGATATTGGTCACGATATCCGGCGATGAGCCGTAACCCAGATGCGTCAGCTTCCTGGCTTCGTATGGTTTCCAGCCGGTGGCCTGAACGATCGAACCGACCCGGAATTGATCCCCGCCGTTGCCGTTTTTGAGGCTGACGTCGAATTTGCCCGGTTGACCCGCCGTTTTCTGAACCACGGACGACAGGTGAACTGTGATATTCTCGTCATCCTGGACTTTGGCCATCAAATCCCGGTAGCCCGAATCCTCGAGGTCCAGGTAGGGTGGATGCTTGGGGAAGACCTTTTTGTATTTGGTCGCCCAACCGCCCAATTGCTCTTCTTTTTCGACCAGATGAACCTTAAATCCGGCTTCGGCTGCCGCTTTGGCCGCCGTCATGCCGGTGATGCCGCCGCCGACCACCATAATATCCTTGCTGGTTTCCTCGATCAGCGGTTCGGGCGGTTCGGTCACTTTCAAACGCGCGATACTCATGCGAAGCTGATCGTCGGCCAGCATCTGGGTATCTTCGTCATTGGGGGTATGACACCAGGCCACCTGCTCGCGCATATTGCACCGGTCGGTCAAAACTTCTTTCCCGAAATCGAATAGTTCGGGGAAAACCCTCTGCGAGCAGGCCGCGACACAAACGCGGTTGAGACCTTCCTTTTCCACGTCGTCTCTTATGGTCTGAACGCCTTCGGGACTGCACAGGGAATCATGAGCCTTGGTCACCGTCGTGCCCTGACTGCCGGACACTTCGATCAATTTATCGACATCCAGCGAGGCGCCGATGTCACAGCCTTTACAAATGAAAACTCCGATTTTCGTATCCATGGCTTCTACCTCCTCGTCCCGCTGTTTAGGGCTTTCAAGGCCGCTCCGGTTGCATCCTGAACGGTGGCGGAGACATCATAGGGCCGGGCCGCCACGCCGGCGCCGACCACCCCATTCTCGGTGTCGGGCACAACAAAGCCGAAATCGTCGAGAGGGGTATCGAGAGGCGGAGGACTATCGACCGCATTGGGCACCATGCCGGTGGCCAGAACCGCCAGTTCCACCTCGGTCTTGGTGATTTCGCCCGTAAGGGTGTTCTCGGCTTCGAGGATCACGTTGCCGTTGGCCGGATTCTCGGTGATCTTGGCCACTTTGCCGCGATGGAAATGGAATTTCTCGTCGGCCTGCATTTTGACATAGAAATCTTCCAGCCGTCCCGGCGACCGGACATCGATATAAAACAGGTGAATATCGGCTTCAGGATACTGCGTCCGGACATAGGTGGCCTCTTTCATGGAGGCCATACAGCAGATCGCCGAACAGTAGGGGAGATGGTTCTCGTCGCGCGACCCGGCGCACTGCACGAACCCGACCGACTTGATCTCCTTCTGGTCCGACGGCCGCACGATCTTGCCCTGAGTCGGGCCGTTTTCGGAGGCCAGCCTTTCCATGATGACATTGGTCACGACATTTTTGACCCGGCCAAAACCGAGATTCTCTATTTTGGTGGCATCGTACGGTTTCCAGCCGGTAGCCCAGACAATGCCGCGGACTTTGGCCGTGACCATGGTCGGTTTCATATCGAGGTCGATAGCACCGTACTGACAGGCCTCAACCGTCTTTTTCATCCGCTCATCGCCGGCGAATTCGGGATCGACCACATAACGGGGCGGATAGGCCATCATAAACGGCAGGTAAATCGCCTTGGTTTTGTCGAGGCCGTAATTGAGATCGTTGTCGCGCTCGATTTCGCAGACTTTTTCGCATTCGCCGCAACAGGTGCATTTCTCGTTCACGAAACGGGGACTGAGTTTGATTTTCACTTCAAAATCGCCGGGTTTTCCCGTAACCGATTCCACCTCAGCCAAGGTCAACACCCGGATATTGGGGTTACTGCGGATACGGCGCAGATTGATTTCGACGCCGCAGGTCGGCGGACAGAGTTTGGGGAAATACTGATAGGACGTCACTACCCTCCCTCCCAGGGACGGTAATTTTTCGACCAGTATGGCTTTCTTGCCGATTTCGGCGGTCTCGATTGCGCTTGTCATACCGGCGGCGCCGCCGCCGACGACCAGCAAATCGGCCGAAATCTGATTCTCAAGAGGATCGATATTCGCCATATTTTACTCCTTGGGTCGCATATTAACTTGTTGTCTTTATTTGCATTTTGTTGTTTGCTGTGGTCGAGATTGTGAAATAATTAACAAACACGCCCAAACGCCATCCTTTGTTTCGGGGCCTTTCGCAAATTGATAATAAAATCGCCGGGGCCGGAATTGTCAAGAGATTTCGTGATTTTCTTCACAAGCTGAGGGGTTGCCCGCACAGGCCAATCCTTTATGCTGAGAACGGGCGGAATCGCTTAATCGGCGGATTATCCCGAACTGCGCAAGAAAAGCCATGACACAATAGCTAATAAACTATTGCTTATAGGTTAAATCGGGCATTTGAAGCATCAATCGAATCACTGAAATATACTGCCTTATTCTCTTAAGGTTGTATAAATGATATGACTCCACACATATAGTGTTTGATTCAATCGATAGAAAACATGACGATCATTTCCACTACAGAATTGGCGACCCTGATGGGACCGATAATTAATCGGGGATGTTAGGAGACCAAAGGATGAAAAGCAATATAAGATACAATTTTGCGCTGAAGATAGCTCTGGCGGCGTTAATCGCAATTTCTACGATATCGTTTTCAAAGGACGTGTCCCCCCCGCTTGACGAGAACAAAGGCGTCGTTGGTGGTTTGGATTATTTTCACCAAACGGAGTTTTCCAGCGATCCGAAAAATATATATATAAAAAACCAAAAAACTGGTGAGACAAGGGTAATTTATACAAGTCCAAAGGAGTATATCGACCGGGTCGCCCTCTCACCCAATCGGGGATTGATCGCTGCTATCGAACCGATAGATGGGACCACGAATACTCTTCTGATTATCAATACCGAAGGTAAAATAATTCATTCAATATCGGACAATGTGCGTCGATATGACTGGAGCCCCAATGGCAATAAAATCGCCTATATAACGGGTGAGTATTACGAAGGGGGAATCGGATTCCGTCCCGATGGACTATATATATTTGATCTGATAACAGGCGAAAAGCAATCTATAACCAAAGATTTTCCCTATCCGCGTATTGAACGATATCGGGGAGTGGGGTACGACCTGAAATGGGCGGTTCATGACGGCAATCTTTATATCAAGGATTTCGATTATGCTGGTGGAAATTACCTTTACGATCCCAGCACCGGAAAAACACAACCGGTATCTCATCACGGAATCGAATTCTCGCCCGACGGGAAATTTTATTGTGACCGCGGCGGAGAGAGTTCCGGGGGGATATATATTACAGCCACTGATGAGAACATTTCAAAGCGGATCATAGACCGATTCGGTCAACTTCCGACCCGATGGATTTCGGGCTTTCCGCATCATCTGCGCGTCTTGATTACCGAGTACGAACCGGATCCGAATAATACTAATCCGCCGACACTCCCATCGTTGAAAGGAACTCGAAAAGTCATAAAAGAAACT
>CAZGAV010000061.1:0-11584 GCA_964523575.1 uncultured Ignavibacteriales bacterium
CCAGACGCACCGCCGCCGACCTCGGCAGATCGAATTCAATCGTCGTCTGCGGGTTGAACGGGTTGGGATGATTCTGCTTCAGAGCAAAAACCGCCGGCCGACCGGCCCCCTCTCCTTCGGCGTCGGTCGGCGACCGAAGCACGATCAGAAAATACTGCCCCATATCGGCGCCGCTGTAGTCATTGGCGATAACCGTGTACCGCCCGCTGTCGGGAAGGGTCTTGTTGGCGATCAGAGCGAAATCGCCCGAAACCGCCCCGCCCAGCGACATCCCCTGGGTATCATAAAGCCTGATTTGGGGGTCGATATCGCCGGTAATGTCGATCATCTGGATGCTGACCGTCTCCCCGGCCTTCGCCGAAAACTGATAAGCCTTCATTTCCCCGTATTTCGTGACCGTGTCGCGGATGGCCCGGTCATATTCGATCTGCCGCGCGTTCACCGGATGATTGGTGGACTGGACGCTGAGATAATAAATCCCCCGGCCCCCGCCGTCGAAATCCCTGACCAGCAAATTATAATTGTCGGTGGCGCTCAACACCGGGCTGAGAATCTCGGCTTTTCCGGTGCCGGGAATTCCGCCTGACGCGATCGTAAAACCGGCCGAGGTCAGAAGCGTCAGGTATGGATTGAAATCGCTCGAAATATTGACCGCCCGCATCAAAATCCGGTCGCCGGCCATGGCTCCGATGGTATAACTATGGATCTCCATTATCAGTGTCGTCGAATCCTCATGCCATCCCCCATAGTCGATCGACAGGCATTTGTTATAATCGCAGGCCTGCGCCCCGGCCGCCGCCAGGCTAAAAATCGATATCAGGAATAATATTGTCAGGGTTGATCGCGTGAGCCTTTTTTTCATACCCTCACCGCTTCATCAGGTTCGATACGACACCGGTCTCACTTATTCAGTAACCGATACGCCCGTATTCTGTCAGACGATTGTATATAATATCTGTTTAAATTATAAGGAGTTAATGGAATGAGGACAAGTTCCTTCGGCCGACCTTGAACCCGGCCACCGCCGCCTGACCGCTGCGAATTTCCGACAAAAAAAAGGACCCCGAAGGCGGAAAGTTCCGGGGTCCTCAACCAGTAGAGGTAAGAGAAAGCAATAAAGGCTATTTATTTATCAAGGCACAGAGATCCATCTCGCGGCAATTGCCGCACCATGAAAACTCCTGCCCGTCAATTTCGAACGATCTGACATCGACCATATTGGCCGCCGGGAAAAATCGGGCATGCAGAACCACTTCATTATCCCCGTATTTGCGGCCGCTCAGAAGATCCTCGGAATATCGGTTTTCGAGCACATGGACATAACGGCCGTCGCGGGTTTTGAGACCCATATCATGACCATAGAGATTGCAATCGGGACGGGCTCCATCGTTCCCTTTCAGGGAACATCCCAGACAGACCAACTGCCCGGTAAAGGCCCTCTCTTCCGTCTGACCGGCCGTATGAGTCGTCCCGGCCAGAAGCGGCAAAACGATGATCGCTGCTACCGCAAAAACCAGCCCGAATATCTTCGAAAACATCGATCCTCCGGCATAAAATCCGTATTGCCCCTGATGTCACCTTACATACGGGACAAATATCGTCATGTTTTAATAAATAGCAAGGTCTTTTTTTACAATTTTTATCCGTTGTCGTTCAATAAGATAGAGATTACTGAGAAATCGCCCCGCCTGAAAACAGACCCCGATCAGTAGAACTTCGTCTGATTCCCGCTCTCCCCCTCGGGAAGCCGGCCCCAATGGAGCTTATTGCGAAGCACGTCGTAAAACGAATTCTTGCGAAAAACGATAAAATTGACATGATGCTCCGCCCGCCGGACAATAAAACTCGCCTCTCGCGGCAGACGGCAGTCCACCTGGCCGTCAAGCGTCAACACCGGTTCGCTGTGCTTGGAACGAACCATCACCCGCAACTCGTCGTTGCCCGAAAAAATAATCGGCCGCGTCGTCAGCGAAAAAGCCGAAATCGGCGACACCGTCAGGGCGTTCATGAGCGGATTAAGAATCGGCCCCCCTACCGCCAGGGAATAAGCCGTCGATCCCGTCGGCGTGCAGACAATCAAACCGTCGGCGGCATAGGAACAGATAAAATAATCGTTGACGTACAACTCCAGGCTGATCATTCGCGACACCGAACCCCGGTCCACCACCACGTCATTCAAAGCATACGGATGCTCGATTTCCGGGCCGTCCTCGATTTCGACTTCGGCCATCATCCTCTTCTCGATCCGGTGCCGTTTCTGCAGGACGGCGCTCAGCGTCTCTTCCAGCTTGGCCGGCGTCAATTGCGTGAGAAAACCCAGCGATCCCAGATTGATCCCCAGAATCGGCGTCCCATGCGTTCCCACCGCCCGGGCGCTGGCCAGCATGGTGCCGTCGCCGCCCAACGAAATAATGATATCGGCATGCTCATGCAATTCCCCGTTGGATACCGTCGGGCAATTGCCCACCATCCCCTCCGAGGCGAACTCGCCCATGGTCAGGGCCACTTCGTTGGCTTCAGCCCATCGGACGATCCGGCCGACGACCTGCTCGGCGTCGGGCCGTTCCATATTGGCGATGATCCCGAACCGCATCTATTCCTTGTCTTCCACCTCTTCGGCCGCCGATGGCGCTCCGACCGTCTCCGCCGCCGTCACTTCGTCATGCGGCCGCTTGCCGTTGCGTTTCAACTGGAACACCCGCAACAACGACCGTTTCGACTTTATTATGGTATTGATGGACCGATAGATGCCGTCCTCGTCGAGTCCGACTTCCTTCAGCAACAACTGCCGTTGACCATGCTGAATAAAACGATCGGGGATACCCAGGCGCATAATCCGCCCCCGATATCCGATATCGTCGAGATAATCGAGCACCGCCGACCCCAAACCGCCGTTGATACTGTTTTCCTCGATGACCACCACGCGGTCGAACCTTTCGGCGATTTCGAACATCGCTTCGGTATCGAGCGGCTTGATGAAACGGGCGTTGACCAGCGAAGCGCTGATACCGTTCTGCCCCAGCCGTTCGGCAACTTTCAGACCCGGCGTCACCATCGACCCGGTCGCGATAATGGCAATATCGGTTCCACCCGCAACAACTTCCCATCGGCCCCATTCAAACGGCCGCTTGTTGGTTCCCAGGGGATAGGGAATGGCGCCGCGCGGATATCGGATAGCCACCGGTCCGATCCGGTTTTCGACGGCATATTCCATCATCCGTTCCAGTTCGTCGCCGTCGGCCGGAGCCGTAATCGTCATATTGGGCACTGCCCGCAGGTAACTGATATCGAAGGCCCCATGATGGGTCGGGCCGTCTTCCCCGACCAGCCCGGCGCGATCGACACAGAATAGCACCGGCAGTTTCTGAAGCGCCACGTCGTGAATTATCTGGTCATAAGCCCTCTGCAGGAAAGTCGAATATATGGCGCAGACCGGGCGCGCCCCGCCCGCCGCCAGTCCGGCGGCGAAACAAACTGCATGTTGCTCGGCGATCCCGACGTCATGAAACCGATCGGGGAATTCCTGCGCGAATTCGGTTAAACCCGTTCCCGGAGCCATCGCGGCCGTGATAGCCACCAGTTTGGGATGCCGATGAGCCAAATCGACCATCTTCCGCCCGAATACGGCCGTGTACGACGGCAAAGCGCTCGAAACCGGCGCCTTGCCGGTAACTTTGTTAAACGCCGATATCCCGTGAAACTTGGTGGCGTCTTTCTCGGCCGGCTCATACCCTTTGCCCTTCTGGGTGACGATATGCAAAATCCGCGGACCCGGCAGTTCCTTGATCTGCCCCAGCGTTTTCACCAGCAACGGCAAATCGTGACCGTCGATGGGACCGAAATAGCGAAAACCGAGTTTCTCAAAAATGATCCCCGGAACCAGCAAACCTTTTAATTGCGACTCGAAATTGGATACCGTCGCCCGAATCATCTCGGCTTTCTTGAGACGTCCCGTAAAACGCCAGATATCGGCCCGAAGTTTATTATAAGATTGATCGGTCAGGATATTGGTCAGGTATTTCGACATCGCCCCGACATTGCGCGAAATCGACATGGTGTTATCATTGAGGATCACCAGCAGATCTTTTTTCTGAGCCCCGGCGTTGTTCAATCCCTCGAATGACAACCCGCCGGTCAAAGCCCCGTCGCCGATAACCGCGATAACGTGCTTCTGCAAACCGAGCAGGTCACGGGCCTGAGCCAGTCCCAGCGCCGCCGAAATCGAGGTTGAGGCATGTCCGGCTCCAAAGGCGTCCGACTCCGATTCGGCCCGTTTGGTGAACCCGGAAATACCGCCGTACTGGCGCAGGGTCGAAAAACGGTCGCGCCGCCCCGTCAACAATTTATGGACATACGACTGATGGGCCACGTCCCAGACGATCTGGTCCTTAGGACAGTCATAAAGATAATGCAGAGCCAGCGTCAATTCGACGACGCCCAGATTCGAGGCCAGGTGGCCCCCGCATTTGCTGACGGTCGAAATCACTTCCGTGCGTATTTCTTCCGCCAACTCCAAAAGCTGCTCGACAGTCAATTTCTTGAGATCGGATGAACTTTTAATCGAGTTCAATATCATGGATGACCACCCTAACTTTGACGTCCGCCGATAAAATGAGCTATCTGCACGAAATTATCCGGTTCTGATACGACGGCCGAAACGATTTCAATGGCTTCATCTATCAATTCTCCCGCCGCCAGCCGCGATTGCTCCAGTCCGACGACGCCGGGATAAGTCGCTTTGAGATTTTTGGAATCGGACCCGACCGGCTTCCCCAGCATCGCCTCGTCCCCCTCGATATCGAGGATATCGTCGATGATCTGGAACGCCAGCCCGATCTTTTCTCCATATAAAGTTATAGCCTCAAGGTATTCCTCCGAGGCTCCGGCCAGGATCGCACCGATCCGCACCGTACCGCGAATAAGCTTCCCGGTTTTGCAATTATGGATAAAGGTGATTTCCTCGACCGTCAATTGCCGTCCCTCGGCTTCCATATCGGCCATCTGCCCGGCCAGCATCCCGCCGGTCCCGATCGCCTCGGCCAGTTCATGGATCGCCAGAGCGTTGTCGGTTTTTGCCATCAACTGAAAAGCCAGGTCGTGAAGAGCGTCGCCGGCCAAAAGCGCCACCGCCTCGCCGAATTTCTTATGCACCGTCGGCTGACCCCGGCGCAAATCGTCGTCGTCCATGCAGGGCAAATCGTCATGGATCAGCGAATAAGTATGGATCAACTCCACCGCCGCCGCCGCCGGATAAATTATCTGCTCTTTTCCGCCGCAGGCCTCATAGGAAGCCAGTGCCAGTATCGGGCGCAACCTTTTGCCACCGGCCTTGACCGAATACCGGATCGCGGCATGCAATACCTGCGGGTACTGTTCCGCCGACGGGATATGGCGATCCAGGTAACTGTCGATTAACTCCCGCTTGGCGACCATATAGTCAGGAGGCGCCATCCCGACCCGTTTACTCATCCGTATCCTCGGTGAATTTTTCGAGCTGGAACTGGTCGGCCACCTTGGATAACTTGGCTATGCGGCCTTCGGCATCGACCAGCTTCTTGTTGCAAATCCCGGCGATTTTGACGCCCTCTGAATACAATTCAATCGACTCCTCGAGAGAATGCTCTCCCGCTTCCAGCGCCGTCACGATCTCCTCCAGGCGGATCATGGCGCTTTCAAAATCTTTATACTCTTTTTTGCCCGGCATATTCGTCATTTTTTCCTGATTTCGTCCACTTTTGAAAAAATCGAGCCGTCGGTCACGATCGTTTCCAGCCGCCCGCCTTCTCCGATATCTTTCAAAGATCGAATCACTTTACCTTCCGGGGCCGTCCGCGCCACCGAATAACCGCGCGCCAGAACCGCCAGAGGCGACAACGCCTCCAGCCGCGACGCCGCCAGGGCCGTCGCCCTGCGAAAGGTATCAAACCTCTTTTCCGATAGCAAGTGTAAAAGTCGCAATTGATTGTCCAGAAGCTGGTAACGCGGTTCCAGCATCGACTCTGGCCGGGCCAGCGCCGCCGAAGTCACCAGATCGACAAAACGTCCCCGCCCATCTTCCACCAGACCCCTGAGAGCCTTCGTCATCTCCCGAACGTAACTCCGCAACGCCGTCAGGAATTCAGCCATCGGCCAGGCCGCGATTTCCGCCGCCATCGACGGCGTCGCCGCCGAATAATCCGCCGCCAGATCGGAAAGCGTGTAATCGACCTCATGACCGACCGCCGAAATTACCGGTATGGGCGAATTATAAACCGCCCGCACCACTCTTTCATCGTTGAAAGCCCACAAATCCTCAAGCGAGCCTCCCCCGCGCCCGATGATGATCAAATCCACCTGACCATAGGCGTTGAGACCCTCGATCCCGGCCGCCAGAAGCGGCGGCGCCGTCTCGCCCTGAACCTCCGAGGGCCAGAGTATGATCTCCAACTTGGGATTGCGCCTTTTTATGACCCGGATAATGTCATGGATCACGGCGCCGGTCGGCGAAGTGACAATGCCGATCCGCATCGGATAGGTCGGCAACGGCCGCTTATGAGCCGAATCGAACAACCCTTCCTTTTCCAGCTTTTCGCGAAGTTGCCTGAGGGCCAGTTCCAGTTCGCCCATGCCTGACGGCGTCAGCCGCTTGGCGATCAATTGATACTGCCCGCCCCGTTCATAAATCGTCAGGTTGCCCTGCGCGATCACTTTCAGTCCGTCTTTGGGCTCGAACCTCAGGCCGTCGGCGCTCGAACGCCACATGGCGCATTTCAACTGGCTCTGATCGTCCTTGAGGGTAAAATACCGGTGCCCCGACCCGTGATGGTGATAATTGGAAATCTCCCCCTCAACCCAGACCGACGGGAACGATTCCTCGATAGTATAACGCGCCATCCGGTTAACGGCGGTGACGGTGTAGATTTCCTCTTTGGCCGGTTGCATGTTGCCGATAATACGACCCCAATCGCCAAAAAACAATCATTTTCCTCTTGTCTAATCTCTCAAAATCGGTGTACAATATCAATGAAGGGTTGCCGCCCGCTCAACAATTTACCATTATCAGCAAGACAAGGAGAAGCTTCATGTATAGGATTCTCTGCATCCTGACGCTGACAATAATGATATCGGCCCCGGCCTCGGCCTGGTGGGAGATTAAATACGATACCACCGAAATAAAATGGCCCAACGGCAACCTCAAAGAGCGCTATACTTCAAGATCAGATGCCGGTAACGAAAAAGGATTCATTCGCAACGGCCAGTATAACTCATGGTATGAAAACGGGAATCGCCACGAGGAAGGCGAATACCTCGACGGCCGGAAACAATTCACCTGGGTCACATGGTACGAGGACGGTCAGCGGGCCGAAGAGGCCTGCTACGACAAAGGGGAAAAAACCGGCCTCAATATCGCCTGGTATACTAATCACGATATCAAGTTTATCGCTCCTTATAGGGACGGCGATCTGCACGGACTCTATACCCGCCGCAAAACCCCGTATGATCTCAACCACCCCGACCTCTGCATTATCGAACAGAAATTCTACCTGTATGGCCAGTTAATCATGACTTATTATGAAGACGGCAAATTCCTTCACGGAGCCGGCTCCTATTACAACAAAGACCTAGACTGGTGGATTGAGACCTCGAACGATTTCTCCCGATTCGCCGTCGGCAATAAAGTCAACGGCGAAAAAGACGGCCAATGGATTACCTGGCTGGCCGATGGGACCAAAGAAAATGTCGAATGCTACGACAAAGGTCTGCTGATCGAAAATAGCAATTGCGGGAACGAATAACCGGCCTCAGGATAATCATCTTCTATTTGCGATTACTGAGAAGTCCCCGCCGCCTGCGGATGGAAATGACTGTAAATTGCTTCGGCCAGCTTTTTGGGAACGCCCTTGACCGAGGCGATTTCATCTATCGAGGCACCTTTCATCTTTTTGACCGACCCGAAATACTTGAGCAATGCCGTCCGCCGGGTTTCCCCTACGCCCTGGATATCGTCCAGCTCCGATTTAACCGCCCGCTTGCCCCGCAATTTGCGATGATAAGTGATGGCGAACCGATGCGCCTCGTCCCGCACCCGTTTCAGCAAACTCAGTGCCGGGGAAGTCTTGGGAATCGACACCGGCTCCGACTTACCCGGCACAAAAACTTCTTCCAGCCGCTTGGCCAGACCAATCACCGGCTGTTGAGTCAAACCGTTTTTGCCCAGAACCTCCACCGCCATCGCCAGCTGTCCTTTGCCGCCATCGACCATCATCAAATCCGGAAGCGGATCGCCCTCTTTCCTGCGACGTTCGACATAGCGCGAAAAAACCTCCCGCATGGCCGCGAAATCATCCTGCCCCGCCACCGTCTTGATCTTGAAATGCCGATATTCCGATTTCTTCGGCTTGCCCTTCTCGAAATAAACCAGCGACGCCGCCTTATCGGTCGCCCCCAGGTTCGAAATATCGAAACAACTGACCGTCAACGGCGCTCGTTTAAGATTCAACACCTTCTGCAAAGCGGCCGCCGATGACGGCACCCGGTCCTTATATTTGTTCTTCTGCAACAGCATTTCATCGAGCAACAGCCGCGCGTTTGTTTCGGCCATCCCGACCAGTCGATATTTCTCCCCGATCTGCGGCGAAACCAGCCGCACTTTGGAGCCTTTGGCCCGCGACAACCATTTCTCCATCAGGACGGCCTCATCAATCTGCCCCGGAACGAAAATTTCTTCCGGTAAATTCTCCAGATGATTGTAATATTGCTTCAAAAATCCCGATAGCAAATCCCCTTCGGATAAATCGGACTCGACTTTAATCGGCAAATCCTGCCGCCCGATCAATACCCCCTCCCGGATCTGCATCACCACCGCCACGGCGTCTCCGCCGTCGCGGGCATAAGCGACCACATCCCGGTCAACCCGGTCGGCGCTGTCCACCTTCTGCTTCTGTCGCACCGCCTCCATGGCTTCGATTGTATCGCGCAATCTGGCGGCCTCTTCGAATTTCATCGCCTCCGACGCCCGCTCCATCCGCTTCCGCAACCGCGCCATCAAATCCGTCCGTCGGCCCGATAAAAACATGATCACCGCCTCGACATGCTTCTTGTATTCCGCCTGAGATTCCAGACCTTCGCAGGCCCCGCCGCAACGCCCTATATGATAATCGAGACAAACCTTGTACTGGCGCCCGGTGGACGAAGGGATTTCATAATTGCAGGAGCGCAAACCGAAATGCCGCATCAAAAACTTCATCGTCCGCCGCATGCTGATGGAACTGGTATAGGGTCCGAAATACCGGGCCCCGTCATTGGTCACCCGCCGGGCCACCAGCAGGCGCGGGAATGGCTCGTTGACCGTCAGTTTCAAATACGGATAACGCTTGTCGTCCTTGAGATTGACGTTATAGCGAGGCTTATGTTCCTTGACCAGGTTGGCTTCGAGGATCAGCGCCTCGATTTCCGAATCGGTCATCAGCAGATCGATATCGGCGATTTTGGATACCATTGTGGCCGTCTTGGCGTCGGCCTGTCCCCGGTTCTGGAAATATGAACTGACCCGGTTCTTGAGATTCTTGGCTTTGCCGATATAGATAATCTTCCCCTGCTTGTCCTTCATCAGGTAAACACCCGGTTTCCGGGGAAGATTGGACGGTTTGTACGGCTTATCCGGCTTCATAACATTAATAATAAACAAAAATATGATTATCAGGTGCCATAGTTTTTTTCGAACCGCACCTCCGCATAACCTTATACCGGATAAAAAATGAACCCGGCCGGGTGGGTGGTCGGCCGGGTTCAGAAGGTAAGAAAGAGCAACATGAACTAAATTCGGTTCTTTTTACCGTTATCGGCAAAGAGCCGAATTATATTAGCCCCGCCGCTCCAAAATTCATTCGATGGCATATTCGATATGGACGGTGCAGACGATTTCCTTTTCCAGCGATGACTGATCGCTTATCCCGTAGTCCGACACATCCTGCGAATGCTTTGGCCGGATCTGGAAAACGCCGACCCGCGCCCGATACGGCGCTCCAACCTTTCTCCCCGACGGCCCCGCCAACTGCTCCGCCCGCATCCTGGCGTTTTCCGTGGCGGCCTTGATCATCTCCAGCTTGAGCGGCTCCAGGCCGGTGAAGATATACCGGGGCGGACGCGATTCGAATTCGACCCCCCGTTCGATCAGCGACGACGAATTCCGGGCAATATTATTGATCCGCCCGACGTCGGATACTTCCATCCGGATCGTCTGCGACAGTTCATACCCGGTCAGCTCCCGGTCGCGGTTCATTCTCCTGGAAATTGACACCGGGCCGATTTCAAATTCCCGGTCGGCAATTCCCTCACCGCGCAAAAACCGCCGGACTTCCTCCAAATCAGCCTTGAGCTCGACAGAGGCCGCTTCCAGGTCGGGCGAATAGACCCTCACCCGCCCTTCCCAGACGGCAATATCCGACGTAATCGGCTTGTAGGCCGCCCCGGTGACATCGAGAGTCTGTCCCATGCCCCTGATTTTCACAGCCGTCGAACTCAACAGGAGGACACACACCACCAGCGCCGCTCCGATGACGGCGCTCCCGATCACTATCCCGAGACTGCCCCGGGAATACCCCATAGG
The DNA here is from genome assembly GCA_964523575.1 of uncultured Ignavibacteriales bacterium. Taxonomy (GTDB): domain Bacteria; phylum Zixibacteria; class MSB-5A5; order GN15; family JAAZOE01; genus DAOUTW01. Next base: position 10,589 of record CAZGAV010000061.1, read on the forward strand.
AATAGACATAACGCATACCTCATAGTTTAGTTGTGGGAAGCCTCCTGTCGTTAATTATACAATTTCAATCCTGTCGCGGATTTAAACTTCCCCCCTTGATATGCCGCCCCGGTTTGTTTATAATGTGATATTCATGATGAAAGGACAGATTATGCCCCATTACGGCTTCCGAAAATCGTATCTGGCCGCGGTCGTCGGCCTCATCTTCGCCGCTGCCCTCCTCTCATGCGGCGGTAATAAAATCGACTCCGGCAAACCGTACTTGATTCTATACGCCTTCGATGCCGAAGGGGAATTGCTCTCCCAGGAGATGACGGTCGATGAAAGCTCCGTCATTCTCGGCCGCACCGTCTATATCGGCCGCCTCTCGGGCAAAAACATTGTCCTCGCCGAATCGGGCGTCGGTATGACCAACGCCGCCATGACCACCCAGCGCATGATTGACGATTTCAATCCCCGCGCCATTATCTTTTCAGGTATCGCCGGCGCCGTCGATACCACCGTCCACATCGGTGATATCGTCGTCTGCCGTCAATGGCAAACCCATGATTATGGCTATCACGGCAAAGAAGGTTTCATTCCGGGCCCCATCAAAATCTACGATGCTCAGGCCGACAGTATGGCCGCCGTCACTCAAATCATGGTCGATTCCGTTCTTTATAAAAAAGCCGAACGCCTCTCCGATGAAGACCTGAGTCTCGGAACCATCGGCGACCGCGTCCCCAAACTCCTCGTCGGCGGCGTCGGCGTCAGCGGCAACTGCTTCATCGACAACAGCGATAAACGACTCTGGCTCTCCGGCCAATTCCACGCCCTTGTGACCGACATGGAATCGGCCGCGGTCGCTCAGGTCGGCCAGGTCAACGGCGTCCCCTTCATCGTCTTCCGTTCCGCCTCCGATCTGGCCGGAGGTTCCGGATCGGCCACCGCCGAAAATGAGCTCAACGAATTCTTCACCGTCGCCGCCGACAACGTCTCGCGCGTGGTCGTGAAATT
>CAZGAV010000061.1:11684-23930 GCA_964523575.1 uncultured Ignavibacteriales bacterium
AACGCTTGCGGTAATACTTGTCTTCCAGACTGGAAATGATGATGCCGTTCGATGTCGAGGCGTGCACGAATTCGCCAAAACCGACATATATCCCCACATGAGAAACGCCCCGTCCCCCGGTATCGAAAAACACGAGATCACCGAAAAATAAATCACCCGGCTTGACCGACCGCCCCGTCTTATATAAATTTTCGGTTGTCCGCGGCAAATGAATCGAGGCGTACTCCAGAAAAACCTCGCCGACGAATTCGGAACAGTCGTAACCCCTTTGCTCCACGGCCTGACCCGCATACGGCTTGCCCAGATAACGGTCGATCACCTTCCCCAGCGCAATCGGATCGACGGCGTAAACCGAGGCCGGCGTTTCCGCCTGCGCCCGTTGAATCGCCCTCTGCCCCCCTTCGTCGTTATGCAAACCGCCGCCGTACCGGGGCTGCCCCTGGCATCCGGCCATGATGGCCAGCGCCGCTATGCCGAGTATCATTCGTCTCATCATGACTAATTCAATTCCGGATAAACTATTCCGAACCGTTTTTTATAATAGACCCTTGTTAAAATAATTGTCAATAAAAGAACCGCCATATAAAACAGATAATGACTCGCCGCTATCAGCGTCAACAATAAAATCGGCACCTTGCACAGAACCGCTATCAATTCCGCCTTGGATGACATCAATATATATCCGACTCCCACCGCCGTCGCCCCGGCCACGATTCCCATTTCATAATTCCCCAGCCACACCGACGCCCCGACGGTCGCCAGCGTCGTCAACAAAGCCAGCCACAAGGCCCCGCGAACACCCATGATAACGGCCAAGGTCCTCTTGCCCGTCGCGCTGTCCCCACTCAAATCCGGGATCGTCGTCAAAATATATCCCGATGCAATCGCCAGAAAATACGGGATCATGCCGATTCCCGGAAACAGCGTCATAATCTCATCCGCCGCCGTCCACGGTACCATTATCCCATACCCGACGGCATTGGCCATCAAACCGCCGATGGGGTTGTCCTTGAGGCGGACGCCGGGAACCGAATACAAAACACCAAGGGCGATGATGACGATCGCGGCCCGGATTGATTGCGGCGACATAACTATGGCAATGATCAATCCCCCGACCGTCACAACGCCATACCACGCCCACGCGGTCGCAATCGAAATTATCCCGCGCGGCAGAAAATACAACTTGTTATTGATCCGGTCGCTGTCGATATCGAAAATCTGGTTGATGACATACGACCCCATAAAAATCAGGGTCAGGATAAGCAGATTTATGATGGAGTTGGCGCCGGGTCGAAAATTGAAATAACCGGCCCCGGATTCGATGGCCAGGTAATGCAGGTAAACCGTCCAGACCGGAATAACCAGAAGGGGACGGCCGAAAAATATCAGGTCCAGCGCCTTCACATCGGAACCGCCAGCGCCGCATACTGAAGATACAGGTACATCACCGGCGCCGCAAAAAGGAGCGAATCGAAACGATCCAGCACCCCCCCGTGTCCTGGAATCAAATTCGACGAATCCTTGATCCCCAGCGACCGTTTCCAGAGCGATTCCACCAGGTCGCCCAACTGCCCGAACAATCCGATTAACAGCGACAGGATAATGAAATGCCCGACGCCGACGTCTTTCAGCCAGAAGACTTTGAAAATCATGGCCACGACGAAAACGCCGATAAATCCCCCGATAAATCCCTCAATGGTTTTATTCGGGGAAACCGTCGGAGCCAGCTTATGCCGTCCGAACGACTTGCCGAAAAACATCGCCGCCGTATCCCCCAGCCAGAGCGAACCCAGCAGAAAAAACAACCACCACCGGCCCGGCGCCGCCTGCATCCATGATCCCTCTCCCCGGATCAGGTAAACATACGGATACAACAGCCCCAGGTAAAAACTCCCCCAGATAATATAGGTCAGACGACCAAACAGTTTGTCAATCGGGTCTTTGCCGACCGCCAGTGAAATTCCGACGATGAGAAAGATACCCAGTAAAAATAACCCGCCGATTTTGCCCTCTCCGATAGCGGTAAAATAAACCGCCCCCGCCACCCCGATCAGGGGCACAAAAAAGAATGGCGAATGTATCGCGATCCCGACCCCGCGCAAATATTCGTACATGCCGAGCGCCGCCAGAAGGAGGACAAAATACAAAAACAGGTCGCCCCCCCAAAAGACCATAAACAGGATGGCCGGGATAGCCACCGCCGCCACCGCCAGACGTTGCGCCAGATTTCTGGAAATCATGCTGAATTCACCCGCCCGAAACGGCGGTCCCGTTTGATATAGTCCTGAAGAGCCGCCACGAAATCGGCCTTGCCGAAATCGGGCCAGAGAGTTTCGGTGATATATATTTCCGTGTATGATGTCTGCCAGATCAGGAAATTTGACAGCCGCATCTCGCCCGATGTCCGGATCAGCAGATCGGGATCGGGTAACCCGGCCGTATACAGGTAAGAGGAAAACTTTTCGACGTCGATATCGGCCGGCTTCAATTTCCCCGCCTGCACCTCCTTGATGACGGCCTGAATGGCGTCGATGATTTCCGTGCGGCCGCCATAATTGAGAGCCAGGTTGAGCGTCAGGCCGGTATTGCCGGAAGTCTTCTTGATGGCCGATTGGAGCACCTTGCGGCGCACCATCGGCAATCCGTCGATCCGCCCCGTGGCAATCAACCGGACATTGTTTTTCATCAGGTCGTTCAGTTCTTCGAGTGTCGTCCGGGACAGCAATTCCATCAGCGAGGCCACTTCGGCCTTGGGACGATTCCAGTTCTCGACCGAAAAAGTGTACAGGGTCAGGTATTCGACGCCGATTTCCGAGGCCACCTCAACCACCTGCCGGACGGCTTTGACTCCGGCACTGTGTCCTTCGGTGCGAGGCAGTCCCCTTTTCCCCGCCCAGCGGCCGTTACCGTCCATGATAATCGCCACATGGCGGGGGCATTTGCCGCTTTGTTGGATTTCGTCGATGGCTCGTTTCAATTCATTGTTCATATTAATATATCCGACAGCTTATTTTATACTACCCCAACGGATGGGGCAAGCCAAATATTTGCCGCCGGCGCCTTCGGATCAAATTTATTCCCGCCTCTGATTCGACCAATATCGCCAACCGAAAGGCCGGTTATACGTAAAATGTATAAACATCAGGCCAATTTTCGGGAGGTTCTATGAAAGTCAAAGATTTGCTGGCTCAAACGGCTCGCGCCCCGGTGACCATCAAGGGTGACCGGACCATTCATGAGGCGATGAAATCTCTGGTTGAAAATAAAATCGGCTCGCTGGTCGTCGTCGCCGACGATGGCGCCCCGGTCGGGATCATTACCGAACGGGATATTTTCCGGCTGACCTATGAATATGGCGGAAAAATCATGGATATGAAAGTCGGCGAGCACATGACCCGGAACCTGCTCATCGGCGTCCCCGACGACGATGTCGACTATATCGCTCAGGTCATCACCCAGAATCGCGTCCGCCATATTCCGATCATCGACGACCAAAACCGCCTCGGCGGCATCGTTTCTATCGGCGATATCGTCAAGGCCAAACTGGAAATGGCTCAGGTTCATGTCCGCTACCTGACCGAATACATCACCGGCCGCGCCTCCACTAAAGGAGAGAAATAAAACCTCTGAATTTTTTGGATTATTTATAAATGCGGAATTAAAACAGGCACCGGCCGTTTCCGGCCGGTGTTTTTTTTATCTAAATTATCGAATGCCGTCGCCAGCCTTCTTAAACCTGCATCAGTTCGTTTTCCTTGGAGGCCGCCACCCGGTCGATTTCCTCGGTGAATTTATCCGTCAGCTTCTGGACATGGTCGGTGCCTTTGTGCAGATCGTCCTCGGATATGCTTTTGTCTTTCTCGGCTTTTTTCAGCTTTTCATTGGCGTCGCGGCGGATATTGCGCACCGCCACTTTCCCTTCCTCGGCGATTTTCTTGCACAGCTTGACCAGTTCCCGACGGCGTTCTTCGGATAGCGGCGGTACCGGGATCCTGATGACGTTGCCGTCCACCTGGGGATTGAAACCCAGTTCGGCTGTCTGGATCGCCTTGACCACTTCGCCTACGATGCTCTTGTCCCAGGGCTGAACCACGAGGCTTTTGGGGTCGGGCACCGAAATCGAAGCCAGTTGATGCAGGGGCTGTTTCTGGCCGTACGCTTCCACCCGGACGCTGTCCAGGAGGCTGGGGTTGGCCTTGCCGGAACGGATTCCGTTCAGTTCATGCTTCATCGATTCCACCGACTTTTCCATGCGGTGTTCGGTATCGGTTTGGATTTCTTGCATCATAGCCATGACTCCATTTTAATGCACCAGGGTTCCCACCTGTTCGCCCAGACCGGAGCGGTACAGGTTGTCCTCCCCGTTGAGATTGAATACCAGGATCGGGATATTATTTTCCTTGCATAAGGCGATCGAGGTTGCATCCATGACGTTCAACTCCCGCGTCAGTACTTCCAGATACGTCACCTCGGGGATAAAAACGGCCCCTTTGTCCTTCTCCGGATCGGTGGTGTAAACGCCGTCAACCCGTGTCCCCTTCAGGATCACCTCGGCCCCCACCTCCACCGCCCGCAAGGCCGCCGCCGTATCGGTCGTAAAATAGGGATTGCCGGTCCCGGCCGCGAAAATCACCAGACGGCCCTCTTCCAGATGTATGATTGCGTTGCGGCGGATATATTTTTCGGCGAAGATGTCCATCTCGACGGCCGACATGACCCGCGTCGGCACGCCGTGTTTCTCCAGGCAGTCCTGCAGGGCGATGGAATTGATGACCGTCGCCAGCATGCCCATATTATCGGCGTTGACCCGATCCATGCCGGCCTCGGACGCCTTCAGGCCCCGGAATATATTGCCCCCGCCGATCACCAGGCCGATTTCGACGCCTTCGTCATAAAGCCGCCGCAACTGCCCGCATAACCGGTCCAGCGTCCCCGGATCAAGACCGTGGGCGCTCTCTCCGGCCAGACTCTCGCCGGAAAGTTTTATCAGGATGCGCTTATATCGGGGCCCGTCCCCCATCGGTTATTCTCCCAGTCGGAAACGGACAAACCGGCGAATCTTGACGTTCTCGCCCAGTTTGCCGATAATGTCAGTCACCAGGTCGCCGATCGTCCGGTCGTTGTCCTTGACGAACGGTTGCTCCATCAGGCAAACCTCGGAGAAAAATTTATCCAGCCGGCCCTCGATGATTTTATCGATGACCTTCTCCGGCTTGCCTTCCTTTAAAGCCAGGTTGCGAAATACTTCTTTTTCGGCTTCGACCATCTCCGGGGACAAATCCCCGCGCTCGACCACCCGCGGATCGGCCGCCGCGATCTGCATCGCGACGTCCTTGGCGAACGTCCGGAAATCGTCGGTCCGCGCCACGAAATCGGTCTCGCAATTGATCTCGACCAGTACTCCCAGCTTGTCGCCGGGATGAATGTATGAATGAATAAGTCCCTCGCTGGTGCTCCGCCCGGCCTTTTTCGAGGCCGACGCGATACCCTGCTCGCGAAGGAACTTGATCGCTTTTTCCATATCGCCGCTGGATTCGCCCAGGGCTTTCTTGCAATCCATCATGCCCGCGCCGGTTTTATCCCTCAGCTCTTTCACCATTTGTGCCGTAATCTCAGCCATGCTGTCTCAAACTCCTTAATTAACCTTCAATTTCTTCGTCGCTGATGGTCTCTTCGGCCGCCTCGCCGGCGATGGCCGCTTCCATCTCCGCTTCGTTGCTCCCGTTACCCTCGCCGGCCATCTCGGCTACCGAGGCGCCGTGCCGCGCCGCAAAAATAGCCTCGGACAGCTCCTTGGTGATAATCCGGATCGACTTGATAGCGTCATCGTTGGCCGCAATAGGAAAATCGATCAGGTCGGGATCGGAATTGGTATCGACAATCCCGATAATCGGAATCTTCAGTTTCGACGCCTCGGCCACGGCGATCTTTTCCTTTTTGGAATCGACCACGAAAACCAGCCCCGGAAGCTGATTCATCTCCTTGATACCGCCCAGCACCTTCTCCAGACGAAGCCGCTCGCGCTCGATCGAAATCGCTTCCTTCTTGGTGAATTTCTCGATGGTGCCGTCGGCGATCATCTTCTCGATTTCTTTGAGACGTTTGATGCCGCCCCGGATAGTATGGAAATTGGTCAGCATCCCGCCCAGCCACCGGTCGGTCACAAAGAAAACGCCGGCTTTTTCGGCCGCTTCCCTCAACACCACCTGGGCCTGCTTCTTGGTCCCGACAAACAGGATCGGCTTGCCGCTGGCCACCACTTCCTTGATTTTCCGCTTGGCGGCGTCGATGGCGGCCAGGGTTTTCTTGAGGTCGATGATATAAATGCCGTTACGGGCCGTGAATATGAACGGCTTCATCTTCGGATTCCAGCGCCGGGTCTGATGACCGAAATGAACGCCGCATTCCAATAACGTTTTAACTCGGGGATCGATCATGGAAGGCCTTTCGTATAGGTTTTAGACTGCCATCTCCGTCATCCCCGGCGGGCCGCCTGAAACGGACCCCCGCCGAGTCGGAAGATGTGATTATTTGCCCGATTATTTTTAACGCTTCGAGAACTGGAAGCGTTTACGAGCCTTGGGCTGGCCGTATTTCTTGCGCTCGACCTTGCGAGCGTCAACCGTCAACAAACCTTCTTTTTTCAGCTTCGCCCGAAAATCGGGATCGAAATAAGTCAAAGCCCGGGCAATCGCCAGACGAATCGCGCCCGCCTGACCGCTCACCCCGCCGCCCTTGACGCTGACGGCGATATCGACTTTATCGGTCATCTCGACCATATTCAACGCCCGGGTGATATGCTCGACCAACGTGTCGCGGCATAAATACTCTTTATCGCTCTTGCCGTTGATGATAATCTCGCCCTTGCCGGGTTTCAGATTGACGCGGCAGACCGCCGATTTGCGGCGACCGGTCGCCGAGGCCGCCCGGCTGACTGTCGTTTCCGTTGTCTCCTGTTCCATTCTCTATTCCAATCCTATGATAATTTCAACGGTTCCGGCTTTTGCGCCTGGTGCGGATGATAATCGTCGGCATAGACATGCAATTTTCTGTAAACCTGCCGCCCCAGCCGGGTATGGGGGATCATCCCCCGGATGGCATGTTCCACGTTCCGTGCCGGATGTTTCTCGCGCATCTGCGCGAACGTCCGCTTACGCAGGCCGCCCGGATAACCGGTGTACCGGTAATATACTTTTTCGGACTCTTTGCGTCCGGTCACCTTGGCGTGCCGGGCGTTGATGACAATCACATGGTCGCCGCAATCGACATGGGGCGAAAAGATCGGCTTGTTTTTGCCGCGCAGGGTATCGGCGATTCTCACCGCCGCCCGTCCGAGGACGACGCCTTTGAGGTCAACCACATACCATTTCCGGTCGATTTCTTTTGCCTTAGGCATTAACGTTTTCATTTTCAACTCCGTAAAACCTGTTCTCCGTCAAACAGAAAGCCCAAAAATATACGAGAAATCCGCGGCCTGTCAAGTACTTAATTAAATATTTTCAAACCCGGCGCCTTTTCTTCCTTATCGGCCGGTAGTTCTAACCTGTTTAATTACCGACCCTTAGACGCCCGCGTCGATCCTTTCCAGAAACAACCGCCATTCCCCCCGCCCGGTTCCCGACCTGACTCCATAAATAGCCGTCCAGAAGAGAATCCCGCCTGATTTTGGAAAAGCAAATCGCTTGCGCTAATCACAGCATCCGGCCACCGGCTCAGGACCGGCAATAAAGACAAAATTGATGAGATAAACGGCATCGCCCACGTTGTTATCGCCGTCGCCATTGGCATCGCCGGCACAACTCGGCTCGGGCGGCGGCCCACCCTTGAAAACATAATTAATTATGAATACCGCGTCGCCCACGTTAGCCTCGCCGTCTCCATTGGTATCTCCGCACCGGGTTTCGCAGACATCACCTATTCCGTCGGCATCCGAGTCGGCTTGTTCGGGATTATACGAGGAGGGACAGTTATCGACATTACCGCAGATACCATCGCCATCGATATCATTGTCGGGGTCCAGTACGCATACATCGCAGACGTCGCCTATCCCGTCGGCGTCGGCATCGGCCTGATCGGGGTTTCCGACGTTCGGGCAATTATCGCAGGCGTCGGCGTATTCATCGCCGTCGGTATCGGCCTGATCGGGATTGGAGGCAGCGGGGCAATTATCGCATATATCTCCAACGCCGTCAAAATCGGCATCTTCCTGACCCGGATTGGCCAGCACCGGGCAGTTATCGCAAATGGCGTCGAAACCGTCATGATCGGCGTCACCGAGCAAATAGATATAGACCCGGCCTGTTTCATCCTCGATCATATGCGCTCCGGCTGCAATGTCATTTAATCCGTCGCCGTTCAGATCTGCGAGCAGGCCTAATCCTCGACCGAAACCGAACCCCGTATTTGCCGGTGTATATACCCCGGTCCTTACCCCGTCAATGCCGGAATAAATGCCGAACCGGTCGGCCCCGGTGGCGCTGACGGCGAAATCACCGCAGTGGTCGCCGTTAAGATCCCCGCAACCTGTGATCGCGGAGCCGAAAGCGTCTAGTTCCGAGTCACCGGTAAGGGTATAAATCAACGAACCGTCAACCCCCGAATAAAGGTACACCTTACCTGCATCGTTGGCGACATCATCGTTGCTGGGCGCGCCAACGGCCACATCCGGGCAGCCATCCCCGTTGATATCGCCCGGCCCCCCGAGCATTCCATAGCTGTCCGTCGTATATTCTCCGTCCATTGTATAGAGCAACTGGCCGTCAGCCATTGAGTAAACGTAGGCGCGGCCCGGCTCACCGTCCGCCCATTGGCCCCGATAGGCGCTGGTGCAAAGATCATTTATTCCGTCATTATTCACATCCCCGATATTTACGACCCGGACGCCGAATTGACTCTTTGGGAATTCGCCGTTCAACGTCCTTATCAGAGCGCCGTCCTCACCGGAATAAATGTCCACCCGGCCGGGCCAATCGCCCTTTCTGGCCCATTGCCATACTCCCACCGCAAAATCGGGGCCGCCGTCGCCGTCAATATCGCCCAGACCGCATAGCGAGCCTCCGAAGTTATCTCCTTCGACCTCACCCCAGAGAGTATATAATATCGCGCCATCGGCGCCTGAACAGACGTCAACATAACCGATACCGTCGTTCATGATCTGAAGGCCGCCCGCGACAAAATCATCTATTGCGTCACCCGTTACATCGCCGATCGAGGCCAGCGCGAATCCGTAGTTGTCGCCAATCGTCCGTCCCTGCACGGTATAGATGAAACCGCCATCGCTTCCCGATATGGCATGAATCGATCCCGGCCAGAATTGGTAGTTGGCGCGGGCGCCGACCAGGATATCCGACACACCGTCGCCGTCGAGGTCACCGGTCCCGCAAATGATGAATCCGAACTGATCTTTCGCCTCCAGTCCGTCAACCTGTCGATAGGTTGAGGCGCAATCGCAGGCGTCACCGTTCCCGTCGCCGTTTGAATCCCCCTGCCCCGGGTTGTAAACGTACGGGCAGTTGTCGCAAATATCGCCGACACCGTCCTGATCGACATCCGACTGCAATGGATTGGCAGTCCCGGAGCAATTGTCGGTCGCATTAGGGACGCCGTCGTCGTCCATATCTTCGTCGCAAATATCCCCCTCGCCGTCGCCGTCGGTATCGAGCTGATCGACATTATATTGGAGCGGGCAGTTGTCGCACTCTTCGCCGATCCCGTCATGGTCGCTGTCTGTTTGGTCGGGGTTGTACAGACCCGGGCAATTATCCCTGCCGCAGGTGCTGGCCGGGTACCCCGGTTCGCCATAGCCGTCGCCGTCCGTATCGGTACACGGATCGCAGGCATCACCGATCCCGTCGCCGTCCACGTCCATCTGGTCGGGATTATAGGCATTCAGGCAGTTGTCGGCCCCGGCCAAAAGCAAATCGCCGTCGGGATCGTTGGGATCGTTGATATGCAGCACCAGGGTGGGATCGCCCTGCAGGACGATTCCCATGTAGGTGTTGTAATAATAATAGTAGTTGAACTGTGGTATCACCCAGGCGTAGAAATCGGCAAATGCCTGTCCGATCGTCTCCCCCGCCTCCAGAGCGGCATAGAACACCTGGGCGTCGAACAGGCCGCCGCTCTTGGTGCTTCCGATTGCCGCCAGGCTATTGGTCGGCGCGAACACATACCACCCGGATAGGTAATTCTCCTCGACGAAATCGGCCGCATAACAGCTGACGAGGTTGAAAAAATGCGTCCGGGGATCGATATCCGCGATTTCATCTGAATATAAATAATCATAATGACCCGGCGATGAGACAAAACCGTGATACTGCGGCCCGGAATGGACGACAACCGTGACGAACTCATAACCCCGCGTCAGGTAATCGACGAAAGTATCGGCGACCGTCTGCGCCGGGTCGTCCACTATGTCAAGGACATTATAAGCCTGATCCAGCCCGTATTCGCCGCCGGTCGACACGTATTCATCGTCCACAAAATAAAGCGCCCGGTCGGGCAGTCCCAGTTCCCCCTGGCGGTAACGGTGATTTTTCTCGAAATAATTGATCAATAACTCCGCCTCGCTATGCCCGCCATAGGTCAGCGGCGATGCCGTCAGTCGTCCGACCCAGATATCGGGAAGATTGTCCCCATCGAATTCGTCATACATTCCATCGGCGTCAACATCTTCCCAGAAACCGTCGAGGTCCATATAGTACAGATCGAACGGAAACGCCTCGTAGTATCCCTGGTAAAAATTCCCCTCATACCACGCCACCGGCAAATCGCCGATCAAAACGGCGCCAACCATCCCCGCGGCATATCGAGCCTGTAAAAAACCCTTGAGATCCTCGGGATATCCGCCCAACGCCGAATCGATCTCAACCGTGAAACCGTCCGCGGCGACATCGGTCGCGTACTGGTCAATGGAAACCTGAATTTGGGGGAGCAACTCGCTGTTGACGATGATGCTGAACAGGCCGGCGTTTTTATCCGGACGGCTCGAAGGCAAGGTCCTGACGACCCCTGCCGAAAAATCTCCCGGCGTACCCGTTTTTGCCCGCCAGCTTTCATAATCAATGACCGATGACCGGATCTTCTGCATCCAGTCAACCATCGCCGCCTCATTAAAACTATCAGCCCTGTCTTCCGTCCGATACGGAGTGTCGGCGGCGGCCGTAACCGAAGGTATCGTCAAACAGGCCAGTATCATACTGACGACCATGCACTTTATTGAAATTTTCCATATTTGATTTCCGGCAGGCATAATAACCTCCCCGTCATTTCACCTGGCAGGATATTTACGGTAATAATAATCACTTAAATATAATATAAGACTCGGTTCATCCGGTTACAAGCCCAAAAGCAAGCCCCACTTAAGTCGAGAGCCCTGCCGAAGGCCCTGAGCCATGCGAAGGGCGCTCCCGACAATACCACGTCTGCCCTAAAGTTGCAACAACGTTCCGCCGGGTCCTGCCCCGACGAAGTAGGGGTGTGACCCGGCGCCATACTCCCTCGGCGGCCTCTTGTCATTCCCGCGAACGCGGGAATCCAGTATGGCCGGGTGCCTCACCGCTTGCGGTGAGTTTGGGTCAGCTTGCTGTGGGAAATTCTGCGGGTCGGGTGCCCCACCCCTTGGGGTGGGTTTTATGGCCGGCAGACTTGAATACTGAGCTTGCAAAGTGCCACATCTGCCGCTTCTTGCCTGTGGTCATAATGGCGACAGCCGAAATCAGGCCTCCGCCTCTGGTCATCCTCGCGACAGCATCAAAGAGGCTCCCGCCTCTGGTCATCCTCGCGACAGCAGAAAACAGGCTACCGTCTGCCGCCGGGGCGGACTCCGGTGTCGGTGATATAGGCCGTCACCAGTTCAAAAGGCGTGATATCAAAAGCCGGACTGAACACCTTGACCCCGGCCGGCGCCGTCCGCCGTCCGAACCCCTCGGTGACCTCCTCCGGAGCCCGCTCCTCGATCGGGATTTCCCGCCCCGATTCGAGCTCCTTGTCGAAGGTCGATTCCGGCGCCGCCACATAGAACGGGATGCCATGCTCGCGAGCCAGCACGGCCACGCTGTAGGTCCCGATTTTGTTGGCCACGTCGCCCCTTTTGGTAATCCGATCGGCTCCGGTGATGACAGCGTCGATCCGGCCCAGCGACATCGTGTAGCCCGCCATGTTGTCTGTGATGAGGGTGACATCGATACCGTTTTCCATTAATTCCCAGCAGGTTAGACGCGCTCCTTGAAGTAATGGTCGAGTCTC
>CAZGAV010000062.1:0-23875 GCA_964523575.1 uncultured Ignavibacteriales bacterium
TGGCTTGTCTGGGGCTATTCGGCGCCGGTTGTTCGGACAAATCGACCAATAACGATATTGACGAGGAAGACGGCCGGGCGCCGTGGTTCGTGACCGATCTCGAAGTCTCCGATTTCACGGCCACCTCGGTGACTTTGACCTGGACCGCCACCGGCGACGACAGCCTGTCGGGTACGGCCACCCGCTACGATATCCGCTATTCCGATTCCGCGATTACCTGGAACAATTTCGATTCGGCGACTCAGATCGGCGGTGCGCCGGCGCCCAAAGCCTCGGGCGAAACCGAAACTTTTCTGATCAGCGGCCTGACCACCGACAGCACCTATTTTTTCGCTCTCAAAGTCTTCGATGAAAGAGACAATTGCGAGAAACCGTCCAATTGTGTCAGCGCCACTTGTTTCACCGATTATGTCGTCGATTTCCCCGACCCCGCCCTGAAAAGCGCCATCCGCGACAAAATCGGCAAACCGACCGGCGACATCTACAAGTCTGAGGTCCTGACCATGTTCGATCTGAACGCCGGGAGCCAGGGAATCAACGATCTTACGGGAATTCAGCATTGCACCGGCCTTGCATATCTGACCTTGAGCGGCAATAATATCGTCGATATCAGCGACCTCGCCGGTCTCGTCCATCTCCAGCAACTCGGCCTGAACGATAACCAGATCGTCAATGTCAGTCCCCTGAATGCTCTGACCGGACTGGTCAACCTGCGTCTCGACTACAACGATATTGTCGATATCACACCGCTGGCTTCATTGACGGCTCTGACGGAATTGATGGTTCAGCATAATTATGTGGTTGAAATCGACGCCGTTTCGGGGCTGGTCAATCTGACTTACGCCAACTTGTATGCCAACCGGATAGTCGATATTACACCGCTGGTTGACAACAGCGGCCTCGGCGACGCCGACGAGGTCAGTCTCAGCTTCAACCCTCTCTCCCATGAATCGATCATGGACTTGATTCCCGCCCTGCGCGGCCGGGGAGTGATTGTCCAATGGACCGAAGACAACACACCGCCGGTGAATATCATAGATCTGCGGGTCGATTCCATCGGCGCGACCTCGATCGTCTTGGAATGGACGGCGCCGGGTGAAAGCGGCTATACCGGCATGGCTTATAAGTATGACATCAGATATTCATCGGATTCCATGACTTTGATCAACTGGACCGATGCCGAAGTTGCCGGCTCCCTGCCCGATCCGGATACTTCCGGGACCACTCAGTCGGCCGAGGTCACGGGACTGACGACCGATACGACCTATTACTTCGCCATCAAGACGCAGGACAATTCCGAGAATTGGTCAAATATATCAAACGTGGTCTCGGCCGCGCCCTTCACCGATCAGGTCGTGATTGTTCCCGATACCGGTTTGGAATCGGCCATCCGGACGGCGCTGAGCAAACCGACCGGCGACCTTTATCGCTCGGATCTGGCCGTCATCACCACTCTGACGGCCATCCAGAAAGGTATCGCCGACCTGTCGGGTCTGCAGTATTGCTCGAGTCTGGAGGTACTCGACCTCAAGGATAACGAAATCACCGACATCGCTCTGCTGGGCGGGTTGCTTGGCCTGAATAATCTCGATCTGTCCGACAACAATATCAGCGATATCGACACCCTGAGGGTCTTGAAAAGCCTGCTATTTCTTCAGCTTTCCAGTAACCCGATAAGCGATATTTCGGTGCTGTCATCGTTGACCCAGTTGCAATATCTGGCGCTGGTGGATATCGACGTCAGCGATATCGCCGTCCTCTCAGGTCTCGTCAACCTGAAGTATCTTTTTATGGTCAGTGACAATATTTCGGATATTTCGCCGCTGTCGAGCTGTACCAAGCTAATCACTGTCTTTCTCGACGTTAACAACATCAGCGACCTCCTGCCGCTTGAAAACCTCGCCGATTTGCAGATGGTTTCGCTGAATTACGACCAGGTAGTCGATATTGCACCGCTGGTGAACAATTCGGGAATCGGAAACGGCGATATTGTGCATTTGCAAAATAATCCGCTGTCGCAGGAATCGATTGACGATTACATCCCGGCTCTGCAGGCGCGGGGTGTGACCGTGACTTATTGAGTTTAAATAGACCGGCGGCGATTCGAAAAACGTCTATAACATTTTCCGCCGCCGAAAATGATCGATGGTCTCGGCGATCCCAATCTCATAGGGCGTCGGCGTATAATTGAAACGTTTTTCGAATTTCGAGGAATCGAAAATATAGTCGTATTGATTCTGATACAGCATTTCATGGACTTCCCCGACCTGCTTGTCGAATAACCCGGCCAGTTTAACCATCCATTTTTTAAGCACTTTGTATTCGGCCGGCCGCCCCATCTTCTCAGCCGCGATCTCAATAAATTGCCGGTTGTCGAGGGCCGGGGAAGCGGTCGGCAAATGCCAGACCTGGTTCCAGGCATCATCGGATGAGGCCAGAAGATACAAGGCCCGTCCGCAGTCGGCGGTATAGGTATAGGAATGTCTGGCGGCGGGATTAACCAATACCTGCGCCTTACGGTCATGGGCTATTTTATTGAAGACAAACAGATATGGCAGACTGGAACCGGCGGCATACGGGCCGTAGAAATCGGCCGAGCGCGCGATAATGGCCGTGATGCGGCCTTTTTCGACTTCCGATATGAGATGCCCGGCTATTTGCGCCCGGAGTTCGCCTTTGCGACTGCACGGCTTATAGGGAGTGTCTTCGGCCATGGGACCATCGACCCGGCCGTACATATAGACGTCATCGAAAAAGATCAGGCGCGCCTGCTTTTCGATGCAGGCCGCGATGACATTATTCATAATGAGCGGCCATCTCTTGCGCCAGACGTCAATCAGGTATGGCAAGCCGGCCGTGAGGTAAACCATCGAATTTTCATCGACGGCATTCAAGGTCGATTTGGAATCGGTGAGGTCGGCCGAAGCGGTTTCCGTCCCGGGGCGGCCCTTGCCGCGCCGCGAAACCAGCTTCACCTTTGCGCCTGCGGCCAGTAATTCGTCGGTCAGAACATGACCGATGGCTCCCCCTGCCCCCAGAATTATATGCTTCGAATAGTTTCCCATTTAATCCCTCGCACAACCGGATCGTTTGCCTCTTATTCATTCACGAATATTTTATTGGCCTGCCCCCATCGGCCTCCGAAAACCGAATCCTTGGCAGGCCGGCGGCTTCGCGGGGTATGGTCGTTCTTGCGATATTTCTCCGGCGCGTCTTCGAGATCGGCCACATAACCGATGGCGATGCCGGTTACGGCTTCGGCGTTTTCCGGTATGCCATACAATTCGCGGGCCCGGTCGGGGAGAATGCCGGCCATTTGATGGACGTTTATCCCCCGAGAGGTAGCCTCTACCGTCAGGACGGCCGAGGCCTGTCCCAGATCGTGGAATGCGTGACGGTTGGAATTGCCATTGCGGTCGAAAGTCTTGCGGGCTATTCCCAAAACCAGAACCGGTACCTGGCTCGCCCATTTCTGATTGGACTCCGACAAACAGGACAATATTTTCGCGAACTCTTCGGTATCTTCGCGAAAAGCCATGATATAATACCAGGGTTGTTCGTTGTAACATGACGGAGCCCATCGGGCCGCCTCGAACAGGGAGCGCAGATCTTCGGCCGTCACCGTTTTGTCGCTGAAAACATAAGGGCTCCATCGACTCCTGATCAACTCGTGAACCGGATAATCGGTTTGGGCCCTTTTGATTTTCACCGTTTCAACGATAGCGTTCATGATTTCTCTCCATTCTAATTCAAATCGAACAGCAGGACTTCGCCCTCTTTGACGCCGGCCAGAGCGATTTTTTTCTCATCGCTGACAGCCGCGCCATCGCCGGCTTTCATAGTATATTCCCCCAACTGGACCTCGCCCCGGGCGACCTGCACCCAGACATGACGACCGGGTCGAATGGCCATATCGACCTCGGTCCCGGGGTCGAGTACGGCGGCGTATACGGCGGCGTCCTGATTGATTTTCACCGATCCGTCCCGGCCATCATGAGAAGCGATCAGCCGCAAACGTCCCAGCTTGTCCTCTCGGGAGAACGTTGTTTGCTCGTAGCTCGGCTCGATCCCCTTGCTTTCGGGGAAAATCCATATCTGCAACAGGTGTACCGGTTCGGAGTCGGAGGGATTGAATTCACTGTGCATAACTCCCGTTCCGGCGCTCATGCGCTGAACGTCGCCCGGTTTGATAATCGACCCGTGGCCCATACTGTCCTTGTGCTCCAATTGTCCTTGCAAGATATACGTGATGATTTCCATATCACGATGGGGATGAGTGCCGAAACCCTGTCCCGCGGCCACCCGGTCCTCGTTGATGACCCGTAACGTCCGAAATCCCATATGTTTCTCATCGCGATAGGTATCGAACGAAAAGGTATGCCAGGTGTCGAGCCAGCCGTGATTGGCATGACCCCTTTCCTCGGCGTGTCTGATCTGTATCATAATCCACCTCAATTCCTTGTTATAACATCTATTTTTATAACAGGCCGGAGGCAGTCGATGTTCCCATCCGGAGATTATTTCGTGGCGCGATCGAGGAGCTTCATGAGTTCGACCAGTTCCGCCCCGGTCAGAGCCGAAAACTGTTCCTGCTGGAGACGGACTACCGGCCGGTCGAGGCGGCCGATCAATTTGAGGCCCCGAGCGGAGATAAAGGCGTTGACGACCCGCCGGTCGCGGTCGCTCCGGGTGCGGGTTACCAGCCCGGCCTTTTCCAATCGGTCCAAAAGCCGCGTGACGTCGGGCACTCGCGTAATCAGGCGGCGGCCGACTTCAAGGCAGGGTAGGCCGCCGGACCCGGCCCCGCGCAGGATGCGCAAGACATTGAATTGCGGTTCGGTCAGATCGTAGTCTTTGAGCAGATTGGCGATTTTGGCGTAGAGGATTTCCCGCGTGAGGAGTATTTTGACATAAGCCTGCTGTTGCAGATTCAGTTTGCGTTCCATCCATCCACCGCCTTGTGGTTTGAAGTTATATTCCCAATATATACGTTATAACATCTGATGTCGTGACATGTTCAGCTATAAACTCGTTTATTTTTTTATCCGGCGAATGACGAGTGGTAATATAGGGAGATAAGAGGAACTGGCTCCGCCCCGGGTCATATCCCGGAGCGGAGTGTAGATTTTATCGGATTCTCAATACAGATAAGCCAGCTTGAGTTTCAACTTTTGCTCCTTGCCGTCGCGGTCAACCACGAAGGTGTACTGCGTGCCCGGCTCGTCGGTGAGCAGGGCGCGAACGGCGATAATATCCTTGAATTTGTTGACTTCGATATCGTTGATCGACCGGACGATATCGCCGATCTTGAACCCGGCTTTGCCCGCCGGAGTGTTTTCCGAGACATACATAACTTCGATATCGTTGTTCTTGCTTCGGGTCAGTTTAAGCCCGGCGTTGTCGGTCGGAATAGGCTTGTTGAAATCCGGCCCTTTTTCCAAAATCACTTTTTCGTTGGCGTAATCGCAATAGACCACAAAATTCCGGAAAAGGGTATTGCCCAAACCGCCCAGCTTGTCGGATCGCTGGGTCGTGTCGACGTCGCCATAAGGAAAAGTTATAGAGGGATTATCGACGGTAAAGCCGGCTATCTCGAAAGTTTTGGCCTTGATGGACTTGTTAGGGAAGGCGTTGGCCGCGCCATGACCCAGGCTTTCGACGCCTTTATGATTAGTATAACCGTGCTTGACGGCAAAAGGCCCTTCCAGCGAAGTCGATCCGGCGCCAAGGTCCCATAGCCAGGTGCCGGTATATTCTCCATCGAGCGTGCCCTCCACCAGAAAGACACTGCTTTGCAGATGCAGATTCACCTCATGGCCGTCGCCTTTGTACTCGAATGTTTCCGGATCATAGAAGGAAAGCAGTTCATTGGTATAATCGACTTTGGTCACGAACCGCGACAGGAAATCGAAACCGAGGATGCCGGCGATATCGACCCCGATAAGCCGAATCAGGTCCGACATGTCGATGACGGCCACCGCCTGCTCCTTGAATTCAATGCCCTGAAGGCCGAAGGGCGGCAGTTTCGAAAGGCTGACGTCCAACGTCCCGCCGGCCCCCAGTCCCTTCATATTGCCCTCGACTTTGACGCCCAGCTCATCGGCGTATTTCTTGTCGATGACCGACATGGCCGCTCCGGTATCGAGAACCCAGAGGCGCTGTTTGCAATCGACGATGACCGGAACGAAAATATGATTCTCGATAAACTGAAAAGGTATATTTTCGGCGCTGTTGCCCTCGGTGAAGCGATAATCTTTTTCGCCCTCTTCCGGGGGATCGAAGATGGCGGGATCGATGTCCGGGTTGGAGACGTATTTGGTCAGGGTAATTTCCTGAGCCTGGCCCGTCCGCAATTCCACCTGTTTGATGTAGAACGGGATCATGAGGCCATCGACCTTGCGATAATCGCCGAAATAGGAATCGGAACTGTTTTCGCCCGCGATAGAGGCCGTTTCCTCCATGAGGAAAGTCCGGGCATTGATGTAGTTGGTGTCGATATCATCATTGATATTGTTGGCGATGATGACCATATAGCAATTTTTGCTGTCAACCTCCCGGACGCCTCCATAGGAAACCTTGAAAACCTTGGATTCGCGGTCGGCGTACTCATAATCGGCCATCAGCCGTTTGACCTCTCGGCGTTTGACGGCGGCCTGATCGGGTTTGGTGATTTTCTGGAGCTTGTTGTTGGAATCGAGTGTCCACTGGTATTCCCCGTTGTCCCCCTGAGTCGCTTTGAGAATCCCCAGATCGACCTCAACCCGCGAAAGATCGGGATCCATAGCCCAGATCTTGATGGTACCCTTGAAGGTGCCGAGGGCGAAACCGCCCTCCATGTACTGGGTTTTCTCGGCCTTCAAATTTTTCAGTCCGCCCGAGGCCTCAAGATTGCGATCGATAATTTCATAGGGATCGGTTATGACTTCCTGGGCATAGACGCTGGCGGCGATCAGGACCGCCAGTACCGTTCCCAGCAGCATATAGCGAATATTTTTCATATTAAAATACCTCCCTGTTTATCATAGTAAGACGATAATTCTCGCCAAAGGTTACAGCCGAAAGATACGATGTTTTTTTTGAGGGGCCGAACAGTTCTTTTTCATTGAATAAAAGTACGACGGCGCCGGTATTATTGGCAGGTGCCGCCGTGATTTTCCTTTTAAGGAGATTAATGATGTTGACCTTTACCAAAAACGACGTCGCAAATCCGGTCTGCCCCCATTGCAAGAAGGAACTGACTGAAGTATGGTACCGGGAAATGAAGGGTGATCTGGGAAAACGATGCCTTTACTTTTGTCCCCATTGCCGTTCCAGTCTCGGCATGTCTCATCGTAAGGGATTAACCCTCGGCTGGTGACGCCCCGCCTCGGGACGCCGCCATTTTATCTGCAATTATCCCGATGATCCGCCGGAGCCGGTGGATTATCGGGCTCTGTTATTTTTTCGATAATTTTGAAAACCTCCATGCAACTTTTCCGTATAGAAGCTAACCGCCTGAAGCTTCTGTCCGAGCCCTCCTTCCGCGCGGTTCCCGGTATGGAACCGCCTGCGGTCATCAGACACATAATGGTCGATATGATTGAGCCATATTGGCTGAATCCAATTGAGGGTTAGAAATATGAGACACATCATCCGCGCCGATAAAAAAATTTTGATGGCCCTGCTGGCCATAATGATTCTTCTGTCGACGGCCCCCATTTTCGCCTCCGAGACCTTTCAACCGATTTACAATCCCAGTCTTCAGGTGTCCCCCGCCGCCGGGCCGATAAGGATCGACGGCGAATTCAACGATCCCGGATGGAAAAACGCCGCCCGGGACAACCGCTTTGTGGAACGTTACCCGGGGGATATGACCAAACCGGCAGTGGAAACGGAAGTCTATGTTACCTTCGACGCCGACAACCTCTATGTCGGTTTCATCTGCCATGACGATCCCACCCAGATCCGCGCCACCATGTGCCAGCGGGATATGTTCAACCGCGACGACGCCATTTGTCTGTTGCTTGACACTTTCGGGGACGCCACCCGGGCTTATGAATTGTTCGTCAACCCCTACGGCGTTCAGAAAGATCGCCTTTGGTCAAGTGTCGCCGGCGAGGACGGCAGCTTCGATTTGATCTGGAGCTCATCGGCCCAGATCACGGCCAAAGGGTATCAGGTGGAAATGGCCATACCTTTTACCAGTCTCCGTTTTCCCAACAAAGATGTCCAGACCTGGAAAATGGACTTCTGGCGTATCCGCCCCCGAGAAAGCTACAGTCAGTATTCATGGGCGGCCTATGACCGCAACGAACAATGCTGGGTATGCCAATGGGGAACGGTGACCGGGATATCCCATGTCAGCCCGGGCAAGGGGCTGGAGGTCCTGCCGGCCTTCGTGGCCAATGAATCGGGAACCCTGCCTCAGAGAAGTGACCCCGATTCCCGGGTCGAAGAAGGCGCTATCCTCGGCGAACCGTCTCTGGGAATTAAATATTCGGTTTCTTCCGATATTATCATCGATGCCGCCGCCAATCCCGATTTCAGCCAGATCGAATCCGATGCCGCGCAGGTCAATGTCAATTCGCCGATCGCGCTTTTTTATCCCGAACGCCGGCCCTATTTTCAGGAAGGCTCCGATATTTTCCGGACGCTGTTCAATTCCTTCTATACCCGGACCATCAACGATCCGATTTTCACGACCAAGCTGACCTCGCGCATGGAACGCACGACTTTCGGCTATGTCTCGGCTTATGACAAGACTTCCCCCTATGTCGTCCCGCTCGAAGAAGGCACCATCACCATCAACGGTGGGGAAAGTTTCGTCAACGTGTTGCGGGGCCTGCAGACGATCGGCGACGACACTCGATTCGGTTTCATTTTGTCCGACCGCCGCTTCAAAAACAGCGGTTCCGGCACCGTGGTCGGTATCGACGGCGATATTCGCTTGTCGCGCAATTACAGCATCGACGGCCAGGTATTACTGACCCATACCCGGGAACCTGACAGCGACGAGCCGTTTTCATTTTTCGCCGGTGAAACTCCGCGCGGCTATTCCGAGAATGATGTCAACGCCGTCTTCAATGATTATTACCGTCTGCCCCGCTTCGCCGATTCGTCCCACACTTTCGCCTTCGACGGTGAATCCTATTCCGGCACCGGGCTCATCACCCGCCTGAGGCGGGAATCGCGCCATTGGAACTTCGTCCTTGATTACAACCAGGTCAGTCCTTCATACCGCACGGAGATGGGTTTCGACCCGTATATGAATTACCGGAATTTTTCCGTGTTCTCATCGTATGACATCTATCCCAAGAATAGTCTTTTCCAGCAGATCACGCCGCAGATTTATACCCTGAGCCGATGGAATTTCGACGGCTTGAAGAAACTGCAAACGGCCAATGTTTCCATCTACAGTGAGATCCGGTTCGCGCAGATGGGGTTCGGTATCAATTACAGCGTTAAGGAAGAGATGTACGAGGGGGTCAATTATGAGAGACTGTGGTCGTCGGGGTTCAACGTCAACAGCACCCTGAGCGATAAGGTGACCTATAGCGCCGGTCTCAATTTCGGCCGGGATATCGCCTATTACCAGTACACCAAGGGGGACGAAATTTCCGGCTACGCTTCCTTGTCGTTGAAACCGATCGACCGCCTGATAATCGAACCGAATTTCAATTATGCCCAGAGCACCGATATCGTAACCGGCGGCGAGCTTTTCCGGCAGATGATTATACGGTCGCGCTTCCGTTTCCAGGTCAATCGCGAGTTGTCATTGCGCTTCGTCCTGCAATATAACCAGATGAGGATGCCCGGCTATGAAGGAAAAACCTGGGAAGCCGATCCGCTGTTGACCTACCGGCTCAGTTCCTTTTCGGTTTTTTATCTCGGATCGACCAGCGATATCCGCTATGTGCCCAATATGTATGACGGCAAGGACCGGTGGCGGCTGACCGACCGCCAGTTCTTCATGAAAATTCAGTACCTGTTTCAGACCTGATGCCAGCCTTTGGCATGAGACCGCGCACACGTTTCCATCCCGAACCGGGCGCCCCTGCGGCGTCCGGTTTTTTAATGGTATAAACAATCTCCCGGCCCTGCCGATATCAACCAATATGGAACTCTAACCGGGAGCCGGGCTATGATTATCAATACTGTCGATAACAATGTCATTCAATATGACGCCATACAACCCTCAACCGCCGCCGACAGGCCAATCGAATCCGATTCCGAGACTCCGGAGGTTTCGACGACGTCCGCGCCGATAGTCGATACCTTCGAGACCGCCGCCGCCGAAAAGAGCGGGAGCAAAGGCGTTCTTCGCCTTTTGCAACAGGGCCATTTCAAAGGCGTGGCCGACGTTCGTCTGAGAATCAATTTTCACGATGAGATCGCCGCCATGGAACAGGCTCAGGCCGCCGCCATAGCCAATGAAGGCTCGTCCGATATACTGGAAACCGTCACCTCCGGCATCGACACCATGTTGAAGTCGGAGAATCTGGATGAACAGGCGACAGAGGCCATCGGTGAGGCTTTGGGAACCCTCAATACCAGCCTGACGAATAGTACTGACAATCCCCTCGAAGCGTTGAAATCGGCCTTCGATCAATTCGTGACGTCCTTCAATTCCGCCTTCGAATCGACCGATGAACCTGATTCCGAAGAAACAACCGCCACGTCAACGCCGGCCCAAACCGCGGCGACAGCATCCGAACCGACGGTTGCGGCCGACGAAGGGATCGAAACGCCGGTCCTCGGTGAATCTTCTTCCTTCGATTACAACAAATTCATCGCCGACATGATAGACACCTTTACGCAGAAGCTGAATGAAGTACAGAGCGCCATCGACAATATTCAGGTTCTACCCGAATTGTCTCAGCCGAGCGGCAAAGGCGGCGCTTACGATAAATTTCTGGCGATCTATAATCAGATTAACGGACAACTGGAACCGGGGCAGATTTTACCGGAGATAGATACCGCCGTATAATTCGCGGGGCTGTTACTTCTCGATCTTGATTTTCGCGCCGCAACGGTTGCATTGGATTGAATCGCCCTCGAAAGCGGGCGATATTTGCAGTTGATTGCCGCAGGTGCAGGCAAAAGATTCCCACCCATAACCTTTACGATGATAGACGGTCGACCCTGAGGGCGGGGCCGCTTTGGGACCGATCTGGCCCTTTTCTTTCAGTTGATCGACGATGACCGCCGCCGCGGCCAGTTCGGCCGTCGGAACGACTATCTTGCGGTCACAGCGGGGGCAATGGAATTCCGATTTCTTGAAATCGGGCGGGACTTTAATTTTGAGTCCGCAAACGCAGGGAATGAATAAGTATTGGTTGACGGCGCGCATAAGGTCATTGATCTGGCGCACGCCGGTTTTTCCGGTGGCCACCGGAGCCATCCCGGCCAGACCCGACCGGATCGGCGCCGGTTGAGTGTCTTTCAGTTCCCCGGCCGGTATCGGGCCGCCTTTGCCGATGATTTTCTGGTAGGCCTGCTGATATTGCGTAAAATCGGACCCCTGCATCATGGCCCGCAAAATCCTGATTCTCTCCTTGATCGGCGGATGGGTACTGCCGAGGTCGGAGGCCTTCATTTCCTTTTTCAGGTAAGGCGTCACGATAAACAACGGCGCCGTCACTTTGTTGACATTGGGCATTTCGACCGTGGTATTCGATATTTTTTCCAGCGCCGAGGCCAGCCCTTCGGGATAGCGGGTCAGCCTGACCGCCGAGGCGTCGGCCAGATATTCGCGCTGGCGGGAAATGGCCATATACAGGATTTGGGCCAGAATCGGAGCCAGAATCGCGAAGACGATGGCGATAATGGCCGCAATCGGGGGGCCGCTGTCGGATGATTTTCGCGATTGAAAACGGCGTGAACCGCCGGCCCGGCCGCTGTAAAAAAAGACCCGCGAAAGCAGAAGGATACTGCCGAGCATAATCCCGGCGAAAGTCATGAAGAGGATATCGCGGTTGACAATATGCGACATCTCATGGGCCACCACTCCCTGAAGTTCATCCCGGTTGAGGCGGGTGAGAAGCCCGGCCGTGACGGCAATCGCGCTTTTTTCCGGATTACGCCCGGTGGCAAAGGCGTTGGGCGCGGGGGTGTCGATGATATATACCTTGGGCATAGCTGGAAGACTGGCGGCGATTCGCATCTCCTCGACGACGTTGAATAATTGCGGATGGACGTCGGGCGTGACCTCCTTGGCTCCGGCGATATTGAGAATGATGGAGTCGCCCGAAAAATAGCTGACCATCGAGAGTATGGCCCAGACGATGAAAGCCAGAGCCAGCCCCAGCAGGCCGCCTCCCTGCCCCCAAAAGGCCTGGCCGATGAAGTATCCGCCCAAAAGCAGACAGGTCCCCATCATGGCAAATAGGATAAACGACTTGCGTCGATTCTGGCGAATCAGTTCCCACATGACCTGTATTCCCGCTGTCGTCTCGGGTTATCTCCGATATTCATCTTCGTCGCGCCGTGTCCGATCCGGTTCTAACTGAAATCGACCTTGGGAGCCTGCCTCTCGCCGGCGTCCTCGATTTCGAAAAATTCGGACTGCTTGAAATTAAACATCCCGGCGATGATATTGGAGGGAAAAACCTCGATCTTGTTGTTGTAAAACAGGACCTGATCGTTGTAGGCCTGCCGGGCATAGGAGATCTTGTTTTCGGTCGAGGTCAACTCCTCCTGCAAAGCCAGGAAGTTCTGGTTAGCCTTCAGGTCGGGATAATTTTCGACCACCAGAAAGAACTTGCTCATGGCGCCGTCGAGTTCGCCTTCGGCTTTGGCCTTATCGCCCACCGATTCCGCCTTCATGGCTTTGCTTCGGGCGATAGTGATATTCTCCAGCGTCTCCCGCTCGTGTTTCATGTACCCCTTAACGGTCTCCATCAGGTTGGGGATCAGGTCGTGACGCCGCTTGAGCTGGACGTCGATCTGCGACCAGGCGTTTTTGACCTGATTGCGCAGGCGCACCAGCGAATTGTACATGCCGATCAGGGCCATGACAATGATGACAATGACTATCAATACAATTATTGGGACCATTTCGGGCCTCCGCTTTATGACTGTTTTTTCTTTTCCCCGAAAATATCGCGCAGGAGATCGGCGACCCGGGAATCCGCCAGTCCGCCCATAATCTCGATAATATCCTTCAATTCCCCCCGGTCGAACCAGAGACCATGCCCCTTCGGACACCGGTCGATATGGACGGGTTTATCGTTGCCGAGGGCGATTTCTTCCATTTTCTTGTCGCAGATGGGGCATTTGCGGTCGCTGGGGGTAATTTGGCCGGAGGCTCCCGGTTTTTCCAGAAATTCTTTGACCTCGCCCGGTTTTTCCAGCAAAAGCTCCAGTTCGCCGGCATCGAGCCAGACGCCGCCGCAATCAAGGCAATAGTCGATTTCGACCTGTTCCAGTTCCAGGACGATCATCGGTTCCTTGCAGGCGACACAATCCATAGTTTTCTCCATGACGCGGGATTTACGTCAAAATATCAATCTCAGTATATATTGTCAACCAATTGAAATTTATTCACGATCCCCCTACCCCGCAAAAGGCGATTTTTCCGGTTCTCATTCGCCGAATTGGATGCGTATATTTTTTAGTGTCACATCCGGCGTCAGCACCCTGATACAAAATCATTGTCCAACGGAAGGAGATTCGCTATGGACAATCCCAAGTTCGTGATTTTCAAGGGCGAGAACGATCAGTTCTATTTCCATCTGCAGGCTGTCAACGGGGAAACCGTTTGTCAAAGCGAAGGCTACACGGAAAAAGCCAGCGCTAAAAACGGCATCGAAGCTATCAAAAGGGACGCTCCCGCGGCTCCCATCGACGACCGCACCTGAACCCCTGACTTGGAGCTTCGTTATAGCCCCTATTTTGTCATTCCTTAGTTATCAGTCGGCGAGTCATCGTCACATAGACGATGACTCGCGAACGGAATTGCCGGCTATTTATCAAAAAATATGATTTTCGACTAAGATAACTTTGAGGACGTCAAGGGGATTCAAATTTTGGGCCGTGGCGATGTTCTTCAAAGTCTGATCGGGCTCGAAAGTCAGGCCGCATTTGTTTATCTTGTTTTGCTTCACGCTCATGGTTGTCCCTTCGATATTATAGGCATCGCCGGCGACGCCAGAACCGATCCCGCCTTTTTCCTTTTGATTGCCCCGAACAAAAAACGATTCATCACGAGTTTTATTTTTTATTTACCATAAAAGGGACGTATTTAATTATTAAGGCCGCTGGTATGGGCGGGCTTTTGAAACGAGATTGAGATAAAGACAAGAAGAATACGGGATAGAATTGACCTGTTTTGCTAAATACTCTTGACAACGACCGTTTCGGGAAGTATTCTTCTATCGTAGAATGTGAAAACTATCACAAGCGATCCGAGGGAAGACGATGACTTACAAGACAATAACTCGACCGACAACTTTGCTGATAATAACAGCCGCCGCCATGATGATGACCATAAGCGGCTGTGATCTCTGGTCCGACGCCATAAATAAAATGTTGCCCAGCGCCAACCGTCCGACCGAAATAACTTTTGCATCGGAAACCGTCACGCCGCAGGAATATGATCAGATCGCAGCGGCTTTGAAAGCGGAATATAAGCAGGACTTCCCCCATATACAGGCTTTTCGCGATTCCGGCATCTTCGTCTATGAAGGCCCCAAAACCTGCCTCCGATGCCATGAACAACTCGAATACACCGACGCCGCCACCGGGGAAAAGAAAACCGTGGATTTGATGGACAACGTCGTCACCTCGGCGCATTATCGTTTCTATACCAAAGAACATCCCAATGTTTACGGTTTCAACGGCGAGCTGGCCGACGATTTCCGGATGGGCAAAATCAACCGCCCCTGCCCCAAACCGGGATCGTTTGCCATGACGGCCTGGGCCGCACCGGTGGTGTTGGAAAACGGCGACACTCTTTCCGAGGGTTGCGGTCAATGCCATATCGGTGGCCAACCGACGGCGCCGCTGGGCGAGATGATGCCGGGCTATGACACCGAGGAACCGGAAGAAGACGCCATCGACTGCCTGATCTGCCATTCCGTGGCTTACGATATGAACCGCAAACAGATCGCCGCCACTGACGACGGCCGCTGGTACTGGGATCAGGATCGGTCCCTCAAGGCCGCTCTGGCCGCCACCACCCCCAATTCGCAGGCCTGCCTACGCTGTCACCAGCATAATCTCGGCGGCGATATCTATATCGACCCGCTCGATTCTTCGTTTCAGGAGAGCATGCTCAACCCCGGCACCGATCGTCCGCGCGTCAAGCATCCGGGGAGCAAACGCGGCACCCCGTTCAGTCCCTCATGGGACGTCCATGCGGCGGCGGGCGTGAACTGTATCGAATGCCATACGACCGAGGGCCACTATATCGCCAAGGGGACGCATACGACGACCATGATGGCCAACGACCTGCCTCAGGTCGAGGTTGACTGCGCCTCCTGCCATACCGAAGCGCCTCATTCGCAGGATATCGATTACGCCGATTTCCTCAATGACCACACCGACAAAATCGCCTGCCAGACCTGCCATATTCCGAGCCTGCACCCGGACAACGCCACCTATCGCGACTTCGACCACCCGGTCTATGAAGAAAACCCCGGGATTTGGGTTTATGACGATATCAAGAAAGAAACCGAACCGGGCCAGGGTATCATTTATGTCTGGTGGGACGGCGACGGCACCTTCCTCGGCAATCCCATCGGCGACAACCCCAACGGCAAAAATCTCTACCGCTTTTACAATCCGACCAACGTCTGGCCCGAGTACAAGGATTTCGATTACGCCGGCTGGTACGAAAGGGTGATGCGGCCGATCGCCCACAAGGGGCGGCCGTCGAAAATTTACGCCATGAAGAAATTCAACGGCCGTCAGCATATCGACCTGCAAAACATCTCGCCTTTCGGGGGCATGTATCTGCCCTACAATCTGCCGACTTACTACGTCACCGGCAATCCCGATTCGGCGGCCGAAGTCGAGATGGCCAATCCGATGATGAAGAAAATGTATGGCTGGATGTTCAAGGCCTATATGATGAATAAATTCATGAAATTCATGGACGCCGACGGCTGGAATACCGGAGCCTACGAGGACGCCAGCCACAACCGCAAGGTCCAGGCCCGCTGGATTCCGCAGGATGCCTCGCTGGAAATCAGCCATGCCATCCGCCGCCAGGGCGCCCTGACCTGCAACAATTGTCATTCCCCGTCGGGCGTGATGGACTTCAAGGCTCTCGGATATGACGCCGATGAAGTGGCCTCGCTTCGGGAGCCGAGGATGTAGGCGTCAGCTATTCGATTTTCGGTACATTCCTTTCTATGGGTGAAGGCGCTCCCGATTTTTGGGGGCGCCTTTTTTGAGAAGTATAAGACGGCTATTCGACCTTCATCTGCGATAAATAGTCCATCATCTTTTCGATATTTTCCGGAAGCGGTTCGAGCCGCTCCAACGGCATCACTTCCGCCATCCGCGACTTGACCAGATCGAGCTGAGTCCCGTCGCCGGCTGAATAAGCCGCCTGAGCCAGCATCATGAAACTGACCAGATAGTTGACATCCATCATCCGCGTTGCCGGATCGATGAAAACACAGTCGTCGGCAAAACCTCGATAAAGATATTTATCCAGAAGATTTTCGGCCAGAAGGGCTCGATTTATGGGTGGATCGACAACCGGCGTCAGCCGATGAGCCAGCCCCTCGAACTGCAGGTAGGATTTAAGCCATGGGATATTACCGGTGGCGGCCAGATAAATCGGCCGACGCCATTGATTGTTCCGAATCAGACCCAAAAGAAGTTGATCCGAAGCCATGATGTACTTGTCCGCAATAGTCGGCCCCAATTCCAGCCGCATGGAATCGGGCAGACTGACGCCCTCGGCCAGCCTGAAATCGGCCGCCGTACCAGGGACCGGGATAACAATCGTCGTATCTGCCCAGGGAATCGGTCTCAGGCTGTCGATTTGCGAGGCTTCGATCCCCAGCGGAAGATCCGGTTCACGATACATCGTCTCCCGAATAAACCAGGCGGTATTGAGAAGGGAATTATTGAGAATCGTGATATCGGGCCGGACGCCCTCGACAATATGATAATACCACAGCGGGAAAGTGTCGTTGTCGCCAAAGGTGATCAGGATTGAGTTTTGGGGCAGGTTGTTCATGATGTTCAGGGCGTAATCATGCGCGAAATAATTTCCGGAACCGTCGAGACGATTGTAATTCCGCAGTATTTGATATCCCGGCAAAACCGCCAGCAGGATCAAGACTGTAATCCATACGGCGCGGCCCGATTTGTCGGAAAGGCCTATCATCGCTCTTATCAAAGAACCGAGACCGAAGACGATCCAGACGGTAAAGATGACAAACGACGGCATATAATGCCGGAAAAGCGACCGGAAGAAATTGGCCGGGATGTTGAAATAGAAAATGGCGCCGAGGCTGGTCAGAAGAAACAGGACTATCAGGCCGGCCGCCAGCCGCCGGTTTTTATTCCAAGAACCGATGAGGCCGATGATACCGAAAATTCCGGGCAAAACTCCGATAATCGGCACCGGACCTTTCCAGGAAAAGAAATTGGCCGAAAAGGCCCGCAGGTAATCCATCACCTGAACATCCCAGAAAGCCGCTTTGCGGGGAAAAAACTGCACCAGAAAACCGCCGCCGAGTTGTTTGAGAGCGACATAATCCCAGAAACCCGACAGGGTATCGGGAGCGCTGGCGTTAAGAAACGGTTTGGCCGCCGCCATCGGAATCACCAGCAGGTGAAAAGCCAGACCCGCCGCCAGCCCGATAATGCCGAATAACCAGGTCCGCCATGATAAGAACGTCCGGGCTTTGAATATGAGCATCCAGACGATCAGTCCCGGAGCCATCAGCAAATTCGTTCGGTGAACGCTGAAATCGAGCCCGAACAGGAGGGTAATAATCAACAACCAATAGACATCCCGCCCGCCTTTACATTCGGCCCATTTGATCATGGCCCAGATAATCAGGGCGGTAAACAACACTGTGAATATATAGGGCGTGAATTTGGTGGCATAAAGCCAGAAGGTTTCGGAGAAAGCCAGAGTCAGACCGCCGACTATGGCGCCGGTGGCCGCCGCCAAGAAGCCGTTGCCACCAGCCGAAAATGTAACCAGCGATAAATTGCGGTTCAGGTAAAATCCGCCGATGATACCGACGATTATGGCCGTCAGGGAAGCGACCAAGCCGGCAAACAGGTTGAGAGAAAAAGCGGCCGAACCGCAGACGGCCAGTTTGACCACAATCCAGCCGAGGATCGTCCCCAGCAGGCATCCGGGCGGGTGGGCCACGCCCAGGGTCGCCGCCGCCAGCGAATATTCGCCGCTGTCCCACCAGGTCACGGTTCGGAAGGCGGTCAGGTAATAGATAATGAAGGAAATGATGCCGACAGCCGCGACGGTGAAAATCAGGCTCAATCCCAGCGGCGACTTTACGGATGGCGATTTGAGCGTCATGGTCGCTCCTTTGATTTATTGTCGAAGCTTATTTTTTTCGGGCGACGACAGCCAGACGCAGGGCGTCGCGTTTGGGGCGCGCAAAATTCAGGCAATCGTAAACATAAACCGGCTTGAATCCCGACGCCTTCAGGACTTTCTTGATTTCGGTGACGTTATAACCTCGTTCGGCATGAGTCTCCTCGAACCGTTCCCAGACCTCTCCCCGCCTGACAAAAAAGACCGCCTTGACTTCGGCCCGCTTGACTTTGGGAAAATAAAAATTTTTCCAGATCCAGGCGACGTCCTCGGTTTCGTCGGCATAAACCTGCGAGCCCCAGAGGACTTTCATCGCCTCGGGAGTATTGACGTCGAAAATAAAATAACCGTCGTCATAAAGGGCGCGGCGGGCCGATTTGAAGCAGGCCGTCAGATCGGACAGGGTCAGCAGATAATTCAGGGAATCGAAATAGCAGGTCACCAGATCGACTTTCCGGGGGATGGCGAACGACGTCATCGGCTGATGTGAAAAATCTATTTTGACGCCGCATTCCTCGGCCTTCTTGCGGGCCACCTCCAGCATCTGTTCGGACCCATCGATGCCGAAAGTGGCGACATTGTTGTCGGCCCACATAACGGCCGCCGTGCCGGTGCCGCAGGCCAGATCGAGCACCGAGCGGGGCCGGTAATTGAGGCGCGACAACAGCCGTTGGGAATAGCGGAACATTTTGGCCGAGAATCTATCGGAACCGATTTTATCATATATCTGGGCAAATTTCTGATACGCTCGCATAGTCATTATCTCCCACATGGAATTAAATCTTCGCAGTCTTAAAGGCAAGTCAAAAAGCATCTGCGGATCATGCGGTTGAAAAAACGCCCTTGGAATGCGCCGCCGAAATTAATAATCACGACCATGACTGTTCAAAAAATGGTCAAAAATCTCGAAAATTGGAAATTTTTTTAAGCCTATGCGATAAAGGATTTTAAGAAATCACCGATATCCAAAGCAGATTGCTCAATATATGAGTTTCCGGCCTTTTGCGCCGGAACCGCTGTTTTTTTTACAAACTCATGAAAGGAGTTACACATGGCGACACGGCGTAAAGTCAGAAAGACTCGTCCGAATTATCGCAGGCCTCGTATGAGCAAGATTGCCCGCGTCTGGACGCGTGAGGAAGTCGCTTTCCTGCGCAAGTATTATCGTAACCACGACACCTCGTGGTGTGCTCGTCAGCTCGGCCGCACGGTTTATTCCGTACGTTACAAAGCCAGCAATCTGAGCATTCGCAAGGCCAACCCGTCGATGTGGCAGACCCCGCCGAAGCAGAAATTCGTCTTCGGTACCGCCAAGAAGCGCCCGACCACCCGGAAGAGCGTTCGCCGGACCAAAAAGCCGGTTCGCTGGGCCCGCACTCGTCGGAACAACCGTCGCACGAAATGGTAAACCGACATCATCGGTATAAAAAACGGCTTCACTCCGAGGCCGTTTTTTTTTACCCGGAATTTTACCCGCTATCGGCCTCCCCAGTGCCTTATTGACAAATTCATTGTGATTGCCGACATTTCCGGCACGATTATAGGAATGTGCAATTGCTATGGAATTATTCGGCGCCAATCCCGGCCGCAAGGCCATTTTTTATTTTCTGATCGCCATCGGCCTCGGAACTATCCTGCTGGTCCTGCCGATCAGCAGTCAGGACCAACCGGTCTCGGTCCTCGACGCCCTCTTCACCTCCACCTCGGCCGTCTGCGTCACCGGTCTGACCGTGATCGACACCGGCCACGGCTTCTCCCGCTTCGGGCAGGTCGTTATCATGATCCTGATTCAATTGGGCGGCCTGGGGATTATGACCTTCGCGACGGCGCTGTTTATTATGGCCGGAACCCGTTTGTCTTTCCATGATCGATTGGGTTTGACGCAGACTTTGGGGACAGCGGCTCAATCCCGATCCGGACGGCTTTTGAAGGCGGTCATTATCACCAGCTTCGCCTTCGAGTCGATCGGCGCCTTGCTCCTGTTTTTCAATTTCTGGGGACGGTATCCGGCCGGCGAGGCGGCTTTCCATGCCGTCTTTCACGCCGTATCGGCTTTCTGCAACGCCGGCTTTTCGACCTTTTCCAACAGCCTCGAAAGTTACAGCCATAATCTCCCGGTCATCGGCGTCATATCCGTCCTGATCATCAGCGGCGGTCTCGGCTTTGCCGTGATCGGCGAATTATTCGAACGTTTCCGCTACAAAAGAACCCGCCTGTCCCTGCACACCAAACTCTGCCTGACGGTGACGGCGATCTTGATCGTACTCGGGACGATCGGTTTCAGCATCGCCGAATTCGACAATATTTTTAATGCCCACGGTATCGGGTATGGCCTCGTCAACAGTTTCTTCCAGGCCGTGACCGCCCGCACCGCCGGCTTTAACTCCGTCCCCCAGACGCATCTGACCGAGGTCAGCCTGCTTTTGACCATCATCCTCATGTTTATCGGAGGCTGCCCCGGTTCGACCGCCGGCGGTATCAAGACGACGACGGCGGCGGTTATCCTGCTTCTGGTGTATAACCGTTTTATGGGACGGCAGTCGGTGGCCGCCTTCCGGCGGTCGATCAGCCCCGATTCGATCAATCGAGCTCTGACCGTCACCCTGCTGGCGGCGCTGGTCGTCGTTTTCATGTTCGGGCTCTTGATGTTCGCCGGCGAACGGCCGGTGGCCCATCAGCTCAGCCACGGCTGGTTTGTCGACAACCTGTTCGAGATTTATTCGGCTTTCGGTACCGTCGGGCTGTCGCTGGGGATGACGGCTCACCTGCAGGTCATGGGTAAAATCATCGTGATTGTGACCATGTTCGTCGGGCGCGTGGGGTTACTGACACTGGCTTTCGCCATGGCGCGGCCGCCCGAACGGGGCGAGATCGTCTATGTTGACGAGTCGGTCATGGTAGGATAAAGGATAAGACTATGAAGGAATTCGCTGTAATCGGGTTGGGAAATTTCGGAGCCACCGTCGCCCGGGAATTGAACCGCCTCAAATGCCGGGTGACGGCTATCGATATCGATAAAGCGCGTATCCAGGAATTGCAGGACAATATCCATATGGCGATCCTGGCCGACGCCACTCAACGCGAGTTTCTCGAAAATCTGGAAGTCGATAAATTCGACTGTTTCGTCGTTTCCACCGGCGAAAATACGCACGCCTCGATCCTGATCACCCTCCATCTCAAGGAACTGGGCGCGACCAAAATCATCGTCAAGGCCAAATCGGAAAACCACGCCAAAATCCTGCACAAAGTCGGAGCCACGCAGGCGATTATCCCGGAACAGCAGATGGCCAGCAAGGTGGCCCATTCCCTCAGCGAATCCA
This sequence comes from uncultured Ignavibacteriales bacterium, assembly GCA_964523575.1. Taxonomy (GTDB): domain Bacteria; phylum Zixibacteria; class MSB-5A5; order GN15; family JAAZOE01; genus DAOUTW01. The sequence goes on from CAZGAV010000062.1 coordinate 21,829, forward strand.
ATATGCTCGATTACCTGCCTCTCACCGGCCAATACCTCGTGGCCGAACTGGCCCCGCCGGCCAAATTCGTGGGTAAGACTTTCGAAGAACTCAAAATGCGCAGTAAGTACCATGTCACCGTCATTGCCGTCAAGGACGTTCCGGCCGGGACCTTCAATTTTGCGCCCGGCGGCGATTACAAGATCAAGGGTTCCGACGTGCTGGTGATTCTGGGGCAGCGCAAGGATATCGATAAAATCGATTAGGCCAAAACTCTCGGCGGGTATTGAATTTCAGGGGGTTCGGAGCGGTATAATTGTCGGAAACATTAGGGCCTGAAAAAGCGTTTAAACCGATGGCACGACCTCTTGACAGTTTTCCGTTTTGAGCTATCTTGTATTCGTATGAGTGTCGATACATTGAGAGGTTCTGTTCTTTGACAAGTTGACTTTCTGTCAACTTCTCGAAATCATGGGGGTGACCTGGTTTCGACGGGGTTGGCGGGGAATTGCCAGCGCGCCGAGATTGTCGGATAATCTCGTAAACTATCCGGCGAACCAACAATTGGCGAATATGATTTTGCCATGGCTGCCTAGTTAATTAACTAAGCGCTCGTCCTCCCGGAAGTTCTGCTTTCAACGTCCGGATCAGGGCGTCGGAAAAGAAAGATCGGCTGTCATGAGCCTGGCTTGACGGCTTAAAAAAACAGGCTGGCCCCTGATCTATTGCCTGTCGTTCGGCAGGGTTCGGGGCGAGAACTTAAAGGACGGCTACGCGCGTAGACGGCGGTTTGACGCCTTCTTCGGACGGGGGTTCGATTCCCCCCACCTCCATTAAGTTAAGTCAATACAAATCAATGGATTACAGGCCGGCCGGGGGTATAATAGCCCCCGCCCCTGCCTCTGTAAGCCTATATTCCCCAATAAAACCGAATAACACGATGACATTTTTGGCCACGATTGGCCACAGTCCATGAGACAAATCAGGTCAGGTTCCTGGGAAACTGTCCTGATCGAATATCACAGATACTCAGGCTCAGACTCAGCGCGGATCAGGATCATGCCAAGGAGGATGAGCGACACCATAAAGATAGGGCGCCCGTATTCCCCCAGCACCAGGGTTGCACCGCATACTCCACCGGCAATTGTCGAGTAAACATAGGGCTTGAGTAGTCCGCCCAGATCACTTTCCAGCTTGAGCAGCCTAATGGCATAGACAATACTCACAAAACTCGACAAGAGGTACAAAACGACGCGGACGAACATGATATCCAGCACAGGGATCAGGAACAGCCCCGCTGTTCCAGCGATAGCAGAAGCAGCATAAGTGATGATGAGGATTCTGATAAATAAATCTGCATTGTGAAAGTTGTGTCGTTCATTTAGTAGCCGCTGGAACATAAACAGGACATAGATCCCCACGAACTCACCAACGACCTGGAACCCGGTGATCAGTTGTACAATACCGGTGCCGCCGGATGGAGATATGACTTTCATAAAGAAGTCGAATCCGACTCTCGGAAGAAGAATGATAGCATTCAGAATAGAGAGCCATCCGGCCAACGTGTACGGACGGAAACCGGTGCTGACCGCCTCCTTTGTGTTCATGGCTTGCTCCTTTCCTGAGTTTCCGGGATCTGATCTTGCACATACTCGAGAATGTCTCCCGGCTGGCAGTTGAGCTCACGGCAGATCGCATTGAGAGAGGAGAACCTCACACCTTTCAACTTCCCCGTTTTAAACAGCGAAAGAGCTGTGAGTGAAATACAAATGCGTGTCGACAGCTCGGTCAATGACATCTTTCTGCGAGCCAACATTACGTCTAGGTTTATTTGAATAGCCATGGCTCCAATATACGCGAAAATTTTAATTAGTCAAGCTAATATTTTAACTATTACTTAAAATTAATTAATCTTTCGTTAAAATAATCGGGGTGGAAGTAGCGGCCTGGCGCGGAAAAAGAACGTTGGATTCGAGTAAAAAATACGGTCACAAGTCGGCCATAATAGGGTGGAAATCCTTGTGTCACAACGCGAGTATGGGGTTCGATCCCCCCCACCTGCACCAGT
>CAZGAV010000063.1:0-23136 GCA_964523575.1 uncultured Ignavibacteriales bacterium
ATAATCGACCGGGTCCAGCCCGTTGTATCGGACCGGACCCGGCGTCAAGGCTACTATGCCGCGCCGCCGACCGCTTCCTCAAGCATAATCCGATGATACAGCTTGCAGTACAAACCCTCGGCCAGAATCAGGTCGATATGCCCGCCGGACTCGACAATCCGGCCTTCGTCAAGGACGATGATCTTGTCGGCTTTTTCCAGCGTCGCCGGGCGATGACTGATGATGAAGCAGGTCAGTTCCGGCATGACTTCATGCAGTCGATCCCACAGAACCGCTTCGGTCTTGGCGTCGAGAGCCGAGGTGCAGTCGTCCAGAATCAATATCTTCGGCCGGCCCACCAATGCTCGCGCCAGCGCCAACCGCTGTTTCTGCCCGCCGGAAATCGACACGCCGCGAACGCCGATCCGGGTTTGCAGGCCTTTCGGGAAAGCCGCGAGTTCGTCCTTCAACTGGGACACTTCGATGGCCCAGTCCAGCGTTTCCGGGCTAATCCCCTCGCGCCCGAACCGGATATTGTTTTCGATTGAATCCGAAAACAAAATCGGCTCCTGCGGCACATAACCGATCAGACTGCGCAATTCTTCGATACTATGCTCGCGCAAATCGACGCCGTCAAGCGTGATCCGGCCCTGAGTCGGGTTGACCAGCTTGGGAATCAGCCGCGCCGCCCAGCTTTTACCGGAACCGACTTTGCCGACCAGAGCGATCCGCTCCCCCGGTTCGGCGATAAACGACAACCGGTCGAGAATCTCCCGCTCCATGCCGGGAAAGCGGAAAGAAACGTCTTCGAATTCGATCCGGCCGCTGACCGTTTCCGGCACCGGCTTATCGCCTTCGTCATGGTCGATCATCGGCGGGTGTTCTTCCAGTTCCAGCAGACGTTTGATCGACACCGCCGCCCTCAGGCCCTTGACCAGAAAGTTGCCGACATCAAACATCGGGTATATCATGAACAGGACATAGGAATCGAAGGCGACGAATTCGCCGATCGACAACGTCCCCTTTATGACATAATAGCCGCCGGCCAGAAGGATAATGACAATCCCCAACTGCCAGATATACATCCACAGCGATTCGATAACCGTATGCGATTTGACCGCGGCGATTTCGGCCGCCTGCCGGTTTTCGGCCACGTCGCCGAACCGTTTTCCCTGATCCCCTTCGCGGGTGTACGACTTGACGACCCGGATACCGGAAAAACAGGCCTCCATGGTGTCATTGACGGCCGAGATTTTCTTCTGAAGAAAATCAAAGCGCCGATCCAGAAGGGCCGAGCTTCTGGTGTAGATGAACACCAATAGCGGCAACGGCCCGACCGTCCACAAAGTCAGCATCGGGTTGATCGACAGCATCATAATCAGGCTGAACACGATCAGGGTCATGGCCTCGTAGAAGCGGAAAATGCCGCTACAGGCAAACCATGACAGTTTTTCGGCCACGTCGTCGGTCATCCGTGTCACCAGGTCGCCGGTGTTGAAGCGATTGAAAAAATCCGGGCCTTTGTGCGTAACGCCGTCGAAAGCCGTCTGCCGGAATTCCCATTCGAGCTTGATGTTTAGATAAGCCCGATGGCCGACCAGAATCGTGCGAACGATATAACCGGCGGCTCCGATCAGGATAATCATGATGACATAGTTGACGATCTTCCCCGCCGATAAATACTCGATAACCTCGCTGACATACGGAAGCGAAATCGCCTTGGTCGTGCCCGACTGGAGGATATCGAAGACGTTCTTCAGCAAGAGCGGTTGAATCACCGATAAACCGCTGGCCACCAGCGAAAAAGTGAGCATCAGGGCCAGCGCCCGTTTATGGCCCCGGTAGTAATGCCAGAACCATTTTATATATTTCAACATGCCTTTTTTACTCCCATGCCGTTGGGCGGCGTAAACTGCAACCGGAACAGTTTCGAATAATAGCCGCCCAGTTGCAACAGCTCATTGTGCGTGCCGCGTTCGACGATTTCGCCTTCGCGGACGACCAGAATCCGGTCAACATTAAGGATCGTGGCCAGCCGATGGGCGATAACAATCGAAGTTCGCCCTTTCATCAGGGTCGCCATACCTTCCTGAATCAGCCTTTCGGTTTCGGGGTCGACCGAGCTGGTGGCCTCATCCAGGATCAGAATTTCGGGATCCGCCACCAGCGCCCGGGCAAATGACAGCAATTGCCGTTCGCCCCGGCTGAGATTGCCGCCCCGTTCGGACAGTTCGGTCTCATACTGATCCGGCAACCGTTCGATAAATTTGTCGGCGGCTACCATTCGGCAGGCATCGATGACCTTATTGCGGTCGAAACCGTTGGCCGACAGCGAAACATTATGGGCGACATGGCCGGGAAAAAGGAATATATCCTGCAACACCAGCCCGAACTTGCGTCGCAATACCTCCTTGGCGATATCGCGGATATCGATTCCATCCACCAGAATGCGGCCCTTCTGCACATCGTAAAAACGGAGCATAAGGTTGATAACCGTCGATTTTCCGCCGCCGGTAACGCCCGCCAGAGCGAATCGCTGACCTCTGGGGATATGGAACGAAACCTCTCTCATGGCGTAGTTGTTGTCGCCGTTATATGAAAACCAGACATCCTCAAAAGTAATACCGGTCTCAAGTTTCGGCCAGGCTACCGGGTGAAGCGGTTCGGGGATGATTTCCTTTGTATCCAGCAACCCGAAAATCCGCTTGGCGCCGGCCACGGCCTTTTGCACGACCGCAATTTCCTCGGCCACCATATGCACCGGCTCGAAAAACATCCGGATATAGGCGATAAACATCACCAGCGTCCCGATGGTCAGATGGCCGACGCCGGCCCACCGGGCTCCGGCGTAGAGCACCAGGGCGATGATGACCGTTTCCAGAAAAAAGATGAAGTTGAACATGCCGACCACGTACAGCTCGGCCCTCAATTCCACTTCATACTTTCGGCGGTTGGCTTCATACAAGCGCCGCCGGGCGTCCCTGATGCGGGCGAAGATCTGGATAATCTGCATACCCTGCAGTAATTCCGTCAGGGTGGCGGTGATGTCGGCCATCCGCTTGCGGATCACCAGCCATTTCGGGGTCGTGATCCGATGATAAATATAGAGCAAGACCGTGATAACCGGAATGAAAATCGCCACCACCAGTGTCAGCCGCGGTGAAATGACGAACATCCAGATAAACATGCCGGTCACCAGCATCAGGGCGCCGATCATGGCTACGACGGTGTTGGTGAACAACATCCGCAGGGCTTCGGTATCGGATTCGACCCGGGCCATCAGCCGTCCAACCGGATGGCGGTCGAAAAATGAAACCGACATTTGCATAATATGGCCGAACAGCTTCTTGCGCAGGCCGGTCATAACCTGCTGGCCGATGATTTCCATCCGCACCCGAAAGGTATAATTGATCACCAGAAACAGGGCCTGGATCACGATATACAGGCCGACCGTCATCAGCAATCCGTGGTAATCTCGGCCGGTGATGTCAACGTCAATGGCATGCCGGATAAGATCGGGGCCGACTAGATAGATCGCCTTGGAAACGGCCAGCAATAGCAGGCAAAAGGCGAGCCATTTTTTATAGGGTGTCAGAAGCGGCAACAAGCGGGCGAAAGCCTTGCGGGAGCCTATTCCCTCCTGCCGATCGTCTTCGTAATATGCTGAGTCCATGATTTACTCCGTGCCTGCCTTACGCAAGGCGGCCGTCTATTGTTTCCGATCAATCCGGCCGATTGACATAAAAAAACCCGCCGGACCATGTTGGGCGGTCCGACGGGTTCATGCTTGCCTTTATATAAACCATTATAGTCGTCTTCGGCAACCTCCGAAACCGTGGGACCGTTCCGCAGAAAACGGTACGCTGAGATTCTGATATGTAATCATAATAGTCATATTAGAGCGTACTCCTCCTGCGGTTTTCAGGCCTTGATAACTCCGGCGTTGTAAATTCGCATTATCATTTCGAGTCCCTGGTTCGAAAAAATTCATTTTCCATGCTTAACGAGAAAAATTTACGATTGTTTCGCTTTTTGTCAAGGACTTTTAGCCTTAAATTTCAAAAAAAGTGTCAAAACGCTGATATTTTTCAGGCATCGACCACCTTCGTTCCGGCGATCATATCATGGAGACACCGTTGATCTTCACGAAATATGAAAAAGATATCCACCGGGATGTAGAGCAAAGTAAAGTATAGAATACCGTTGAGAATGCCTCTCAGCAGGACATTGGTGACGAATCCGCCGTTTTCATTATTCTCGCTTTTGACGATTTGAATATTCATCAAGTTTTTGCCGATTGTCTGACCTTTCACCGTCAACAGATAAATCTGGTAGGCGGCCAGGGCCATGACCCCGATAATATACAGGATCGGCTCATTAGTGAAGAACGCGACCAACCAGACCGCCAGGAAAATGGCAAAATCGACGATGGCCGCCAAAAGGCGCGATGAGCGAGAAGCAAGGGTCGGGCTGGAAATCGGCCTTGTCGGTAAAGGCGTTTGAACGGGAGGCAAAGTCGTTTCCATGATGGATCTCCTCTTTAAAATGGCGATTAGTTATTTCCCTACCCTGTCTTTTTCGGCTGAATTTGGCTCTAATCAAGTATGCCCGGTTAGCCTGTATACTGATTGTCCGAAAGTGGTGAATTTTTGACCAGCCCGATCCCCAAATTCCGGCCGATCGGCAGATATTCTTTTTATTGCAATCGGCGTCAATTGGCGTATTTTATAGAATCAGGGAAAATCGATGATTAAAGACATTTTTCAACTCTTGCGTCCGCAACAATGGGTCAAAAACGGTATTGTCCTGGCCGGTTTGATCTTTTCGGGAAGCGCCGGACAATTCGATCTGGTCTTGCTGGCGCTGGCCGCTACCGGCCTGTTTTGCCTGCTGTCCTCGACCATTTATATTATCAATGATCTGGCCGACGCCGACGCCGACCGTGAACACCCGGTCAAAAGGTATCGGCCTATCGCCTCGGGGCGGGTGAAACCGGCCACGGCAATCACCCTGGCCGTCATTCTGGGCCTGATCACCATGACGGCCGCTTTCCTGCTGAACCTTAATTTTTTCCTGATCGCCGGCACCTATCTGCTTTTGAGCCTGCTTTATTCCTTTATCCTCAAACACATTGTCATTATTGATGTTATGAGCATCGCCGCCGGGTTTGTTCTGCGAGCTTTAGCCGGTTCGGTGGTTATCAATGTAGAATTTTCCGGCTGGCTTCTGATTTCGTCGTTCTTGCTGGCTTTATTTCTCGGCTTCGGCAAACGGCGCCATGAATTGATCCTGCTGGAGGAAAAGGGCGAAACGCACCGCCGGATATTAAAGAGCTACACCAGCTATTTCCTCGATCAACTGATCGGAGTCGTGACGCCGGCGGTGCTGGTCTGTTATCTGCTTTACGTCATTTCGCCGGATGTTCAGGCCAAATTGCATACCAAATATCTCTACCTGACGACTCCGTTCGTGATCTATGGCATTTTTCGTTACCTGTACCTGATTCACCTTGAGGAACAAGGCGGGTCGCCGACCCGCCTGCTTTTGACCGACCGCCCGATTTTGATTACGGTCCTCCTCTGGCTGTTGACGGCCCTGTTACTGCTGTACTTTTTCTAACCCCCAATCGTCGAAACCCTATCAGGCTTTTGTTCGGACCGGGCCGTCCCTTGCGAACGCCGGCCCCGGGGCCTTACGGGGAACCTGTTGACAATATCTCGGTTGGTGCGTATTATATAAGCGGTTTTTGACCGAGGTACCGACATCATTAGGAGAAGCCATGGAGCACAACGGTCCTTTTTATATGTCCGAAGAAGGCTACGAAAAACTCAGAGCCGAATTGCATAAATTAAAATATACCGATCGTCCGATGGTCGTGGAGGAGATAAAAAAGGCCCGCGAGCATGGCGATTTGTCGGAAAACGCCGAATACGACGCCGCCAAAGAAGCGCAAACTCATCTGGAACGGCAAATTGCGGAATTGGAATTCAAAATCGCCCATGCCAAAATCGTCAAACGGGACGAGGTGGCCAAGGGCAAGGCGTACCTTTTCGCCAAAGTGACGGTGGTCGATCTTGACGACGAGGAAGAAGAAACCTATACCCTGGTGGCCCCCGACGAAGCCAGCCCCGATAAAAACCACATCTCCATAAAGTCGCCCATCGGGCAGGGTTTGCTGGGCAAAAAGATTGGCGATGAAGTCGCTATCAAGGTCCCGGCCGGGATGCTTAATTACAAAATTATTAATATCGAATAATCCCCCCACCGATAAAATTCACATAAGGCCGGAGGTCAGGCGCCCCGGCCCAATCGCAAGTTCATTTTTCAATTCTGCTTTCGAGGCAACTTTGACTGCTTCGTTTCGTAAACATAAATAAGAACCCAATCTCCTGCTGTAAGCCGACCCTTCTCTGAATTTCAAGCCCTTCTCAGCAATTTATAACCGGGAGCTGTAAAATGAAGACTCAGAAACTGGTGTCGGTACTGCTGGGGGCTGTGGTGGCGCTCTTGCTTCTCGGCGGCTGTTCATCCAACCCGACGTCCTCGACCGTAATGGCGGACGGCGAAACCGTTATCGCGGACGGACCTTACTGCACTGGTGGCGAAGCCTGCGATTCGGGGGCGGCCAACAGCGGATATGATTGCACGGTCAATACCGATCCTCCAAAATACGACGATATTGTCGATGATAATTATCAATCGGTTCCGGATTATCCCAATTGAGCCGTATCGGGATTAGGTGTTGAAACACAAGGTGATATTTATTTTCAGGGATTGTGCACCACAATTGAATAGTCGCTTTATTTATTCTTATTGACCCGGAATAAGCGATTCGATAGTTATTATTCCGACGAATTGTAATTCATTTTCGATCATAGCTGAAAATTTATTGTATAATCGGACAAGATTAATAACGTATTTTATTCTATGATCGACGTCCGTCATTTTTTACAACTGGGGCATACCGAACTGGAGGCATACGTTTCCGACGTCGAGGATTTTATTTCCCGCCTGGGCCGGCCCGGGGAACTGGAAAAATCTTCCCTTCGTTCACAGCCGGTCGGCGCTTATATCCGAAACATGCTGGCCGTCGGCGTCCTCAACCGCCTCATGCGCGCCTCCTTCCTGGAAACGGAACGCAAAGTCATCGTCCTTCCCGATTGTCTGAAAAATTACGGCGACTGGACTTGTTGTAAGGAAAACGATGGCAAAGTGTCAACCTGCATTCAATGTACGCCTCAATGCATCGTGTATGAGACGACCGAGCGTTTTGCCGACAGCCGAACGACGGTTGTCCTCGAACCGGAAGATATGAGCCGATATTTCGCCGAACTCCGAGATGGATTCGGCGCTGTCGGAGTGGTCGGCGTGGCTTGCGCTCTGACCATGTTGTCGGGCTTCGACCGCACGCTTCGCCATCGACTCCCCACCCAGGGCGTTTTTTTGAATTATTCCAGTTGCCAACACCACTGGGCCAACCCCGCCTACAATACCTGCTACAGTCTGCGGCGGATGGCCTGGGTGTTATATGATCGTGAGATGCCCATTCCGGAGGAGAGCTTTGGTCGCGGCGAAACTTATTCCTTGGAAAAACCGCCTTTGGGCCCCGATGAATTCTATCGACGACTTGAGAATTTGGCTGATATTTTTGAGGACGAATATCTGCCGGCATTGAAAGAAAATTATCCCGACGCCGATGTTTTTGAAATTTGCCGCATAGTTCAAAAATCTCTGGTGCCCGATCTGATTACCCGCGAATCGGCCTGAGTTTCCGAAATATATGCCTCACATCGCCATATAAATCAAAATCCGGCCCGGAAGAAATGGGAGTTCTTTATTTACCGAGATTATGCAAGAGAGATAAATAAACCGCTATCTGGCCGCGATGGTGAATTTCATGATCGAGGGTTCCTCGCATAATCAACCACCATACTTCGACCTTGCCGAAAACCCGGTCGTCAAAAATCATCAAACCCAGGTCTTTTTCAGTTAACGCCCGGATTAACTTCGCGCGCATTTCCCCTACCCGGCTCAGTTCATCGACCAAAATGTCATAATCGGCACGATTTTCAACATGGACCAGGCCGCATTGGCCGGAGATGGATTGAAGGCCGGGGGATTTGAGTTTTTCAAACAGCCATTTGTCGCAATCGGTCAAGTGCCGGGCCAAATCGGCAAAACTCATCGCTTCCGAAACCGGCCGCCAGTTTTCGGAGCCGGCCGGCACGATTTTAAGCCGTTTCAAAGTCGATTCCCGGACGGCCATCGAAAATTCCGCCAGACGAGCCGCATCAGCGTAGATCATTAATCCGCTCCATCATTCCGCTTTCCATCCCGGCCGTGCGGGTTTTGTCAAAAACCAGATCATTATATTCTCCGCAGTAAACAGCCCGGTTTCAATTCGATTCATGACAGCAAAACATAAGCCTTTTACATATTTGCCGCAACCTCGGCCGTAACTATGTTTGTCGGTATCATATTAAAAAGACAATTTTTGCGTCCCTCAAGGTACATCTGGCCGCGGAGGTTCAGTTCGGGAGGCCGGCATCGGGCCCTGCGATCCAAACAATCTCTTGTCACACAGCAAGTTGGATCGCATTGTAAACCAATAATGAATCAGGCATGATTTTTGTATTCTGTTTACCGGAGGATTTTTAGCTATTATCAGAGATTTTATTGAAAATATGGAGATAACCATGCGTCATATTTTTGTATCCAATTATTAACAAAGGAGGGGCCAATGCACAAAATAAAATTCCTGATGCTTATCGTCCTTGTCGGTCTTCTGGGTCAATCATGTTCCGATTTGACCACTGAGCCGACACCGGCATCAATATCGCCCGACCCCGAACCGGGCGATATCACGACTGTCGATAAAAGTTTGATTGAATCGACGAATCGTTTCGGGCTCAAGCTGTTTAAAGAAATTACCGCGGCCGAAAATTCCGAAAAAAATATTTTCATTTCGCCCCTTTCGGTCTCGTTTGCGCTCGGGATGGCTTACAACGGCGCCGGCGGCGAAACACGCGACGCCATTGCCGCAACCCTGGAATTTCACGGGTTCGGCCCCGTCGAAATCAATCAATCTTACCGCAACGTCATTGACCATTTGACCCAGCTCGATCCGGCTGTCAGTTTCAATATCGCCAATTCCATCTGGTATCGGATGGGATTCCCGATCAATCCCGAATTTATCGATCTCAATCGGACCTATTTCGACGCTGAAACCAGAGAACTGGATTTCGGACAGCCCGACGCGGCCGATATTATCAATGATTGGGTCAGCGATAAAACTCAGGGGAAAATCGACGAAATATTAAAACCGCCGATCCCCCCGGAAGCGGTGTTGTACCTGATCAACGCTCTTTACTTCAAGGGCGCCTGGACCCTGCCATTCGATACCGCAGCAACCATGGATGGCCCATTTCATCTAACCGACGGTTCGACGGTTATGCGACCCATGATGGCAACCGATACCGTTCTGAGATATTTTGAAAACGACCTTTTTGGGGCTGTTGATTTGCCTTATGGCGACGAGCGTTTCAGTATGGCCGTTCTCCTGCCGAAATCGCCGTACACAGTCGATGATGTTATCGCTCAGCTCGATGACAACAATTGGGCGGCCTGGGCGGGGAATTTTACCGATACCGAACTAAAGCTTTATCTTCCCCGCTTCAAATTCGGCTACGAAGTGACCCTGAACGATATGTTGAAAGCGCTGGGGATGGAGATTGCTTTCGATCCCTTCGGAGCCGATTTCAGCAACATGGTATCCGACATGGGCCTCCTGCCGGGAAATTTGTTCATCAGCTACGTCAAACACAAAACTTTTATTCAGGTTGACGAGGAAGGTACCGAGGCGGCGGCCGTAACGATTATCGGGTTTGAACTTACATCGATGGGACCCAAAATCATGATTGTCGATCATCCGTTTTTGTTTGTGATCCACGAGCATGAAACCGGATCGATTCTGTTTATGGGTAAGGTTACCGACCCGGAATGGCAGGACTAAGCGCGAAGTGATTGTTCGAATCTTCCGCTTTGATAATAGCGTCATTTCAGGGCGATAAATTTTTATACTTTTTCGCGAAAATCGAAAAAGCCCCATTCAGGGGCTTTTTTTATTGCCCGGACGCTTAAAAAAATGACTGGCCGGGGAAGAAACGAAATTGGAAGTTGTATCTCATTCAGCTATGGCGCCCGATGTATAAATCGTATAATTTCCGAGAAGGAGGGTATTTCCATGATGTTCCATTTCAGAATACGACTGATTTTGACGGCTTTTCAGGCCGTCGGCCTGTTGGCCTCAATGGCCTATTCCGCCAATGATCTGCTTCCCGTAATCGACTCCGGCAAAGTTTCGCCTTCTATCATGCGATCCGAAAAGGATATCGCTTGGGCATCGAATCGATTCGGCCTTAACCAGTTCCAGAAACTTTCCGCCGCCGCCCCCGATAGTAATCTGTGCTTTTCGCCATTGTCGGCTTCGTACGCTCTGGTAATGACTTATAACGGGGCCGGCGGCCAAACCCGCGACGCGATGGCCTCGGCTCTTGAACTTGCGGCCTTCCCGGCCGATTTTGTTGACAGCGCCTACGCCGTCCTGACCTCGGCTTTGACCGAAACTAACCCTGCGGTGACCCTCAATATCGCCAATTCCATCTGGTACAAAGCCGGCCTGCGGATTAAACCGAAATTTATCGACCTTTCCAAAAACAGTTTCCAGGCCCTGGTCAGCGGAATAGATTTTTCCAAGTCCGATGCGGCTGAAATTATCAATCAATGGGTCGCTTTCAATACCGGCGATAAAATCAAAACCATAGTCGAGCCTCCCATTGATCCTGAAATCGTCATGTTTCTTATTAACGCCGTCTATTTCAAGGCGGCCTGGATGACGACTTTCGATTCTTCCTTGACACAATTGGCCCCGTTCAGCCTGCCCGACGGTTCCGAAGTCGATTGTATGATGATGACCAAAACGGATGAATATGGCTACTCCGAAAGTGAAACGTATCAGGCGGTCGATTTGCCCTATGGCAACGGGCGATTCAGTATGGCTGTATTTCTTCCCCGGCCCGGAGTAACCCCGAATAATCTCATCCAGCAATTGCAGAATAACCAGTTAAGCGACCGGCTGAAGGAGTTGGAGCCGGCGAAATTGCAATTGAAGTTACCCAGGTTCAAATTTACCAGCGATTTCGGATTGAATCAGTCACTTAAAGCAATGGGGATGGCGGTCGCCTTTTCGCCGCAGGCCGATTTTTCCAATATGGCCGAGGATAAAATCTGGATCGATTCGGTCGTCCAAAAAACCTTCATTCAGGTCGATGAGCAGGGCACCGAAGCGGCAGCCGCGACGGCCGTTATAATGAAAAAATCGTTTACTCCCAGTATGGTTGTCGATCACCCGTTTGTGTTCGTCATTCATGACCGGGTTTCGGAATCGATATTATTCATCGGTCAAGTGGTCAATCCGGTCTGGGAAGATGAATAATTTGCGATTTTTTTAAGTTATGGCGCGGAAGAAATGGTGGTGAAAATTGTAACCATATTAAAGGCGGCATGATGAGACGCCCGAAAATGGAGGAAATGATGGCTGGTTTCAGACTTTTGGCGATAGTCCTGATGTTGGCGGCATTCTGGCAGGGCGCGAACGCAGGCGAATCGAAATCAAAACAGGTAGAAGTCCCGGAAATGCAAAAAGCTCTGGCTTCGTCCTGTAATCGATTCGGATTCAAGCTGTTTCAGCAAGTCATCGGCGATAGTCCGAAAAGCGACAACATCTTCATATCGCCCCTTTCGGTTTCCTATGCCTTGGCCATGACACTCAATGGAGCCGATGGCCCGACCCGGAAAGCGATCCGCTCGACGCTGGAATTAGACGATATCGACTCCTCCAAGGTTAACTCCGCTTTCTACGACCTCGCTTCATTTCTGACCGGATTGGACAGTCTGGTCAAACTCGATATCGCCAACTCGATCTGGTATCGCCAAGGATTGCCGGTCAGACCCGATTTTATCAATATCAACCGGAAGGATTTCGGCGCCCTGGTGCAGGGTCTCGATTTCGCGTCGCCCACAGCCTCAGAGATCATTAACACCTGGGTTAATGACAATACCAACGGCAAGATCAAAAATATCATCAATCCGCCGATTGATCCTTCGACTATCATGATCCTGATTAACGCCATCTATTTCAAAGGCAGTTGGGCAATCCCTTTCGATCCATCCTCGACCCGAATAAATCCCTTTTATCTCGACCCGAATCAGGAAACCAAATGTCATATGATGTTTCATACCACCCGATTCGATTATTCCGAAAACGACCTTTTTCAGGCTGTCAGTCTTTCCTATGGCGACCGGGGTTTTGATATGATCGTTTTTTTGCCGCGTCCGGAAGTGGCAGTCGATGACCTCATCAATCGTCTCGACGATCAAAACTGGTCGATTTGGAGCAAAAGTTTTATAAACACCAGGGTCGAGTTGGGCCTGCCGCGATTCAAATTCGCATATGAAGTTATCATGAATGACATGCTCAAATCCTTGGGGATGGGAATTGCCTTCGACGATTCTGAAGCCGATTTCAAAAAAATGCTGACCCCGGGCCGGTTGGCTGATCGCAACATCTTCATCGATGAGGTAAGGCACAAAACTTTTCTGCAGGTGGACGAAGAGGGGGCCGAAGCGGCGGCGGTGACATCGGTGACGATGGCCCTGACCGAAGCGGCCCCGATGCCGATCCCGGAAATGATCGTTAATCACCCTTTTCTATTCGCGATTCGCGACAGAAATTCCGGCTCCATTATCTTTATGGGTAAAGTCAGCGACCCGGTCTGGGAAGATTAAAAGATTTAGCAATAACCCGGCGTGAGGGTTATGGTGGAAGGGAAAAGCCCCTTGGGATGGGGGGCTTTTCCGATTTTTATCCGGATAAGCGGTAATGGCCGATCAATAATCGCCGCGCGTCGGGACAATACAAATCATGACGAAATCCTCGTCCCCGGCATTGGAATACTGGTGCAATTTATTGGGCGGTACGACCGCAAAGCTTCCGGCGCTCAATTCATGTTTTTCCCCCTCGATTTCGAGCGTCCCGCGACCGGAAATCACATAATTGACATGCTCCCAGTCATGCTGGTGTCTGGGGGTATGGCCGTCTTTTTGCAGAGTAAAGACCCTCAGGATATGGTCTTCCCAGCCCTGCTCAGGACCGACCGGCACCTGTTTGAGCACATTCTGGATGCCCTCGCCTGAAATTTTCTTCTTTTCGATATCCTTTATATTGGCAATGAACATATTTGCCTCCGTCCTTTACTTAATTAAATTCCCATATCTTTAGAAATCGTCAATTTAGGACAAAGTTCCCATCGGTCCGCCCTTCCGTTTACGAAAAGCCCCCGGCTTATATGATAAGACAGGGGCTTTTGCGCTTTTCTTTATGATTTTGAATTTATTCCGTCAAACGCAGGGGCATCAGCAGACAGAGGAAATCCTCTTTCGACATATCGGAAGTGTAAATCAATCCGGCGGAAACAGGGTTGCTCAACTCAAAAACGACTTCATCCCCCTCGATTTTAGCCAATATATCGTTGACGTAGCCGGCATTATAGCCGATTTCGATCGCCTCGCCCTTGTATTCGCAAGCAAGGTTTTCCTTGGCCTCACCACCGACATCGGTATTGGTGGTTGACAAAACCAGATTATTATTTTTGACCGAGAATTTGACCTGATGCGTCAGCGAATTGGAAAGGATCGAAACCCGCCGAACCGACGAATACAGGTCATCCTTGGAAATGACCATCTTTTTATCGGTGCTCGCGGGAATGACCGCTTCGTAGCTGGGATACGGGCCTTCTATCAGGCGCGAACTGACGACAATATCCCCCATGTTGAAAATGATGCGATTTTCCTCGAAGATAATCCCGATCGTTTCGCTCTCGTCGTTGATAAATTTCGGGATCAAATCCAGCACCTTGGGCGGGATAATGACGTCATCGTTGAGCCCTTTTAACATTTTATTATCGACCGCGACCCGGGCCAGACGATGGCCGTCGGTGGCCACCATGGTCATACGTTCGCCCTTGGTCTGCCAGAGGACACCGTTGAGGGCCGGACGAGTTTCATCACGGGAGCAGGCGAATGTCGTCCGGGTGATCATATTGATCAGCGATTCGGCTTCGATCGTGACCTGTTTTTTCAGATTAACCGCCGGCAATTCGGGAAATTCATCCGGTGAAATACTGCCGATCTTATAGTTGCCGTTGGGGACTTTCAATTCGACGCGGTTGGCGGTTCCTTCGAAAGTGATATCGCTTTCAGGCAATTCCTTGATTATATCGAACAGCATCCTTCCCGGAACAACCGCCGAACCTTTTTTGGCCACATCGGCGTCGAGCGTGGCCATGATGGTCACGTCGAGATCAGTAGCCGAAATTTTCAATTTCTGGTCGAGACATTCCATGAGAATATTCGACAGGATCGGCAGAGTCGATTTTGCCGGGACGACGGAAAGTACCGATTGCAGGTAATGCGTCAGACGCGATTTGGGAAGTGAAAACTTCATCGGAGCTCCTCGGTGGAATTGTTCACACCATTCTTTATTTAAATTCCCTTTTTATATAAAAGAACAATAATAACAAGGCCGGTGGAAATGTGCACAAGCTTCCGGATGGCCGTCTAAACGGGTGCCGGATGCGACCTTGCTTCGGGCATCTCAAATAAGATCGTGTTGAAGGGCTTGTCAACAAGTGTTTTTTTTCGGGTGGGTAATCCACAGCCGCCGGCTTTCCAGGATCTGTCAACAGCTTACCACCATAGTTTGCGACAGCGAAATAGTTCATCAGCCAACCAGATTCCGACTGATTTGATCCACTCTCTGGCGAAAATCGGCGTCGCGAGAAATATTTTTTTGCACCAGGTTGCAGGCATGAATAACCGTCGAATGGTCGCGGCCGCCGAAGGCCTCGCCGATAGCCTTAAGCGAAAATCGGGTTAATTTGCGTGCTTCATACATGGCGACCTGGCGGGCCAGCGCGACGTTCTGGGTTTTCTTTTTGGCTGCCAGCAGATCAACACTGACCTCGAAAGCCTCGGCCACCGATTTCTTTATCTGATCGATCGAGATCGACCGTTTTCTGGTTCGGATCGTGTCCGACAAAACCCGCCGGGCCATCTCCAGGGTTATTTCCTCGTTGTTGACCGAGGAATAGGCCAGCAATCGGATCAGCGAACCTTCCAATTCACGGATGTTGCTGGTGACGGAGTTGGCAATAAAGGAAATAACGTCCTCACTTATGATGATGCTCTCGGATTCGATCTTGCGCTGTAAAATAGCCATGCGGGTTTCAAGATCCGGCGGCTGAATATCGGTCACCAGCCCCCAGGAGAAGCGCGACAAAAGCCGCTCCTCGAGTCCTTTGATATCCTTGGGCGGCCGGTCGGAAGTGAGGATTATCTGCTTGCCGACATTGTACAGGGCGTTGAATGTGTGAAAAAACTGTTCCTGGGTCGATTCCTTGCCGGCAAAAAACTGAGAATCATCAATCAAAAGCGCATCGACATTGCGGTAAATGTTGATGAAATTGGTCGTGGTATTGCTGGAAATGGAGTTGATGAAATCCGAAGTGAACTTTTCCGAGGTCGCGTAAATCACCCTTTTGGAAGGATCGTTGCTGATGATGAAATGACCGATCCCCTGCAAAAGATGCGTTTTGCCGAGTCCGACGCCGCCATAAATATAAAGAGGATTATATTTCGTGTGCCCGGGCGCTTCGGCGACCGCCATCGCCGCTGCATAGGGAAATTGATTAAAATTGCCGACGACCAGATTTTCGAAGGTATAGCGGGGATTCAACATACCGGATGGTACCGGCGCCGCCGGCTGACTCCGAGCGGGCTGAATTTGCGGTGTTATAGCTTCCGACGCCAGGCGAAGTTCGGTCTGTTTCTGGTTTTCATGGTTGACATGAAAGCTGTACGGTATTTCCCGGCCGCACGATTGGAAGAGCGATTCTTCGATCAGGTCCGAATAATGTTCCTGAATCCATTCGGCGACAAAGCCGTTGGGAACTTCGATTTTGATCCCCCCGTTGCCGTCCGATGAGCCGGCCGTATGTTTCAACCAGGTAGCAAAGGATTGTTTGCGGATCCGATGAGAAATATAATCGAGGCAATCCTGCCAGACCTTCCTATGGTCCAAATCCGAAAACATAGATATTAACCCCTCAAAAGAACGTTTTCCACAATGCCTGTTGACAAATCGATGGATCTATTCGATTGGCTATCAACTTCTTACGGAATTTTCAAGACAAGAAACGACGACTTATCCACAAAATATAGATTTGTTCGGTGATCGAAAGTCATTGTCGGATAATAAGCCTTAGAACCCCTTTGTGGTTATCCACACCTTACTAACATGTTATCTTTCATCAAGTTCCATTGACATAATACAGGGCCGAAGGCGGTCTGTCAAGAGGCGTTGCGGAATTTAATGTGGAAAAATCGTAATCAGTTTATCCGTCTTTGCTTAGGGAAACATTTTTTTGACCAACGGCCGTCCTGATCGGCTCGAGTTTCGGGATGTTAATAAGTCGCCCCTTATAAGTACAGCATGGATAAACAGTAAGAATGACTACCTTAAAATCATCATTGCAACCGGCCTGGTTGTCAATGGCATCGCATGCGAAGCGTCGCTGTTGAAATACACCAAAGTTGTCCTTAAATTGAGACCAATACACAACCTCTTGACAGCCTCTTTGACAAAAGCTATGAGGCACAATCAAACCAACGGGAAATATCATTCACTCCCAGATATATGGCCGATCCGGAGGCATCCGATCGCCGTCCGGATCATGCGGCAGCTATAAAAGAACGTTGCCTCAGGGGCGCCATCTTGATAATCATTGTTAGGGAGCGAACTTGATGATATTGGGCCGTGAAACCCCGGGGATATTTCCCCGGGAGTTTCATCAGATTCATTTCAGACGTTAACGACTATCTTTTCTTCCGTGTCCGCAGATCGGTCAGGTTGACTTTGGAAAATTCAGCCTTCATGGCGTCCTGAGCCTTCTTATATACCTTCATCAGCTTGCAGTCCGGTTCATGCTGGCAATCGATCGGGCCTTTCAGGCAGTCATACAAGAAAATCGTACCTTGGATCGCTTCCAGAATTTCAAGCAGTTTAATTTTTTCAGGAGGACGGGAGAGGCGTACGCCGCCGCCGTAACCTCTGACTGAACGAACCAACCCGGCGCGGGAAAGGTCCGACAGAATTTGCGGGAGAAACTTGACCGGAATCTCCTGAGCCTGAGCAATCGCCTCAGAGGTCGAAAAATGATCTTTCGCCTCTGATAATTGCCACAAGGCTCTGATTGCATACTCCGTACGATTGTTTATCACGGTGACTCCTCCGTTAAGGGATTGAGGTTGATGCAACAAGTGATTGACTCCCAGCCATGATGCCAAATCCGATGCCGGTCGGTCTTTTCTGAGTAGTCCGTATGAAGAGGGCAGATTCTTAAGTCCATTATTTTGCTATTTTCAGTTACCATAGGCCATAATAATATGAAATATTCACAGAAGAGTAAAGAGTTTTTTTTAAGAATGTAATACTATAATACAAGAAAGGCAATTTGAAGCCAAATGGCAGAAAAACCATCAAGGGGGTTGTCTCACGACCGACTACCGATAACGGGCCCCAAAAATCGAATTTCGGCTTGACAATTGCTTGCCTTTAAGTAAATTGGATGACCGCCGACGATCGCGGGAACCAGGAGTCACGGTGGTTAGATTAATCTGCGGGCTTGGAAATCCCGGTCTCAGATATCAACATACGCGTCACAATCTGGGATTAGACATTGTCGATCGTCTGGCTGAAAAACTGACGGCGGCGGCCGTTGAAGAAGCGATGTGGTTCGATTACCGGCGCTTTTCTTCGACGACGGCCGAGGCTTTTTTGATCAGGCCGGCCACTTTTGTCAATCGTTCGGGGCTGGCCGCCGAGGAGGCTTTACGGCTTTTCGAGGCTCAACCGTCTCAGCTCCTTGTCATAAGTGACGATTTTCATCTTCCGCTCGGCTCCCTGCGGATCAGGAAATCGGGATCATCCGGAGGGCACAACGGCCTCGAATCGATTATCGAGACGCTGGCCGAAAAAGCCTTTCCACGGATGCGCGTCGGAATCGGGCCTTTGCCGCCGTGGGCGGCGGCCGATCCCGAAAAGACTCCCGATTTCGTCCTCAGCCGGTTTGAAGCGAGCGAAAGAGAAATCGTCGAAAATACCATATCGCTGGCGGTCGAAGCCCTCCGGGTAATTCTCAGTGAGGGACTGGACCTGGCGATAAGTAGGTATAACAAAATTAACCCTACTCCGGAGTCGTGAGCTCCGGGGTCAACCTGAGTCCGAAGGGAGAATATTAATGCCTGTCTACGACTCTACCTTTATTCTAAATCCCCAGATCGAAGAAGGTGGTCTTGACGCCCGTATCAAGGAAGCGGTGGATCTTATCAACGCTAACGGCGGCAAGGTCGTCAAAGAAAATCGAATGGGAATGCGCCGCATGGCGTACGAAATCCAGAAACTCACCCAGGGCTATTATGTCAGCTTGGTATTCGAAGGCACCCAGAACACGGTCACGGAGTTGGAGCGAAAGTTCCGCCTCGACGAAGCGTGTCTGCGGTTTCTGACCTGTCATTACCAGGACTTCAGCCGTCGCAGAGACCGCAAAGACGCCTCGGAAGAAGGCTCGGCGGCGCCCGATCATAATGACGACGGCGGCTTTGAACGTAAAAGACGCGATCGGGATTCTGATGACAGATAGCAACGAATTTGGGGCCGAAAGCCCGATTCGTGAATTTGAAAATCAATGCAAGAAAGGTGTTGAGTATTATGGATAAAAGAAGAAAACGGCACTGTCGCTTCTGCGAGAACCGTATTCAGGAGATCGATTACCGCGACGAACGGCTGTTGCGGCGTTTTGTCACCGAGCGGGGCAAAATCATCCCTCGTCGAATTTCCGGCAGTTGCGCCCACCACCAGCGGATGTTGACGACGGCCATCAAGCGCGCCCGTCATCTGGCTATTCTGCCTTTTGTCGCGGAAACTTTCAAGTAGGTCGCGACGTTTCGGTGAATCGCCA
Organism: uncultured Ignavibacteriales bacterium; assembly: GCA_964523575.1. GTDB lineage: Bacteria > Zixibacteria > MSB-5A5 > GN15 > JAAZOE01 > DAOUTW01. Next base: position 19,116 of record CAZGAV010000063.1, read on the forward strand.
TACGATCATCATCGCCACCGCCGTCCTCTTGACGGTGACCATGGCTTATTGGCTGGCCCTGCCTCAACTGACGCCCTGGGTGCCGGTTCGGGTTTTTATGGCCACGATTGCCTATTTCCTTCAACTATTGCTGATGATCGTGCTGATGATGGCGGTGATCGAGGGCCGTCTGCGACTTCTGATCGGCGCCGCGGTGGTCGGATTTATTCTTGGCGCCGTCCCGGGTCTGGCCCTGATACCGTTGTCGGCTTTTTTGCCACTCTGGCTCATGACTCTGGTTCCGCCCGTCATCATGGGAATTATGGTCAATCACGGTTTCCGCGCCTGGAAGGCGTTTGGCATAGCTTTTCTGCTGATGAGTCTTTTCGTGCTCATGTACTACGTCGAGATCGGTCCCGATCTGATCGGTGGAGCCGATCATTTGCGGGCCTCGATCGAAAAGACGGTCACCGGACCGATGGCAGCCAGCGGGTACAATGCCGAGACCATCAACACTCTGGTCGATCAGCTTTATATATTCCTGAAGCTGGTGATCGGGCTGATGCCGAGCCTGCTGATTTTGGCGTATGCCGGACAGTTGCTTGCGGCCTTTTTATTGACCGAATGGTATTATATCCGGCGCGACAGCTATTTTCCCGGTTTTGGTCCGTTCATATATTGGAAAATACCGGAAAAGCTGTTATACTTACTCGGCGCCCTGATCCTCGTGCGGCTGATAGCCGACGGCGGGATCCGGATGGCGGCCGACAACGTTCTTTTCATCATGCTTATCTGCTACGCCGTCGCCGGATTGGCGGTCATGGAACATCTGCTGAAACGATTGCGCCTGCCGATGCTGGTGCGGGTCGTCTTTTATATCGGACTGGCTTTCATGCATATTATCGGCCTGCTGGCGACCTCGCTGACGGGGTTGTTTGACAGCTATTTCGATTTCCGCAAGGTGCGGGCGCATACATTGGGATAGAAAGTTTTGGAAAGGATATAGATCTATGAAAGTTATACTGACGGAAGACATCGGCAAGCTGGGCAAATGCGGCCAGACGGTCGAGGTCAAGTCGGGGTATGCGCGGAATTTTCTGATGCCCCGCAACCTGGCCATCCCGGCCACCAAGGGCAACGTCCGGGCGGTTGACAATGTCAAGCAACAGAAAGAGTTGCGCGACAAGAAGCGCCGCCGGGGAGCCGAGAAAGTCCGCGACGACCTGGAAAAATTGACCCTGATGACCGAGCTGGTGAGTGACGACGACAACAAGGTTTTCGGATCGGTTACGACGCATACTATCTCCGACCTGATCGAGAAAGCCGGCCATACGGTCGAACGGCGCCTGATCGAACTGGACGAGCCGATCAAGGCCCTGGGCGTGTACACTATCAAAATCAAGATCGAGAAAGACGTTTACGCTCATGTGAAGCTGTTCGTTGAGAAGAAAGCCGTCTGATGGGTATGGTTGAAGTCCAATTGGACGGCCTGGCCATGGACCTGATGTCCAATTCGCCGGTGGTGATTCTGGCCTCCAAGGAGCTCAACAAGGTCCTTCCGATCTGGATCGGTCACAACGAAGCCTGGGCGATTGCGATGGAGATTTCCGGCCTCGGTTCCAAGCGGCCCCTGACGCACGACCTGTTCAAAAGCACAATCGACGCCATGGGCGGCACTTTGGAACGGGTGGAAGTCACCGAATTGAAGGAACAGACCTTCTACGCCCGGCTTCAGATTGTCATGGACGGCAAACAGGTTGTCGTCGATTCCCGGCCTTCCGATTCGATTGCGCTGGCTCTCAAGGCCAAGTGTCCGATTTTCGTGAATGAGGACCTGTTTCAGATTCAGCAGGAGGAATCGACCGAGGAAAGTCCGCCGATCGGCGATCCGGAAACGCTCAAGGATCGTCTCAAACGGATCGATCCCGAGGATTTCGGCAAGTATTCGCTTTAGGTTCGAGCCGATGGTTTTGAATTCGGCCTCGGGCCCGGCCGGCTGTCGGTTGCGGCCTGCGTACTTAAGTTCAGGGTCAGGGCTTTGGCACACCTGCGGGTGAACCGAAGCCCTATTTTTTGGGCCGATTTGGCCGATTTTCCCGTCTTTTTGCCTGATTTTGGCCGAAAATTTGGCTTTGCTTTTATGAATGGCCAAATTTTCGTCCATATATATTGTGTCGGCTGGGCCCGTTTTCCATAGATATGGTATTGATGAAATGAAAAAAAGGGTGTTTTTTATTCGTAATTGATTGCCGGGTAATTCATTACAAGATTTTTGGCTTTGCTTGCTCATTTTTTAGGGGTCCCCAAGTTTTCTCTTCCCAGAATCTTGAAAAAAGGTACAGGCGGGAAGAATTGAGCGGCTGAAAGAAAGGTTTGGCGAGAGATCTCGGCTGTTTTTTGGTCAATTTTCGGCATAGCATGGGGCCTTTCTTGTTTGGGGCTTCCTACTAACCGGCATCTTTTATTAATCACCATTGATTTTATGTCGATTTTGCTCTTGCCTTGGCCACTCTCCCGGAGGGCGAGGGAGACAAAGTAATGTCCGCCTTCGGCGGCAAGCGACCAGAGATCGCAACCACCTGACCATGTAGAAGGTCAAAAAATCGGCTGTTTTGTATGACAACTCACTTGACATTTAATTAATCATAATATACAATTAGGCCGTATTACATTATAGTATTACGCAAGTTATGCCGACATTATATGCGACAATATACTTGACATAATGTAGGACAAAAGGTGAGATAATGAAGGAATACGAAAAAAGCCACCCCTGGATTTCGTTCCGCCTCGATCTTAACAAATTTAAATATAGCCTATGGATGGCTTTGGGTGAAGCTCAATCTAAATGCGAGCATATTGCAAATACTCCATTAGCCCCTGATGTTGCAGAAAAAATGCACGGAATCTATTTGGCGAAGGGCGTACATGGGACAACCGCGATTGAAGGGAATACACTATCCGAACAAGAAGTTATGGAAAAAATCGCCGGACGGCTCAAACTTCCCCCATCTAAGGAATATCTTGAAAAAGAAGTTGAAAATATAATTGACGCCTGCAATAAAATAGGGAAAGAACTCATTGCAGATAATACCTCTGAATTAAATTGCCGGAAACTTGAAGAATTTAATGGGATGGTATTGAATGGGCTTGAAATTGAAGATGGTATAGTGCCTGGTAGATTAAGAAATCACCCTGTAATCATTTCTGGAGTTAATTATAGAGGGGCACCTGCTGAAGATTGCAGATATTTAGTAGATAAATTATGCGATTGGTTAAATACTGATTTCAAGGCGCCAGATGAAAAAGATAACATTGTTTTTGGTATTTTAAAAGCTATAGTCGCTCATCTTTATATAGCATGGATACACCCATTTGGGGATGGAAATGGAAGAACGGGCAGACTCATTGAATTTCAGATATTGCTCGCAGCCGGAGTTCCTACTCCCGCCGCTCATTTGTTAAGCAATTTTTATAATGAAACGAGACAGGAATATTACAGGCAACTGCAAAAAACCAGCGAATCAGGCGGCAATATTGTACCATTTATTGAATATGCTGTTAATGGGTTTGTGGAATCACTAAAAGAGCAGTTACTCTTGATTAGAAAGCAGGTGTGGAGTGTTACATGGGAAAATTATATACACGATGAATTTAAAAATAAGGACAAAAGCGTTGATGTAAGAAGACGCCATTTGGCTTTAGATATTTCACGAGCATATGATGCCGACAGAGAAGTAAGTATCAGCAATGTTCGGGAAATAAGTACGCGCATTGCCGTCCATTATGCCGGTAAAATACCAAGGACTATTCAAAGAGACTTGGAAATACTGAAAAATATGGGGCTTATGAAAATAGATGGTAGAGGATTAATTCGTCCGAATTGGGGGATTATTTTATCTTTTCTTCCAGCAAGACGTAACTTGTAAAAGTTAGGCTCTTTCCGGACAGTTTTCTGTGGCGGGCATACATCCGGTGCGCCAACCACGGAAAATACCGGCCGCCGATCCCCTATGTTTGAAGAATAATTTTGTGTATTAAA
>CAZGAV010000064.1:0-22955 GCA_964523575.1 uncultured Ignavibacteriales bacterium
CGGAAAGTAAATCATCAAAGCCAGAATCAGACCAAGGGCGATATAGGCGTATTTGACCCAGGCCGGTCGAGCCGAGAAAGCGATCATCATCGCTGCCGGAATCAGCAGGACATAATGCCGCCAGATCGAAAAAACCGTCCCCGTGGCGGGGGAGAAAAGATACAGAAGCAGGACATAAGCTACCAGTTCCGCTTTGGTCCGATAAGGCGCGAATATGAAAAAAATCAATCCATACCATAAAATGATAAAATTGGCCGCAAAATAAGTGTGCTCGATTTGCATGAAATGGGCCGTGGTGCTGAACTTGAAATATGTCATCGACTGCCAGATAACCGCCAGCGGGAAATCCCAGTTGCGCTGGTATTTTTCCTGAAAATGGAGAATCAGCAGAAAATCGTCGAATTTGAAATAGAAATAAACCGAAAGCAGAAAAGGACCCAGGGCAAAGGGGAGAACATAATAAACCAAATCCTTTGCCAATCGCATAGCCCCCGCTTGCGGCTTATCACGAAAATGTCGCTTGAGAACCATGACCAGCGGAATGATGGCCGTCAGGAAAGCCGACGGATAAGCCAGCGATAGAATTATCCCCAGAACCGGCAAAATAAAAACTCGCCCGCGCGCCTGCGGTTCATAGAGGTAATATAGATAGGCCGCAAAGAGAAAGAGGATGAAGCTGTAGGGAAACCCGGTCAGAAAATAAAAGCCGGTCGGGGACGCGGCCAGCGCCGTGATGCCTATCAGGGCCGCTCTGGCGTCGGCCATTTTCAAAATGACATTATAAAGCCAGATGAAACCCAGAAGACCGAAAAGATAGGGAAGAATCAGGATGCCATAAGCAGCCTGACCGGCTGAAAGAACCTTTACCGCCAACGGCCAGGCCGGAAACCAGCCGACATTGCCGCAGATTTTACCCATCGGGTAATCGACGGCCGGGTCGCAGGGGCGGGCTTCGTAACCTCGTTCGGCGATCGACTGATAATGACCTATATCCCAGACCGGCCGATAGAGGAAATCGTTTCCCCGGATCAGTGAAATCGTACCGTAGAGGGCCGCCAGAGCCAGAAAGACGGCGGCCGGGATCAGGATACGCTTCTTATCCATGTCGATAATCTATATCATCGCCCCCGACAGACAACCAAAAACAATCAGAGCCAGCCGATATATTGGCCCAACCGATAGAGAAAGTAGATCGAAATAATCCAGGTCGCGGCGATTCGCATAATACGATATATGGTCTTATCGTGAAATTGCGTCAGGGGTCGGCCCCGCATAACGAGCGCAAAACGACGTCCATACATTATCAGCGACAACAGAATTAAAACCAGAGTGATCCAAGTAAAAAGCCATATCCCGAACCGGAATTCGATGACATAACTACAGAGCAGGACGGCGATGGCGGCGAAGCCGTATTTGCCCGACAGATTCGATGCCGGGACCTCGGTAATTCGCGACCGCATGGCCAGGCCACCGATCAGGATAAGGAAATCGCGGCCGACGATGACGGCCCCCAGCCAGATCGGGAAATCGCGATAGATAATCAGCAGGATCGCCAGCGTGCCCGCCATAATTTTGTCGGAAAGGGGATCGAGGATCAATCCCAGACGCGTCTTTTGATTGAGAAGACGGGCGAAAAAACCGTCCAGATAATCGGAAATGGCCGCCGCCGTCAGGCAGGCCAGGGCATAGATGCGGTTATGAACTCCCGGCTGAGAGAGGAAATAGGCGGTTGGGATCAGCAGTAATAACCTTCCCAGCGTGATCAGGTTGGGCACTTTGAATATATCGCGGGCCATGCGCCAAGATAGCCGGGCGGCGCGTTTTTATCAAGTAATCTATGCGGTGAAATTAAATGAGGACGGGGGGAAATCTCTTTCCGCCCGTCCGCGGTATGGCAAGTGCGCGAGGATAAAATTTGGCTTAAATTGAATCAAAATCGGCTACGGCATAGCCAACGTTGACCTGTTTCCAACCCCAGCGGATGAACGACCGCACCATTGGCGCCCCCGGAGGCATATTGGCCGGATCTTCGAGATCGGGGTCATAAGACCAGTCGCGGTTGGGCGGGCTATAGTATGCGCCCGACCATTCTCCGGTGGCCTGCTGAGAATACCACAGGTTGATAATCGAACCGCGGAATTTGAAAGTATCGCCGCTCCAGTTCTCGAGGAAACGAGGCAGGTTTTCCAGACCGCCGTTGTAGCCGGCGCCGCCGGCCCCGGTTTCGGTATTACCGGTGATATAGCATACATTGACGTCCGTGTTGATAGCGTTACGCACCGTCATGTCGGCGTTAGCGGCAAAAGCCGGGTTATCGCTCCAGTTGTCGGATAAAATGGTCAGGGCATCGGCGATAATCGACATCGGCTGTTTATTGACGGTGTTGACATTACCCTTGGTATAGACAGGATTTTCGCAGGCGAGCGTCAGTGGAGCCCCGATATCATCGGCGTCATTCAGCCGGGTGCCGTGGAGCCCTGAACGTTGATCCGATATGTAGACAATGCCATTGCTGGGCAAATAAGCCGTCGAATTGAGGGCGTTAACGTCGATATCGGTGACAGTAATATCCGTGCCCTCGCGCATATCCCGGAAGGTCGTTTCGCTGATGGCCCCGACCGCCGTCAGGTTGGCGGTGACATCGACCCAGGAGGCGCCGTTATAATAAAGCGCCTGGCCGTCCATGATTTTCAGATCCGCCTTGTTCTCATAGGAATCGGGATTGGCTCCCCCATCGTCACGTTCGATGATGGAATGGGGGTCGCCCGAAGCCTGGAGGGGCAAATTCAACTGCTCCTGACCGAAGGCGGCATCCTGCACCCGACCTTTCCAACGCGCGGAAGCCGAATCGAACCAGAAGGCATCGCTGGCGTCGAGCCAGTCCGCGCCCATTTTCATGGAGTAATAATTGCCGTCGGTGCTCTTAATCTGGATGTCTCCCGGGGACACTGATTGCGGGTCGCCCGGTTTCCGGCCGTGATAAATATCGCCATAGGCCGTCATATAGGATTCAATCGATAGGGTGTTGCCGGCAGAAATATATATATCGCCGTTGCTATGGACCCGACCCAGCAGAGTCATTGGCGGAGACGGGGCTATTTCCAGGTCGTTCTCATAAAAAACGCCGAATTGGAAAAGAGGAATGAAGGCGACTTCGAACGACTGTTCCAGAGTATAGGCGGTATTGTGGCTATGGTCAATGGCCGTCGATTGAATTTTGTAGGGACGGACGAAGGCGTTGAGGCCGCCGAGGGTACCCTTGGTCAGCTTGCGCTGAGTCGTCGGCTGCGGCGTGGTGCTGTAACCGTAGGTGATATCCCCGATCGAGAGCGTCTCGGCGGGGAAGGACGAGGGCGGTACACCGGTCGCTTCGTAATGGGTCTGGATGGCGGCGGTGGCTTTGTCGAGGCCGGCTTCGGCCGCATAAAAGGCTTTCATTTCGTTGAGCTCGTTACCGGCGATAGTCACCTCGTCATTGGAGGAAGTGATGATACCCAGGCCGACGATGGTCAGCATCAGCATCAGCATCAGGGCGATGACAAGGGCTATGCCCTTTTGATTTTGCATCGGTTTAAGCATACGTTTCTCCTCGTCAGGTTCCAAGGTTTCGCAGGTAAACTCGCGATGTATAGGTTTCAAAACGATATGGATTATCTTTAAATTCGGCATCGGGGTTGGGAGTCCGGGCCACGACGCTGATCCCGATTTCCCGGACGTCCCGGGCGATGTTCGGGTGATCCACGACCATGCCGTTTTTCAAAGTATAATCGAATTGCAGATCGACGATATCCTCGGCATAAACCTGGGCCGGGCTCAAGCCCAACTGGATCATCAGCTTGGGATGATCCGGATCGCTCTGGTCGATATAGAATTTAATCCGGTCCAGTGGCAGAATCAGCGAGCCTTTGGGGTAACAACGGGACAGAACAGTCTTGTTATGCTGGATTTTCCCCGGAATGATCTGGACGTGGGAAATCTCAAAAAATTCCCCGGATTCAATGGCGGGATCGAAAATGAAGGCGGTCTGTCCCTCAAAGAAGCAACTGACATCGGCTCCCGGATCGGTGCAATCCAACTCCGATGAAGGCTGTGGCATCTTCTTATCGATCCAGGGGCTGCAATTGCCGTCGCCCCGATAATGAACGACGATGGTATCGGGATTGGTGTTGTAGGCCTCCAGCGGCGACAGGCCGTTGGGCAATTCGTACCCCGTCATTCGCAATTGCCGGGATAGTTCATCGACGGCGGCCCGAGCGTTCTGCTGCATCTCGATGACCGAATCCTGAATCATCCAGGCATGGTGCTGGTTGATATAAATCTTGAACATGGCCGCCGATAGAATTCCGGTCAGAAGAAGGGCGATCAAGATTTCGACCAGCGTGATACCGCGAGCCGATTTAATTATCTTAAACATTTACCGAATCCTTGCTGAAGTTATTTTTACCGACAATCAGGCGTCCGGTTACAATCAGTCGCCCAGATTGCGCAAATATACTTCGGAACTATACATCTCGTGCCGATAACTCTGGTTCGAGAATTCGACATCGGGGTCGGGTGTTCGGGCCGTGACTCTAACCTCGATCATGCGGATGTCTTCGGGCACGACCGGAAGGTCGACAGTCACGCCATTTTTCATAACATATTCGAAATTCAAATCTTCAATATCCTCGGCGTAAATCTGCGGCGTGCTCCCGTCAACCTGGAGCATAAGCCGGGGATGAGACAGGTCGCTGTCGTCGACATAATAGGTCAGCTCGTTTATGGCCATAAGCAGCGAGCCTTTGGAGTAGGCCTTTTTCAGCATGACATTATGCTGTATGCGGGCAGTAGAGGTGTTGACCTGCGCCAGATCGAAAAATTCACCGGTTTGCATCACCGGATCATAAATGTAGGCCTGAAGGCGACTGGCGAAATCGGAAAGATCCTCGCCGTCGAAACATAATTCGCCGGTATTCGAAGTCATATCGAATTGAAGTTCCGCCTGGGCATCACTGATCCGGTAATAAACCGAGATAGTATCGGGGTTGGCGTCGCTGGCGGTCAGAGGCGACAGGCCGTTGGGCAACGAATATCCCGCCATCCGTAACTGCCGCGATAATTCATCGATGGCGGCGCGGGCGTTCTGTTGCATATTGATGACCGAATCCTGGATCATCCAGGAATGATGTTGATTGACATAAATCTTGAACATTGCGGCTGAGATAATACCGGTCAGAAGCATCGCAATAGTGAGCTCAATCAGGGTCATACCTCGGGCCGATCCTAGCACCTTGAACATTTCCGCCTCCTACGGGGCATCAGTCTTCATAAGAGTCGTGATGGTATAGGATTGAGTTATCGAATCAGGCGTTAACCAGCTGGCCGTCATGACGATTTGCCTGAGGTGAGTTCCAGCAGTGGTTACCTCCCACTGGCGCATAACTTCCCCGACAGTATCAGCGCCGGACGTGGGAGATGCCATACTCCGGAGATGCTCCAGTTTCTGCTGCAACAACTGGGTGCTGGAGGTCGTTCCGGATGCCCATTGATTGCCGTCGAGGGCGACCATGGCCAGATGCAGAAGCAAAAGAAGGGAAAATGACATGATGAACATGGATGTCATGACTTCCAGGAGCGTAAACCCTTCTTCATTCATAAATCGAATTCTCATGACATTACCTTTCCAAATCCAAGAACAGCATTCTTCACGGTAGACGGTACAATTTGTATGCCGTCGGCCGAAGTATTCCGTCGGGAAAGACACGGTTTCTCTTGTTTCTTTTTGAAACGCTTCGTAAAGAATTTATAATCTGTTGTATGCCAACGACATGATGGCGGTCCAAAGAACCGAATCTTAACTCATCGATTAAATAATAGTTAAATAGATGGTCCGACCCGGCTTGTCCGGAACCGTGTTTTGGGCCGCCAAATTATAGAATTAAGACGATAAATATGGGCGGCGTCCCATATCCAAAATCCGGCCCCGCCGATTTTAATTGCCTTTTGGTCAGCAGTTCATATAATGCCCTAAATTCAATATGAGGCTTTATGACACCGGTATCCAGACTGCGCCTGGCTCTGATTTTGATGGTGCTGATTCTGACGGTCGGCACCCTCGGCTATATGCTTATCGAACACTGGTCTTTCGCCAACGCTCTCTATATGACTATCATCACCGTGGCCACGGTCGGTTTCGGCGAAGTTATGCCTCTGTCCGATGCGGGCCGGTCTTTTACTATCGTCTTGATAATCATCGGCGTCTTCAACGTCGGTTTCATCGGTACGGCTGTGGGACAACTGGTCCTCGAGGGACAATTGCGGGCCATTTTCGGGAAGAGAAAAATGGAAAAACAAGTGAAAAAGCTCAAAAACCATATTATCCTGTGCGGTTTCGGCCGGGTCGGCCGCCAGGTGGCCGGGGAATTCCGGCGGCGCGAAGAACCGTTTGTCATTATCGAAAACGATGCGGCCATGATCCCGGAAAATCCGGAAGACGGCTATATCTTCATCGTCGGGAGCGCCGCCGAAGATGAAATCCTCGATCAGGCCGGTATCGACCGGGCCCGCGCCATCGTTTCCACTATTCCCGACGATGCCGAAAACGTCTATCTCTCTCTGACGGCGCGGCAGATGAATCCCAAGCTGTTTATCATCGCCCGGGCCGATACCGAACTGGCCAAGAAAAAGCTGGTGCGGGCCGGAGCCAACAAAGTCGTCTGCCCTCATGAGCTGGGCGGCACCCAGATGGCGATGGCCACCCTTCGCCCCAATGTCGTCGATTTCATGCGCCTGGCCGCCTTCGCTCCGGAGGATAAAAGCCTGGGCATCGAAGAGATCTCGATCAAGGAAGGCGGCAGTCTGACGGGCAAGACCATTATCGAGGCGGCCATCAAATCCAAATATGACGCCATCGTCGTCGGCCTCCGCAAGAAGAGCGGCCAGACGGTTTTCAATCCGGCCGGCGGCACCACCATGGAAGCCGGCGATATCCTGATCGTATTGGGCGAAAGCCAGAAACTGGAAATGCTCGGCGCGGATTTGGGATAAAAGTCGCCGGGCGTTCTTCCCCCTATACCAAAAGGCGGATTGCCTGCCGCCGCCGATGCCGATTCCTGCCCATTCCAGAAAATCCAACCGGATAATTCCGGCCCATTTATAGGTGTAAAAACACCTTGCTTATGAAATTACATTTGGGTATGTTGAAGGGTTAACCTCTTACTGGATGGAACAGATACACTATGTATGATCGCACCGGAAACTACCTGATTGTCGCCATACTCATCGGAATGATTCTTGGTGTCGTGACCGTAGCCATCTTCGGGGAAAGCATGCTCCCGGTCAAGTTCCTGGGAGATATATTCTTAAATGCCCTGAAAATGGTCGTTATCCCGCTTCTGTTCTGCTCCATGATCGTTGGTATCAGCAATCTGGGCGATGTCCGAAAACTGGGCCGAACCGGTCTCAAGACCCTGCTGTACTTTCTTGTGACGAGTTCGATCGCGGTTGTCATCGGCCTGATTCTGGTCAACATTTTTCAACCCGGCTCCGGGTTCAACACCTTAGGAGCCAGCGTTCCGGACACGGTTTCGACCACCGGTTCGTATTCCTTTTTCACCTGGCTGGCCGACCAGATACCGTCCAACATTATCGGGGCTGCGTCCGAAACCAAGGTTTTGCCGATTATCGTCTTTGCCCTGTTTTTCGGCGGCGTCCTGACCACTCTCGGCCCCAAGGGCCGTCCGGTTATCACCTTCTTTGAGGGTGTCAACGAGGCCATCATGAAGATCGTGCATATCATCATGTGGTTTGCACCGATCGGTATTTTTGGTCTGGTTGCCGGACAATTAGCCGCCAGCGGCGGCATCAGCGGATTTTCCGGCGTCATCTCGGCGCTGGGATGGTACAGCCTCGTGGTTATCCTCGGCCTTTTAATTCATGGCCTCATCGTTCTGCCGCTCATCCTCAAGTTTGTGGGGAGCAAGAATCCGATCGAGTATTTCGTCGGAATGTCGCAGGCGTTGATGACGGCCTTTGCCACTTCCTCCTCATCGGCGACCCTGCCGGTGACGATGGAATGCGTCGAGGAGAACAACGATATCGACAAACGGGCCTCCTCGTTTGTCCTTCCTCTTGGAGCCACGATCAATATGGACGGCACTGCCCTCTACGAGGCCGTGGCCGCCATGTTTATCGCGCAGGCTTACGGTATACCCCTGCCGATCTGGTCGCAGATCACCATCTTCGCCACGGCCATCCTGGCCTCGGTCGGAGCCGCCGGCATCCCGCAGGCGGGCCTGGTGACCATGGTACTGGTTCTTCAAGCCGTCGGTTTGCCACTCGAAGGCATCGGCCTTATCCTGGCAGTCGACTGGTTCCTGGACCGTTGCCGCACGACCGTCAACGTCTGGGGCGATTCCATCGGCGCCGCCGTGATTGCTACGACCGCCGAAATCGGCCTGGTGGACCGGCAGAAACTCAAAGCCGCCCGCTCCCCCCGAAGTGATCGTTTCCGCGACCTGACCCGGCGCAAAGACCCTCGTTACAAGAAAAAAATCGAGGCGCCGAAATCGGGCCCGGCCAAAGATCGGGGTCGGTTCAAGGGGAAAAAGAGTGACGGATACTCCCGGGATAATTCCCGGCGTCCCTCACGATTCACCAAAAGGAACGACCGCCCCGGAGACAAACGCGCTCCCGAGGTCGAATCTCGCGGTCCGGTCTTTCATCAAACCGCTCGCCGCGAAGAGTATAAACCGGGCGGCGAGACCTCCAGAGAATCGAAAACCGGCCCTCGGCCGGTGAAAAACGACCGTGCCGAAACGCCCGATCGAAGGGCCGGCGGCGGTCAGGATCAGAAGAAAACTCCATTCGGCCGCCGACGCAGCCGGCCGCCCCATTCCGGAAGAAACACCCGCGAATCGGACAGCAAGCAGTCGCAACCGGAAACGATCAAGGCCGAAAAGACCGTCGATCATTTGACGGAGAAGAAGAGAAACCCGGATTTTGAAATCCCCAAATTCCCCTCTACCATTCTGGATGATCTGAGCACGCCGGAAAACGAACATGAAGCTGAGTTCGATAATGTCGAGGGCGATTTCAAATCCGATTACCGGGAACACCGGCAGGAAGTTTATAAGCCGGAATCGACGACCGATGAAGAGGATTCTTCCGCTGGAGATGATCGGCGAGAGGAAAAAACGTCGGCGTCGGAGGAAACCCCTCCGGACAAAGGGGAATCTCGAGAAGAAATCCCGGCCAACGATTTCTCGCGCCTTGATGAAGCGATTCTGGGAACTTTGACCAAGCTGGACAGCCAGCCGGAACATTCCCTGAATACGCCCGTTGACGAAGACCAACCCTCGTCATCCGGCGACCAGAACGAGTCCGAAGCCGAATCCGATGCCGGAAAGAAGTCATCGCCTGATTTCGGACGGGCCCAGGCCGAACCGGAGAAACCTTCAGCCGGCTCAGATACAGCCGCATCCGAGAATCGGAATCGGTTTGAATACCCGGCGGCCGTGTCAGGCGAAGAAAGTTCCAATGGCGATTCTTCTGATGAAGAACATGGTTCTGAGGACGATGACAAGCCTTCTTATTCCAAACCCATTTCTAATTCGGGTGCGGAAGACGATGCCGTCGACGAATCCCAGGCCGATTCGGATGAAGGCGCCGATGATTCGGAAGCCGCGGATCATGACGAATCCAAAGATGAAACGATGAGGTGGGGTCGGTCCAAACGAAGAAAAATGAGCCGATAACACTCCATGGCGACAGAAAAACGCCGGCCGGGATGATTCATCCCGACCGGTTTTTTTATGGCCGATTAATATCGTCGATGCCGTCAGCTCTTCCCGGAATAACCGTCCTCCTATCAAAGACGCACAGACCTCTTTCGTGTCCAATCCTTTTGCCGAAACTTTTCGAACTTTTTTGCGGTTTTGCAGGTAGATAATAGTGCTTGACAGAGAGGCTATTGACCTGCAATATGTTTTGGGAGTATAAAGGCCATGAACAATTTGAAAGTTACATTCCTGCTGGTTTTGCTGACCGTCCTGTTCGCGGCCATCGGCTATGCCTTTGGCGGCCAGGGAGGGATGCTCATTGCCTTCGGGCTGGCGGTGGCGATGAACTTCTTTTCCTACTGGTTTTCCGATAAAATAGTCCTGAAAATGTACCGCGCCCGGCCGGCCAACGAACAGACCGATGCCGCCTTACTGCGCATCGTCCACCACGCCTCCCAGTTGGCGTATCTGCCGATGCCGAAGGTGTATGTGATTCCGACCGAGGCTCCCAACGCCTTCGCCACCGGACGCAATAAGGATCACGCCGCCGTGGCCGTCACCGAGGGAATTGTCCGCCTTCTCAGCGCCGATGAACTCGAGGGAGTCATCGGGCATGAAATGGCCCATGTCAAAAACAAAGATATCCTGATCGGTTCGGTCGTGGCCACCATCGCGGGAGCCATCGGAATCATGGCCGTGATGGCCCGATGGGCGGCGATATTCGGCGGTTTCGGCGGCCGTTCCAACGACCGCAACGGTGGCCTTGTGGGCCTGCTGGTCATGGCCATAGTGGCGCCGCTGGCCGCCCTGCTGATTCAGACGGCCATTTCGCGAAATCGTGAATACAAAGCCGACCGAGTGGGGTCGGAAATCACCGGCCGGCCGCTGGCGCTGGCCTCGGCTCTGGAGAAACTTCATCGGGCGCCGGTTCAACTTCGACTTGACCGCCGTCCCTCGACGGCCCATCTTTTTATCGCCAATCCTCTTTCGGGCAAGGGAGTCACGAAATTATTTTCGACCCATCCGCCAATCGAGGATCGAATTGAACGCTTGCAGGCAATGGTCGGAAAATCCGCCAGGTAAGGAGATTAACGACGGCCGGGGATAATTGCCCGGCTCAACTATGAATTCATCGATTCTGGAATTATTGGCGATTCTGGTTCTGGTTCTGGCCAACGGTTTTTTTGCCGCGTCCGAATTCGCCCTCATCGCCTCTCGCAAAAGCCGCCTCAAAAATCTCGCCCGGCAGGGTGATCGCCGGGCCAAACGAACGACCCAACTGCTGTCCCAGCCGGATCGCTTTCTGGCGACCATTCAGGTGGGAATAACTTTTATCGCGACTCTGGCCGGAGTCTTCGGCGGCGCCACTCTGGTTAAAAATCTAGCGCCGGTTGTCAGGGATATCCCGATCGAGGCGGTCAGCCGGGCGGCGCATCCGATCTCAATCGCTCTTGTCGTCGTTTTCATATCCTTCCTCTCGGTCGTCATCGGGGAATTGATTCCCAAGTACATCGCTCTGGGTAATCCCGAAAGAATCGCCCTGGCTGTCTCTCGGCCTATCGCCATCTTTTCCCGTCTGACCTTTTTCGTCGTCGGTTTTCTAACTTTTTCGGCGCGCCAGTCCTTGCGATTGATGGGGTACAAGAAACTTCCCGAACGATCGTATATCACCGAGGATGAAATCAATATCCTCATTCATGAAGGCACCGAAAAAGGGGTCTTCGACAAAACCGAAGAGAAGCTGATCAAGCAGGTTTTCGATTTCACCGATATCAACGTCCGGCAGGCCATGACGCCGCGCGTCGATGTGGTCGGCATTCAGGTCGACTGGACGCAGGACAAGATCATGCAGATCATGTCCACCAACGGCTATTCGCGCTACCCGGTTTACGGTGACTCGCTGGACCAGATTGAGGGCGTCGTCTATACCAAGGATCTGATCGCCCTCACGGTCCACGGCGAAATCGTCATTCTCCGGGATATTATACGCAAACCGCTTTTCGTCCCGGATTCCATGCCCCTGACGACCTTGCTGAGAAAATTCCAGCGGGCCAAAAAACATATCGCCATCGTCCTCGATGAATTCGGCGGCACCGCCGGATTGATCACCCTCGAGGACATAATCGAGGAAATCGTCGGCGACATCCAGGACGAACATGACACCGATCAGCCCGAATTCGTGGCCCATTCCGATAACGTCGCTTTTGCCGCGGCCTCTTTCCGTCCCGATGAGCTTAATCGCGAGTTCGGCGTCAATCTTCCCGAGGATGTGTCGGAGACTTTGAGCGGCCTGATTATCGAAACTCTGGGGCGAATGCCGGATATAACCGAAGAAGTCGTCATCGATCATGTCAAATTCAAAATTCTTGAAATGTCGGGAAGCCGGATCAAACGGCTGCGGGTGGAGAAGATCTCGAAATAGATGAATGGCTGAAAATCATTAAACAGGGTGCGAAGCAGGGCTTATGGTTGAATCGTTTCTGAATCTGTTCCAGCAACTCGGGTACGGCGGCATCGTCCTCTTGATGGCGCTGGAAAGCTCCTTTTTCCCCTTTCCCAGCGAGGTTGTCATGATCCCCGCCGGCATACTGGCGGCGCAGGGTAAGATGGATCCATGGGTGGCTATCGCGATGGGAATACTGGGTAGTTGGCTGGGCGCCCTGGCCAATTATTACATCGCCGTCTGGTTCGGACGGCCGGTGCTCAACAAATACGGTAAATACGTTTTCATGCCGCCCCACCGGCTCGACAGCGTGGAACATTTTTTCGTTGAGCACGGCGAAATCAGCACCTTCACCGGGCGGTTGATCCCGGCCGTGCGGCAGTATATCTCTTTCCCGGCCGGCCTGTCGCGGATGAATCTTTTCCGGTTCCTGTTGTTTACCGGTTTGGGAGCCGGTTTATGGGTGACAATTCTAACCTGGGTCGGCTATGCCGCCGGGACCCAGTTGGACCGAATCACCTCCGAAACGGTTTCGGCCCTCTGGCATAAACATTCGGCCACGATCACCATCGGCCTGCTGATATTCTGCATTTTGTTAATTGGCGTCTATATTCTCTGGTACCGGCGGAGAAAACGCACCGAAGAATAATCGTAGCGCTTGGGTGCCCCAGGTCTTTAGACCTGGGAAATTTGTGATTGACGTTTCGAAAATTCCTATTCATCATATATCATGTCTCATATGATTCATTACGATAACCTCGGGACGGCCCGCTTTATCACCTTCTCATGTTTCCGCAGGCAGAAACTGCTCATAACGGAAGATGTTGTTAGCATAGTACTGGAAGAACTGGAGAATAATCGAATCAAATATAGATTTTCAATTTTGGGTTATGTGATCATGCCTAACCATGTTCATCTGGTTTTGTATACCGGAGAAAACACTAAAATGGGTACGGTAATTGGAGATATCAAGAGGGTGTCGGCATATAAAATCATATCGCGATGGGAGGAATTCAATAATAAAATGCTTGATCTTATTACCGTACCTCATGGCCGGCGGCAGAGATATGCCTTCTGGCTGCCACGCTGTTATGATCATAATTGTCGCACCCCGGAATTCGTTCGGGAGAAAATAATATATTGCCATAATAACCCGGTCAGGGCGGGGCTGATCGAGGAACCTGGAAAATGGCGTTGGTCAAGTTATGGATCGTATTTGGGCGATAGAAGTAGTCCGGTGATAGTAACTCAGGTTGAGTTATAGGTATATTCCCCAGGTCTAAAGACCTGGGGCACCCGATCTTGAGTTTGTCTGGTTAAGGAGCCCAGGTCTAAAGACCTGGGGCACCCGATCTTGAGTTTGTCTGGTTAAGGAGCCCAGGTCTAAAGACCTGGGATACCCGATTACTTACGACGGCATCTCGACCGACTCATTTTCCAGATCGGATGATTTTAGCGGCCGCCGGAAAAGGCTGAGAAGCATCAGATACGCACCTCCCACAAGGCACATGAGCAGGAAAATAGCCGAGGCGAACATAATCACCAGAGCGGTCGGCTCCGGAATAACTTCAAAAGATGCATTGACGACCATTACGCCGAAAATGGTGAAAAAGGGCAGGGTCGAAAGCAGTAAAAATTGCATCCCGGAACGAAACAGCTCGCTCCGGTTCATATTTTTGGTGTCGGTTCGCGGCCCAAATGAATCGTGAGCGGTGTAAATTCGCGCCGATAAATCCTCCGGGGCTTCGTCGGTGTCCTCTGCGGCTCGGCCGCGTTTCACCACAGCAAGGCCGATATGGGAGACAATAAAGATGATCAGATACAATCCCAGAAATACCAAAAAAAGTTTGAGATTTATAAGATATAGTATGCCATACCAGGCCACGAGTAGCGCGACCCGCCACGACACCCGCCGGTTTTGTTTTTTATTGTCGTCATTCATAAAGACCGCCTGATAATACTCACATATATAGTATCGACCGGGCGGCCATCAATTTTTATCTTTGAATTCCAAGCGATTGATATTTAATTTGTTAGAAGGATATACAGGGGGTAAAGCGCCAAGTGTTGAATTTTTACCGAAAGTGACTTAATTGCCTGAGGGGGATTCGGACCCGGTTTTTACTTCGGTTTCGGAGCCGATCAGAATCGCCAGCCAGCGAGTCCGCTCGTTGATTTCCAGGGCCAGCTTGACGATCATGGTCAACGGCACCGAGAGGAACATCCCCACCGGACCCAGCACCCAGCCCCAGAATACCAAGGATACAAAGACCACCAGCGTTGACAATCCCAGTCCGCGGCCCATGAAACGCGGCTCGAGGATCGATCCGATAATGACATTGATGGCCAGATAGCCGATTGTCACCAGCAGGCAGGTTCCGGGGCCGATTTGAATGAGGGCCAGGAGGATGGCGGGGACGGCGGCGATAATGGAGCCGATATTGGGGACATAATTTAAAAGGAAGGCCAGCAGTCCCCACAGCAGAGGGAAATCGACGCCGAGGATAGTCAGCCAGAACGTCACCATGATACCGGTTGACAGGCTGGTCAGGGTTTTGATCCCCATATAGCGATTTATTTTACGGGTGAAATTGCGCAGGTAATTCAACTGCAAAGTAGGGTTATCGAAAGCCATTTTCAGTTTGGCCGGGCCGGAATGAGCTTCGAGCAAAATGAAGATAATAGTCAGCAGAAGCAGAAAACCGTTGGAAATCATACTGCCGATACCACCCAGCATCGAGGCCGAAACGCTCATGACCGCCTCGACGTTGAGATACGACGATAGAATATCGGCCGGGACCCTGATGCCGATATCCTGAAGCCAGCTTTGCGCCGATTGCATCAAAGATTCAATACGTGTCTGATAGAACGGCAGGCTGTTGGAAAAATCGGTGATGGAATCGCTGATGATAGCTCCGAAACCGATGCTCAGCCCGGCGGCGACGACAATGATGATGACCAGCGCCAGCCATCCGGGCAGGCCTTTGCTCCGGAGCCAGAACAGGGGTTGGGCAAGGATGATGGCGACGAAGGCGGCCAGGAGAAACGGCACGACCAGCGATTGGGCGGCTCGCATCCCGGCCACGATGATGACAAAGGCGGCCAGGGTCACCAGAAAGCCGGGCGATTGTGAGCGCAGGGTCGATGTATCCATAAGGGACGATTTCCCGCATTTATCGAACTAAACGTGGTACGGATAGTATCCTACAGCAAATCGGCCGGGTCAACAAAAAATAAGTGCCGGATGAGGGGGTTGGAGATCGCAACTACTTACTGGTTTCGTTAGTTCTTGCGCCGAAGGCTTGATTCATTTGTTGACAGCCGGCCGCATTGTTGTATCTTGTAATAGGAGGAATTGGGGCGTAATAGGAATTTGAGATAAGCATTTATGAGCACTAAACGCGTGTGCATCTTTCGGTTCGCTATCGTAGTTGCTATAATACTGTTTTCGACAAAGTTGTCTTTCGCCGACTGGATAAAAGGAAAATTTTCCGAAAAAGCCGGCATTGATTCTATCGAACGGTTTCTGGTAATTCGCGATATTGATTCCTGTCGAATTTTGGGCGACCCGATTATACCATTGGGTGATATCAATAAAGACGGATGCTCGGATATCATAATAGCTCGCAAGGCGGCCGGGTGCCTGGACACTAATAGCTCGTTTCTTTGCTATGGGGGACGTCCTCCCGATGGTATTTTCGACCAAGTATTTAGTCGTTTTAGAATAATTGCCGCGACTATCGGCGATATAAATGGCGATGGTTTCGATGATTTGGGCAATTTCCAATGCATCCCTGATTGGAGAACCGAAATCTTATTGGGGGGAGAGAATTTCAACGATTCCGCCGATTATGTGATCCCTAATACCTTATCATTCCTATGTCAAGCCGCGGACTTGAACAATGATGGATTCATTGAATTTGCTTTAAGCAAAGACATGGGAACCGGAAGAATTGTCAATGTCTATAGAATCGGTCCTACAGAATTCGATACTATTCCAAAATATATTTTCCATGATACGTCGAAGAACTTTGGCGATAATCTGACCACCGGCGACTTTAATGGAGATGGTTATCCTGATTTGGCGATTGCGGCTTATTTGAATCGGGATTCCAGCTTCGTGAAGTTCTACTGGGGCGGCCCCGATTTTGATACAATTCCTGATTTTGAAATCTGGCGGATAGCGATATTATTCGGGGAGACGTTGCTTCCTCTGGGTGATTTCAACGGGGATGGCTATGAGGACATCCTCATTGACGGTGGTGTTGCCGATGGCTGGTCGATCCCCGGCGGAGTGTTTTTTGGCGGTCCCGATATCGACAACACATTGGATATTGTGACCAACCGGTATACATATGGCGGGTATCTATCAGCGAGATCTGCTTCGGTTGCCGGTGATGTGAATCACGACGGTTATCCGGACTTGATTATCGGCAATGACAATGATTATAGTTTTCTTTTCGAGGCCAGAGTATTTTTGGGTGGTCCCGACGCCGACTCTATTCCGGATGTATACCTCGAAAATCGCTTAATCACATCCCGGCAAATAGATTTCGGGGCAGTAGTCGCCGGCATCGGTGATTTTAATGGGGATGGAATTGATGATTTTGCGGTGCGGTCTCGGACGTCATCCGGTTGCTGTTGGTGGGGTGAGGTGAATTTCTTTGCGGGTTGGGATAGTAACGCAACCGACGTGGATGATGATAACACCGGCGGATTGCCTTCATCTCTTGAACTTAGTCAGAATTATCCTAACCCCTTCAATTCGGCCACGGTCATCGAGTTCACTCTGCCGCGATCGGAGCGCACCAATCTATCGGTTTATAATCTCCTTGGCCAGCGTGTCTCGACAATTTTGGACCGTGATTTATCGGCGGGCACTCATCGAGTGACATGGAACCCTCAGACAAGTGATGGTCGAGCTTTGTCGTCGGGTATATACATATATTGGCTGATGACGGGAAGCGACCGCCTGACGAGAAGCATGCTATTCTTAAAATAATTCAGAGGGTGATCTTCCGATCTCGTTCATTTTTGAGATTGCCGCGTCGCTTCGCTCCTCGCAATGACCGAGTCAGGATTTACCTGATGCGCCAGGTCTTTACGCGAGGCCGTTTGACAGTCTGACGCCAATCGAATCCGTGGAAACAAAAAGATTATAAAAAAAGCCCGGTGTTGAAGGCCGGGCTTTTCAATCGTGGTGCAACATCATTGCATAGGGGGACGTGCGTCACGATGTAGAATTTTTATCTTTGTCTGCCAGTTCTTTGGCCTTGGCCTCGCGGATGTCGGTCCTGATCCGAATCGTATCCTCGCCGAAAAAGGCGAACCGAATCCATTGGTATGAAAATTTCAGCATTTCGACGTCGTCTTCTTTGATCCGGCGCTGGGTGTCTTCGTCAACTTCGAATTTTTGCAGAAAACTGCTCTGAAAAACGAAGTCGCGGAATTTATCGACGTTGTAACAGGCGGTGAAAAACATTTCCATTTTCTGCGGTTCCAGCTGGCCGCCTTTCTGGAAAAAATCGTGCAGGGTGATATCTTTATACAATTCGCCGATCTCGGAATATTCGGCAATACCCTGATCTTCGATCCATTCCCGGACGGTGTACTTATGATCCTCCAGATGACCTTGGCAGACATCCTCGTTGAGGACGAAAAAGAAATCGTCGCCGCCGACCTGAGGGTCATCCTTGGGCGAAGCCAGCCCCAGCGGGTACATCCGGCACGGCCAGGGGCGGTCTTCATAGACGCCGCAACCCTGCTCGCCCACAAACGGACAACTTTTCTTCTCGTTGTCTTCCATCTTGAGGAGAATCACCGGAAACTTGGTGTTTTCGTCAAAAGGGGAGAGGGTGTACCGGGCCAGGAATTCGCCGGAGGTGATGCCGAGGCGGTTCTTGAGCCGGATAATATCGTAGGGGGTCAGGAAGATATTGACGTCGCCGCAACAGGCATTGAAGCAGGGAACGTCCTTATGGCATTTGAAACAAAATTCGCTTTCTTCCGACAGCCTCGGATATTCCTTCAAAATGGTTTCTTTCAGTCGTTCGATTTCCCGGCTCATGCGGTCTTACTCCTCAATGATGCGGTCTTTATGCGCCTCCGCCGACCACACCGGAATCGGGCCGGCCTGACCCGTTTGGGGATCGTACCGGTGGCGGTAAGAGGCTTTTTGCTGGTACTGGGTTTTCATCCATTCCCAGCCCTGGACATAATAGGGGCACTCGTCGTTGAAACAGATGTACTGCGAGCCACTGCCCCAGGTCGATTCATCCGGGGGCTGCCATTTCTTCATCTTCTGCTCGCAATAGGGGCAGATGGTCTTGTCTTCATTCATATCGTTTATACGAACCTGTCTTAATCTCGATCTTTTTAATTTCGTTTACCTTGTCCGCCATAAAAATCCTCCAGGCGCCTCAGGGCGCCTGGAGGTTATTATAGGCTGGATTCGTCATAAGTCAATGACGATCATCCGTCGTTTCTCAATTCCCGGAGGAATCAATAAACGTGCTGGATGTCGCGCTTGACCATTTCCCAGTCGCCCTTGTCCGGATGATAGACGCAGTTCGCGAAGACTTCCCAGTCGGCCTTCATCGAAGGATAATCGGCGCGGAAGTAGTAACCCGGCCAGCGGGTTTCTTCACGGAACAGGATCGTCCGGATATGAGCTTCGGCCTGCCACATACGGTGGTAATTCTCCCAGGCGCGGCTTAGCTCATGATGACCTTCGGCGGCCAGCTTATCGGCGTCTTCTTTGAGAAGGCCGAGCAGTTCCAGACCTTTTTCAAGCAGGGGCTTGCTGGTCGTGAACTGGGTGGTCACGCCGCCGGCGTATTCGTCCATGATCTTCTGCAGACGGAACATGAACTGTTTGGGCCGGATGTAATTGGGGTTGATGTCCGGGTCGGAAGTGGCCTTTTTGTGAGTTTCAAAACGATCGAGCGGAGCCAGGATCCATTTCTTGAGTTCTTCGATCTTGGCGGCGTCGTAATCGGGCTCTTCCTTATTCTCGACGCAGTATTTCACGCAAGCCTTGGCGGCAATGCGGCCCTCGGTGAGGGAACCGGACGAGAACTTGTGGCTGGAGGCGCCGGAGGCGTCGCCGGCCGCGAACATACCCTTGATGGTCGTCATCTGAGCATAGCCCCAGAAGTAATCCTTGGGAGCGATATCTTCGGGACCGCTGACCCAGGCGCCGGAAGCGCCGGAGTGGGAACCGATGAAGTACGGCTCGCAGGCGGCGATTTCGGACGGCTTCTCTTCGGGAGCGGTGTTGGTGGCCGCCCAGAGAATCGCCTGCGAAATGGTCATATCAAGGAAGTCTTCCCAGGCTTCGGATTCGAGCTCTTTCAGTTTTTTCTTCCGCTCTTTTTCATCCGGAACTGCCTTCGAGAGATTCTCGATAGCTTCTTCGGTCCGCATGTAAATCGGGCCCTTACCGTCCATGACGTCGAGCATCATCAGCCAGTTGCGGAGGTTGGCCGGAACCGGCTTGACGGCGCCGTACGGTTTCCATTTTTCCAGCTCGTCCTTGCGGGTGATCATGTAGTTCTCACCCAGGCCGTTGGTGGCGCGGGACTTGAAGAGCAGGAACCAGGCGCCGACGGGGCCGTAGGCATCCTTGAAACGAACGGGGATGAAACGGACTTCCTGGCAGGTCATTTCAGCGCCGCCCTTGATGGTGAAATAGGCGCTGGCGCCGGAGTTGAACGGCGGATACCAGGAACGGCCGAGACCTTCGCCGACCGAACGGGGACGGAACACGTGCACCGCACCGCCCATGGCGACGATAGTGGTCTTGGCTTTAAAGACGTAGAACTTGTTTTCACGGGTGCTGAAACCGACCGCGCCGACACACTTGCCGTCCTTGATCAACGGCTCGACGATGAAGACGCGCTCGTAGATATTGTCCATGCCGAGAGCGTTCTTGGCGGCTTCGGCGACGAGCACCTTGTAGGACTCGCCGTTGATCATCAGCTGCCAGCGGCCTTCGTGGACATAGTTGCCATTGGCGTCTTTCCAGATCGGAAGACCCCATTTTTCGAACATATGCACGGTGGAATCGACGTGACGGGCGATGTTGGCCACGAGGTCTTCACGGGTAATACCCATGAGGTCGTTGCGGACGTAGTCAACATAATCCTTGATGGAATTCTGGCCGTCCTTGACGCCCACATACTGGTTAATGGCCGAGAGGCCCATAGCCACGGCGCCGGAGCGATCCATGGCCGCTTTATCGACCAGGGTCACCTTGAGGCCATTTTTCTTGCCCCAATAGGCGGCCTCTGTGGCGGCGCCGCAGGCCGCCATCCCGCCACCGATAATCAGGACGTCAGTCTTGACTTCTACAGTTTCGAAATTCGCCATATTGTTACCCTTTCCTTTCCTTACTTTACCGGGGGCAAGGTATCCATGCCGCACGATTGGGGTTCGGTGGCCAGGAGTTGATTGTTCAGGTCATCATGAGTGGCAAAACCACCTTCGGGCTCAGCTTTCCCTTCCGGAGTGGTCCGGATGGGGAACTTAAACCGTTTCAGAGTTCCATTACGGAATTTAACCGTCCACATGATGGCGTCGGTGCTCCGCATCGGGGTAACGCTGGCGCCGAGCGGTACAAAGTCGGCATAGCCGCGGACTTCGATCGCCTGCACGGGGCAGATCTTGACGCAGCTATAGCACTCCCAGCACATCTCGGGCGCCTGGTTGTAGGCTTTCATCTGGTCTTTATCAAGGACCATCAGATCGTTGGGGCAAATGTACTGGCATGCAGTCTTATCCAGCGCTTTGCACCCGTCGCACTTATCAGGGATTACAAAACTAGGCATACATTCCTCCTATTGGAAGTTATTACAATATTTCTCTGCCTATTTAAATTCATCTTATATCCGTTATTTGTCTTTCTTGATCTTGGCGTCGCCGGTGGCATGGCCGTGCATCTTGACCTCGACCTTGTCCTCGTCCTTTATACCGGCGTAATACTCACGCAGGATTTCCAGCACCGGAGGCCGGCTGAATTCGGTCGGGACCTCGCCGCTCTCGGACAGAGCTTTGCGAAGGGCCGTACCCGACAGGAACAGACGATCTTCCTTGCCATGGGGGCAGGTCTTCATGGAAGCCATGCCGCCGCACTTGTAGCACCAGAAGGTCCAGTCGATAGGAAGCATCTTGCATTCCAAGGCGCCTTCGGGCAGTTTGAAGAAGATATCCTGAGCGTCGAAGGGTCCGTAATAGTTGCCGACGCCGGCATGGTCGCGGCCGATAATCATGTGGGTACAGCCGAAATTCTGGCGGAAGAGGGCGTGCAACAGACCTTCACGCGGGCCGGCATAGCGCATATCCAGAGGATAACCGCCGGTGACGACGCGATCCTTGACGAAAAACTGCTCGACTAAGGTGTTGATGCAGTTGACGCGAACGTCGGCCGGAATGTCGCCCGGTTTCAGTTTGCCGACCAGCTGATGAATGAAGATTCCGTCGGAAACCTCGAGGGCGATCTTGGCCAGGTATTCGTGGGAACGATGCATCGGATTACGCAGCTGCAGAGCGGCGATGGTCTTCCAGCCTTTTTCCTCGAATATCTTGCGGCTTTCCCAGGGACGCTGGTAGATGCCGGCGAATTCGGTCGGGAAATAACTTTCCGACAAAACTTTCACCGGACCGGCCAGGTTCCATTCCTTCTGCTCCATGACCATCTTGACACCCGGATGCTCGGGATCATTGGTGGTGTAAACGTGCTTGCATTCGAATTCCTTATCGATTTTGTAGCACTCGGTGACCTTCATGGTGCCCATGATTTCCTGAGTTTCCCCGGAAACCAGGCAGATTTCGGTGCCCGGAGCCACCTTCTGGTCGTGCGAGAGCGTCACCGGGATGGGCCAGAAAATACCATTGGTCATCTTCATGTCCTGGCAAACACCCTTCCAGTCGGCCTCGCCCATGAAACCTTCCAGAGGCGTGAAGCCGCCGATGCCCATCATGATCAGGTCGCCGGTTTCGCGGGAAGACATAACGATTTGGGGAAGAGTCTTCGCGCGCTTCAGTTCGTCTTCTTTCTCCTTACCCTCGAGAAGAAGTATCTTCAGAGTATCGCTTCCGTGAGGGGAGATTAGCTTTGTCTTTGCCATCATTACCGTCCTCTCTTATGGGGCCCAATAGAGTCTATGGGTTTAAAAATTTATCCTCAAAACAACCTGTTGTTCAGAAAAACAAAATTGCCGGACCGAAGCAGTATCATCGGTCGGCCGCCGGAGATCATGGCCGTGGTCGGGGGCTCTTTTTTCTGTCTTAGCATGTGACTTTTTTCACAATCTCAAGCAATAAAAAACCGGCTTCGCCTTGTTGTCCGAGTTCCTATTGACGATTAGAATGTAAAACTTTTCACAAGCCCTGTCAAGCGAAAAAACCAATTTTAGTCCAAATTCAAGGAAATATCGCCCCCCCATTTCAGCGCCGTTTGATAGCTTTGGTGATGCTCCGTTCAGCCCTTTGCAACGGTTAAGATGGTGGCCTTGAGAACTCCGGAAGAATAGGTCGGAAAGTTGCGAAGGCTGCCGGGCGTATCTTCTAAGGTGCTGTATATTATTATGTTATAAGAGCGGCCACAATTTCGCCGCGGTCCTCATGGCCGATTCCGGATGAAGTCAGGGCCAAATGATAGGCGATAAAAATAATCCTGTATCTGTTGCAATTAACGACCGATTCGGGGGGAATAGACGGACGCCAAAGTCCCCGATTCGATTTTTCTCGGAGAG
>CAZGAV010000065.1:0-22191 GCA_964523575.1 uncultured Ignavibacteriales bacterium
GGACTGGGCCGGGCGGCATCATCTGCAGGCGGCCGCCAAAGACCGATTTCGACTCGGACTTCTTTTGGTCGATTGCCAGAATACATTTTGCACACCCGGCTTCGAACTTTTTGTGGCGGGGCGATCAGGCCGCGGAGCCGTGGAAGACAGCCGTCGAATCTGCGAATTTATATATCGTAACCTCGGCCTGATATCGTCCATCACGGTTTCAATGGATACCCATCTGGCGGTACAGATTTTCCATCCCGCTTTTTTGGTCAACGACAAAGGAGAAAACCCGGCGCCCTATACAGTCGTTTCTTCGGATGATATCGAAAAAGGGCGGTGGCGGGCAAGTCGGTGGGCGCTCGACAGTACGCCGCTGGGAAGCCGTTCCGATCCGAAGGCGTATTTGCTTCACTACGCCCGCCGGCTGGAAGAAACCGGCAAATATCAGTTGATGATCTGGCCGTATCATGCCATGCTGGGAGGGATCGGGCATGCGCTGGTGTCGGCCATCGAAGAGGCGGCTTTCTTCCATGCTATCGCTCGCGGTGTTCAGACTCGTTTCGTAATCAAGGGCGATAATCCCCTGACCGAACATTATTCGATATTTCGTCCCGAGGTTACCGAAGACGCCGGCGGCCAGCCGATCGCATCCGGAAATGAGAGACTCATCGACGATCTTATCAAGTTGGACGCGGTTGTCATCGCCGGGCAGGCCAAGAGCCATTGTGTGGCGTGGACGGTATCCGATCTACTGCGTTCCATTTCGGAGCGCGACGGCGTTCTGGCCAAGAAAGTCTACCTGCTTGACGATTGTTCCTCGCCGGTGGTGGTCGAAGGGGCCGATTTTACCGATCAGGCGGAAGCGGCGTATGCGAAATTTGCCGAAGCCGGCGTGAATATCGTCAAGTCAACCGAGCCGGTGGCCTCCTGGCCCGGCATTGCGAAATAAGCGGTTGACTCGATTTTCTGTCGCCGGCGTCCTCGATATGTGAATTTCGGTAAATGAATGCCGGATGTAAGGAGTGAAAATGTCATCACATAACGGTTATATCAATCCCCTTCTGGCCGATCAGTATCAATTCACCATGGCCTGTTCCTATTTCTGTTCCGGGCGTCATGAGGATCGGGCGGTATTTGACTTGTTTTTTCGCAAGAACCCGTTCGGCGGGGAGTTTACCGTATTGGCCGGGATTTCCGAGGCGCTTGAATTCATAAAAAATTACCGGTTTTCGAATGACCAGATCGAATACCTTTGCTCTATCATGCCCCGGTCCGATGAGAAATTCAAGAAATGGCTGGCGGCTCTGGATTGTTCACAGGTCAAAATCTATGCCATGCGCGAGGGGAGCGTGGTTTTTCCCCGGGAACCGATCATGCGGGTGGAGGGGCCTCTGGGGGTCTGCCAATTGCTGGAGACGACCCTTTTGAATCTCCTCAGCTATCCCAGTCTGGTGGCGACCAACGCGGCGCGAATGCGTCTGGCGGCGGGTCCGAGCAAGTCAATCATTGAATTCGGCGCCCGCCGTGCGCAGGGACCGGACGGGGCGGTCTCGGCGGCGCGCTACAGCTTCCTCGGAGGCGCCGACGGCACGAGTAATCTCATGGCCGGGTTCGCTTTCGATATCCCGGTAAGCGGCACGCAGGCCCATTCCTTTATCCAGTCCTTCTCCGGCCTCGACGAACTGACCGACCGGACCATTGTCGATTACGAGGGCAAGACCCATGATCTGGTGGAAGCCGTTCTGGAATATCGTGATAAGATGGGTTATAATAATACCAATGACGGCGAACTGGCGTCCTTTATCGCCTATGCGCAGACTTTTCCGGATAGTTTCCTGACGTTGGTCGATACCTATGATACTCTCAAATCCGGCGTTCCCAATTTTTTGTGCGTTGCCGTCGCCCTGGCAAAATTGGGTCATGAACCGGTAGGCGTCCGTCTCGATTCCGGCGATCTGGCCTACCTTTCAAAAGTGACCCGGAGCATGATCGATCAGACCGGCGAAAAATACGGTCTTGACTTCGGCTCGGTCAAGATCGTGGCCAGCAATGAAATCAATGAGACAACATTATGGTCGCTGAAACATCAGGGGCATGAAATCGATATCTTTGGCATCGGCACTCATCTGGTTACCTGTCAGGCCCAGCCTTCGCTCGGATGCGTCTATAAGCTGGTCGAGATCAACGGCCGGCCCCGCATCAAACTATCGCAGGATCCGGAAAAAATGACCATACCGGGACGCAAGGAAGTCTATCGATTAATCGGCAAAGACGGTCACCCGCTGGCAGACCTTATGATTCATCCCGACGAAGAGAAACCGCAAGCCGGCAAAAAAATTCTATGCTGTCACCCGTATCAGGAAGCCCGGCGGACGTATATCACGCCGACCGAGGTGCGACCGATGCACCGTCTGGTATGGAAGGGGCATTTGTCGGAAGATATTCCCGATCTCCGGGCCTGCCGAGCCTATGCCGCCGAACAGATCGCTTCCCTGCGTAAAGACCACACCCGGCCGGTGAATCCCACGCCGTACAAGATTTCTTTGAGTGAAAACCTATACGATTTCATGCATCAACTCTGGCGGCGGGTGGCCCCGGTGGGCGAATTGTCCTGAGAAGCGGCTCGCGTTTTCCCTTATGCGGGAGGAAAAATATGACAGACAGAGTCGCCGTAGATATAAAAAAGTCCTTGACAAGGTCAAAAACTATTAACATCTTGATAATGCAGTAAGGCTGGATCGCAGGCCCCTCGCGCGTGCATCATATCATATCGTGACATTCATGGAAGGGGGTGAAGTTCATGAAGACTGTCAAGTATGCGATTGTCGTCATGGCCCTGCTGACTTTCTTCTTCCTCGAAGCGGCCATGATTGCCAGCCCTACCAGGGCCACCGATTTGCCCGCCCCAACCTTCTCAGCAGGCGACTGGATCAATCAGGGGGGGCAAACCGTGGGATGCAAATGCCCGAAATTATCCGGTCCCTGCGTATGCGAATACACGACACCCAGGGTAAACTGAATTCGTTTATAATCTATTGACGAGCGCGACGGGGCGACGGGCCTTATTGCTGAGTGAGTGAAGACGGTCGGGTTTATCCGGGCTAGTCGGGATGGGCCCGACCTGTGGACTTTTCATTGGAGGATGGGCATATTTGCCAGCGGGGGGGTATATGAATTTATCATTTCTGATAATCCTGGTGTTATTGTCATCTTTCGGCAATCAAATCACGGTCGAAACAAGTACAGCGATACCGAAGGCCGACCGCGTATCCGGGGCCGGCGGATGGACCGATTGGAGTTACTGTACGGTCAGTCCCGATGGCCGGCGGGCGGCTTTCATTATTCCATTGAGGGGCGAGGTGGATGTGCTGGATTTATCGGATGAGGTCGCCCGCACTCTGGCCGCCCATGATGGCGAGGGCAGTCAGGCCTTCATGTTTTCATCGAGCGACATCGAGGATTTTGATTTCCGGCAATGGGCCCGGACGGTCGCCCGCAATGGTCGGAAGAAGGATGAGGTTGCACTCCCGCTTTCGGTGCACTACAGTCGAACGGGCAATCTCCTCATCAGCGACGCCGGCAACCGCCGCATCCTGGAATTCAGCCCGGATAACCGGCTGGTGCGCAGTTTTCTTCTCACCGGTGATCTGGCCGCGCCCAATGAGGTGCGGGTTTTGCCCGATAACGAATTTATAACAGCCGGGTTGAACCTCGACCCCAAAAGCCGTCTCAATGCCGGAAATTTCTGCACGGTTTTCGACGAAGCGGGCGAATTAGTGCGTTCTTTTGCCTATACACCTCAATCCGCTCTCGAAAAAAAGCTGTGGGTAGGAGTATCGGCTGTGCTCGATATTGACGACGAAGGGATTATTTATGTCTCGTTCAGCGTCGAAGGCGATATCTATGCTTATCGGTCGAGCGGCGAACTGATCGGAAAGATCGATTACCATCCAGCTTGGTTTGTTGCGCCGCCGAGTCTTTCGGAGCCCGATTTTGTCCTGGAACGCCCTCCCGAGGGGTTCTGGCGATCATGGACCCGCATCATCAAGATTATCTATGCCGGTGATGGTCGGCTGGTTCTCGCGGCCGAGACCAACGGCCTCGTACCGGGAGTCGAGGCGCCTTTTATTTTCGATGTCCTGACGACCGACGGCCGGGTTATCCAAAGCGGCATCCCGTCCCAGTACTGGCCGGTTGGGAGGGACCGCAATAATGCCCTCTACTGGCTGTCCTTTTCAGGCGACAGTCTGGTCAAGACTCGTTTGAAGTGAGGGCCGATTATGAAATTAGTGTGGTGGAAAATTGGCTTTGCGGCCATGTTTCTGATCAACTTGATACTGGCTTTTGAGCTGTATCAGACCAAGTTGGCCGTTTCGCATCCTCTGGCGGATATTTCTCTATACATCGATAATCCGGTTCTTCCCAATGTAACTTTATCTAATCGAGAGGGCGGAGAATTTGATTTTACGGAGCTGGCCGGAGAATATTCACCCACTGTCCTGGTTTTCTTCTCGCCGTCCGATTGCCCCAATTGTTTCGCCGAAAAAGTCATTTGGGCCGAGCTTGTGCAGAGGGGCAAAGCCCGAGTATACGGGATCGCCGTCTCGGCCGACAGCCGTGAATTCTGGCTATGGGCCTCGCGCAGTCGGATCCCGGTTGATGTGTATTTGGATACGACCTTTGCCATTTTCGACAGCATGCAGTTTAAGGTCACTCCTTTGAAGGTCCTGCTTGACGACGAGGGCCGGCCGGTGTGGGCGGATCCGCCGCGCCTGTCGGTTCAGGAGCAGGAACAATTCTGGGAGGATTTCGATAATGCGATTGCAAGATTTTTGTAATATAGTCGGCGTTTTATCGGGCCTTCTTGTCCTCGGTTCACCGGCGGCGGCCAATACCACATTGAATCCTGTTACGATCGCCCGGGCCAGCGTCAGCCCCATAATCGACGGCATCCTGGAGGAGGTCTGGAACGAGGCCGATTCGGTCACGATTTTCTGTCAGGCGGTGCCCCGCGAAGGGGCGCCGATTTCCGAACCGACCAAAGCCTATATGCTTCAGGACGGCTGGGCCTTCTATGTGGCTTTCGTGTGCCGGACACCGGGCCGCAAGCCCGACTGCCAGATGGGCAACCGCGACAGTCAGGAAGGGGATTATGTGGCCGTCTATCTGGATACTTTCCATGACCGGCGGACGGCTTACGGCTTCTGCGTCAATGCCGCCAATGTTCAGGCCGACTGGATATTGTCTGCCGACGGCCGGGAATCGAATTATTCCTGGGACGGCGTCTTCTATTCCAATACCGAAATCGATTCGTCGGGTTATACGGTTGAAATCGCCATTCCCTGGTCGTCGATTCGTTATGATAAGGGCGGCGATGTCTGGGGATTCAATTTGAAGCGGGAAATTCCCATATCGGGCGAAGAAGCATATTGTACTCAGGTAAAGCAAAATGAGGGATTGTGCGTTTCCGAATTCAGAGATATGAACGAAATCCACCCCACTTTCGCCGGTTATGGCATTGAAATATATCCCTATACATTTTATCGAACCGAAAAGAGCTATGGTGAGCACGATGATAAAATACAATTGGCCGCCGATATCAACTGGAAGCCGGCTTCGTGGTTGAAACTTCAATCGACTTTCAATCCCGATTTTTCGCAAATTGAGGCCGATCCTTTTTCGCTGAATCTTTCAAAGTACAGTCTCTATTTCCCTGAAAAGCGCCCTTTCTTTACCGAAGAATCAGAGTTTTTCCAGCCTTCGGGCGGCGCGACGGCCGGGATGTTCAAGATATTTTATTCAAGGCAGGTTGGACGAAAGCTATCGGATGGTTCCGAGGTCCCATTGCTGGCCGGGGCGCGGCTGACTGGAAAGAAGGGGCCGGTCGAGGTCGGCAGTCTGGGTGTTTTTACGGGTAAGGAAACCTATGAGGGATATTTCGGTCCTCAGACGGAACCGAAGGCGTTTTTTGCCGCCGACCGGGTCAATTTTCAGATCGCCTCCAATATGACAGGCGGGATACTGTATGCGGGCAAATATGATTCATCAATATCGAATCAGGTCATATCAGCCGACGGAACCTACAGCACCGGATCGTTTCAACTGACTGGCCAGGCCGCTCGAAGCTGGTACGATGTTCAGGCCGACTGGGCTTTCAAATCGTACCTCAAGTATATTTCCCGGTCGCTGGCTGTTTCCGGAGCGGCGACCGTCGTCGGGGACAATTTCAATCTCTCCGAAATCGGTTATGTTCCCTGGGCGGGGATGCGTTCTTATTGGCTGGCCGCCGGCCCGGTGTTTTTTCCCGAAAGCGGGCCTATGACTTATGCCTATGTCTCTCTGACGGGATCGGCCACCCGGGAATTGGGTGAGGTCAATTATTCCTATGACATGACCGGTCATGCCGAGACGGCCCTGCGTAACGGCTGGGGGATGGGCGCCGACTATACGATCGGTAAATATTATGAGCTTGATCATCGGTACAATCCCCGGAGTCTGGGCGGTTTTATCCAGACCGATGTCACCCGGCGCGCCTGGATGATGCTGTCTTACAGCTCCAGTTTCGGATATAATTATTACCGGGATTACTTCGGGCGCAGTGATTACATCAGCTATTATTCCTCCTGGAGGCCGGCGAAACGGCTGTCGTTATACAGCAACGGCACGGCCTGGGTGGAAAGAGATCCCGGGGGGCATGTCGATGAGATTACCTATCGAATCCGCCCCGGCATCCAATACACGCTGATTCAGGGAATGGTCGTTTCTCTTTATGAGGAAACGCCTGTCACGCGCAGTAGGGGGATATTATCGATCAGGACCGGCTTTTCTTTATCGTATAATTTTCTACCGAAAAGCTGGCTTTATCTGGCATTCAATGATTATCAATACCGGGACGACCAGCATGAGTATCATCCCCTGCAGAGGGTCTTTGCCGCCAAGGTCCGACATCTGTTCTCGTTTTAGGGATTGTGTGGGGAATTGCGGCTATCGGAATTAGAATGAAATATGTTACCCGGATAAACGGCTGGATTATTCTCCGACGTTTTGGCCCCCTTGGAAGCGTTCCAGCTGGTTCTGGTACAGCAGATTATTGGGCTCCTCGTCGATGGCCCGATTGATGGCCTCGATAGCCTCATCTTTTTTTCCGCGCGCAAAGCAGATTTCGGCGACGGTATTCAAAACCCGGGCGCGGTACTTGCCGGGGTAAACCTGATCGATGGCTTTGCGGGCGAATTTTTCGGCCTCATCCAGATCGATTTCCCGTTCCAGACACCATTGGGCATAATCGTAAAATTTGTCGCGTTCGTTTTCCCACCCCGGTCCCAGCGCGTCTTTCTTGATGGCGATCGCTCGGACGGTATCGTCTTTGATGTACAGAGTCTGATCGGCCAGCAACAGGCGATACATCATATTCTGTTTATTGTTGTCCGTCTTTAAAGTGGTTTGCATTCCGGCTTCAAGATATTTGGCGGCGTCGTGACTGCGATTGAATTTCCGGCAGAGACGGGTCATCAACTGCGCCGTTTTGACGATTTTGGTCGGCATTACTCTATTGGAAATCAGTACGGCGTCGGCGGTGGGAAAGACGCTGTCGAAGTCGATTTTTTCCTGCCAGACGGCGTTGGCCATATTCTCAAAAATATCATAGGCGTAATCGGCGAGGTTCGGCTTGCCGATAGCCACCGAACGTCGATAATAATTGACAGCTTTCAGGTATTCCCCGGTCTTGGAATAAAATCCGGCCAGAAACAGGCCGTCGCGATAGACCGGATTGGTCTCAAAGCGGGCGAGGCGGGTGTTGATGGTCGTGCGATCCTGCATAACACGTTCCAGCGTTCGAATCAGGGCGGTGGCGCCGCCGGAATAGCCGATCCATTGATTAATGACCTCGCCCTTGCTGTCGGTCAGGACGAAAATTGGGTATGTGAATCCTACCTGATATTCTTTGGATAGTACGATGCCTTCGCCCTCGTTGACATTGAGAGGAAGATGGATGACGGTGTTGAGAGCGTCGATTAACGGTTGTTCGGTTTCCGCTTCACGAGCGGCCTGCTGGCAGTATTCTCAATCCTGGTGGACGAATTCCATCAGGATCGGTTTGCCGGTTTGAGCCGAGAGTTGTCGAGCCTCCTCCAGAGAGGCGGCTCTTTCGGCGTGGCTGGCGGCAAACGGGAGAAAAATCAAGACCGAAAGCGTCAGAAAGAACTTTAGCATGAACAAACTTCCCTTTCGGAAATATCCGGATTGATGATCTTAATCATTATACATCGGAACAGGCCAATCATCAAGGACGGAATCGCCGCCCGATCAGGCGTGAGAGATAAAACCCATCCGAGCGATTGGCTCGACTGGGTTTTCACACATACAATAAAGACAATTCCGGATCTGACTGCCGGGCTGGGTTGCAATGAAGCGGAGATTATCCTCCGCAACCATCTCCGCCAACTGGATCGGGGTCGCACGAATTCCCGTGGCTTTCTCCCCCTCCTCTGGACCATGGCAGAACGATTATAATTGTGCTGGAATCGGAGGATTAGCAGAGAGCCGATGCCTTCGCCGGGTGAAAGCCATCGGAATAACCCCGAAAGGGTGATGGTGATAAGGGTATAAGTGCTTGTCGGTTAGGATATTGTGCTAAAAATCAACAGGTTCGAGGATTCAGGAGTATGGGATTTGGCCGATGATTGAAAAGGAGCGATAAAGAGCAATTTATACTCATCGGATGATCGACAATACATGTTTTACAGAGGGTAACAGGAGTCGTTGATGTCTTCTATACTGGTCATCGAAGATAAAGATACTATGCGTAAAATGGTCGCGCAAACCTTGACCGAAGAGGGTTATCTGGTCGAGACGGCGGCCGATGGGCCGGAGGGCATTGCCAAAGCCAAAAGCAGGCCTTTTGACCTGGTTATCACCGATATGAGAATGCCCGAGATGGACGGACTGGAAGTTATTTCCCAGATAAAAACCCTGAATAGCGAAACCGCCGTGATTGTCATGACCGCCTATGGGACTATCGAATCGGCGGTGTCGGCCATGAAGATCGGGGCCTCGGAATTCCTGACCAAGCCGTTCGATACCAATCATATGCTGGTGCTGGTCGATAAGGCCCTAAAAAGCCAGAGAATGGTGGCTGAAAACGAGGCTCTCCGTGAGGAAATCGATCAGCGGCTGGGGATGGGCAAAATTATCGGGCAAAACGAAAAGATGGTCGAAGTCATGAAGCTGGTTCAGAAGGTCGCCCTGTCAGACACGTCGGTACTCCTGCAGGGGGATTCGGGCACCGGTAAGGAGTTATTCGCCCGGGCCATCCATGAACTTTCGCCACGCAAAGGGAAAGCTTTCATTACCATCAACTGCGCCGCCATCCCGCGCGAATTACTGGAGAATGAGTTATTTGG
Organism: uncultured Ignavibacteriales bacterium; assembly: GCA_964523575.1. Lineage (GTDB taxonomy): Bacteria > Zixibacteria > MSB-5A5 > GN15 > JAAZOE01 > DAOUTW01. Next base: position 9,393 of record CAZGAV010000065.1, read on the forward strand.
TTCTGAGCGGGGGGCCTATACCGGTTCGGTGGCGCGCAAAATCGGAAAATTCGAGATTGCCGACGCCGGGACTATTTTCCTCGATGAAATCGGCGACATGGATATCGCCCTTCAGGCCAAGTTGTTGCGCGTTTTGCAGGAGAAAACTATCGAACGGCTGGGCGGCACCAAAACGACCAAGGTCGATACCCGGGTAATTGCGGCCTCCAACGCTGATTTGAAGTCTTTGATCGAACAGAAGAAATTCCGCGACGATCTATATTATCGGTTATCGGTGTTTCCGATTACCATTCCGCCCCTGAAGGAACGGCGCGACGATATTCCGGCCCTGGCCGAGCATTTTGTCGTGCGCTATTGCCGCGAGATGAATAAAAAATCGATCTCGCTATCCAAGGAAGCCCTGGCGATCATGGAGAAATACCATTGGCCGGGCAACGTCCGCGAATTGGAAAACACGATCGAGCGGGCTATCATTCTCTGCGACGGCAAGAAGATCAAGCCGGAGCACATGGCCATCCGTCTTTCATCCAATAACGAAATCCGTCTCCGCGAGGGGGCCGGGCTGAAAGAAATCGGCTCCCATGCTCAGGCCGAAGCCGAGCGGGCGGCCATTCTGAGAGTACTGGAACAGGTGCGGGGCAACAAGCGCCGTTGCGCCCAGATTCTGAAAATCGATTACACAACCCTTTTTGATAAAATCAAAAAATACGCTATCGACGCCAAACGCTAATGCTCCTTTCAGACGTAAGCTAATGGCAAAAAAGGCCCGGATGTTATCCGGGCCTTTTCTCTTGCAGCTGTTCCGTTGTATGTCTATGGGCAGACAGGGGGGGGGCCGCCCTTGAAGACGTAATTAATCAGATAAACAGCGTCGCCGACGTTGGTCTGGCCGTCGCCGTTGGCGTCGCCGGCTTCGATCGGATCGGGTGCGTCACCTTCCTTAAAAATGAAATTGACCAAAAAGACGGCGTCGGCGACGTTGACAGACCCATCGCTATTGGCATCGCCACAGATGAAGAGATTGGTCGTGAAATACCTGATCTCGGAGCTGCATGAATTATTGGTGATATCGAAAGCACAGACCCGCCAGTAATAGGTGCTTCCCGACAAGGAGTAATTAGCGGCGATTTCATTGGATGACAGGATCCGCCGAGTCAGCCGGACATCGTCGATCAAACCATCATAGTAACGGCTCCCGCTGGGAGTACGTGAAACGCCAATGGTCAATTCGGATTCCGTAATTTCGCCGAAACTCGCACCTTCGATGCTGTCCACCAGAACGCCATTCAGGTAAAAGCGCAGGACGCCCTCGGCGGCGCTGAGCGTTACAGCGATATAGGACCATTCATTAATGGGCGGAATGACGTCACTGATATAGAAGCCGGCCGGAAAGACGCCGTTGTAAAAGGATATGGCGCCGTCGGTTTGATCGAGATAGAGGGAGTAATTGACTTCGGTCGCGACTCCGGGATTGCGTTTGGAAAGAAAAGCGCGATAAACGCCGCCGCCGATCTGGTGCGGATACAGCCAGGCTTCCATCGTAAGAACGCCGGTGGCGGGGTCGATATCGAGGGAATTGTCATAGGGGACGGTGATGTAATCGTTGACGCCGTCAAAGTCAATGGCGTATCCGAAACGGCCGCCGGCGGTCCGAGCCGGTCCATTCATGAAATGGCCATTATTGCCGTTGTAGCTGATATCGATGATGGAATCGCCCTGACTGCCGTCGAAATTCCATAAACCGGCGGTGAAAGGAGGATCCGGTTCGAGGGGAGCCGCCGTCCAGTCATAATCGACGAGAGTGCTCTTGGCGTTATCGCAGACATAGAGAAGGTCGGCCGCGCTGGGGGTGGCGTCGCCATAAATGAAAACCATCAGCGGACTTTCGTCCTCGGCCTTGAAGCTGAGTTCCATGTGGGGATAGATAGCCACGGCGCCGTTGGCCGGCGAAAGGATCGTCACCTGAGGTGGAGTATCATCGACGACGGTGAAGGAACGAACCGATGACATGGTCAGGAGACCGGCGCAATTCTCTGCGGCCATCTTCCAATAATGAACGCCGCCGCCGATATGGGAGTAATTGGCGGCGATTTCAGCCTCACCCATAACGCGTTTGGTGACCCGGACCTCATCCATGAGGCCGTTGAAGCACTCGATCTGTCGACTGGCTGTGCCTATGGTCAGTTCGCTATTGTCGGCGGGGCCGAAGGTGACACCGTCAATGGTGTCCTCGAGGATACCGTTGCGATAGAAGCGCAAACGCCCGCCCTCAGCGGCATCAAGGGTGATGACAAGATACGACCACTGGTTATAAGGCACCAGCAACGAACTGATATGCTCCTGCGACCAGTCGATGCCGCTACTATAGAAGCTCAGATAATTCTGAGGATTAAGAGACATCTGATAATTGCAGGGCCCGTCGCCGCCGAGCATGGCCCGTTTGGCCACCAGGCCGCGCCAGCGATTGTCATTGCCGTCATTGCGCGGATAAATCCAGGCTTCGATGGTAATCATTCCGGCCGCGCTGTCGACATCGAGGCTGGGATCGTATGGAACGACAATGTAATTATTATCTCCGTTAAGATCGACCGCATAACCGAATTGCCCATCCCCCGTCCAGAATGGTAATTGCCCGATTATCTGGCCGTCATTTCCAAAGGAACCGGCGTCCTGCACGGTCGAGCCGTTATTTTCATCGAAATGCCAGAGGCCGACAGTATTGATCGGATCGGGACGAAGCACCGGATGATTCCAATCGTAATTGAAGGACGAAGCCGTGATATTTTCCTCGACCGCAAGCAAATTCATGGCTGAGGCATCATATCCGCCATATACCCAAATTGTCATAGGCGTTTCGTCCGTCAGACCGGCGCTCAGAGTCATATACGGGTCGGGGGAGGTCAGCCCGTTGGCGGGCGATGTCAGGGCGATTTGCGGGGCGGTGACGTCGTTCTGGACATTCACCGTCACATCCCCATATCCGGTTGCCCCGGAATCATCGACGGCGGTGAAACGAAGGCTGTAAGTCCCGAACTGGGACGGATCCGGGGTCCAGTCGAAAGTGCCGGTGCCATCGCCTAAATCGGTAAAGGAGGCGCCCTCGGGGAGATTGCCTGAGGGAGAGAGGGTGGCGACGATTTCCTCGACGATACCATCGATATCGGAAGAAGCGACGGCGAAGGAGAGGTCATTGCAAATCATGACGTTCTGTTCGATGATCTCATCCATCACCGGCGAGTCGTTGACGTTGGATACGGTGAAGACGGCATCATTTTCATCATAGGCCCCTTCGAGATCGGTGGCCCGGAAAGTGATGGTCTCTGCGCCGTACCAGTCGGCATCGGGAATACCAATCGTTGCGATATTACCGGCGATATCGACTGACAATTCGGTATTGCCGCTATAAGTCCAGGTGATGGCGTCGTCTATGGCGACGTCGGGGTCGTTTACGTATCCGGATAGATCAAGCGCGGCAAAGGTACTTCCTTCGTCGGTCTCCTGGTCGGGAATATCGCTGACCACCGGTGGACGGTTGGTGTTGGTAACGGTGATGGTTATGGTGCGATATACATTTTGTATCCCATCATCAGCATAAAAGGTCACGGGATATTCACCGGCCTGGTCAAAATCGGGGCTGAAATCAAAGGTTCCAGTTCCACCTCCGTTATCGCTGAATCCGGCATTAGCAGGCGGTGTCGAACTTGACAATCCAATGGGCTCATTGTCCGGATTGGAGGCCATCACCGGGATGGAAATATTGTCTCCCTCGGCCACAGACTGGTCGGTCATGGGGTCGAGCGCCAGGGCGACCGTGAAGTTGAAGACGCTGGAGACAGTCGTCTCCGATAAGGCGTCGATCGCTTCGGCCTTCCAGGCGAAAATGTCCCGATTGAGTCGGTAATTTTGTTCGACCTCGTCAGCCGTCAATAACCGCGTGGTAATGCGGACGTCGTCCATGACGCCGTCAAAGCAGCGATCACCGGATGGCGTCCGCGAAGTGCCGATGGTCAGTTCAGCGTCATTGACGGGTCCGAAGCTGACGCCGCTGATGCTGTCTTGGATTTCTCCGTTGCGGTAGAAACGGAGCATCCCTTCGGCGGCGTCGAGAGAGACGACAATATATGACCATTGGTTGACCGGCGGAATGACATTACTGATATAGAAGCCGGCCGGGAAAGTGCCGTTGTAGAAGGAGATAGCGCCGTTAGTGTTGTTCAGATATAGAGAATAGTTGACGGCCGTCGTAATGGGAGCGTCGCGTTTGGAGAGGAAAGCCCGGTAAGTATTGCTACCGATCTGGTGTGGATACAGCCAGGCTTCCATGGTGATGACACCTGTCGTCGGGTCGGCGTCAAGACTATTATCCAGATCGGGAACGGTGATGTAGTCATCGGTACCGTCAAAATCGATGCCATAGCCGAATCGACCGTTGGCGGTCCAGAGCGGCCCGTTCATAAAAGTGCCGGAATTGCCGGAACCGGAGGCATCCCCGGCAATAGAACCGGTATTCTCATCGAAATGCCAGAGCCCGACCGTATTGACGTCGGGACTGAGGCGCAGGGAATTCCACCTGAAGGATACCGTTGTCTCGGCGGAGATGGCGTCGTTGGCAAAAATCAGGTCGGACGGATTGGAGGTGGAGTCACCGTACACGGAAAGTATGACAGGATAATTGTCGGCCGAAACCGTGAGACTCATATCCATGTACGGATTCCCGGTCGAGTCCAAATCGGCCGGGTAATTTACCGTAATTGTCGGCGGGGCTCCGTTGGCGAATCCGGTCATCAAAACCCATAAGAGAAGCCCGAAGCAGATTAGCCAGCCGGCTGCGGCCGGCCGTCCATTAGCAGTGACATTCATGCTAGTATCTCCTTTCAGAGCGCCACGCGGCGCTATTACCCCCGATACACGAATGGATCCCTGTATTCGGGTATAAAGCTGATTGTTTTCTTTTGATTGGCGGTGGTATGAAATCCGGCGGCGATTCCAGATTAAGTGAGGCTGGACGCCGATCACCGGAATTAGAATAGATGGTCAGCGATTCGGAGTTTCGAGTATCGCTCAAAATCCCGGTTTGGTCCGAGACTTCGGCAGACTGATTCGAACACATTGAAAAATCAGCTGAATTACAAGGCCGGATGAGCACCTTCGGAATTGCGCCCGAAGACCACATTATGATTCTCCGCATCGTCAAAACGCGTCATGGCTGAAAAAACTCAGGCCATGGTCAGATTTCAAATTTAACGGCCGCGATTAGAGGCAGACATTAAATTCATTTGGCGCTTTGTATTTGCAATGAAGCAGGGGGGATGTGCTCGGTTCCCCCAATTGACAAGTATTGACAAAGCTTCAGTAATAAGTATACATTAATCCGGGAATTTGTCAAGGGATTTAACCATATACTGATTTATAGGCTAAAAATTCCATTATAGGCCCTTAAAAGAGGGAATTTCCTGGTCGAAAGGCAAAATTCAACATTGTATAGTGGCCGGATTCAGCGATGGTAGCTCTAAAATCCCGGCGTCCCGTAAGGCTCGTGGCGCAAATAAAAAGCCCACCCCTTTTAATGGACGGGTGGGCTTTTTATCACTTTAAATTTCGGCATTTATCACGGGCAACAGGGTTCGATCGGCGGCGGTCCGCTTTTGAAGATATAGTTGATGAGATATACGGCGTCGGCCACGTTGACGTCGTTATCGTCATTGACATCGGCGATACAAAGCGGATCGGGGGCCGGTCCGTCCTTGAATACATAGTTGATGATAGTCACGCCGTCACCGATGTTGACGTCGCCATCCCCATTGGCATCGCCGCAGACGTAGGCCGAACCGACTACGGTCAATTCGGCTCCGACCGTAACGGGGCTGTGGCCGGGAACGGGATCGTTGCTGGTGATGATAATGTCGGCGTTATAGAGGCCGGTATCCAGTTCGGCCGTGGTGAAATCACAAATGATGGTATCCGCCGAGCCGGGTGGCAGGGAGCCTGAGTATTGGCTCAGGGTCAACCATTGATAAGGCATGAAAACCTCAACCGACAAGTCGTTGTGCATATAGGCCCCGTTGAAGACGACCTCGAGGCCTTCGGTGCCGGAGGCGTTTTCAATACCAATGGTAGCACCCTGAAGGCCGTCGATATCGGCGCCGGGATTCATACTCGCATATTGGAGGACCACCCGGCCGTCGGTGTATAAGATCGCCTGGAAGGTCAGGGATCCGGTCCCGCCGCCGGTGATATAGTTCTGAATGGCGTCGAAGGTGACGATGAAACGGTCATTGGCGGCGTCATAGTAGTAGTAGATATGGCCGCCCTCACCGGGATCGAGATCATCCCACCACATGGCGATGAAGTTGTTGGGAGCACCGGTATCGGGAATGGCCACATTGATTCGGCTGGCGCTGCCGGCGCCAAACGTAAGAAGGCCGTTGGAGCCGATATAAAGCTGATTGTAGGCGGTGCCGTAATAAGGGAAGTCGAATCCGATTGCATATGGGCCGACGAAACCGTCATCGCCCAGAGTTACTTCCGTGCCAACGGCGGAGATATCAACCCAGGAGAAGGTGGGGCCGCCCGATTCATCGGAATCGATCCAGGCATAGCCGAAACCATCGGGGCCGCCCGCGCCTTTGTCGACGTTGTAGCCGGTGCGAGGATCGGCGGCGTCCTTGCTGATGATATAATTATCGTACGACGGAGGATAGTCGCGGCTGGCCGGCTCCAGAGCGCCCTGGTCAAGCAGCGCGGTGAAGATCGTGTTGAGTTTGAAAGCTTGCTGAACGTCGATGGTATAATCGAGCGTTCCGGTGCCGTTGCTCTGGATGATAAGATCTTCGGCGGCCGATTCACCCAGCACCACAGTCGCGGCCACGACTCCCGGATTGACTTCTATAGCCGCGGAGTAATCGACATAGAAACTGTAAATTTGAGTGGTGTCGGTGACGCCGTTGTTGTCGGCGGCGCTGAGGTAATAGTTGATGGTTGTCCCGGCTGTTTGCGCCGGAATAAAGCCGTGAAATTCATCGGGGTTGCCGGTCGGCTGGAGGAGATAATCGTACCAAATGGAGGCGAGCTGGTAATGGAGGAGGAGTTCGCTTGTTACCAGAGCGGCATTGGAGGCGATGGTGCAGACGACCTCGTAGGCATTAACGGTGTCGCGCGTGTCGTCAAGCGGCGTATGCGAGATATGAACTCCGGCATAGGGATCGTAGCCGTCCAGAGTCTGCACCCCGGTATTGTCGGGATCAAGCCAGTCGCGGAGGCGGGACGAGGAGGTGCCGCCGCCGTTCCATGACATCGCGAATTTTCCGTACCAGTCAGAGGTCAGGCTGGTGCAGGAAGCATAGCCGCCGTGCAGTTGGCCGACAACGCGATGATTCTGGTCAAAGAGGGGCGAGCCCGAAGAGCCGCCCTCTGTGGTGCCGTCGTCCCAGACGCCAATCCGCCAGTGAGAGGTTCCGCTTGAGGTCAAATAGTCAGTCGAGGTCACGGGATCGTAATCGAAGGAAATTTTCTTGATATCACCGGAGGGGTGATGAATGCCGGTCGATGACTGCGAGGGAGTATCGACGTTGGACCAGCCGGCATAATATGGCTCATACGATTCCGGAGGCGTGGAGCTGAGCTGGAGCAGCCCGAAATCGGAAGTCGAGTAATTGGCCAGCTTGGTCGTGCCCGAGATGGTGTAATTGGTCGGACCGTCGATATTGCTACAGGTCGGGCTTTCGTATCGGAACATAATGATCCAGGTCGATTCGCTGCCGAGGCAGTGGTTGGCGGTCAGGAAATAGGGCGTCCCATCCTGCCGGGCATTATTAACCAGCGATCCCGAACACCAGCGGGTGCCGCCGGCCAGAAGGACCATGGCCACGGCTCGCTTATCGTCCTGCCAGGGAGCTCCTACGGGACAATTGACGTTATTATTGCAGGAGCCGGAACTGCCGAAGCCGTCGGCCTCTTTGGTCCCGCCGTAATCGAAAATGTCGCGGTAGGCATGAACGATGCGGCCGATGGCAATGACGCCCCGACCTCGCACCTCGGCCGGTTCATAATATTCCACGATACAATCGTCGCCCTTGACCGGCGCTGTCGAAAACTGCCCGTGGTCCTTGTTGTTTCGTTCGGTAAACGCCCCCAGGACCATCTGTCGGTCGGCGCTGTAAACGAACATTTTGCCGCCGGGAGGCATGTAGAAATAATCGTAAATCAGGTTGATTGAAAAGGCTCCGGGTGATTTGATTTCCAGCCGCCAGATACGGCTTCCGTCGTCGAGTTCATCCCAGGTTCCGGAATTGTAAAGACTGTAATTGACATCGAACGGGGCGCCAAATCGAAAAGGCATTCCCTGTTCCTGTTCGATTTTATCTTCGGCCAGATAGGCTTCGACATCGACCGTCCCGGTGACGACCGACTCGACGGCCGATAATGATAATTTGTTAAAGCTGACGGGTGTTCCACCTCCGCTGATTTGCGCTTTCACGGGATTAACCGCAAGAAGCACAATGCAGAAAAGAAGACCGCTGATACGCATGGTTTTCATTACGACCTCACTGCACATTTTGATATAATCGGCATTTTCCTCAATGACCTGACCGTTCCTGATTGCCCGCAGACCGGGAGCAGTAGAATAGCATGGTCTCTATAGACATATAATACGATAAATATGCCGGGACGCAACTCAATAATGGACTTTAACAATCAAGATTTTGCGCCGGCACCATGCCGGCGCAAGCATTTTCGTCAGGGGCGACGATAAAAAGGGCCCCGCAGGGCCCTTTTTCCAGAGAAGGAGAGGGATGTAACGGAATTAAGGGCAACACGGCTCCGGGCCGCTTTTGAAAACATAATTGATAAGATAGACCGCATCGCCGACATTGGTCGCGCCATCGCAATTGGCGTCACCGGATTCAACCGGCGACGGGGCCGGACCGCCTTTGAAGACGTAATTTATGAGAAAGACAGCGTCGCCGACATTGACCGCCCCGTCGCCGTTGGCATCGCCGCAGACGAACGAATTGGCCGAGGAAATCGTCGACATGACTTTCTGATTATTTTCGGTGTTATCGTCGCCCGCCAGAAGGGCCTCGACGATGACGTTGTAATTGACGCCGAGTTCAGAAGGTACCGTCCAGGGAGAGAAATTTATGGTGCTCGATCCGGAAAGCGACGGAACCGTGATCATATCGGAGTACACGACGGCGCCGTTAGTGTCGATGACGCAGGTGACATCGAAGGTCTGATTGGTCATCCTGAAATTACTGACGGTGGCCGTGGGATCGTAGGTGACGTCGGGTTGAATATGATCGGGCAAATCGATTGAGGCCACGCCGACATCCGGAGCGCCGGTTCCAAGCTTGAAGAAGGTGCCGGAAAAATCGCCGATGTACAGGTAACCATTACCGTCGATGGTGGGGGAGGCCTCGGTGGCGTCGTTGAGCGGGTATGACCATTTCACCGACCCGTCCGGGCGAAGAGCATAAAGCGTGGAATCGCGCGAGGCGATATATACGGTCCCGTCGCCGTCGATGGTCGGGGAGCCGTCGATGGGACCGTCGGTTTTAAATTTCCAATTCTGGGAACCGTAATTGCCCATGTCGGTTACCGAGTACAAACAACTATCATAACTGCCGAAATAGACGATCCCATCGGTTCCCACAGCCGGCGAAGATTCGACGCCATCGCCGGTCGCAAAGGCCCATTTGAGGCTTCCGTCGGGATTGATGGCCCAGAAGTTGGTATCTACCGGCACGGCCAGATGACCCATCCCGGCGGCGCCATAGGGGTCGGAACCGACATATATGGTTCCATCGGGACCGATAGCCGGGGAACAGTCAACCAGATGGCCGTCGTAAAAGACCCCGGTTGAAAAATCCCATTCCGGACCCTGAAGGACGTCACTGTAAGCGTAAACTTTATGGAATTTGGTGCCGCAGTAAATTATCCCGTCGTCATTAATGGCGGCCGAGGAAATAATACACCAGCCAGTTTTGTAGCTCCAGTTGACGCTGCCGTCGGCGGTGTTGATGGCAAAGAATTTAAAGCTGGGACTCCCGGCATAAACCGTCTGACCGTCGTGGCTGATGGCCGGGGAACTGAGGCTGAACCAGTAATCGAGATAAGTCCGCCATCTCAATTTGCCATAAGTTACTGAATCCTCGACGGCGTACATATAACCGTCGACGCCGGTGATATACAATGTCCCGTCGGGGCCCAGGGCCGGCGTGGAGAAGAAGCCGTCGTCGCCCTTGAAGCACCATTTGACGCTTCCGTCGGGATTCAAGGCGTATAAGCAGGAATCGAGGGTGCCGTTGAAATACCACCCTGCCCCCACATAAATTGTCCCATCATAACCGATTACCGCCGAAGAGACGATGCCGTCATTGGCTTCGAAAGTCCAGTCGAGAGCCGGGGTGGCCGGGCCCGTATACGGCGTCCTGCCGGTATTTTTGCTGTCATGCCTGAATTTGGACCAGGGGCTCTCCTGAGCCATGACTCCGGCCGCAAGCACTATGACAACAAGGGCCATAAGGGTGACTTTTAGCGGTCTCATAATATCTCCTATGAAATTCCCTAAAGAGGACTATATGGTTCTTTATACTCCACATTATTAATAAACAACCGCCTCCGAGACCTTGTTCCCCGCATATGATACGATTTCCCATCTTTATTTATTAGTAGTCAATTTATTTATTCCAAGCCGGTCGTCACACCGGCTTCGATCGGGAACTTCCGAAAAACGGCCGTAATAAGTTCGGGGTTGACTTTTGAGCCGGTTGTGCTATGTTTGATTGTGAAATTCTGGCAACATGACAGCCCGCTTCTGACCGGCTTATCTCGGATCGCCCTGCTGGCCTTTATCTGTCTGGCCCCCCTCACATCAATGGCCGATACGACGCAAGCGGTCCCCGAAACGACCGCAACGGCTTCGGCCGGCGATTCCCTGGCGACACCGGTCCACGATTCTACGGCCGAGGCGGCCATGGTTAATCAAACGCCATCCGGCGAAGTTTCCGCCTTTCGAATGCAACGACTCAACGCTCTGGTGGTGATGACCGTCTTTTCGGTCCTGATCCTTCTGTACACCCGCTGGGCGCGTCTGGGCCGCAAGCTTTTTATCCGCAAAATCAACGGTCTCGACGAGGTCGAGGAGGCGGTCGGCCGGGCCACGGAAATGGGCAAGCCGGTTTTATTTATCCCCGGAATTCAGGAGATCGACGAAATCGAAACCATTGCCGGTATTTCCATCCTGGGCCGGGTGGCGCGAATAACAGCCCGGTATGAGACGCCCCTGATGGTCCCGGTTCGTTATCCGATGATTCTGGCGGCCGGGCAGGAGGTGGTCGAACAGGCCTACATCGAAGAGGGCAAACCCGATGCCTATCATAGAGATATGGTGCGTTACGTGGCCGGCGAACAGTTCGCCTTCACGGCCACTGTCAACGGTATCATGATGCGCGAGCGGCCGGCGACGAATATATATATGGGGGCTTTCTTTGCCGAGTCGCTGTTGCTGGCCGAAACCGGCAATGCCGCCGGATCGATTCAGATCGCAGGCACGGCTCAGCCGGAGCAATTGCCGTTTTTCATCGCCGCCTGCGACTATACCCTGATGGGCGAAGAACTCTATGCGGCTTCGGCTTACCTGTCGCACGAACCGCTCCTGCTGGGCGGACTCAAGGGCCAGGACTGGATGAAAGTGTTGATCGTAATAAGTATCCTGATCGGCGCGGCGCTGGTGAGTTTCGGCGTTGGCGACTGGTTTTATGCCATGTTTACGAGCGTTTAGATGAAGAAGACGGTTCCGGTTATCATTGCTTTTTTGTCCGGCCTGGTCATGATCCTGGCCTTTTTCTTCAATCCCGAAAAAAGTTTTATCGGCCGCCTGGAGCCGGAGGTGCTGGCCTGGGTCACTATTGTCGGCGGTTTTACCCTTCTGCTTGGCGTCGTATCCATCGTGCGGGTCAATTTCGGCGCTGTCAGGCGGCGCGTCGAGGACTGGCCGTTCAAGCTGGCGACGCTGGTTTCCATCTTTGTCATGGCTATCCCGGCTATTTTGCCGACCGGCTGGTCGCCGCTTTTCGGCACCGGCCCGGGTTCCATCTACGACTGGCTGTTCAACAACCTTGATGCTCCCATGATGTCAACCATGTTCGCCATGCTGGCCTTCTATATCGCTTCGGCCGCCTTCCGGGCCTTCCGGGCGCGGAGCCCGGAAGCGACACTACTTCTGATTACGGCGACGCTGGTCATGCTCTGGCGGGTGCCGATGGGCGAAGCACTTCTGAAAGGTATTTATCATGGCCTGCCCCAGTATATCAATACCTATATAATGGGGGGAGCCAACCTGGCGGTTCAAAGAGGTATTATCATCGGCGCGGCCCTCGGGGCGGCGGCCATGTCATTGCGGATTCTGCTCGGTATAGAGCGCACTTATATGGGGAAATAACTATCTGACCATGATCGTCATGGCGTACATATTCCTGATTCTGGCCGGGGCCATTTTACTCTACCTGACTTTCCGGACCAGCGACCGACGCTATATTTATCTGGCCGTGGCGTTCTATGTCATATTCCCGGTAATTGTCACCTTTCAGTTACCGATAGACGTTTCCCCGGAATCACAGCAATTGTTCGATGCCATCGACGCCCTGCCCGATTCATCGGCGGTCATGCTGACTTTTGACTATTATGCCTCGACTCTGGCCGAAACCGAGCCGATGTCGCGGGCGATTCTCAAGCATCTTTTCCGCAAGGATTGCCGGGTGGTGACGATGACCACGGTGCCGCTGGGCGGACCGTCGAT
>CAZGAV010000066.1:0-14617 GCA_964523575.1 uncultured Ignavibacteriales bacterium
GCCGGGTCGCAGGAATGCGACGGGTGGCTGTACGCCCATCTCTATCAGACGTCCATCCCATTTTCGGTCGGGGATTATGTCGAAGCCGGGGATTCGCTGGGAGTAATTGTGACGTGGCCCTATCCGAATACGCCAGTTCATCTGCATCTTTCCCGCATTCGTTTTGGCGGGTCCCCGTTGGACTGGACGTACGGTTTTTGGGATTACGAAGTGAGCGCCAACCCCCTCAATTACCTCGGCGCCATTGGCGATGAGACTGCCCCCTTCATGGAAAACGCCTGGGGCGATCGGCTGTTCGCGATTTGCACCAATCGAACCGGCCAATACTTCGATGCCGGAGAAGATATATCCGGCGATGTGGATATTGTCTGTAGCGCCTATGATTACGGCGGCTATGGCGGCTACCGGACGAGTCCATATAAAATCGAATACACGATAGAAGGCGATTCCTCGACCCCATGGACGACTTCATTTGAATTCAGCGGTTCCCTGGATTCCTATGATGGCGAAATGGAGGCCCTCAGTCACATGGTTTACAAATACGATAGTAATTGCAACACCACTTTTACCGACAGCCTGACGGCGTTTTATATCATAACCAATACCGATGGCGACGGGATTCTGGAAGCGGAAGATACCGCCTATTGCTGGCCGACAGCCATGTTTCACAATGGCGACTACAATATCTTCGTCCGCATAAGCGATTTTGACGGCAATTCAACGGTGGATTCCATGATGGTGACGGTCGGTAATTACTTTGCTTTCTCCGGTCACATCGGTCTGGAGGGAAGTTATCAGGACCTGGGGGCAACCGTTATTTCAATATCCCCGGCCAATCTTACAGCCGCGACGGCGGCCGGCGGCGATTTCACCTTTCCCGCTGTCGGCGGCGGCTATCAGACCGTTTCCATTTCACGCCCCGGTTATGTCACCTTTGATACCTTGATGCTGTTTGATCGGAGTCACGATGTCGAAATCACGCTTAGTATGGTGGATTTTGTCTGCGGGGATGCCAATTTCGATGCGTTGGCCAACATCGCCGACGCCGTTTATATGATCAACTTTGTTTTCAAAAACGGTCCCGCTCCCGTTCCTCTGGACGCCGGCGACGCCAATTGCGATGGAAGCGCCAACGTCGCCGATGCGGTTTACTTGATAAACTATGTCTTCAAAGGTGGCCCCGCACCCTGTTGCCCTTAAGTCATCTACGAACTGATATCGCACACAAAGATACGGGCGTGATTTGACAGCAATCGTAACACTTGAATAACCCGGCCTTCATTAATGATCTTCCATTTTTGGGGAGGGTGGTTGCCCGCCTCAAACCTATTGCCGAAATTGCCGGATCTACCTTCGTGAAATGTAATACAATTTCATAAGCGGCCCAGAGGTCTTGTTGACCGTAAGAAACTGAGTTGGCATCCATGCGAGCCACTTGCATGATCAAGAAATATCTCCTAAATCACGACTGGAAATGTGCGAATGTTCTTGACTATGCACATACCCGGTAATCGTAAATTTCGCGAAGACTCTGTTTACCCCATTAACTGGAGACTATTGTCACAAGTAGCGAATCCGTGACTTGTTTGCGGGTACGCATCTTGCGATACCAAATCAAGGATAAACGAGTATCCAATTTATTCAACGAGCCCATGTAATAGGCGTAAATTTATCAGAACGAGCCTGTACTAGCATGCTACACCATGTTGGTTCGGGATCAGCCTCTGGATTAAAACTGCCGATATAGGAGCATTCAGTCCTATCCGACTTGAAGTAGAAAAATCTCTCGTGCTCCCATGAGTCAGGATACGTGAATGCGCCCCATACCTCCCTGAAGAAGTAGTGTATTGTATCATAGTCATCCATAACCGGATAGATGTCAGCCATCATATCGTTTTCCATGACGGCCCGCATTGCTGTTATGGCCTCGACCATTTTAAGGGCATCAATAATCCGGGCCGGATGACAATATGGCTGACTTCCATTATACCACCGACCCACCCACTCCTCATTCGGGAGTACGTTATTATGGAATTCAAGGCCAAAATGCTTTAGTCCGCAAATTAGACTCCAGAAGGTCTCACTTGTGGTGTCAGCTACAAGTGAACTATCATAATGGAACTCCATGCAGGAGGGGAGCCACGGTCTTCTAAACCTAATCGTATCTACGGCATGGGCCGAATCGGGCTCATTATTTCTGATCCATTCAAGATCGCCGACAATCCGGTCATGCAGGTTTTGGGGAACATTCAATTCTCCTGATAAGTACAAAGCTATTAACTCCGCCTCGTCATTACCATTGAAATACACTAACTCAGGAAGATCCATGGACAGTGTGTCGCATACGGTTATATGAAGGGAATCTCTCTCCCAGTAGCCGTATTCAAAATACTTCCGCATCAATTCAATAAAATCGGGCAGCCAGGCCGGTTCCGGAGTTGTTGCAGAACAGTCGCTATACGATTCCATAAATTCAACCGAATCATTTCTAACCTGGAAATACGCGGCTCCATAGTGCATGCATCCCGACGGGCAATCGCCCCACATCTTAATGCCATAGATTTTCATGATTTCGCTGTCTGTATCGTCTATGATAAGTATTCTCTGAGGCTCTCCAATCCAAAACCGAGAGTTTGTCGCAATTATATCCAGACCCGG
Organism: uncultured Ignavibacteriales bacterium; assembly: GCA_964523575.1. Classification (GTDB taxonomy): domain Bacteria; phylum Zixibacteria; class MSB-5A5; order GN15; family JAAZOE01; genus DAOUTW01. Next base: position 2,659 of record CAZGAV010000066.1, read on the forward strand.
CAAATCCTTATATACATCAAGGAGACGTATAGAATTTAGTCTTCCGGTGAAGTAAATGTACAAGTAGTCGTAATCCAAGTCTAAGCTTATTGAATCCATGCCATATAAGTCATTGAGATCATCCCAGGCATCATAATTGCCAGCCACAATTTGTTGAAATGCGGCGGAATCGAATTTGAGATACAGCATACTCTCCGTCCAAGAGGGAGAGAATGTTATTGTCGCTTCAGCCAGATTATCATTAGGAGACAAGGGGAAAAATACGGAATCGGCCCAGGGCGATGCTCTTAGAACAGCTAAGGCATTCCGGATTCGCTCATATCCCACATAATCGGCAGTTATGTTGCCTGATGACCAGAGCCTTGCGAGCTGAGCCTCTTCATCAGGCCAGATACAATCATAGCAGTCAGAACTGGAGTCCGGAGCTGTGATGTTATCCACACTGCAACTCACCAATAAGACTGCCAGTAAGATCGGAAATAAACGTATTACTCTCATCACGCACCCCCTCTGCAAATGCAGATCCTAATGCCATTGTAAATGCCGGCCCCAAGATGTACCAAAGAGTGGTCTAATAGTGTATCTTCTTAATTTAAGATAATCTACCCCAAAAGGGCAATCAAGTACAATTAATCATCGATTCTATGTTGTCTGTCTCATTAGTGTATGTCCTGATTCCCTGATTTGGTTTTTGAAAACCATATTTCCCCCCATCCGGTTTAAAATTTACAAGGGAGATAGCCCTCGCTGTTCATCTCCCGATATGGATTCTGTAAACATGACGATCTAGCAGTGCGCCTGTTTAATTATATATTAGCCATAACATCCATTCCATCGGCTGAAGGCGAATCGGTCGCCGCGAAAACCCTGCCTTGGTCATGCGGGGGTGTGGCCCGGAGCTTTGCTCCGGGTTTTTTAGGAGTCTTGACTTCAAATCGGACGGGCAATCGACGGCTTTCTGTATCTTTCAGCTATGCCTGTTACTTGAGTCGATTATTTTGGCTTTGAATTTTGTGCCTTAATTTGCGAAAAATATACTGGCCTTCATTGATAATCTTCGAACTTTTGGGAGGGCGGCAGCTTAGGAATATGTTGACAGGATGCCCGGTGTCCTTCCCGTTACCTGCGATAGCGTCGCACCTTACAGCCGCAGTGGGCGCGGAGGCAAACTGATCGAGGCTCTCCCAGCCCTTTAATATTAAATGGTTTTGAAAAGTACCGAGTTTTCGAAAAGTAAGATGATTGGGTTTTTCAAAAGAGCCCTGCGCCGGGCCATATAGAGGATTTAACCAGGTTTAACTATTGACAAATTTATGCCGGTAGACTATAATTAAATATATGTCCACATTGATACCGCGCAGTTAGTAGACAATAATAGTCGGAAATAGTTTGCACCTCCTAAATAGCACTGTCGGAGGATATTCAGAGCTTTATGGCAGACTAATTCGGCGCGGGAGAATCGGACAGTGACCAGCAGTAATACGACTCCCGTCAAAATCCATAAATCTGCGCCCCTCTTGAACTTGCCGTGTCGGGGTGAGCGTCGCTGAAGTATTGCGGCCACAAACCGATTGCTGATAAATAGTAAGTGTGTGGAGAGATTTAATAGCCCAAGGATAAGGAATAGCTCTTAGCCGCGAGCCTTTGTAACTGAGGGAGGAACTATGGCTACATTTCACAAACCAGTGGGGCTGTTTCTAATCCTTTTCGCGCTGGTTCTGTTTGCGTCCAGCGCAGTCGCGACCATGTATGACGTACGAATTGGGAGCTATCCAAACGCCGGCCCGGGGTCAATAATTACGATACCGGTCTATATTGAGCCCAATGTCGCTGTGATCCCCGGTCCTTGTGAGATCCATGGGTTTGATTTATTGATTGTTTATGACACTGCGGCCCTTACTCTAACGGGAACCATCCCGGGAGTCTTATTTGATATTCCCGGATCGTTTGAATGGGAGTATTTTGAGAGTCAGGTGGACACCACCGGAACTCAACCCGGTCTGATTCGAGTCGTAGCGTTGGCCGAAACTAACGACGGTGACCATCACCCCGTTTCTGTTCTCTTACCCGAATATTTATCGACTCTGTTGTTTACCCTTGAATTCACCGTGACCACCGATACTGCTTTTGAATACACGGATAGTCCCATTCGTTTTTATTGGATGGACTGTGGTGATAATGCCATCGCACCGGATTCGCTTGGCGATACTCTGGCGATATCTGATCGAGTCTTTGATTGGTTGGCATACGATGAAATCACCGATCACTCTTATGGCTTACCGGGTATCTATGGCGCCCCTGATTCGTGTCTGCTTGATCCCCTGATTATCCGCGCCACCGATTTTTATAATGGCCGCATTACAATTCTGGGCCCCGACACATTAGAGTTTCGAGGCGATATTAACTGCAACGGCATTTCCTACGAAATCGCCGATTATGTGCAATATGCTTATTATTTTATAACTGGATTAAGCGCCTTTGGAGAACACCTTGAATGTAGCGTCGCCGCTACGGATATCAATCGTGATGGGATTTCGCTGACAGTTGCCGATTTTGTTTATCTGTACCGGGTAATTATCGGTGATGCTGTCCCATATCCTGTGGCCGAAAAGAGTGACACCGTTTTCGCTACGTTTACCCAGGATGATGACGCCAAAACCATTTCATTCGATTACCCCGATAGCCTGGCTGCCATTCACCTGACCTTCGATGGAGAAATTGTCCCCACCTTGTTGTTCAGCGTCGAGGGCATAGCGATGGACTATGGATTCGTCGACGGGCTGACCCGTGTCCTGATAGCTCCCGTAGTCCCTTCATCCTCACCAGCCTTCACGACGACTAGTGGACCCTTCCTTAGCTATACCGGCAGCGCCCTTTTGATAGAAGTCGACGCAGCTGATTACAATGGCACTGTCTTCAACCTATCAATCGAGAACTATGGCGGAGAATTGACCATTCCGTTCAGTTTTGAAATAGGGGTGGTGCAGGATGCCGTGCAAGGTGAGGCTATTTCAATACCAGTTATAAAAACAGCCGGTTCTGAAAAAATGTCCGGGTTCGATTTTCTCATTGGTTACGATTCCTCGGCTTTGTCTATTATCTCGGCCAGTCCGGGTACTATTTTTGATATCCCCGGTGACTATGAATGGGAATCCTTTTCTTATCGCTACGGGCATATAGGATCTTGTAATGAAGAATGTCCATCCGGAATGATCCGCGTAGTTGGCGTTTCCGAGATCCCCAATGGTCCCAATCATCCGATTGACATTCCGATTGAAAACGCAACCGTTCTTTTTAATATTAATCTTCAAGTCGCTCCTGACCCAGAATTCGAAGGCATGTTTCAACCGCTGAGCTTCCTCTGGCTCGACTGCGGTGATAATGGAATTGCCATGGGAGAATATGGGGACACTCTGGCCCTTTCCGACCATGTTTACGATCACAATGGTGTCGAGATAACGGATTCGCTGTTTGGATTTCCGGGATCTTACGGAGCGCTCAACTCGTGCTTTGAACCGGGGCCCAACCCACCAATCCGTTTTGTCAATTTCATCAATGGCGGCGTCCAGGTTGCCGATATCGAATCGATGGAGCTAATCCTCTCGATCGACGACACGACCGCGTACTGGGGGGATACGGCTATATCTCTTGATGTCCATTTGAGTAATCCGCAGGATTCGGTCGCCGGCTTCGAATTGTCTATCCTGTTGAGTAGTCCTGATCTGGTGGAATTCGGAATTTCACCCTCCGACACCTTTGCCATCGATATTGAAAATACGCTGATTTCAGATTGGGATGTAGTTACTTCTCAATCGATTACTGGACAATATCATGACCTCAAAATCGTAGCTATTTCCGATTCCCCGCCCCCGTACACTTCCGCCATCGCTCCCCAGCAGAATGGAGTCCTGGTGCGATTGGTCCTGCACGCCTATGACAGTATCCCCGAATTTATGACCGACTCCACGGCCCAGCTCTTGATAAGTGATCAGGCGACAAATACCAATTTCTCAGATCCCAGCGGCGAGTTGATCGGTTACTGTGAAGGGGGATACAATCCGCAAACGGTTTCTTTCCAGAATGGTTCGGTAACAATATTAGGATTCACCTTTGGTGATGCCAATGGTGATAAAGAGGTTAATGTCGCAGACGCGGTCTATCTGATAAACTATGTTTTCAAGGGAGGCCCCGCCCCCGATCCGATTGAAGCCGGTGACGCCAACTGTGACGGCCAAGTCAATGTCGGTGATGCAGTCTACCTGATCACCTATATTTTCCACGCCGGTCCTCCGCCGGGTTGTCAATAGAACATGGATTCGAAATTACTAAGTGGTTGGTAATCAGTCAGGTAGGTTACAAATGGTATGAGGCCGGGTTTTAGTCTGCCTGCAACTTATCGAAAATCAATAGGATAATTTAAGCTGACTTTCATTGATGATCTTCGAAATTTTCTCAGACTGGCGTTGCATGTCTCCGATATTTGGATCCCCCCAATCCCAATAAGGAGCATAATAAATCCTTGCTAAATGGGCGGTTTTACAGATATTATAATAAATCGCAAGTCGAGAGTGATTAATCACAATAAAGATTGGGGGAACTATGATCAGGCATAATAATGCTCGGGTTTTAATGCTTGTTCTGACGTTGGTTGCCTTAACTACATCTATCAGCGCCGGGGTGCCGAATACCATCAATTATCAAGGGCGGTTAACGGACGATGGCGGACAAGCGGTTAGCGGTTCGAAACTTATGAAATTTAAAATCTATGGCTCACTCTTAGGTGATGATTCGTTATGGTCCAGTAACTTCCGGGCAGTTCAGATCGATAATGGTCTTTTCAATGTTCAATTGGGGTTGGTGGTCCCTCTGCCCGAAGACCTCTTCACCGGAGATGACGCCCGGTATCTGGGCATAACTTTTGACACCGACGCCGAAATGACTCCGCGAACCCGGTTTATAACCCTGCCGTATGCCTTTCATGCGTCAAAGGCGGACACCTCTGACTGGGCGTTTGGCGGCCCTGGCGCCGGAGTCTGGGTCGATGACGGAAACGTTGTACGGCTGGCGTCATCAGATGACAATGTTGGCATAGGAACTGCGACCGCCAGCGAGAAGTTGGTAGTGGGCCAGGATATCGGATTTTATGGAGGGAAATATATTGTCTCCGGCAGCCCCTGGCTGGATGATGTCTGCGGGTTTAAGATGGGCTACAGCGCGGACAATCACACGACTCTGCAATGGAATGGCGACGGTAATCCCTTTGCCATACACACCCGCGAGGGCGGCGTCGATTATAATAACACTTTCGTGCTGAATTCAGGCAAGGTTGGTATTGGAACCGAGTCACCCGGTTTCAGGCTGGAAGTAAAATCGTCGGGATATGCTGATGGGTTTAGGGTTACCAGTAGTGATGGCTCCCAGCTGTTCCGTATCAGAGAAAACAGCGCCGGATCATGCGAAACTTACATCTCCGACGACGCCGGCAACACCGGAGTCATGCTCCGCGGAACCGGCAACAGCTATTTCAATTCCGGAAAAGTGGCGATCGGGACATCGGCGCCGGAATACGCCGGGCTTTATGTCTATCAGGAGGGGACCTCATATACTGTGGAAACTATCCAAAATTGTATTGGACTCCAGGTTAAAGCCATAACCGATGTCCCGATCGAGGCCTCGCCGGCCTATGGTATAAAGTCGTACGCGGAGTCGATGGACGGTACGGCTTGCGGCCTCTATGCCGAGGGAAAATCGAGTGGGTCTATGGTGTATGCCTATGGTTTGATAGCCCGTGCCATCGGAACGAACCCCTATCAAACGGCCGGGTTTTTTCAAGGTGATGTGAGTATCCATGGTTCACTGAGTAAAACCGGGGGCTCATTCAAAATAGATCATCCTCTCGACCCGGAAAACAAATACCTTCAGCATTCCTTTGTGGAATCCCCGGATATGATGAATGTCTACAACGGAAATGTCGTCCTGGATGATGAGGGGAAGGCCAGAATCGAACTCCCGGAATGGTTTGAGGCCCTGAATCGCGAATTCAGATATCAGCTGACCTGTATCGGGGGATATGCGCCGGTATACATTGAAGAGGAAATTTCCGGCAACAGCTTTGCCATTGCCGGTGGTGTGCCAGGTCTCAAAGTGTCGTGGCAGGTGACAGGCATCCGCCAGGACCCTTGGGCGGAAGCTAACCGGATACCGGTAGAAACTGATAAGAATCCGCTTGAAAAAGGTCTCTACCGCCACCCTGAAGTATATGGTCAACCGGAAGAAAAGGGGATCAGCTATCAACTGATAGAAAAAATGAGAAATAGCAGTAAAAAGTAAAGTTTCCCGTGGCTGGCGGATGTCCTCGTCTGCCGGCTCTCTTCGTTGCGCACAAGGACGTAAGCCGACCACAATGAGTTCATCCCAACGTACCGGGAACCTTTTAATTTAGTTGCGGATACAAAGGCGAAGGCCGAAGAAGAAAACGGCGAATCTGGTGACGATTCGCCTGTTTCTGAATATTGGCTGGCCATAGTTGACTATTTTAGAACCGCCGCGTGATAATGGCCTGTCGACGATTAATTACACGATTGCTTTCATCTTCGGGGTGATCCACAGGGGTACTTGTTGCCCGCTAATCCGCCATTAAAAAGCCTTGACATTTCCGCGTTCGAGATTAATTATGAAATATCATCAATTGACTGTAGGACTTCTGATAAAAACCACTGTTGAATTTTGCATCACCGATTAAGCGCGTCCGAAATTAAATAGCATGGGCTCCTGAAAATACAGGTTAACCACGGGGAGTGCATATGAATCTTTCGTGTTCGGCAGACAAAGACGAAAGTCGGCCATTTGCCGGAATACGAGTAATCAATCTGATCATCGTGATCCTTATCGTGGCCGCCGCCGCGGGAGCGTCCGAACCCGGCTTTCCGGAATATATTCGAAAAGCCGACTCGATGTTTATGGCCGGTCAATTTGATTCCTCTCTTGCATTGGCGCAACAAGCCAGAGACGACGCCATAAGGCTTTATGGTGAAGAGGACACCCTCGTTGCCCGGGCCTTATATCGGATGGGTGAGTGCTTCTATATACTTTCGAGGCGGTCCGAGGCCGAAGAATACTGGCAGAGATCCTTATCAATCAGAGAGACATTAAGGGGTCCGGATCATCTTGAAGTAGCCGATTGTCTCAAGGGCTTAGCCGAAATTGCCTATGATAAAGAACAATACGTCCGGGCGGAGTCACTCTTTGCGCGAACCGCGGGTATTTGGGAGCAGCTTCATGGCGAGGAGAGGATCCAGCTGGCTCATGCCCTGAACGGCATGGCCAATAGTATTTATATGAGGGGCCGGTATCCTCAGGCTGAAGATTTGTACTACAAGGCCCTGAAAGAGGCCATTGGAGCCGTTGGGGAAAGACATCCGTACAGCTTGTCATTATCGGCGAACATTGGACTGGTATTAATACGCCTTGGTGAAAATGAAGCGGCCTTGGCTAGACTGCAGAAGACGGCAGCATTGGCGGAAGAAGAATACGGCCCCCGCAGCCCGAAGTTGTATCATATGCTAAGCAGTATAGGGCTGATCTACAGGCGATTTGCCGAATACGAAAAGGCCGTCTCGTCTTTCGAGAGAATTGTCAGGATAATCGGGGATTCATTGGGTCCGGATGACAGTAGGCTGGCGGTACCTCTGCTTAACCTGGGAAAAGTCAACTACACCCTCGGTAATTTGCCCGAAGCCGAACGCTGTCTGCTGCATCACCTGAATATTATGGATAAACATTACCCCGGGCGAGAACTCGAGGTGGCCGCGGCCGTAACGACACTGGCAAAAATCTATTATGATAGAGGTGATTCGGCGGCTTTTAAGAATTATTACAACCGGGCCCGGTCCGTCTATGAACAGTCACTCAACTCCCGGTATTTAGATCTGCCGAGCGGGTTAATGAATTTCAGCAAATATTTTCGTTTTTACGATGGCAAGGTAAGTCTTGAATTCGCCCGGCATGGGTTTGAGTTGAGGCGGAATTATCTTCTGAACAATTACCTGGCCATGTCGGAGGCGGAAGCTCTGCGTTTTTCCTGGTATATGAGGGAAGCCGCATCATATTACCTGTCCGATTATCTGGATCTGAGGCCGCCGGATTCGTCGTCCCGGGTGGCGGCAACCGATATCATCTTCGCTTCCAAAGGACAGGTCTCAGACGAAATTTTCGAGAGGAATATGGCGGTGTTTGAGAATACCTCCCCTGAAATACTCGCATTGAGAGACTCCCTGGGACAGGCAAAAATAAGACTGTCTTCCATCTATGTTTCAGGGTCTGACGTCGATAGCCCTGGCGGCGATGAAACAGGGCGAGATAGTCTCCGCGCCGAAATAACCCGCCTGGAGTCAAGGTTAATCGAATACGGTTCCGACCGGCCACGTTTCCGGGAACCACAATTTATCACCACCAGCCATATTGCAGAAGCCCTCCCCGATAGATCGGTACTGGTCGAATATCTGCGCTATTATTACGTGCAACGAAACCCGGACACGATTACGACCCATTACCTTGTGACGGTTCTAAAACCGAAGGCGGTCAATCCTGTAATTCTCGATCTGGGATCGGCGGATACCATCGAGAACCTGGTTTCGGAATATAATCTCCATATGACAACGATTGCCGGGCAGGGAGAACCGACCCCCGAAATGGATCGGGAGTATCATGACTTGGCGGTTCGTCTTTTTGATAAAATATGGAAACCGATAGAGGACGAAATCGAGGGGTGTCACCTGTTGCTGATTGCTCCGGATGGAGCCCTTGATCTGATATCCTTTGCCGGCCTGCCCAATGAGCAGGGGCGTTACCTCTCTGAGGAATTTCCGATTCATTATCTTTCTTCGGGCCGCGATGCCATATGGTTGAATCGCAGGCCGAAAAAAGGTGAAAATTTGCTGGCTTTGGGCGACCCGGATTATGATGCCAGTGCCCTTGAGCGCAAAACCTACAGTCGGGGCTATGCTTCAGCTGAAAGAAACGCCTCATCGGACAATTATCCCGGAGTCCTTGACATTCAGAGGAATATCAGATCGAACTGCCTGCAGTTAAGCGAATCCCGGGTTACCCGGCTTCCGGCTACACGAAATGAGGTGGAGCAAATAGCCGGGTACTGGAATCAAAACCATTCTGACACCGCTCTTTGGTTTCTGGATAAAGAAGCCACCGAAGACAATCTCAAGAGATACGCCCCCGGAAAAAGAAACATTCATATTGCGACTCATGGGTACTTCAGCCCCGCAACTTGCCGCCGGGAAAAGTACTCGGCCGAACCGGGGGAATATACCGGGCCTATCGAGGAAAGCCCCCTCCTGCAATCAGGTTTGTTGCTGGCCGGTTCCAACTTGCACGGCGAAATGGCCGACAGCCTGGAGGTCGATGACGGCATACTCACGGCCGAAGAAGTTTCTATTTTGGATCTAACCGGCGTCGAATGGGTAGTGCTCTCAGCCTGCGAATCTGGTCTTGGCGAAGTCGAATCCGGCGAAGGGGTTTACGGTTTGCGTCGAGCCTTCCAAATGGCCGGAGCCCGGACAGTCATCAGTTCCTTATGGCCGATTGCGGATAAAAGCACAGCTGAGTTTATGATCTCTTTGTACGAAGCGTCCAATCAACCCCTATATCAGAAAATTTATCAGTATCAGAAGGCACAGATCGATAAATTGCGGAGTCATGGGTATTCCGATCATCCCTATCAGTGGGCCGCGTTCATTGCCACCGGCGATTGGCGCTAAATCAGGAATGTCTCAGCGAGCGAGCCGGGCCGAATCGTATCGGCCCAGGATTCAATCTTTGAGCAGGATGAATGGATAGGCCGTCTGCAGGCTCTGCTTTTCGTCGGCCAGACTGCGGCTGATCAGCATCAGCCGGTATTCCCCGGAAGGGAGTGATGACGTTTCAATTACCAATCCAATACCGATGTCATTATAAGCGTCTCTGCCGATTGACAGGTCCTGGAGTATCGCCCCTCCCGAAGATTGCAGTTGAATGGTATATTTTTCCTCATCGAAGAAGGCCAGAAATTTCACTCCGACCCGTATCCGGCCGTTTTCCTCATGAATTTCCGGCAACTGCCGGTCACTTCTTATCGATTCCTGCAGCCAATTAATATTCTGGGTCGATGTGAATTGAATGTGCGGTCCGCGGTCTGTTCCTATTACCGACCAATATATGATAGCAAAGGCCAGAATTAAAACGGCGGCCATGGAAAAACCGAAAATCGGCCGGCGGCCAAAGGCGCGGGCCAGATTTTGACCGAAACCGGGCAACCAATTCCGGATGATATTCGATTGCCCGGACGTCTGCTCGGCGCCGACCCGTCGCAGCATTTCCTCTTTGCGCTCGCAGACAGAGCAGACGGCCAGATGAAGCTGGATTTTTGATTTTGATTTTTCATCTAGGCTTTCAGAATCATCCACATATTGAACCAGAAGATCATTGGGAATATGTTCGGAGGCATCGGCGGCAAAGGCGGCCCGAAGACTGGCGATAGTCTGGCGGTATTCCTGCTCTAATTTACGGCACTCGGGGCAGTCGGCGAGATGTCCGGCAACCCGCTTGTCCTCTGGCGAATCAAGGTTGCCGTCGATGAAATCGACGATTAAATCACGAATATTTTTCTCACGGCATTCCATATTTTCCTTTAGAGGCTTTGGGGCCTCTGAGGTATAGTGCCGGTAATTTGACGCGCGTTACAAAGAAATATTCTCTTTTGTCAAATCCCTCAGTTTATCCAAACACCTTTTGAGCCACTGCCTTGAGGTCTCCACTGAAATCTGAAAAACTCTGGCTATCTGACGGTGATCCAATTGCTTATAAAAGCGGCAGGCCAGGATCCTCCGGCATCTTTCGTTTATTCGCAACAAGGCGTCCCCGACCGCCCGGTTTTCTTCATTCTTGATCATTATTTCCAGTTCGGATGGGCTATCGTCGGATATTTCCCGTCCTTCCAGGGTTTCGGCGGGGTGGCGGTCATAAGCTTTCAGGCAAAGAAATTTAGTCACCGAACTGATGTAGCTTTTCAGCCCCATTCCTTTATATTTGTTGTTTCTGAAATTTTCCGTCAGGGCTATCAGGGCCTCCTGTCTGATATCATCGTGGGCCGCTTGTATGGATGAATGCCAGCCGCGCAGACTGATCACCGCCGTGATCCAGGTGCTCACGGTGCTGCAGGCGCCGGATTCACCGGCCAGAAAACCGCGGATCAATTCCCGTTCATAATCAATCTTATTCATTTTTCATGATCGCATATACCAAGGGGCTGATTCTTTTATAATATAGCATATCCAATATGCTCAAGACAAGTCTCATTTCGTGAAAACATAATCCGGCATTGGCCTCCGCATTTGAACCGCGACCATCGCCCTTCCCGTCTTCTCCTTGAGTATCAACGAGATAAAAAACTATTTGTCACACTGCCGGGACGCCCGGCACTATTTCAATGACGGATGAGATGAGTCGGTAATTCAAAATCCTGAAGTTGCAGGAAAAGAGGATGCTCACGGAAATAAACCGGGAAAATTCGCAGGAAATAAACCGGGCGGCGTTGATGCAGTCTCTGGCGCAGCCCGATGAACAATATCCGGAATTTAACTCAATTCCAGGAGGGTAAAATGAACAGACGTATTTTATTGTCAGCCCTGGTCCTCGTGCTGCTGACCGGCAGCGCGATAGTGGTTTGGGCCGAAGTGCCGCAATTGATTAATTATCAGGGCGTACTTTACGATAAGAGCGGACATCCGGCGCCTGACGGGTCCTATGATATGGTATTCAAGATTTATGATACACCCACCGGAACGGCCCATTTATGGACCAGCGGCACGCAAAGCGTGCCGGTAAAAAGCGGCGTGTATACTTATCTGCTGGGATCGAATGCCCAATTGCCGCACGACCTGTTTGCCACCGATACCATACGCTGGCT
>CAZGAV010000066.1:14717-22106 GCA_964523575.1 uncultured Ignavibacteriales bacterium
GACAAAGACCTCTTTCGAGCCGAAACCGATATTCCCATGGGCGCACGTCAGCCGGGTATAGTGGTCAAGAGAGACGGCCGGACGGGTATCAGGACGGCCGATCCTCTTAGCCTTCTTCATATTGAGAGCAATGATATATCACTTGGGGCCAGTGCGATCGGGAATGACCGTCTACTGATTGAAGGCAGCGACGCATCTATGGGAATCTATTGTGAACCTGAAGGTCCCGATGGGGCGGCGATCAACCTGGGTCAGCTATCTGGAGGGTCCCTGGTGGATAAATGGTCTCTGGTGCGTGAAAAATCTGCGGTGGATTCCGGCGGGGGCGGTCTACGGTTTACCTATGGGGCGCTTGCCGATCCTTTTGGGAATAACACCAAGCTGCGCATTAATACTCAGGGCAATGTCGCCATGGGACGACTCGACCCCGGTGATCACAGGCTTTATGTGGAGTCATATGGGAGCGGTGTTGGAGGGGCGACGGCTTTTATTTCCAATACCAATCCGGACGGTATTGGCTTGTTTGTCGAGAATGATTCCCCCGGCCTGACCATGATTGTCTCTCAAAAAGGTCAGCGACCCGAGGGGGAAATCTTTCGATGCGACAGCTGGACCAATGGATGGCACCCGGTCTTCAGGGTGTTGAATAATGGTCGGACAATTTTGAGAGGTGTCCTCGAAATCAGGGACATGGACGGCGCCACCCTCATTGAAATGGGGGAGGGGCTGGATTACGCCGAGGGATTTGATGTTACCGAGCATAATGGTGTTGAACCGGGCGCAGTTCTGGTTATCGATCCGGAAAATCCCGGCAAGCTGGCGCTGAGTAACCGGCCTTATGATCGGACTGTAGCCGGCATCGCCGCCGGAGCCAACGAACTGGGTTCGGGAGTACGCCTTGGGGCCGGGCAGTTCGATTTCGACGTGGCGCTCGCCGGTCGTGTGTACTGCAATGTCGATGCTTCGTACGGCGCGATCCAAACCGGCGATCTGCTCACCACCTCACCCACCCCGGGCTATGCCATGAAGGTTTCCGACTATACACAGGCCCAGGGGGCCATCGTGGGCAAGGCAATGCAATCAATGGAGCAAGGCCAAAGGGGACAGATTTTGGTTCTGGTAACTCTGCAATAAGAAAGGAAAGGTCATGAAACGAATAATAATCACGCTCTTGACTCTGGCCTTGATGATTGCGGCGATGGGAGCTATGACCCGGGCTGAACTTGCTTCTGTCGACGACGCCCGAATCGTAGCCGCCAACTGGGTTGCCCTGATTGAGCATTTGAAAGGTGACTGGGGAGGTCAGCAAGGGGCGATCGTGGCCGGAGTGCAGGAATTCAAGCGCAACGGCCGTCTCCTGGGATACTTCTGTCAAGTTGAGCCGCGCGGCTTTATTGTTGTTTCTCTTCTTAAAAATCTGGCTCCGGTCAAGGTCTATTCGGCTACCTGCGATATAAATCCGCAAATTGATGTGGGTATGACTGATGTGATCAAGCTCAAAATGGACGGCATCCTGACGGCCATTGAGGATCAGGTGGGGCCGGTCAAATCGCTTAAGTCGGGGCAACTCGAAGCCATCCTTGATATCAATTACGCTGAAACCTGGTCCTATCTCAACAAGGATACCAAGGAATTTGGAAATGAACTTCTGTCGGGGGAGAAGATAAACTACCAGGAACAGGATGTCCTGCTGACATCATCCTGGCATCAGGGCGCCCCATACAATGCTCAATGTCCGGACCACAGTTGTGGTACGGATCCCTGTGATCGTGGTGATAGGACAGTGGTTGGTTGTGTAGCGACAGCCGCCAGCCAGATCATGCGTTATTGGTGCTGGCCGCCATATGGCTCGGGAGATCCGTACAGCAATACCTACGATTGGCCCAATATGCCCGATTCCTTTATAGGGTGCACCTGGGATACGGACGAAGTCAACGCCGTGGCGGAACTTTGCCGTGAGGCCGGTCGGGCGTGCAATATGGATTATGGTTGTAACGGTTCAGAGACCGACACTTATGAAATGGAAAGCGGATACGAGGGGCCGTTCCGATATGATCATGATTGCCGTACAAGGTATCGCTCGAATTGGGATTGGCCCGAATGGTGGGATTTTATAAAGGTTCAGTTGAATTACAACCGGCCGATACAATACAGGATTGTGGGCCATTCGATGGTGTGTGATGGCTGGTATGAGCCGGTTTACAATAAATTCTATCACATGAATTATGGCTGGGCGGGAGGTGTCCCGGATGATACAGAATGGTCCGGTTTTGAAAGCAGCAATGCCTGGTTTGTGCTGGACGCCCTTCCCGGGGGCGGGATAAATGAGTACATGATCGTGAATATTTACCCGGATGTTGTGCTGGGCCCGACGCCTTCGGGCACGTATTCGTTGCAGGCGTTTCCCTATCGTTACGTTGATCAGGATGCGGCCAGTGATGACGCCATCTTTGAGGCGGGTCAGCATATCCAGTTTTTGCCCAATGTGGTTCTCACCGGTACTACTGCTGCCGGCGGAATCCGCATTGAAGGCGCCGCCGCTGACAACTCCGTACTTTTCACCAGAGGTGACGAGACTATTGGCATTCGCATCGCGGGCGCTGCCATGACCCTGAAAAACGGCGGCCGTATTGTCTTCCGATAAAATCTGCCAGTGGAATGGAGTGGCATGGCTTTAAGAAGAAGGAGAGATAAAGATGAAAATCTCGCATGACAATATGAAAACGCCGCCACGGGTGGTCATATGCCTCGCCCTGACCGGTCTCATATTTTTTACCGGACCTGTCTATGGCGAGAATGAAATTATAAGGCAGGGGATATCCGCTGCCGGCGGTCAAGGATCATCGACCAGCTACGACCTCACTTGCACCCTGGCTCAGACTGTCGTCGGCAACGGGGCCTCGAGCTCATATGAAACCTGGCTGGGCATTTGGCCATATATGACGCCGGGGTCAGATTGCGGTCTGCCCGGTGACGCCAACGCCGATGCCAACGTCAATGTCGGAGACGCCGTTTATATCATCAATTATGTCTTTAAAGGCGGCGCGCCGCCGCCTAACTTGAATGAGGGCGATGCTAACGGCGATTGCGGCGTCAATGTCGGCGACGCCGTCTACCTGATCAGCTATATTTTCAAGGGGGGACCGGCGCCGGTATGCGGTTGTGCCGGGTAAAGGGACTGCCGCCCGTCCGGTTGTCCGCTTTTGCCGCAGCCGGACGGGTCTACCCCGATTGTGGTCGAATAATAAGCGGTTATACAGTCGGCAGGGCCTTCGGATAATCCCGGAGCCGAAAGCCGGGGGCCCGTCGCCAACGAGGCAATGACTCGACGGAATATGAATTGTTATATATATTTATTTTGAGACAGGATACACATTGTCTCACACCTCGACTATCCTTGTCCCACTTAATTAGGCCGGAAAAAGATCCGCTTCCGTGTCTTATCTACGGGATTCACAACCTGGCGTCTCACCTGCTCTGAAATCGGGGAAGAGGACCGGCGATATCCGAGCCCTAGTCCGTACCGGTCATGAGCTATATCTTAGAAGGCGTGGTTATGAAAAACTGAGGCCTCTCTACTCATCAAACTGTTACCGACCTGAAGTATTAAAATATTTTGTCACGCCCGGCGACCAATGCGGACTATTCCATAGATGGAAAGATTTGCAGTTCGAGGTGCGAAAATGTGGTGGGCAGACATGACCAGTAAGGCAAACCAATCCAAGACCAAGAAAAGGGGCAGCCGATCAGATAAATTCTATGGCCGATTGGTACTCACTTCAATGTCAGGACATCCCGGTCAGCTTATTGATATAGAATAATTGAAGTACCTGAGGAATGGAGGTTATCCCATGTTTAAATCAACAACCATTTTACTGACTATTTTTATGGCCCTCACTCTGGCCGGCGGCCTGTCCGCCTTTGATCCCCTGTTTTATGGTCGAATGGATTACCAATTTGATCATAGTGTGGGGAGCAATTTTAAGGCGGCAGACTTAAACGGGGACGGTTATGAAGACCTGGTAATCGAAGGAATTCAAGTCTTGATAAACAATGGCGATGGCACTTTTGCCCCGATAGTCAACTATCCGAACGTCGCCAGTTGTCTAAGTGTCGCCGATTTTGATGGCGACAATGACATCGACGTCTCCGGCACGTTTCTTGATAGCGTTGCAATATGTAAGAATAATGGCGATGGCACTTTCGGTGTACCTGTACGATACGCCGCAGGGCGCCAGCCCAGGTGGACTTTTTCGATCGACCTCGATGGCGATAATGATAACGACCTGGCTGTCACGAACTCCATATATGCACCCTATGTAATTCTTATTGATAGCGTCACCATCCTGCTGAACAACGGTGACGGGACCTTTGCCGCCCCCGTAAGTTATTCACTTGAGGAGTATGCTTCCGGCCGATTATATTCGGCCGACTTCGATGGAGACGGTGATAACGATCTGGCTGTTGCCATCCAGGATGAGAATTATCCTTATGCCGCCAATGTCGCTATCCTTTTCAATTACGGAGACGGTTCGTTCAGCCTTCCAGTAAATTACTTTATTGATAACGGCGCTCCGAGCGGATCGGCGATCAACAACATCTATGCAGTCGATTTTGACGCCGACAATTACAATGACCTTGCCGTGGCGCTGGGATACGACAGCGTGGCCGTCTTAATGAATAATGGAGACGGAACATTTGCCGCACAGGTCAGATATCAGGCGGGCGGAGTGGAACCCATGGGCTTGCTTTCCGCAGATCTCGATGGAGATACTGATAAAGATTTGGCGGTGATAGGCAATTATTATCGGGATGCCGCCGTTTCCGTCCTGCTTAACAATGGTGATGGGACATTCGCTCCCAAAGTTGATTATGCGGTGGGAAATTACCCTCATGAAATAGCCGCGGCTGATTTTGATGCGGACAATGATTATGATTTGGCGATTACGGATCAGCTTTACGATATCGTTGCCATCCTCCCGAACAATGGTGACGGAACCTTCCCACCGCCGACTTATGAAGCCGGATCGGAACCCCGGTCGGTATTTGCGGCCGACTTTGACGGGGATAACGACAAAGACGTGGCGGTGACCAATTATGGATCCGACAGCGTTTCGATCCTGATGAATATCGGCGATGGGACGTTTGCCGCGGCGGTAAACTATCCGGCCGGGGGCGAGCCGAACTATGTCAGCTCCGCGGATCTTGATGGCGACGGCGACTACGATCTGGCTGTGACGGACGATGCCACTAATAATGTCTCCATTTTGATGAATAATGGCGACGGCACGTTTGCCCCGGAAGTATCCTATGTGGCCGGCAGCAAAGAAGTTGTCATTGTTGACCTCGACGGCGATCACGACAATGATCTGGCCATAGCTACAGGAGGAAATGCCTTCGTCGTATTAAAAAACAACGGTGACGGAACATTTGGCCCCAGAGCCTCTTACCAGGCGGCCTATTATTGCGAATCGATTACGGCCGCCGACTTTGACCGTGATGGTGATTACGACATCGCAACAAGAGATAATTACGTCGACAATCGAAGCCTTCATGTGCATTTCAACAACGGTGATGGGACATTTCCACAATCAGCCTGGAGCTGGATGGTCGAAAGCGGCTCCAGCGCGATTTGCTCACCCGACTTAGACGGTGACGGCTATTCTGACATAGCCACTGGTTCAGGTTCAATCTTAATCAACGACGGTGACGGGACATTTGCTTCGGCGGTAAATTATGATTGGGCCGGAGATGATATTAATGCCGTTGATGTTGACAACGATTGCGACATTGATCTGGTAGGAACTTCAAACAGGTTTCACGATGTCAAAATCTTGTTAAATAACGGAGATGGTACTTTTGCGAAGGCTCCGGTCGGTTATGGCACGGGATTTTTCCCGCGGGCGCTATTTGCAGCCGACCTCGATGGTAATTTCCAGAGCGACCTGGTGATGGCGGACAGCGCCAGCACCGTGTCGGTCTTGATGAATCTCGGCTCCAACAATTGTGATGATTTTGATACTGATGGAATGTGCGATTGTTACGATAACTGCCCGTCGACCTTCAACCCTTATCAGGAAGATGATGATTACGATGGAGTCGGTGACAGCTGCGAAAATTGCCTGACGGTTTTCAATCCCGACCAGGAGGATTCTGACGCCGATGGAGTCGGCGACAGTTGTGATAACTGCATAATGATATACAATCCCGGACAGGAGGATTACGATGGGGACGGGATAGGCGACGGCTGCGATAATTGTACTGCGGTTGCCAATCCCGATCAGGCCAACTTCGACGGGGATACATTGGGAAATGTCTGTGATAATTGTATCTATGTTGCCAATGACGATCAGGCCAATGATGATACGGATACCCTGGGCAATGCCTGTGACAACTGTGTCCAGGTCGACAATGATGATCAACTTAACACCGACGGCGATTGGTACGGAGACGCCTGCGATAACTGTGTCTTTGTATATAGTAACAGTCAGGCCAACCACGACAACGATTCGCTGGGCGATGCCTGTGATAACTGCGATTATGTAGATAACAACGATCAGACCAATGATGATGCCGATACGCTGGGCAACGCCTGCGACAACTGCGAATTCGTAGACAATAACGACCAGGTAAACAGCGAACGCCCTTTCTGGGACTCGTTCGGCGACGCCTGCGACAATTGTCCTTCGGTATTTAATGAAGATCAGACCAATTCCGATACCGATTCCCTCGGGGACGCCTGCGACAATTGCGTTCTTATCGATAACGATGATCAAACAAACACCGACAGCGACGCCTGGGGCGACGCCTGCGACAACTGCGATTTGATGGTGCAATATAATCAGGATAATTCCGACACCGATTCCTTGGGCGACGCCTGTGACAATTGTGATTTGGTGGACAACGATGACCAACTCAATACCGATGGTGATTGGTGGGGGAATGCCTGCGATAATTGCGTTACTGTGGCGAACAACAGTCAGGTCAACAGCGACAGCGATTCATTTGGTGACGCCTGTGACAACTGCGATTTTGTCGACAATGAAGATCAGCTCAATAGCGACGGCGATCATTACGGTGACGCCTGCGATAACTGCGATTTTGTGCAAAATAACTATCAAGACAATGATGATACGGATTCACTCGGCAATCTCTGCGATAATTGCCAGTATGTGGATAACGACGACCAGGCAAACAGTGATAGCGATCAGTGGGGAGACGCCTGCGATAACTGTGACCTGGTGGACAATTTCGATCAGGTCAACAGCGACGCGGATTCGCTGGGCGATGCCTGTGACAACTGCGACCTCGTTTATAATCCCGATCAGGAGGACACCGATGGCGATCTGCTGGGCGACAGTTGTGACAACTGCCCGACAGTATACAATC
>CAZGAV010000067.1:0-21506 GCA_964523575.1 uncultured Ignavibacteriales bacterium
CGTAAACCGGGTATTCATTCAACAGTGTCCGCCGCTGATTTACATAAGACCAGATTCCCTCGCTCTCGATTTCCAGCACCGACGATTCTTCGGCCCCGCCGTCGTCGTTGCCGAGGATCATTATAATTCGGGGGTAGGCATCACCCATCCGATCTCTGATTTTTTTCAAATCATTCAGCAGGAAGTGATGAATGAAATCACCTCCCCGAACCCCCATATCCGACCATCCGGCCAGCCCCGGCAATAAATCGCCGCCCATGAACACCGCGGCCGGCTGTTCTTCCTCGATGCACTGGAACAACTTGCGATAGCGGCGGACGTCGCCGTGCAAGTCCGAAACAAAAAAACAGGAGGTCAATCTTGGTCGTCCTTTGAGTTGAAGCCTCTTCGACTTGATATCGAAAACAATATATATTCCCACCCCGATTTTCGCCCCAAAAAATTTGGGGTGAAGTTCAGCCGCCCGATGATAGCCGTATTAAGACGCCGAATTCAATTGCCAGAAGGTCAACAACGCCGTTATTTTACCACGTCGAATTCGAAACGAATATTGAGGAGAACGATAAATGTCCAAAAGCAAAACTCTCATAGAACGCCGTCTGGCCGTGGTTCCCAGAGGCCTGTCGCGATTCGCCGGCGATGTGACGGTTATGTCGGCCAAGGGCGCCCGGCTGATCGACGTCGACGGCCATGAAATGATCGACTTTGCCGGCGGTATCGGAGTCATGAACGTCGGCCATTGTCAGACCGCCGTCGTCGAGGCCATCAAATCGCAGGCCAAAAAATTGATTCATACCTGCATCCATGTCGCCACCTATGAGCCGTACGTCGCCCTGTGCGAAAAACTGGCTTCGCTCCTGCCTCATGGTCGGAGCACCAAAGTCATGCTGACCAATACCGGGGCCGAGGCGGTCGAGAATGCCGTCAAGATAGCCCGTCAGGCCACCCGGCGGCCGGCCGTTATTTGTTATACCGAAGCCTTCCATGGACGCACCATGATGGCCATGACCCTGACCTCCAAGACTGCCTATAAAACCAACTGCGGGCCGTTCGCTCCCGAGGTCTATCGCCTCCCTTATCCCAATTATTATCGCTTCGGCCGCGGTCTTGGTCTCGATGAATTCGTCGATCAAGAAATCACCCACATTAAAGACGCCTTCTTGAATATGGTCCCGGCCGATCAGGTGGCGGCGGTGATAATCGAACCGATCCAGGGCGAAGGCGGCTTCGTCCCCGCCCCCGGCGCTTATCTCAAAAAGCTCCGGCAATTATGCGATGAACATGGCATTCTACTGATCGCCGACGAAGTCCAATCGGGTTTCTGCCGCACCGGCCAATGGGCGGCCTATCAGCACGCCGAGATGACGCCCCATCTGTCAACCTGGGCCAAATCGATGGGGGGAGGATTGCCCATAGGTTGCGTTATCGGCGAAGCCGATCTTATGGATGCCGCCGAGCCGGGCACTCTGGGCGGAACCTACGGCGGCAACCCCGTGGCCTGCGCCGCCTCATTGGCGGCCATCAAGGCTATGGAAGACATGAACCTCAACGACCGCGCTCGAAAACTCGGCGAAATAATTACCGGTCGATTTCGGGCTCTGCAGAAAAAACATGATTTCATCGGCGACGTCCGGGGACCCGGCGCCATGATCGGTATCGAGTTCTCGTTCGGGCGAGATCCTCAGAAACCGGCCACTCAGCCGGTGGCCGATATTGTCGCTCAATGCCGCGCCAACGGCTTGCTGGTGCTGACGGCCGGAACTTATAAAAATGTCATTCGTATCCTGGCGCCGCTGGTAATCGAAGACGCCGATCTGGAGCGCGGTCTTGCCATTCTGGAAAAGGCGATAATTTCCGCTGCCGGATAACGATGGCCGGGAAGGCGAGTCCGGCCGAATTCATTGAAGATTACCGATCGGCAGAACCGTCTTCCCATGGGTTTCATTCAGGACCTCCGCCATAGCCGGATAAATGGCCGACAGGCTGCAGACGATACCTTCATAACCGGCCAGAGTCTTTATGACCGACGAACCGGTCCAGTCGCCGATGGCCAGAAGCCAGAAAAGAATCGTCAAGGTCAGGAAGACAAACTGCAAAGCGCGGTTTTTTCCGTAAGTCCCGAACCACATGAAAAAGGTAAAAACGCCGAGCCTGTCACGGAAGGCGGTAAATATACATTGGCGGCGGATTTCAGCAAGGGGATAATTGGGAAATAGCGGCTGGTTTTAAATAGGCGTCTTTCCCGTATAAAAATCGCCTCGTTCATGACGGAATGATATACTGTCGGCATTCACTCTCAAAACCACCAGCCGGCCCTTAATCAAGTCTATCTCTTTCTGGGATTTGGGGATGAACAGGTTATAGGCGATCGAATTATGACTGCTGGTATATGTCATGACCAGGGAATAGGTCGTCTCATTCGGCATCCCGGCATAAAGCACATGCATTTTGCTCAACCACCACCTCTTGAGCGGAACCGATTGATTGATTTTCAGCTCATAGACTCTGTCATCGGACATACGACCTCCTGACCCGGTTTCTGTTTATGATACCTTTCTGGATTTAAAAAATTCAATGAATAATCGAAATCCCGAAGCCTGCGTCCGATCAGATGCAGCCGATCCCGATGATAGGGTACAAAAACTCTCCCATTCTCCCGGATATTTTCATTTTGCTCAAAATAATGGTCGAATACTCTTGCCATACTGGAAACCTGATTGTTACCTTTAATCGATGCCATAAGCCCATTGGGCTGATTTGTGCTGACCCTTGAAACAAGGAGGTGCCATGAATAAAATCAATTATATTGTATTGGCGGTTTTCTGGTTGATGGCGACCGGGGTCGCGGCCGAGGAACCGGCCGTCCCGCCTTTTACCATGTCGACACCGCATTCGCTGGGCCCGCAGGCGGTCGGTAATCTGGCGCCGGCGCCGATCCCGCCCGATAATCCTCAATCGGCCGACAAGATCGCGCTGGGTAAAAAATTGTATTTCGATACCCGGTTGTCGAAAAACAACACCATCAGTTGCGCCAGCTGTCATAATCCGGCCATGGGATGGTCGGACGAAGGCCCGACCAGCAAAGGTATCGACGATCAGCGCGGCGGCCGTCGCGCCCCGCCGGTGTCCAATGCCGCTTATGCGCCCCTGCAATTCTGGGATGGCCGTGCTCCCAGTCTGGAAGAGCAGGCCAAGGGACCGATCGAAAATCCGGTCGAAATGGGCAACACGCATGTGGCCATGATAAACGCCATCAGTCAAATCTCCGGATATGAAGCCGAGTTCAAAGATGTCTTCGGAACTTCGCCGATCACCATCGATCAGGTGGCCAAGGCGATAGCGGCTTTTGAAAGAACAGTGGTGACGACCGATTCTCCTTTTGACCGCTATGTCCGCGGCGACAATACGGCAATGACGAAACTCGAAAAGCAGGGTCTCGAAATTTTCAACGGCAAGGGCCACTGCACTTCCTGTCATTGGGGCGGCCATTTCAGCGACGGCCGTTTTCATAACCTCGGCGTGGCCCCGGTCGATCCGGCCAAACCGGACATGGGGCGCCATGACGTGACCAAGGACCCCAAAGATATCGGCGCTTTCAAGACGCCCACGGTGCGCGACGCCGCCTTGCGCCCTCCCTACATGCATCACGGAACCGAGAAAACTCTGGAAGATGTCGTTCGGCTGTATAATCTGGGTGGTGGCCCCGACGACGCCAACCTCGATCCGCTGATGGTCCCATTGGGCCTGAGCGAAGGTGAAATCAAGGCCCTGGTGGCCTTCATGACACGGGCTATGACCAGCCTCAATCCCGAAGTCTCTAACGTCAAACCGATTCCGGCCTCGGAATTGCCGAAATAGGGGGTGAGATATGAAGACCACAGGAATTATCTTGATCGCCGCCGTCGCCCTGCTGATTCTCGCGCCCGATACGAGTCAGGCGATTCCGGCTTTCGCTCGCAAATATGGTTTCAACTGCAACATGTGCCACACCGGCTTTACCAAACTCAACGATTTCGGCCAGCGTGTCCGCGATGACGGCTACCAGATTCCCGGACAGGAGGGTCGCGAAGCCAACACCTTCCAGATCGCGCCGCCGATTTCGATGCGCACCTCGGTCGGCTTGATGGCTTCGCACCAGCAAAAAAACACTTCCGCCAGTTTCGTCATCAATGGCCTCGATTTGCTGGCCGCCGGGGTACTGCATAAGAATATCTCCTTTCTTATGATCTACACGCCGCGTATCGATGAACCGGCCGCCGATTATACCGGTCCCGGCGAGTACAATGACAATCCCTCTCAACCGGGCGGTTTCGAATCGGCCAATATCGTTTTCAGCAACCTCGTTCCCGAACTGCTGAATATTCGCGTTGGACGGTTCGAGCCGGCTTATCATCCGTTCAGCTCCAAGCGGTCGTATTATCTGCTCCAGCCGTATGAGATCTATGGCTTCACGACTCCCAACAATGAATTCGTTTTCGATGACAACCAGCAGGGCGTCGAGGCGACAGGTCACTTGAAGAATGGCTTCAAGTACGCCGCCGGTGTCATCAACGGCAGTGGCGGCAATCCCGACATCAACACCGCCAAGGATATTTACGTTAATCTCTACCAGACTATCGGGCGCGGCGACGGCCAGAGCGCCGGACAGCGGGTCGGCGCCTTCGCCTATTACGGCTGGCAGCCGACCGCCAGAATCGGACGGTACATCGGCGGCGACGGCGGGACCGAAGGTAAAGGTAACGTCGGTTTCTACCGCGTCGGCGGCGATATCAGCCTCAACTGGCGGACATTCAATCTTATGGGTATGATCATGTATGGCGCCGATGACAGCACTCTGAACCCCTATCATCCCGCTGAGAAGTATGAGTTCGCGGGCGGTTTCGCCCGGCTCGATTACGCCGGATTGATGAACAATCGCATGATCGCCTCGGCCTTATTCAACTGGGTCAACACCCCGGCCTACGATCATGACCGCGTTAACCTGAAAACCGGCACGGCGCTGGTGCGTTATTATCTGGGCGACTGGACGGCGGTCAATATCGCCTTGCATGGAGAATTTACGTATCGCCGGTACGAATATGTCCATCCGCTGGAGGATACGGAATTCGCCTTCTTCATCGACTTCGATTTTTAGTCGAGCATGATGCCGACAGGGACCATTCGGGTCCCGAACTGATCACAATATAATAGGCGGGAGCCTGCGATGGCTCCCGCCTCTATTTTTATCGGTTAATTCTGCCTCTATAATTGCTTGATGGCCTCCTCGTACGGCGTGAAGCCGCGCACCCCTTTGGTTAAATATGCGTAAGGGTGATGAAACGCCGGATCATCGACAATCTGCTTCAATATTTGATCGCGGTATTCCGGAGCCGCCAGATGGGCGATCCCGACGGCGTGTTCCCCCAGACTCAACCGGCGGGGGTCAAAGGCGCCGTATTCGGTTACGATGATGACCTGATCGGCCGGGATGGCCGTCGTCGTTATGCCGGCCGGACAACGATCGACAATCTTGGAAATGCCGTCTCTGGTCTTCGACTTGAGGGCCACGATCGCCACTCCGCCGGGTGAATATTGAGCCCCCCGTATAAAATCGCTCTGGCCGCCGATGCCGCTGTAAATGCTGCGGGCATCCAGCGAATCGGCCCAGATATTGCCATGCAAATCGACGCCGATGGCGCCGTTGATCGTCACCATCCGGGGCTGTTCGGCGATCCTGAAAACGCTGTTGGTGTAATCGCAGGGACGGCTTTGCACGGAGCTGTTGTAATTGTACCAGTCATAATTCCCCTGTGTTGATGCCAGGAAAAGCGACGACACCGAAAAATTGATCCGTTCCTTCCAGCGATTGGTCACAATACCCCGCTGGACCAGCTTGATCATGGCGTCGGAGAACAACTCGGTGTGAATCGCCAGGTCGCCCACCCCCTTGCGAATAATCGCGTCGGTTACCGCCTCGGGCACCTCACCGATACCATATTGAAGAGTCGACCCCGGAGTTCTTCCGGTGCCGTCTTCGATATACAATGATGCGATGATTTTACCGATCCGGCGGGCGCTCTCGTCCGGTGTATGCACCGGGCTGACCGGCAGGGGATAGTCGGCGTCATAAAGGTAGTCAATGTAACTTTCGGGTATGGTCGTTCCCAACACAAACGGCATCTGTTTGTTGCGTTCGGCGATCACCACCCCTTTACTGCGGCGGGTGGCCCGAATTGCGGCCATCACCGCTTCGACCGTCGTCCCCAAACTGTAATTGCCGCCCGGATCGGGACCGCTGACGCTGACGATGACGACATTGGGGCCGCCCTCCTGCAAAGCGTACTTGGGGATTTCCGAAAGATGCATGGGATGATATTTGGCCCAGCCTTTGTTAACCGCTTCCCGCGTCAGATGGCTGTTGAAAATTATCCTATGGGTCAGGTCGCGGCATCGTTCCTCGGAGAAAAGCGGTTTGAGGCGGTCGCCCAACAGCAAAACACTGTACAACGCCACATGCTTGATCGACAAATCTTTGGCCAGATGTTCCAGTAAATCCTGGGGAGCGGCGGCGTTGCCCGAGGTATAAATGACACTGCCCGGCTTGAGAATCCGGTTATTTATGACTTCTTCCGGTTGACGGACGACTTTCATAATTTTCAATCACTTTCCCGACGGCGTGTCGGATAACAATCATGTTTGCGACGCCTGAATAAATAACAATTTTCGAGACCGATGTCCATGAATTTATATCGTCGTTCGGCGGCGTAAAATAATTCCCGAAACACTTGGATTGGTCCCGGGCGACCTTTATATTGGATATGGTGAAATAAAACCTGAAACAGGACCTTATTTTGGGCTTATTCGACAAACTTTTCAACCGTCCCCCCAAACCGGGCAAACCCCTGACGGTGACCGATGATACCTTCGAGGCCGATGTCCTCAATGCCGATCTGCCGGTTGTCGTCGATTTCTGGTCTTCGATGTGCGCGCCCTGTCAGGTGATGGGGGGATTGATGAACGAACTCGGACCGCAATACGCCGGGAAGGTCAAATTTTTCAAGTTGAACGTCGATAAAAATCCGGCTACGGCGGCCCGGTACCAGATCATGAGCGTCCCGACGCTTATCTTCTTTCAGGGGGAAACCGTCGTCGATACCGTCGTGGGTTTACTGCCGCTACATCCGCTCAAGGAAAAGCTGGATCGGCTGACGCGGTCATCATAACGGTACTAAGCCTGTTTCGGTTCGTTCTCCAGCCCGTTCAGGTCGGCGACGAAGCGCTCGATATCCTCGTTGCCGAATCCCTTTTCCCGGGCGGCGTCTTCCAGCGTGCCCCAGATCGGCTCGCCGCAGAGAATACAGCGGATGCCGGCCCGGCTGAGGTATTGCACCGCGGCCGGGACCTTTTCCACCAGTTCTTCAATGGTAATATCTTTGGTAATCATGTCTCACCTACGCCGCTTTGCCTTTTTTCTTTTCCCGCTGTTTCTCGATCACCTTCTCCTCGATGGTTTTCGGGAGCGGGGAATATTCCAGAAATTCCATGGAATAGTTGGCCCGGCCGCTCGACAGGGTCCGCAGGCTGGAGGCATAACCGAACATCTCCATCAAGGGCACCGTCCCGTTGAGCTTCTGGGAGCCTTTGCGGTGACGCCGCATACTGTTGATTTTGCCGCGGCGGCGGTTGACGTCGGCGATGATGTCGCCCATGAATTCATCGGGCGTGTTGATTTCGATCTTCATGATCGGTTCCAGAAGTTGCGGATGGGCGCGGGAAGCGATTTCCTTGAGCGCATGAATGGTGCAGGTGCGGAAGGCCATTTCGCTGGAATCGACTTCATGAGAACTGCCGTCGAGCAGGACGAATTTCATGTCCACCATGGGAAAACCGGCCAAAAGCCCCTGTTCAACCACCTGCCGGAAGCCTTTCTCCACGGCCGGGATATATTCGCGAGGGATATTACCGCCCTTGACGTTGTCGATGAATTCGATACCCTGACCGGTATTCGGCTCCAGCCTGAATACGATATGGGCATACTGACCTCTGCCGCCGGTTTGCTTTTTGAATTTGTAATCATGGCGCACTTCGCGCGTCACCGTCTCGCGGAAAGCCACCGACGGTTCGCCGACGACGACGTTAACCTTATGCTCGGTCTTGAGACGGTCAACGATAATTTCCAGATGTAATTCGCCCATCCCCGAAATGACCGTTTCCTCGGTTTCGTCGTCGAAACGGGTCTTGAACGAGGGGTCCTCGAGAGCGATCTTACTCAGCGCCACCGACAACCGTTCCCGTTCCTTGACGCCCGCCGGCTCGATCTTGAGATCGAGGACGGTATCCGGGCAATGGATCATTTCCAGCAGGATCGGATTGGCTTCGTCGCACAAAGTGTCGCCCGTGGTCGTGTATTTCATGCCGATCAAAGCCCCGATATCGCCGGCCTTGAGTTCGTTGACTTCCTGCCGCTGGGCGGCGCTGATGCGCATGATGCGGCCGATACGTTCCCGGCGGTTTTTGGTCGAGTTATAGATATAGCTCCCGGCCGACAGCCGCCCCGAATAAACCCGGATAAAGGTCTGCTGACCCACGAAGGCGTCATTGATAATTTTGAAGGCCAGGGCCGAAGCCGGCGGGCTTGGCGATGGTTTGCGCGAAATGACCACGCCGGGATCGTTGATATCGACGCCGGTGATGATCCCGCGGTCGACCGGGGAGGGAAGATAATCGACGACGGCGTCAAGCAAAAGCTGGATACCTTTGTTCTTGAAGGCGCTGCCGCAGAAAACCGGCGTGATGCAAATACCCAGAACGGCCGTCCGCGCGGCCCGCTTGATATCCTCCAGCGTCGGCTCTTCCTCTCTGACATATTTATCCATCAGGGCCTCGTCGAAATCGGCCAGCTTTTCAATCATCAGGTCACGCAATCTCTGAGCTCGCTCGCGGTATTCGGCCGGAATATCCGACTCCACCCGGTCCAATTCCTTATAGGTGATAGCCTGCATCCGGGCCAGATCGATAATACCGGTAAAATCGGCCTCATCTCCCATCGGCATCTGAAAGGCCACGGCGTTGGCTCCCAGCATTTCATTCATCATCTCGATGGTGTTGAAAAGGTCGGCTCCCTGGCGGTCGAGTTTGTTGACGAAGGCGATCCGGGGAACCTTGTAACGGTCGGCCTGATGCCAGACGGTTTCGCTCTGGGGCTCAACGCCCCCCACGGCGCAAAAGACCATGACCATACCGTCCAGCACTCGTAGCGAACGTTCCACCTCGAGGGTAAAATCGATATGGCCCGGGGTGTCGATGATATTGATCTGGTGGTCGTTCCAACTGGTGGTGATGGCCGCCGAAGAGATGGTGATGCCGCGTTCCTGCTCCTGTTTCATGAAATCCATGACGGCCTGACCGTCATGAACCTCACCCATCCGGTGCGTCCGCCCCGTAAAAAAGAGAATCCGCTCGGTGGTGGTCGTTTTGCCCGCATCTATATGAGCTACGATACCGATATTTCTGATCTTGTGTGTCATGTCCTTTTCCGTTCTGTCTGATTTTCGGGAGTCGATGAAAAATCGAAACGATAGCGAAAAATACTTCCTGCCCAACCGGCGCAGCGGTTTCCAAACTCATGAAGCGTTCTATCTCAAATGCCACGCCCGCTCTTGGCAGGCTCGCTATATCAATTCGGGCTTCTTCAACTCTCCTTTCGGGTCGGAGCCGTTCGGCCGGCAACCCATGTCTTCGCTAACAACTTCTTTCTCAATAGGTTCCCTTTGGAAACGAAAAATAACTCCGGGACCATCGACCGAAACGGCCTGTCCTGCTTATTTCGACATTACCTGGGGAAACTAAAGAAGCAACGCCGGCGGATAGGACGGACGGCGTCGGGATTTATAATTTCACCGCTTTATTTGACTGCTACGGATTGCTCGGCTGATGGTTCACCTTCTTCATGGTTTTGGCTTGCACGGCAATCTCGGACATCGCCCTGATGGCGGCGTCGATATCGGCCTCGGTGTTGAAATACCCGATTCCGAAACGAACACCACCGTGAATTCCGAGAATACCGAGCTGTTGATGCACCAGCGGAGCGCAATGCAAACCGGTTCGAGTCGCGATACTATGGTCGACGTCGAGCATAATGCCGACGTCCCCGGCCTCGAGGTCATCGACGTTGATCGTGATCGTGGAAATATGATTTTCGAGACTTTCGGCGCAATAAATCGTGACGCCGTCGATTTCTTTCAAACCGTCCACCAGTTTCCGGGTCAGTTTCATTTCATGGGCGTGGATGGCTTGGAGTCCACCCTGCTTTTCCATCCAGTCCTGAGCCGCCCACAGCGACGCCACCCCGACCATATTCGGCGTCCCGAATTCCATCCGGTAGGGGTAGTCCTCGAGATGATACGGATAGGCCGAACGGACGCCGGTGCCCCCGGCCCGCGTCTGGCGGATTTCCAGATGTTTGCGGACACAAAGCCCGCCGATCCCCGTTGTCCCCATCATTGATTTATGCCCGGTGAAGGCCAGGACGTCGATATTCATTTTTTTCATATTGATCGGGACCTTGCCGCCGGTTTGGGAGGCGTCGATGGCGAAGGTTATGCCCATCTCTTTGCAGACAGCGCCGATTTCGGCAACCGGCTGAACCGTCCCGATAACATTGGAGCCGTGGTTGACGATCACCAGCCGGGTATTGGGCCGGATCGCCTTCCTGATTTCATCAGGCTCGACAAATCCCTGACCGTTAAACGGCACATAGGTAGCTTCGACCCCGTTATCCCGCACCATATGATTGATCGGGCGGATAACGGAATTATGCTCCAGATTAGTCGTGACGACATGATCGCCCGACTTCAACAGCCCCTGGATAATCAGATTCAGGGCGTCGGTGGCGTTGTAGGTAAAACACAATCTCTCTGGAGTGACCTCGTCGCCGCCGAAAAAGCGGGTCAGCCGCTGCCGCAAATCCTCGAGGATGTTGCCGGCTTCGATGGCCTTGTCGAACCCGCTCCGGCCGGGGTTAACCCCGCAGGAACGGTAAAATCCGACCATATAATCATAAACGCTGTCCGGCTTGGGCCAGGACGTAGCGGCGTTATCGAGATATATCAACTCTTCCACGGTGTCTCCGTTTGTTTCCAAAGTCTCAAATTTCAGTTGCCCCAAGATAGTCAAAATCGCCGATTTGTCAAATCATTCCCTTATTGGAACGGGACCGAATTCGCCCGAATTACCGCCAATAGAAACCCCGACCGACAAAACCACCCTCCCGGCGATCAATATAAAAGGCGGGATCACAATGGCCCCGCCCAACGCTAACTATATTTATCTCCCAATTAAGGCCATCCGCGCGACAGCAGAAAAGCGGCTTCCGCCGCTCAACCGTAGCGCCAGCCGCGGTCGCGCGTCAAACGCTCGTTCGGCTTCCAGTCCACCAGTTTCTTGACCGGTTTGTCCGCTTCTTTAGGCGGGGGAACATCGCTCCTTTTCTTCGATGAAATAAAGACCTTGGCCTCTTTCTCTTTAGCGATACCGTACGATTCCTCGGCGGCGCGGGTGATTTCAGGCATCAAGCCCTCTTCGGCCACCTTCTCGGTGAACTTGCGACGGCCGCTCACCAGATCCCGAACATATTCGTCGATCTGATCATTGGAATAATACCGTTCGGGACGATAGGCGCTCAGGTCCGTACCCTCCGCCGAAACGATCGTCTCTGTTCCCAGAAAACTATTCTGATAGTTGTTGGTGCCGCGCAGGTCGCCGCGCTGGATGGCGGCCATGGTGTCGATCGGAACCCGTTCGGTTTTGCGAAGCATTTTCTTTTTGCCCGAATCGTCCACCTGAATAATTTCACCCATCCCGCCGGTATTGTACTGATAGAAAGCCACTTTGTCGGGGTAACTGGCGGCCAGATTCATGATGATGCGGTAGAACTGGTTGACCTTATGGGCCCGCGAACCGACAATGAAAGGATCGGTCCCGACCGTGCGCACCGATTCGCCCGCCTTGGCCGGATTCGAGGCATAACTATGGCTCGATTCGCCCCACAAATAGGCCAGAGCCGCCTGAATCGGCGTCAGACGCTGGGAAAAATTCATGATCGTATTGCGCCGGGTGATGAACGCGAAAACGATGCCGTCGAGTTCCTCCACCGGCGGCAGGTTGATATCTTCATACCAGATATCTTTCATGGCGAAAGGCCAATGACCCCGCTTGATTTTCAGGTGCTTGCGGGAGATGACGGCGCGGCCGTTGCCGCACAGGTTCTCGTCGAGGAAATCGGGCGTGCCGTCAGCATTGATCATGACGTTCTCATACAAGGCGCTTTCATGCACCAGCGAATTGTACATCGATTCCTGCAGGCGGGGATCGACGTCGGTTTTGACGAAATAGTTTAATTCCGAACCGTAGGCCGAACCGTCATGCTTCAGAAAGCAGATATCGTCCTGACAAACCAATGTCCGTTCGCCCTTCTTCCAGTCGAGGCCGAGTTGATGGCAGGACCAGGTGCTTTTGCCGGTGGCCGAAAGGCCGAAAAGAAAGACGCCGTACTTTTTGAGTTTGTTGGTTTTGGCGTCGCGGATGATAACGACCTTGGTGCCGGCGTGAAGGCCCAGCATGTCGAGTTCGCCGGCCGCATGCATGCCGTTCCGCAGAAATCCTTTTTTGTCTTCGCCCATGTAATCGGAGCCGAGCACCAGCGTGATATTATGATCGGGGAGCATCAACGCCTGCTGGCGGATCTGATGCTCTTCGGGGATATGAATCAGAGTGAATTCCGGCCCCGGCGCATTGGTCACCGGCCCCATGGTATGGCCCCACATATAGGCCAGGCGGTAATTTTTGGGATCGGCGGCCGACATATAGAGATTACACTTCGGATTATACTCGGCATTCAACCCCATCTGGCGGCGCAGGCGGACAAACGGCAAAGTCTCCATCAGGTGCAAGACCTTGTCCAGTTCTTCCGGCGACTTGGCGATGATGGCCTTTTTCTGGTCGCTGAGATGGAACTCGCGGACTTTCTCACTGCCGAGGTAGCAGGTTTTTTCGCCGATTCGGCTGGAGACGGCCGAACGCCAGCCCCAGGAACCGAATTTGGTCCGGGTCCCGGTGCGGATCGCCGGTTCGCGCAAATCATCCAGCGACACATCCTTGATATTGGGGCCATTGACACGGCGTTTCAGGTCGCGGCTGAACCGGCTGTATAATTCTATGTCGTAAATCGAATCTGACATGGCTCGCTATTCCTTGGGCAGGATTTCAT
Source organism: uncultured Ignavibacteriales bacterium (assembly GCA_964523575.1). GTDB lineage: Bacteria > Zixibacteria > MSB-5A5 > GN15 > JAAZOE01 > DAOUTW01. Next base: position 13,247 of record CAZGAV010000067.1, read on the forward strand.
CATCACGGAAGAAGAAAGAGACTTCGGCATTGGCCGTCGCCTCGCTGTCCGATCCGTGAACCACGTTCTTCTCCACCGAGGTTCCGAATTCCCGGCGGATGGTGTTGTATTTGGCTTTGGCCGGGTCGGTGGCGCCCATCAATTCGCGCCAGCGTTCGATGGAGCCGTGTCCGCCCAGCACCATCACGACCACGGGACCGGAGGTCATGAACTCGACCAGCGATTTATAGAAGGGCTTGCTTTCATGCACGGCGTAAAAGCGGCAGGCCTCGTCTTTCGAAAGCCGGACGATTTTCATGCCCCGCAGGATCAGGCCGGACTGTTCGATTTTGGCGATGATTTTGCCGGCCAGTTTGCGGCGCACCGCATCCGGCTTGATTATCCCCAATGTATTGGCCACACGGACCTCCTCTATCAGATCAATTCCCGGATACGCGCCTTCAGCGCTTCCGGCGGCATCGACGCGATGTTGACCTTATACGCCGCCGCGACCCGGAACAACTGATGGAAATTGCGCCGTTGCAGGTCTTCCTGATCGGCCGACGACGTCAGGATATAGGGGTTGAAAAACGGCTGAGTCTTGAAAGGCGACAGACCATGCTCCTCGGGCACCCGGTAATTCCCGGCGGTGATATAATCAAGGGCGTCGGCCTGCGTCAGTTTTTCGATGGCCGGAGCATTCGGCTCATGATGCAGCATCACGACCGTTTTCACCCGCGTCCGCTTGACATACCTCTGCGGCCCGTTTATCCAGGCTGGGTCAACCAAAGCCCGGGAATCGGTCGATCCCCAATAGCAATAGGGTTCGCCCAGATCGAGCGGACATTCATCGGCCAGTTCTTTCAGATTCGACCAGTCGGCCCGATTGGTAACCACGTTCTCGCATTTACTGCGGTCGAATATGCGGGCATAGCGCGGGAATTTCTGCGCGATCGACGTCTTGAAATAGAATTTCCGCTCGGGTGCGTCGGCGATGGCTTCGTCACCCCGATAACGAATAAAGACCCAGTCGTTGGTCACGAACTTGGCGTCGTTATCCTCCAGCATTCGAACGAAAGTCGAGCCCCGCTTGAGACCCTTGGGGCCGATCAAAGTCAGGCCGCGGCCTTTGAAGTCGAGGCAGGCGGCCCGGACGCCGTGCACGTCGAGCAGACGTTCGCTGGCCTGAGCCACCATAGCCAGCGCCAGACTGCGCACCTGTCCGTAATAGCTGGTATTGAACAGGATGGCCGTCTTCATGTCGGGGTTGTAATATGTGAAAGGCTTGCGCCCGGCGACGCCGTCAACGGCATAGATAATACCATGCGGCTCCAGATCCGATTCCAGTTGCGCCGGGTACCAGTTTTCGACCCAGAAATCGTAGAGATGCGGGACATTGGTGCGAAGCTGAATGATGATTCCGTTGATATTGGCGTTCCACTCGAAATACCGGTCGAACGGCAGAGCCGCCTCGGCTTCCTGCACCAGGGCGTCACGCTCCTCGACGGCCACGTTGGCATTGATTTCGGTACTCTTCCGGGGATAGGTCATCACGTTCTGCAAAGCCACCCGCTTGAATTTGGGCGATTCTTTGAGTTTGGCCATGGCTTCGATCACCCGGTCGGTGCCTTCTTCGATTTTCTCCATCGAGGTCGCGTACGAAAACCGGATATTGTCTTCCGACCCGAAGGCGCTTCCGGGCACCAGAGCCACCGCCGCCTCGCGGAGAAGATAATAAGCCAGCCCGTAGGAATTACGGATTTTCATGCCGCCGTATTCGGTGTTGTAATACGAGGACACATTGGGGAAGAGGTAGAAGGCGCCCTGCGGTTCGAAACAGGAGACATTCGGTATCCGTCGAATTTTCTGGAGCATGTAATTGCGCCGCGACTGGAATTCCGCCACCATGCGGTTGATTTCGGACTGATTTCCCGACAGCGCTTCGGCCGAGGCTTTCTGAGCGATGGAATTGGCGTTCGACGTCGTATGCGACTGAATAATGCTCATGGCCGAAATAATCTCGCGCGGCCCGGCCGCGTACCCGATCCGCCAGCCGGTCATGGAATAGGCTTTGGAAACGCCGTTGACGACTACCGTCTTATCCTTGATGCGATCGCCCAGGGCGGCGACGGAGGTAACCTTGAAGCCGTCATAGACGACTTTTTCGTAAATTTCGTCGGCCACTACGATCAGACCTTCGGCCACGGCAATCTCGCACAATTCCATCAACTGCTCCCGGGTGTAGGCCGCTCCGGTGGGGTTGCTGGGATTGTTGAGAATCAGCGCCTTGGTGTTGAAATTGAGATTAGCCTTGAGTTCCTCCGGCGTCAGCCGAAAGCCGTTCTCTTCGCGGGTGGGGACGATCACCGGCTTGCCCTTAACCATCAGGACCATCTGAGGATACGACACCCAGTAGGGCGCCGGGATAATCACTTCCTCGTCGCGGTTCAGGATGGACACGAGAAGGTTGTAAAGGCATTGTTTGCCGCCGGTGCCGACGATGATTTCATTCGCCTTGTATTCGACCCCCTGGTCTTCCCGAAACCGGGCGCGAATCGCGGCCTTGAGTTCGGGGATGCCGTCGTTGGCGGTGTACTTGGTGAAATTGTCGTCAATCGCTTTTTTGCCGGCGTCCTTGATATTGGCCGGGGTCGGGAAATCCGGCTCCCCCACCGAAAAATCAATGACGTCAATCCCCTCGGCTTTCATGGCCTTGGCCTTGGCATTGATGCGCAGGGTCGGAGAAAGCTCGAGGCGGCCGATCCTGTTGGATATCATCGCTTATCCCTCGTCCGGACCACTCGCCTTTGACGGCTCCTGATCGCTTTGCTTTTCGGCCAGTTTTTTAATCCATGATTCCAGGTCGAACCCGGACAACGATTTGACCACCGTCGGCAGTTGCGACATCATCGTCGCCATCTCGCCCGTTATTTTGGAGGTGCCCAGTTTGCCGTCGTTGGAGACCATGATGATTTTGTCGATTTTGGAAATCGGCGCGGCCATCTCGCGGGCCAGCTCGGGAAGCCGGTCGAACATCATCTGCAACAGGGCCGGCTGTGAATATGAATTCCACGATTGAGCTTTTTTGCGCAGAGCGTCAGCTTCGGCCTGGCCGACCTTCTCGACCAGCTCGGCCTCGACCAGACCCTGAATCCTCTTGGCCTCGGCCATACCTTTGGCTTCGGATTCAAGCCGGTACTGCTCGGCCGCGGCCGGTTTGCGGACGGTCGATTCCAGTTCCTGCTCGATACGGGCGCTCTCTTTTTTCTGCAGTTCGATGGCCGTGTCTTTTTCGATCAATTTGACCTTGGCTTCCTCGGCCTTCAACTCCTGATTGAGTTTATGCCGTTCCAGCTCATAGGCAAAATCGGCGTCGGCTTTTTTGCGATTGAGCGATTTCTGCAGATCGGCCTTTTTGAGTTCGAACTCCTGATTGGCTTCGGCCACCTTGGTATCGGCCGAAATTTTGGCGACGTCCCCTTCCTTTTTCGCCTCGGCCGATTTGATGATGGCGTCGCGCGCCGCCTCCGCCTCGGCCACTTCGGCGTCACGCCGGGCCTGGACGATACGAGGCCGCCCCAGAGCTTCGAGGTAACCGGAGGGGTCGGTGATTTCCTTGAGGTTGAAGGAAAGGAGCTTCAAACCCATGTTGGTGAAATACTGCCCCACGTCCTCGAATACCTTGGCGGTAAAATCTTTCCGGTTCCTATTCAGCGATTCCAGATTCATGGTACCGATCAAAGCCCGCGTCGAACCTTCCAGCGTCCGCAGGGCCACGTCCCGGATATCGGACACCGGCTTGCCCAAAAACTGCTCCGCCGCCAGATGAATCGACCCCTCATCGCCGGCGACTTTTACCTCCGCCGTGCCCAGGACAGTACAGCGGATGCCATTGGTGGAAATGGCGTTCTCCACCTGGATATTCATCGGAATAATTTCCAGAGGCAAAGACTGCGCTTGTTCCACAAAGGGGCGGACGAATGTCCCGCCGCCGACACGCATGCGATAACCGATCTGCCGGGTGGAACCGTCGGGCAGAGTGACCATGCGTTTTCTGCCGCCGGCAATGATCAGCACCTCGTTGGGGCCGACCTTACGGTAATTTTTCAGGACGACGGCGATGATCGCGGCGGCCACGACCACGACGACGACGATAAGGATCAGTAAGGAACTCACCTTAATGCTCTCCTTTGAAAAGAAGAATGAAAAGGCGGCGCCGAGGCCGCCGCTCGATTTTCGTTTTTTAGGTGCGCAAGATAAATTTTTCACAAGCGGATGTCAACCGTTCTTTTGAAGATAACCGCCTTATTGCAGGCGACAAGCGCAGTTAAAATCGGCCTCGGCGAAAGAGGACAAACGCCGTCACCTTTCATTTTTACCCCTTTTCCCGAGCCGATATTTGTCATCGGCGGCTTGTAAAAACGGTCGGAAATTATTATATATGCTGATCGGGACGGCGGCCGATTGCCGCCGTTCGATGGGACAACCAGGTCAGCAGAAATGAGGTCGATATGGCTATTATTTTAGACGGTTCGGGATTGAACATCGAAAAACTGGTCGCCATCGCCCGCCATAACGAGGCGGTCGAATTGCATCCCGAGGCCGTTGCTCGTATAAAAAAATGCCGGGCCATGCTCGAGAAGAAAATCGAGGCCCATGAAATCATGTACGGCGTCAACACCGGCATCGGCGAATTCTCCGAAGTCGTCCTCAACGACGATCAGGTCCGCGATTTCCAGAAATATCTCATCTACAACCATTCGGCCGGGATCGGCGACCCGATGCCGATCGAATACGTCCGGGGCGCGATGGCGGCGCGGATAAATGTCCATGCCCACGGCAATTCCGGCGTCCGCCCGGAAGTCACCCTGACTCTGGTCGAAATGCTCAACAAGGGCGTCACGCCTTTCGCCTGCCAGAAAGGTTCGGTCGGCGCCTGCGGCGACCTGGCCCCGATGTCGCAAATCGCCCTGCTGATGATGGGCGAGGGGCAGGCCTTCTACAAAGGCGAACTGCTCGAGGGCAAAGAAGCGATGGATCGGGCCGGGATCGCCATCCCCGGTCTAATGGCCCGCGACGGTTTGGCCGTCATCAACGGTTCCAATGTCCTGACGGCTATGAGCGCCATTTTTCTCTATGACGCCAATCGCTGGCTGAAACAGGCCGAAATCGCCGCCGCCATGTCGCTCGAGGCCCTCAAGGCCAACATGAAACCGTACAGCGCCAAACTTCACGAGGTGCGCGGTTTCAGGGGCGCCGTGCGAAGCGCCGAGGCCATCCGCAAACTGGTTGCCGGAGGCGATCTGGCCGAGAATCGCGTCAAATGCAAAGTTCAGGACGCCTATTCGATGCGTTCGACGCCGCAGGTGATCGGGGCCGCTCACGACGCCCTGGCCTACGCCCGGTCGCAGGTCGAAATCGAACTCAACGGGGTCGGCGACAACCCGATCTTCTTCCCTGACGAAAACCTCCAATTGTCCGGCGCCAATTTTCAGGGCACGCCGGTGTCTTTGCCGATGGACATGATGAGCGCCGCCGTGACCATGGTCAGCGTCATGTCCGAACGGCGCATGAACCGCCTCAACAATCCGGCCCTGAGTGTCGGCCTGCCGCCGTTTCTGACCAAGGGGGCGGGGATGTTTTCCGGCCTGATGCTCTCGCAATACACGGCCGACATGCAGATCGTCGAACAGCGCATCCTTTCGGCCCCGGCTTCGGTTCAGTCGATTCCGGCCGCCGCCGATCAGGAGGATTTCGTTTCGATGGGCATGAACACGGCCATCAAGAATTTCCAGATTCTCGACAACGCCTATGGCATTCTGGGAATAGAATTGATGGCGGCCGCTCAGGCGCTCGATTTTCGCGAATACCAGTTCGGCGCCGGGACGACGAAGGCAAAAGAAGTCATCCGCAAATACGTCGCCTTTCTCGAAATCGACCGGCCGTTATATCCCGATCATACCCGGATGAAGGAACTGGTCAAATCCGGCGAGATGCTGGAGGAAGTCGAAAAGGCCGTCGGTAGTCTGGGCTGATGCGCTGTAGTTGCCGGTTGCGTCAGGTCTTGCGCCGAAGGCGTGTGACCTGACGCTGTCTTGCTGGTTCTGCTGAGCATCCCTATTCAAATAATCTAGATGTACGCAATATCAAACTTCAATTCGCCGTGTGGCCCGGAATGTTGCTCCGGATTTCTTAAGAAGTCGTAGGGCAGGATCCGTGTGATCCTGCCAAATGGCTTCCTGTACCCCACCCGAAGGGTGGGCGAAGCAATTTCAGCTTGAGTGCTTCGATTTGTGATTGTCAGTTGACCGGTGGCCCACTTGGTACCCCACCTAAAGTCCCGCATCTGCGGGACGCAAGGTGGGTTTATCTTTTGGCCATGCTAAACCTCCCTTTTCAGCCGGGTACGTGAGACCGGTGGCCCACCATTTATGGTGGGTTCCCGCCCGTTACCGACGAATGCCGGGTGCCGCACTCCTTTAGGAGTGCGAAGTCGAGTAGGTCGAAACCCCTGCAGTTTCGACAGCTTTCTTTTTGGCTAGGCATTGACTTCTTCAATAAACTGGGAATCAATAATTGCGAATTTGCTGCTGGTAGTAGGTTTGGTTATCTTCAAGACTTTAAAAGCATCTTGCTGGAAATACTTAGTGTCTGGAAAATCCTCGCGGTTAGGAAAAGTAATGTACAGTTTTTTGGGTCCCTCTTTGAAGCGTTTTCTACTTAAAAACCTTTTCTTAATATATGAATTCTGTAGAAAGATAGCCGCAACATTCTCCAAGGCAATCGTCGTTACAGATCTATCTTCTCGGACAAAACCAAAATATGTCTTGCTTCCAATTTGATTCGGATCTGGTAACCACCCACGGATTGCTCTCCCAGATTTTAGATAGACAATGGAGTCTATACGTTGAGATTCTGAATCGGCTATTTCATAATTATATTCAAAAATAAAATCTTCAATTGATTTTCCTACAATAGCGAGGATTATGATATCTAAAGGCAATACGATGGTAATAAAAAGGCTAAGAATGCCACAAATTGAGAGTGCATCGATATGCCCAGTACCTCCGAAATAACCCCTCGCAAGTACCAATACAAGAGTTGCAATGTTTAATAAGACTGGGAGTACGAGCCATTGCTTTGCTTTGCAGAGCATGTCAAATTTAATATCTCCTGAGTTGGGTATAAAGGCTCTTTTCCTTGCGAGACATGAGCTAAGATGATAGTGCAGTGTACAATAGGCTACAGCTGAACTGATGATTACTGCCATATTGGGCAAAGTCTCAGTAAATAACCGTAGGTCGATTACGTATTGAACGATAGGTAAAAGTATGGCATTCATCTTATGCACTCATGATGTTTTTGGCTGCTTGCATTACATTTCCCTTGGTTATCAGGCATTACGTTTTTGCGTTCGACCTTGATTTTGTCTGGTTTGTCATGGATTGCTCTTAAGACCCCGACTATATCAGGTTCTTCAATTGTACTGTTGCCGGCTTTGCTGCTCACGCTAGTGCTCATATATCTGCGAAATTTGATTTCGCTCTTTCGAAGTGCTCGCAGGAGTATATTACGCGGCAAAAATAATTGTAGCGTCTTCATTGCTTGTCTGGTTCGGTAAAATATGTATATCACGCCTGCAATCATTAAAAACAATCCCATGATTATTGACCAGGCAGCTATAGTCTCATCCACGTCGCAACACCCTAGTTAAGAGTTGATTATTGCATTCCGACCTATCTTGATATTATTGAAAAGCCAGGATATTATTTACCAAGATTGGTCATATATGGAATATCTTCGGACAAAAATGAAAATAAATTAGGGGTATTGCTTCTAAAATATTGATAGAAGTTATCGTAGCTAGCCGCGTGCCTCACCGCTTGCGGTAAGAATCGTCACCATGGCCATCACGAGTGCAAAATCAACATAGAATCACTGGTGATTAATAAAGCAGGCCGGTATATGGAGGAAACCATCAACGAAGCCGGAGACTGCCATGCTAAATTCCCAAGAGCATTCCGGCCGCAAACAGGCCCGCTATAATTCCGAATTGAATCAGGGGGAAAAGAAAACCTGGGGACCCCTAAAAAATGAGCAAGCAAACCCAAATTCTCTGCAATGCCCTGCCCGACAATATATTACAAAGAGAAAAACGCCCCCGAATTATGCCTCATACACCATATATTGTTATGCCTCGCACCACAAAACACAAAATATATGGGGCAAAGAGACGCCATTTTGGCTTTGCTGGCCCGTTTTTCGTGGTTTTTTTGGCTTT
>CAZGAV010000068.1:0-21500 GCA_964523575.1 uncultured Ignavibacteriales bacterium
AAAGTTATGAATTAGTTTATTTTTCTGGCGGAGAGGCTGGGATTCGAACCCAGGAACGAGTTTCCCCGTTAACTGCTTAGCAGGCAGCTGCCTTCGGCCGCTCGGCCACCTCTCCGTTCACGACCGCCAATATAAACACTTTTTCCCGTTTTTCAACACTTTTCTGGCGTCAAATGGAAATGATTACGGGCCGGTCAGAAACCTCTGCATGCCGAGCCGAACACGCTAACCGACACCGTGATTAAACCCTAGTCGAAAAAATTCGACTTGCTCAAACGACAAATCCCAAATCATCCGAGCGCACCCGAAACCGCAATTGCCAGATAGTTCTTGTTCTGTAAAACGCCGAGGCAGTTATTCGGCGGTGATGCCTTTTTGGGAGGATAGAAGGCGCCAATAGGCGCGCTCGACGATAAGGTGGATCTCGAAACTCTTGAACGGTTTGGTGATATATTCGTCGGCCCCCAGAAGAAGAGAGTCCTTAACCGAGAAGGAGTCACCGTAGGCGGTCATCATAATTACGCCCATTTCCGGATACGTCTGCTTGACCTGCTTCAGCAGTTCAAACCCGTTCAGACGAGGCATTTTTATGTCGGAAATAAGAAGGCTGTATCGATTTTGGCGGAGCTTTTCCAACGCTTCTTCGCCGTCCACCGCCGTCTCGACCTGATAGCCTTCTTTGGAGAGGATTTTGACCAGGAGATCCCGAAGAAGTTGCTCATCGTCGGCAACCAATATGGAAATACCGTTTTTCATCAATTCCTCAATAATCGAAAAATACAATCCCTTTATTCTTTAAATCGGGAATATCCGGCGAAAGTTGAGCCGGAGATAACGCTTACTAGCATTTTTCCTGGGCCAATTCGATCAATTCCCGAAGGAATTCCTCAACGCCCACCGGCTTATGCATAACCCGGCAACCACCCAGACGGCCGGCCTGACGGATTAGGCTGTCGGTAGCGTGGCCGGTGATAATCACCATCGGCAGATGGGGTTTCTGCTTCTTGATAGTCTCCATCGCTTCCAGACCCGAGACATCCGGCATGACCAGGTCCATGGTCACGATATCAAAATCGTCGCGGTCGGCCATCTCTATCGCCTCCTGCCCCCCCGAAGCCGTGGCGACCTTGAACAGAGGCGAACTCAGGCAAAAATCCTTGAATACATTGCGGACATTCTCTTCATCATCAACAATCAGGATATGGTATGGTATCCCGTTTCGACCGGCCAGTATTTGTTGTTCGTCAATACTCATTCATCTTCCCTTCGTTATCTATCATGAATTCACCAGCGCCATGTCATCTAATCTTGCCGAACCGCGGCGAATCGTATATCACCCAAAAGACGCGGGACATCCAGTAACCGCAATTGATTTTCGTCCTCGATATAAATCCCCTGCAAATACTCCCCGACAGATCGTATTTCATCGTCCGGAACCTCGGTAACCCCCGATGATTCAATCCGCAAAACCTCGGTGATTGAATCGACCATCACCGCCGCTGTCCGGCCCTTATAATTGATGACCACCAGGCGCATTTCGGCCTCATCGTCGGCCGCTTTGGATCCCAGTTTGACGCGCAAGTCGACCACGGGAATTTCCTGTTCGCGCCAGCCGATTGTCCCCCTGACTGAGGACGGCCAGTCTCCGCCGGTACGGATTTCACGCATTCTGATAATTTCCTCGACGCCGTTGACGTCGATACCATATTCGACGCCATTGAGATAAAAGCAAACCGCCTGCCTCAACTGCGGCAGGGCTTCGGCCCCGACTCCGCCCCGATCGATTTTAGCCTTTTTTGATAATTGCATGATTTATCCTAATTGTTCCTGTTGTTTGATAACCGTGATCGCCTCCAGGACTTCACGGCTCAATTTATGGATATAGTTCAACTTGGCCTCGATACAGTCATAGGCGCCCCGTTGTTCGATTATCGCTGTGGAGGCCGGAAGACCCGAATTGATCCGCCTTCTATTCCTGAAATCGTTCAGAACTTCAGTCACTTGCTGAGCGGTGTCGTTGGCTCTTTTAATCAATTCGGTAAACCTCGGTTCGAGACCGCCGAATATCTTCTGCCGTCCCTTCATCCGGGCCAGCGTTATGGCCAGGTTGATAGCCAGCAGTTTGACCTCGCCGGCCAGATAATTGACCCGCTCGACCAATTGGTCCGACGTCTCCGGGTTATTTTCATCCTTTGCGCTTTTCAAGGGGCCCTTCCGCCAGAAGCGATTTGACTTTGTTCTTGAGCGGCTTGAGATCGGATGATTTCATGATATAGGCGTCGGCCAGCCATGTTTGAAAATCCGATTTATAGGTCGAATAGGCCGAATTCAAAACTACGGCGCATCCGCGAAATTCCTGCCGCAGACGATTGAGAAGATTCAGGCCGCTCTCGTCGCCCAGTTCGATGTCAAGGATGACCAGCTCGGGGCGATGGGCCTCCATCATCTTCAATGCCTCGTCGCTGTCGGAAGCCACGAAGACTTCATAGCCGTCGTTCTCGAATTCCTTTTTGTAGAGCATGCGGATATAGGTCTCATCATCCACGACCAGTAGCTTAGACATCCGCTTTCTCCTTATGCAGGGGTAATTGTACGAAAAGGACCGGCCCCTCTTCCGGGTTTGATTCCAGGCCCAGATCGCCGCCGTGATGTTTGATCGTTTCTTCGGAGACAATCAATGGGAGTCGTTTGGTGCTGTGGTTGCCCCCAAAATACTGCCTGAGGGTCTTTTCGACCTCGTCCGAATTCCGGGGCGAATGGTCGCAACATATTTCCAGGCGGCTGGCGTCGGGCAGAGCATAGGTGCTCACTCGAGGAATGACTTCGGCCGGCAGGTCCTGGACAAGAGTCCACAAAATTTGATAACAGGCGTGCAGCAGTTGATCGGAGTTACCCCAGATCGGCAACGTCGCCTCGCTCAAAGCCAGCCTCAGCCGGCCCCGGCCGTTGCCCATTCGGACACTCAGCATATCATTGGCTTTCCGCACCAGGACATTCAGATCCAGCCGCCGGTCTTCCGCTTTGGAGGCTTTGGAAAAATCAAGGACGTCGGTCAGCACCGCTTCGGCCCGCTGGGTCTCGGAAATGATGATATTAAGATACTCGCCGTCCGATGAATCCGGCATCAGGCTCTTATGCATCAGGTTGGCGAAGCCGCCGATGATGGTCAACGGATTGCGAAGTTCATGGGCCACGGCGGCCGTGATTTCTCCGATAACCGACATCTTTTCCGCCTCGATAATTTGATTCTGGGTTTCGGCCAGGCGGCGATTCATCCGTTCCAACTCAACCGCCCGCTCCCTCAGGTCGCGATATAGATACGAGCGTTCCACCGCCGCCGCGGTCTGGTCAGCGATTAATTTCAAAAATTTGCGGTCGTGCTCGGTAATTTCCTTATGGGTGATGGCATTATCCACGACCAGTAATCCGATCGGCCGGTCGCGCGTAACCAGCGGCGTCATCGCCACTTCCTTCTCGCCCAGACGCTCCAGTATCCGGGCGGTCACCCGGTCGAGTTCCGTCTCCAGTTCGATCACCAGCGGGGCTCGTTCCTGCATGGCCCGGGCAAAAAGCGATCCGTTGGTAATGTCGATCCGGATCCCGCTGATCAGATCGGTCAGGCTGTGGTTACTGCGCTCCGACTCCTCCTGATATAGCGATAATATCTCCGACAATGAACGATTGTCGGACTCCAGCGAACTCCATATTTTCCCCGCCTCGGCGGCGTCCGCCGGCCCGATGGCCAGGCGCCCGGTCAGCATCCGGGAGTCGTCATCGAGAAGGAACAGAAAAGCCCGGTTGAATCCCAATCCCTGACGGGCCGTGACGCCGGTCAGGATAACTTTTAGAACTTCTTCGGTATCGATGGCCGAGGACACTTCCTGCGAAATCTGAGACAGTATCGAAAGTTCCTCGACCCGGTCTTTGAATTCCTGTTGACGCTTGACCTGCTCCGAAACGTCTTCGATGATTCCGATAACTCCCCCCGGGAGACCGTCCCGTCCCTCGCTCCGATTGCAGGCCAGGCAGTAATGGGCGAAATGCCCGGAAAGATTGGTGCCGGGGAAACAACTGATCTTGAACGATTCCCCGTCGCTCATCAATTGATTGATCCGCGCCACGATCGGCGGCGAAAAGAAAAATTCCAACTGGGACAGAGATTTGCCGAGCGCCTCCTCGGGCGAAGCAAAGCCGAAAATCCGGCTGGCCCGTTGATTGATCTGCCGGAGGCGGCCGTCGACGCCGATCATAAAAATCCCGATCGGATTTAGATAAAAACAATGTTGAAGCTCATCGAGGACGGCCAAATCCGTCTGACCCTGATATTCGACAGACATCATATGTGCTCCCCTGCCGATTGGTGGATATTCAACATGGTCATATTCCGTACTCCTGCGGTCGTCGCCGACCTCAGCGGCCTCTCAAATGAGGCACCACGTCCCTGATGATCTGTGTCGCCGCATGATCTTCCAGATCCCGCAGGAAAGTCATTTTCCGCGGCGCCGGGATATGCAGGTCGGGATCGTCGCGATAATCCTCAGTGATCTGCCACTGCTGGGGACCTTCGACGGTCGTCTCCAGATTCCAGGTGTCGATCAATTTTCCAAAACGGGTATCGACGAGGATATAGGCGCCGTCGATATGCCCCTCGACCACATACCGCGACAACAACAGCGGAATCGACCAGCGCTTGGCGGTGACGATGCGGCGGCTGTCGATCTGCAGATACACTATATACCTGACATTGGCTTCCCGGCCCCAGTTGACCAGACGTTCGAGATCGAAGCGATTGTCGGGCACCGGAGGCAACGTACTGTCTTCGGCCGGGACAATAACCTCGGCCCCGACATACATCGAAAAGGCGTCATTCAACCTGCTGACCAGATTGAAATCCGGGATATGCTGTTTCGGTTGTTCCAAAACGACCGCAATTGTGCGGCCCTCCGACTGAGCCGAGGCGCCGGCCGCCCATACCATCAGACAACCGATCACCAGTCCTATGGTTTTAAATTTCCTGTTCATTTTCATCCAGCTTTTTGGAATAGATGTAATGATTCAGAAGCACCTGAATCCTCTGCGTAAAAGATGACAGAGTTTGCGGCAATTGGCCGACTTCGTCGGCGTCCAGCACATCGCTGAGCTTTTCCCGGGTGATCGACTCCAGGCCGACCAGGTAACCGTCGGAATCGATCTCCGTCCGCTTTACCAGACCAAGGATATGATCGACCCTCTCACAGCCTTCCAACTGCAGGGAGATCGACACCAGTGTTTGTTCCATGACCGGGTTCTTGGTGAACATCAAAATTCCGCCGGCGGAAATATTGAGAATTTCGCCTTCTCCGCTGGGGCCGTCGCACTCGGCCCAGAAAGTCCCCTCGGCCGATTTGATCGTACAGAAAGTCAACGGGGCGTCGATATCGATCCGGATAAATTTGCGGCGGTTATCCTCCATGATCTTGAACGGCGGTTTGACCTGAAAATCGACCGTCGTCGAGGCCGGTAGCCCCTTGCCGGTTGTCCTGCTACTTGTCGTCATTGTCTCCTCCTTGAATTCTATGGCCGGCCGCCGCCTTGAGAAAAGCGTCCAGCTCCATTTGCATTTTTTTGTCGAAAGAAAGTATGATGGCCGGGAGTTCCGACAACGCCCGATCCGAAAAATGGCGATGCAGATCCTCACGAAGGATGAACTGCACGCCGCATAGGTAGAAACGGCGCTTGGTTTCGCTTAACCCCACCCAGCGCACCTGCCCGAAAACGAAAAACGAGCCGTGGAAAGTCGGAATCTCCAGATTTATCAAAAGGTAGGAATCGACCGGCGCCTGAAAAGGAACCTGAAACAGGGCTCCGCCGCCGGACAAATCGATCGTCATGCTTTGTTTCCATCTCAGGTTGGCAAAGGCCCCCCGGGACAGACTGAAATCGGACACCGGCGCATATCCAAGATGGGCCTGCATCGGCCGGCGGCCATGCCCGCGCCGGGTCGTCGGCTCAATGGGGCCGTTGATGACCAGCTCCCGGGTATGCTCGTCGTCGGCCTCATAAGCCGCCGGACATTTATAAAATTGATTGTCGATGATGAAATTCAATACCACCGGTCGCGAGGTGCGCAGATAACCGTTGCCGGCAATTCGGCGCGGCAGGTTGATACGCAGGCGCTGACCCTCGACGCCCAGCACCCGCGACGAATAAACTTCGCCGACGTTGCCCTCATAACACCAGATAATTATTTCCTCGGTGATCAGAGCCGGCAGTTCCGCCGCCATATCGGCGGAGCAATGCAAAGACGCGTTAGAGGGCCGATCGATCATCAGAGGATCCCCTTTTGACGCATCACCAATTGCTCGTTAAAAATCTCAGCCACCAGTTCGTTCTGCATCTGGTCGTTGAAGATCATGCCCTCGGCCGGAATCATCTTTATTTCTTCATGGCTTAAATAGCGGGGCAAATCCTCCTGCAGGATGAATTCGATACCGGCCACCCGATTCAGGTTATTCGGTTTTCCCGTATGACGGCAGGCCCCCAGCATATAACGCGGCAGTTTTTGGAACCCGCCGGCCTCAAGAGTTAGGAACAGAATATCGTCGGTGGATAGGTCGCTCTCGAGGGTTATCAACATCCCGCCCGCCGACAGGTTGATAGAGCGGCTCGCGGCCAGCGGCATGAAAGTGGGATTAATAGGCTTGGAAATCGGGCGCGGCAGCGGTGCATATTTGACATGAATCAGCTTGTCCAACCGCACGAAACGCCGGCGCTGAACCCGCTTGACCGGACCCGGATTCATCAGGTACATTTCATCCGCCGATTTCGGTTCGGTCTCTTTCAGGCGCGCGGAAAAAGCATAGGCGGCGTCGGCCCGGATGCTGTATCCGATCACCAGCCGATTGTCGGCCATCAGCGTCTTACCCCGCTCATACACGGGGCGGCTGATCACCAGCCGGTCCGGGCGAATATCCGAGATGCGGCACGAATAGGTGCCCTCCTGTCCTTCCTCACCGACCGTCAGCCGCAGTCGTTCCCAGATCTGAAACTGATACGCCTGCTTTTTTTCCTGTACCGTGGACATCGTCTATTTCGCCTCGGCCAGATTCTTCTTGCCCTGCTTCAGGGCCAGTTCCAAAAGTTTTCTCGCCAGCGCCGTCCGGTTCCGATCACCCTTGATCTCATTGATGAATTCCTGGCCCATCTTGATCGTCGTATTGAAATACTGCCGGGCGGTATCATGGTCGCCGATCTGGCGCGATAATTCCGCGATCAGGTACGAAGCCTGTATGGTCTGGTTGCCATGAGCGATTTCCTTGCCGGTCTCGAAGGCGCTGATATAATACCGGACGGCGAATCGCATCGCCTCGAGTTCATTGCGGGGCACGCCGTCCCACATCCGGGCCAGCTTGACCAGGAACTCTTCGAAATTGCGATGCGTGAAATATTCCTCGCTGAAAACCGTCGCCGTCTGTTCGCCCGGTGTCGCCTTGAGCGTCTCCAGGGTCGAGGCCAGATTGCCGATAACCTGCCGCGATTGATTTTCTATCTCCTGCAAGCGCCCGATATCCTGGGCGAAAAAAGACTGCGGCAAATCTTCTTCGAACGGCGCCGCATCCGGCAACGATGAAAATTCGTTCACCGCCCCCGTGAAATACTCGATATTGCGGCCCAGCCCGGCCACCCAGGTCTCCAGGTCATTGATGCCCTTTTCGATATCTTCATAGGGGCTGGCCAGGTTCTTCACCGGCTGACGCTCGGCGCTTTTGCCGCATTGCCGGAACAGCCACGCCATGCGCAGATAGAAACGCCCCAGGTCGAGATACGACGGGTGGTCAATGAGTAGTTCATCGTACGCCGCCAGCAACAGCTTCAATGTCGCCGTTTCATCAGGATATTTGTCATTGTCCAGCATCCCGCCCACCAACTTGAGAAATGAATCGGCGTCGGCCAGGCAGGACAGGTGCTTGGTCTTGATGACCTTCAGACGATAGGCCCGGAAATTGTTGTCGCGTCCCCAGTCCTTGAACTTGGCGTTGAATTCCCGGGTATAGAAGCAATTGTCGCAGGTCGCCGTGAAAAACAACAGCGGATGGTATTTCTGATATTTGGGATTACGCCATTTGATATATGAAGGACAGAAATCCGTCTGTCGCTCCCCCTCGCTGTAAGCGCCGACCCGGATCGTCTCGAATTCGTTGACCGTCCCGCAAACGGGGCATTCGACCTTGGTTAAAAACAATGGGGATTCCATGACCATGACTGACTTCCTTTCCCGTTTCCTTGTCGATTATTTCAGGCTTTTCCTGCCACCGAGAGCATTTCCAGTTCGCCTTCGGTCAAAGGCAATTGATCCATCAGATCGCGCCGCGCCTTGCCCGAGGCCAGCAGCCGCCGGGCCTCCTGGTAGATGGCGCGCCGGTTTTCCTTGCGCGTCGTTTCCGTCAACGGGACCACCGACTCGTCGTCGCCGCCGCGAACATAACTCACCGCCGCTCCCGAACGGCCGCGCGGAACGCTGCCCGCCAGGGGAATAAACTCCGGATCCTCGGTTCGCGCCGGGGCCGGAACCTTCGGTTGTGACATCACTTTGGGTGATCGAGCCGCCGGGACGATTCGATCTACCGTCGCCGGCTGTTTCTCGCGCCGCCGGCGCCCCATCAGGACAAAGATCAAAAGGGCGACGACCACATACCCGGCCAGATTAAGGCCGAAATCAATCAAGACGTCCGATGAAAAATCCATTTTTAACCTTCCTATGTTTCATCCCTTGATATCCAGTCTCTCCTGCGAGTCATCATCCGTCGGCTCCCGGTGCTTTTCTTCTCTCTTTTTTCCCTTTTGCCCGGAGTCGTCTTTTTCCTGCTCCTTTCGGATAATGACCATGTCCGCTTTCTCGTTTGCCTTGGCCTTTTCCAATTCGGCGGAGGCTTTTTCTTTGAGCGCCTCGGCAACCTGTCGTTGCCCCATTTCGCCATGCGCTTTTTGGATCTGGTTCATCCTCTCGGCGGCCTGTGTCTTCGACAGGTTATCCGTCAAATCGATGGGACGTACCATACCTCCTCCCGCCGGCCTTGCGGCCGATTTATGAGAGGCCGAATCGTTCCCGAACCATGCCTCTCAGTTTCAGCACCGCCTTGGTGTGAATTTGCGATACCCGCGACTCGGATATCTTCATCACTTCCCCAATCTCCTTCAATGTCAATTCCTCGTAGTAGTACAAGGCGATGACCAGTTTTTCCTGCTCCGTCAGCCTGTCGATGGCAAGTACCAGAAAGGCCTGGAGCTCGTTTTTCTCCAGATTTTTCAGAATGATATTGGCGTTCTGATCCTCGACCGTCTCGATCCGGGGGACCTGGCGGTTGTCCTCTTCACGGAAAATCAACTCATCCAGCGACAGCAGGGTCGTCTTGGAAACATCTTCCAATGACAGGTGCAGATCGTTGATCGACATCCCCAGAACCGCCGCCAGTTCGTCGTCCGAAGGCGGCCGGCCGTAGTCGTTTTCAAACGCCAGCAGAGCCCTCTCGATCTCGCGCGCCTTGGCCCGCGTTGACCGGGGAACCCAGTCGAGTGAGCGTAATTCGTCCAAAATCGCTCCTCTGATGCGCGGCACCGCATAAGTCTCGAACTTGACGCCGCGCTCGGGGTCGAAATTACGAAAAGCTTCGATCAATCCGATAACCCCGGTATTGATCAAATCGCACAATTCCACCGAGCGAGGGAAATTGATCGCCATACGCCCGGCAACGTTGCGCACCAGCGGCAGATAACGATTGAGCAGCCGGAGACGCACATCGGGATCCTGATCGCGCAGGTACTTATCCCATTCCCGACGAGTAACGGTGTCTCTTCTAACCTTGACTTGTTCCTTGGTCGGGACGGCCGTTTCTGTTTCCAGCAAAGCCGCCACCGTACGCTTTACTTGTCGTTTCTCTTTGATTGTGCTAATCATTTGTCTGCTATTCCTTTATATCGGCCCCAACGGGCTTTGAATTTATTGTTTCCGGAGTAGTTTTTATCGACCGGCCGCCCGTCAGGCTTCCGGCCAGTGAAGTAAAATGTTCCGCGATACGGCTTTCGGGAGCGAAATCGGCCACCCCTCGTTGCCGCGCCACGGATTCCGTCAGAAGCGGATCGTCGCCCAAAAAGCCGCAAAAGGCCGGGGAACGACCCAGAAACTGATCGGTCAAAGCGGTAAATTTCTGATAAATGTAATCGACCTCTTCTCCGCGGTCTTCACGATTGACCAGGAGCGAGGCCGTCAGATGCGCATTATTCGAGATCAAAATCTTGAACAGGGCATAGCAATCGGAAATCGAGGTCAATTCCGGGGTCGTCACCAGAATGACTTCATCGACGGTATTGAGGATCAAATTGCTGTGGGGCAGGATACCCGAAGCGGTGTCGATGATGACAAAATCGTATCCCGCCGCCAGCCGCCTCAAATGACTCAATGACTGCGCCAGGCTCTTCATATCCGGCAGGAGTTCGTCGGAACGTCCCCCGGTCGAGGCCAGCAGATCCAGATTCCGTCCCACCGGCCGAATCGCCTCATCCCATTCCACATGACCCATGCAGACACCCTGCCAGCCGGTCTGGGGAGCGATATTAGCCAGCAGATGCTGGTTGCCCATCTGGAAATCGCCGTCGATCAGCAGAACCCGATGAGAACGCGATAAATGCTGGGCCAGATTGAAGGCGATCACCGATTTGCCGACGCCTCCCTTGCCCGAGGCGATGGCGAAGACACGCGGCGTGCCGTCAATATGAGACCCGATACGGTTTATGCCGCGGAGGTTATTCATGACTCTCTTCCTCCTCCAGGCCCAAAAAAGTCCGGATAATTTTGCTGAGATCGGGAGCCAGGTCGATGTCGCCCGCCCGCTGGCCGACGCCCAGAATCGTTATCGGCAGGCCGGTTTGAATCGACATGGCGATCATGCCGCCCAGACGGCTGGTTTGATCCGTCATGGTAAAGGCGAGGTCGGTCAACTTGAGCGGCTTGAAGGCGCGGATGATATCGAACAGGTCGGCCGCCCGGTACAGGGCCGGAAAAACGCCCACCACCCGATGCGGCTTGATTCGCGCCAGTTTCTCGGTATAAATTTTTATCGGTACCCGATGCCGGGGATTCATGGCCGGCATATCGATCAAAGTGACCTTATTCAGGCCCTGGCTGTCCAGGAGCGAACCGTCGATCTCATGCGGCATCCGGTAATGATCGACGTCAAGGATATCGGCATAGGTCTGGAGCTCCTCGTGAGCCGATACCTTGACCTCGTCCAGCGAAGTCAGCACCACCGGTATTTTCGATTGCGTGATCATGTGACCGGCCAGACGGCCCATTAATGAAGTTTTCCCGGCTCCCGGAGGCCCCACCAGCACGATCTTTTGTCCCGCCTGAAAAAGCTCCGCTTCCTGCTTTTGGGGCAACTGCTCGATCAGTATTTCGGCGGCGGCGGCGATGACTTCTTCATAATCATGATCTTCGCCAAACCGCCCGGCCAGCTTGTTGGCCAGGTCATAGGCCATGTTTTCGGGAACGTCGGCCCGCAGAAGAGACATGAAAAGGCGCCCGATAACTCCGGAAAAGATATCCTTGCGCACCGGTGCCTGGAAAACATCGATGAGAAAATCGAGCTTCTGCGCGATTATTTCGGAAGGGATGTCAGCGGCTGTTGTCGATACGGACGGTTTGACCTTCTCTTCCGACTTCCGCGGCGCGGTCGGGGTCGGCGCCTGGTCGATACAGGCCGTCACTTCCACGCGCCCGCCGACGACTTTCTGCCGGATCGGATCGACTTTGCGGGTCTTGAGAATAACCGCATCGCCGCCCAGTTCACTGCGCACCATCTTCAGGGCGCCCGCCACCGAGTCCGCGATAAACGACTTAACTATCATGGCTCATCTCCACCATCCCGCCGGATATGACATCCATGTCGCGATGGATTTCGTTATAAGAGATCACTATCAGATTGGGTAACGCGGCTTCCATCAGCCGCCGGTAAGCCAGCCGGACATTGGGCGAACAAAGGCAAATCGGGTGATGTCCGCTGGTTGACAGGTTCTCGACCTGCCGGGCCGTTTCCTTCACCAGCCGCTCGGTGACCTCCGGCGGCAGAACCACCATAATGCCCTGCTTGGTATTCTGAACCGACTCGGTCAGCAGATGCTCGACTCGGGGTGAAAGAGTGAAACAGTAAATTTTGCCCTGCTCATCCTTGAGCATATCCGATATCTGGCGCCGCAGAGCGATCCGGCAGTATTCGGCCAGTACTTCCGGGTCCTTGGTCTGCACCGCGAAATCCGAAACCGTTTCCATGATCGTCGCCAAATCCCGCACCGGCACCCGTTCGGATAGAAGCAACTGAATAATTTTATGGACCGTCGGCAGGGACACGAGGTCGGGCACGACGCCGTCCACCAACGCCGGTTGTTCTTCCTTCAGCGTATCCATCAGGTGCTGGATATCCTGCCGCGAGACGATCTCGGCGGCGTTACTGCGGATAATCTCGGTTAGATGCGTGGCCATCACCGCCGACGGCTCGACCACGGTGAATCCTTTGGCTTCGGCCGTTTCCTTCAAATTGGGAATAATCCAGCGAGCCTTGAGGTCGAAGGCCGGCTCGATGGTATCGAACCCCTCGATATCGTCGTCGAGATAACCGGGATTGATAGCCATCATATGGTCGGGCATCAAATCCCCGCGCGCCACCATGATGCCCTTGATCTTGACGGCGTACTCGTTGGGCTGAAGCTGGACGTTGTCACGGATACGTATGGCCGGCACGATAATGCCGACATCGACGGCCAGTTGTTTACGGATGACGGCAATGCGGTCGAGTAAATCGCCGCCTTGCTTGGCGTCCACCATCGGAATCAGGCCGTACCCGATCTCCACTTCCAGGGTATCGACCTTGAGCAGGTCCTCGGTTCTTTCCTCGGCCGGGACGTCCCGGGCTTCCTGCTCCTCACGCCGCTTGTTACTGGCTTCCTGCTTATGGCTTTTTTCGATGAAGAAACCGAGCGTACCCAGCACCGATCCCAGGGCGACAAACGGCAGGGTCGGCATCCCCGGAATAATACCGAAAATGAAAATCACCGCCGAGGCCACCATGATAGCCCGGGGCTGGAAACCCAACTGCTTGGTCAGGTCGGTGCCCATGTTGGAATCGGCCGCCGCCCGGGTGACGATGATACCGGCCGAGGTGGAAACGATCAGCGCCGGAATCTGCGTCACCAGGCCGTCGCCCACCGACAGCAGGGTGTAAGTCTTCAAAGCGTCCTGAACGCTCATCCCTTGTATGGCGATACCGATGATAAATCCGCCGATGACATTGATGGCCGTGATCAGAATCCCGGCGATAGCGTCGCCTCGGACGAATTTTGACGCGCCGTCCATAGCTCCATAAAAATCGGCTTCACGGGCGATATTCTCGCGGCGCTGGCGGGCCTCGTTATCGGTTATCAGGCCGGCGTTGAGGTCGGCGTCGATGGCCATCTGCTTGCCCGGCATGGCGTCGAGGGTAAAACGGGCGGCGACTTCGGAAATTCGCGTCGCGCCCTTGGTGATGACCACGAACTGAATAATGACGAGGATGAAGAAGATGATGAAGCCGACGACATAGTTGCCCTTGACGACAAAATTTCCGAAGGAATTGATCACTTCGCCGGCATAAGCCTCGCCGAGAATCAACCGCGTCGAGGCGACGTTGAGCGACAGCCGGATCAAAGTCACGATCAGGAGCATCCCCGGAAACACCGACAGATCCAGCGGGCTGGTGATATAAAGAGTCGCAATAAGGATCACGATCGAAAAGGCGATGTTGAAAGCCAGCGCAAAATCCAGCAAACTCGGAGGAATCGGCAGAATCAACACCGCGATAACCGACACCACCAGAGCCGCCATGGCGATGTCGGAATGGGTCATGAGCATCTCAAGGAGGGTCTTTTTGCTCTTAACCACGGCTCACCCCCACGTTTTCCTTGATCCGGTAGATATAGGCCAGGATTTCGGCCACGGCCCGATAAAGTTCCAGCGGGATATATCCGCCGATATCAACCATCTTGAACAGCGACCGGGCCAGCGGTTTGTTTTCGACGATCGGGATATGGTGCTCGCGCGCGATTTCCTTGATCCGTTCGGCGATCAACCTCTGTCCCTTGGCCAGCACCATCGGCGCCGGCATCTCGCTGGAATCATATTTGAGAGCTACCGCGATATGAGTCGGGTTGGTGACGACGACGTCGGCCTTGGGAATCTCGCTCATCATCCGCCGCCGCGCCATTTCCCTCTGCACCTGCTTGATCCTGCCCTTGAGATGCGGGTTACCCTCGGTATCCTTCATCTCTTCCCGGATTTCCTGCTTGGTCATCTTGAGATTACTGGCGTAATCGAAACGCTGGAAGGCGAAATCGAACAGGGCCAATATCAGGAGCACCACCGAAATTTTTATCGCCAGAATCAGGGCCAGCTTGCCGAGTATACTGCCGAACTGCCCCGCCGTGGCGTCCCCCAGCATCATGAGATCCGGCACCCAGCCGGCGATAGTCTGGTAGGAGACAATGGAAATCAGGATAATCTTGATGATATCGCGGCACATTTCGATCAGGGACCGCTTGGAGATGAGACGCTTGAATCCCTTGGCCAGATTAAACTTGTCCATCTTCGGGGCCAGGGCCTTCATCGTGAATAACAGACCGGTCTGAGAGGCGTTGATCAGATACGAAAATATCGCCAGGGTCATCAGCAGGGGTCCGATAATGGCGGCGTAGGTCATGATCCGGCTGGCGAAAATGGATTTGACGCTGACCATGGTGATATCGACCCGGGGAGCCTCGATAAAAGTGTGCCGCATGAGGCTGGCGAAACTGTTGAAGATCATCGGGCCCAGCAGATAAAGAGTCACAAACCCGAAACTGATAATCACCACCGAATTGAGCTCGGTCGAGCGGGCCACCTGACCCTCTTCACGGGCCTTGCGAATCTTTCGCGGTGTTGCCTTCTCTGTTTTTTCCTGCGCCGAGTCCGCCATCAGATCGTCCCGCTGACGTTATAAATTTTCATCAGGTAGGCCAGCTCGCCGTCGAGACTGGCGCACACTTTGGTGAGCACATATGAAAACGCCGGCAACGAAACGGCTATCAGAAACAGGCCGACAAAAATCTTGAGAGGAAAGCCGACGATAAAAATGTTCATCTGGGGCATGGTCCGGGCGAGAACGCCCATGGCCACTTCGGTCAAAAAGACGGTGATGATCACCGGGGCCGCGAATTTGATCGCGAGCACGAACACGAACGAAGAAAATTTGATAAACCAGTCGCCAACCTCGCCCGACGGCGTCGCCGTGCCCAGCGGGATCAGCTTGAAGGAATCGACCAGACCGCTGATGACGATATGATGACCGTTGATCATCAGGAAAATCAGGGTCGCCACCAGATACCAGAACTCGCCCAGAATCGAAACCGGGTTGGGCGAATTGGGATCGACGACATTGACCATCGCAAACCCGATCTGATAACCGACAATCGATCCTGACAACCGGATGGCGATGAAAATGATGGTGAAAACCAGGCCGATAATGACTCCCACGAATACTTCCTTGAGACTGAGGAAAATCAGCCCGAGGATACTTTCCGACTGCGGCAGGGTGAAATTGGCCATCAGCGGCATCAATACCACCGTCAGGCCCAGAGTCATGGCGATCGTGATTCGGCGAGGGATCGAATTATGGGAGAAAATCGGCGCCGTCATCAGGATGCCGCCGGTGCGCATCATCAGAAGAATGAACAATTGTACTTTTTCTGCACCGTAATTGATTAAGTCAAGCACTCTTCCCACCTACAGTTAGCGTTTATCGCTCTACTTAATCGCAAGCCGTGTGCCGAATTGAAACAATCCTTCACGACAGTTAATGCATTGAACTGTAACGAATTACAAAATAGCCTCGGAATCGCCCCCAAAGGGCCGGGTCTTGAGAGGAATTTATTGCCCGGCCCCGATGGAAATTTTTTCTAAGTCATGCTCGGAATCGACTGCAACAGACGGGTGGTGAAGTCCACCAGCATGTTGATCATCCAGGGCAGAAAGATCAAAAGGGCCGCCGCCACGGCCACGATTTTGGGAATGAAAGTCAGCGTCATTTCATGAATCTGGGTTACCGCCTGCAAAATCGAAATCGCCAGACCGATTATCAAACCGAAAGCCAGCATCGGCGCCGATACCATCAGCGTCATCATTATCGCCTCGCGGCCCAGAGACAAAACATATTGGGGAGTCATCGTCGTCTTCCTCACTTGAAAGATTCGACCAGCGCCTTGACAATCAGGTACCAGCCGTCAACCAGCACGAACAGTAAAATTTTAAACGGTAACGCCACCATGATGGGTGGTAGCATGAGCATACCCATCGACATCAGCACCGAGGCCACCACCATGTCGATAATCAGAAACGGGATGAAAACCAGAAAGGCGATCTGGAAGGCCGTCCGCAGTTCCGAAATAACGAATCCCGGAATCAACAACCGGGTCGGGACATCATCCATATTTTTGGGCTGTTCCATACCCGATAATTTGACAAACAACGCCAGGTCCTTTTCCCGGACCTGCTTGAGCATAAAGGCCCGCACCGGCTGCATGCCGCTGTCAAAGGCCTGCTCCTGAGTAATTTTTCCGTCAAGATACGGTTTCAGGCCGTTGTCATACGCCTGATTGGCCACCGGGGCCATAATGAAAAAGGTCAATATCAGCGACAGGGCGATAATCAGCTGATTGGGCGGCATCTGATTGGTGCCGATCGCCTGGCGCAGAAACGACAGCACCACTGCAATCCGGATAAACGAGGTCATCATGACCAGAATCGACGGCGCCAGTGTCAGGACCGTCAGCATCAAGACAATTTGCAGGGCCACCGAAAGATCGTTGGCGTCGCTGGACGGCTCCACTCCGAATGAAATTTTCGGGAGGGTCTGAGCTTGGGCGGTGGAAACGCCGATCAGCCCCAGTAAAATCACCGCCAGTCCCGCCCCGATCAGCAGACAGCGCCATTTCCTGAGATTAATTCGACGATTCACTTTCCGCTCCTTTTTGTCCCCGTGCCGTGAACAGTTTGCCGGATGCCAGGTTCAGAAACCTCTGAAATCCGGCCTGCGTCCGCTGGTTGCGTTCGATCGCCTCCGGCGGCATGGCCTCCCATTCCATCTCGGTCAGAAGATTGATATTGGTCTCGGTGATGCCGACCAGAACCGCCCGGTCGGCCAGTTTCAATAGACAAACCGATTTCTTGGGAGCCAGATAGGCCTGTTCGATGATCTGAATCGTCGTCCCTTTATTCCCGCCGATGCGGTTTCCGGACATTTTTTTCAGAATAAAAACCGTCAGGTAGATGATAGCTATGATAACGACCAGCGATATGGCGATCCGGGTCAACGACGGTAAAACCGATTCCGTCAGGGAAGGCATTGGACTTCCCGCAACTTCCGCCGTATCGACCTGGGCTGTCGCCGTCGGCGGCAGTGCCGCCTCTTCCTGCGACGCCGCCATCGACCCGATCACTGTCAGCATGACCAGCAGCGCGAGCCGGATACTCTTCTTACCCTTCATCCTTCTCAACCTCACTTCCGATGTTACTGCTTGGCCAGGCTTTTGAGCCGCTCCTCCGGCGACATCAGCATCGTGATGCGGACGCCGAAATTCTCGTCCACGACGACTACCTCGCCGCGGGCGACGATTTTGTCGTTGACCAGCAGATCGACCGGTTCCCCGGCCAGTTTGTCCAGTTCGACCACCGACCCGGGCCCGAGCGTCAAAATTTCCGATATCGGCATCTCCGTCCGTCCCAGTTCGATCGCCACCGGCATTTTGACATCCAGAAGCATATCGATATTGGTGCCGGTGACGCCGGTTCGCGGCGACGGCGGACTGAGTTGCTGGAATTCGGCCCGGCTGGCCATGGTCTCTTCCACCTTCACATGGCTCAGATCGGGGAACTCTTCTTCCAGTTCCGGCCGCGATTCCAGGCCCTCGGGCTCCTCGCCCGCCCGGCTTTCCGCTTCCGGACTTCCCTCCGAACCGGCCTCTTCGGCGCCGGCTTCCTCGACCGCTTCCTCGGCCTGGTCGGCCACGGCGTTTACCACCGAGGCTTCGTTTTCCGGCTGAGACTGCTCATCCAATGATTCATCCGGGGTGATTTCGTCCGGCATGAGTCCTTACTCCTTTCCCAATTCCTGATGCGCCCGGGTTACTATAAGGCCCTTCTTGCGGCCCACCAGTCCCGGTCGTGCGGAATATTTCCTGCGATGTTTGATAAAAACTTCGACTTCCTGATTGATCCGATGATCGGTCGTGATCACGTCCCCGACCTTGAGGTTGATAAAATCGCCGATGCGCACCTCGGTATCGGCCAGCACCGCCGCCACCGGCACGCTCAGCTGCATCAGGTTTTCCCGATTGATTTCGGCGTTTCTCTCGTGAAATTTTTTCTTGGTGGCGTCGATCCAGTTCTGGGCCGACAATTTGCCGATGATCCCCTCCAGCGCCACATAGGGGTAACAGATGGTCATCAGGCCGGTCGATTGCAGCAGTTTCAACTGGAAGGAAATGGTGATCACCGTCTCCCCCGGCGGCACGATCTGCACGAACTGGGGATTGGTTTCGAGACTGATCTGGCTGATCTTGACCGGGCAGATATGCGCCCAGGCATCCTCCAGCTGCTTATAGACGACGCCGACGATGCGATTCATCAACGACCGTTCGATGCCGGTCAGCTCGCGGCCGGTATCGAGAACCTTGCCGCTCCCGCCGAACATCCGTTCCACGAAGGCGTACGTCAGGGTCGGATTGAAATCGATGATACAGGCGCCCTCGAGCGGTTCGGCCGTGAAGGTGAACGTACACGACGGCGACATAAGCGACATCACGAACTCGGAATACGTGATCTGATCGACCGACACCAGATCGACGTCCAGCATCGCCCGCATCATATTCGATAATACCGAGCCCATGTGTCCGGCGAAATTGTCGTGCATGTTTTCCAGCGTCCGCAATTGGTCCTTCGAGACCCGGTTGGGATGCTTGAAATCATAAACGATGATCGACCGGTCGGAATCCGGCGTTTCGCCTCGGGGCGCGCCGTTGACCTGGTCGCCGGCCGATACCGTTGACAACAGAGCGTCGATTTCTTCCTGTGATAATATCTTGGCCACGATCAACTCCCGTTATTGCAAGACGAATTCGGTGAAATAGACCGCCGCGATACCGTCGGTCTTCAACAGTTTTTCCACCCGAAGTTTAATCAGTTTGCGCAACTTTTCCCTCTGCTTGAAATCGCTCAATTCGGGAATCGATTGCGATGACAGTATCGTGATCAGGGCATCCCGCACAATCGCCTTGCGTTGTTCCAGAAGCCCGGAAACGTCGGAGGAAGACACTTCAAGACCGACCGAGGTGGACAGGAAACGACGCCCCCCGGTGCCGGCCGGATTGACGACGATATTTTCGATCATAAAGACATTGCCGGCTTCGCCTTCTTTGGAACCGCCCTCGGCCGAAGCTCCATGCCCGCCTTCGCTTTTATGCTCCGGCTCCGCCTTCGCTTCGGCTTTCTCTTCGACCGTCGTGCCGTCCCCGGCGAACATCGGCTTGACCACCTTGAGGGTGACAAAGTAGGCCGCGGCCACCATGACGACGACGATGCCGGCATAGATGCCGTACTTTTTGAGGGGCAGTCCTTTCTTCTCCGCGCCCTCGATCGCCGCTTCTTCCTGATCGATCGGTTTTTTCTCTTCGTCAGGCATGCTCATCTCTCCGTAATTGGGCGACCCTCTCCGGGGACATAGTCCCCGAAGAGAGTCGTTTGAATTCCGCCACTCGCTGAATCACGGCGTCGGTGCTTTCCTTGATCATGATCTTCTTGCCGGTAACGAGGGAAATGATCGTATCCGGGATCGCCTCGACAAATTCGATCAGATCGGCGTTGATAACCAGCTCACTTCCGTTTAATCTCGTTACCTTGATCATGACTCATCCCTTACCGTTTCAGACTGACCAGCTCGTCCAGCATGCTGTCCGAGGTGGTGATGACCCGCGCATTGGCCTGGAAGCCGCGCTGGGCCGTAATCATATTGGTGAACTCCATCGCGATATCGACGTTCGAGGCCTCCAGCGCGCCGGAACTGATACTCCCGGCCACTGTCTCCCCGGCCACGCCGTGGATGGCCGTGCCGGAGTTGGCTGAGGTCTGGTACATGCTGTTACCGCGACGCCGCAGACCGCCCTGGTTGCTGAAATCGGCCAGGATAATCTGGGCCAGCGTCCGGGATATACCGTTGCTGAAAATACCGGTGATAGTCCCCGCCGTATCGATGGCGATCTTCTCCAGGATACCGACGCTGTAACCGTCCTGATGGATGGCCGAAGCCGTGAACGGCGAAGCGAAGCCGGTCAGACCGTCGAACTGGCCGGTATTGCCGGCATGGAGCATAACGTCGAGAATTTCCGCGCCGTTACCGGGGTCGAACCTCAGAGACGCCGCGCCGCCGTTATACGAGAACGACAACAGCGAACCGTCGGGATTGAAACGAACCGACCCGGCGCCGCCTTCAAGAATCGTCTCCTGACCCGGCAAGGTGATTTCCCAGTCCCACAGATTCGGCGTGGTGGTCTTGGTGAAACTCATAATCACGGTATGACGCCCGCCTTGGGAATCATAGGCCGTGATCGAGGTGGAATGCTGGGTATCGGCGGTGTTGATCACCACGTTACCGGCCGACAGGCCCTGCGAGGCTTTAACCGTAACGCCGCCGTCGCCCAGATCGAGCAGGCCGATGGCCAGACCCGTCTTGGGATCAACATCGACTTGCAGCTGCTGAGCCGCTTCCGGCGGTTTGCCCGAGGGGGTGAAAGTATCGATGGCCGTGAAAGTATGGTCCAGACCGCCGACCGTAGCCACGCCGGCGCCGTCAAGACCGAAGAGCCGGTTGACGATGTTACCATGGGTGGCGTCGGTGGCCGCGCCCAGGGATGTCGTCACATTATAAGAGGCATTGTTGCCAGCCCGCGATCTTTCGACCACGATTTCATAGTTCAGAGGATCGCTGGTATCGAGATAGCAGTTGACCCCCGCAATTTCATTTATAACCCGGACGACGTCGTTGATGCTGGACTGAAGGGTCAGCCCCGTGATATCGGTCGTCGTGGTGCCGTCCACAGTGATTGAAAATCCGGTTAAATCATCAACCCCCATATCGGCCAGGGTGGTGTTGCCCGACATGGCCGTATGCAGGTTGATCCCGGTAAAGGTGGACTGGACCGCCTGGTTGCCGGCGATCACGATATTATGAGTACCGCCGGCGCCGTTGATGGCATAACCCGAAACCTGGTCAATGCCGGTCGTGCCGGACGATTCCATGGTCGCTAAAGAATCGGTGGCGGCGCTGTCGAGGTTATTGGCCAGGGTGATTTCCGAGGTGGCGTTGGCCGGATCCTGCTGACCGAACGGCAGACGGATGTCGCCGATGGTC
>CAZGAV010000069.1:0-15725 GCA_964523575.1 uncultured Ignavibacteriales bacterium
GAATCAATGGTGATTAATAAAACACCCCGGTATATGGATGAAACCATCAACAAATCAGGAGATAGCCATGCAAAATTTCCAAATCCATACCGATTGCCCACAGTCCGGCTATAATTCCAAATTAAAATGGGCGGGAAAAAAATTTGGGGACCCCTTTTATATGGCAAAGCAAACCCAAATTCACCCCAATACTATGCCAAACAATAAATTACATGAAAAATACGGCCCCAATTTCAGATTTCCACACTATATATTGCGACGCCATATACTACGATACACAAAATATATGGGCAATCTCGACGGCGCGTTGGCTTTGCTTTTCGATTTTTCAACGTTTTCGTGGCTTTTTTTTCCGGGTGGCGGCAACCTCCCATCGGCAAAAACAGTCTCCGGGACGTGAAGGCGGCATGTGATTGACAGGCGCCGATAATTGCATTATTTAATGAGTCATGAAAATATCGAAAACTCAGGCCCGGCGAATTGCCCTCAAAACTCAACTCCTCGACGGCCGCAACCGCCTGCCCAAAGGCAAAGAAGGTATCGCCCGCGCTATCGAACAATTGGGCTATATCCAGATCGACACCATCTCGGTCATCGAACGGGCCCACCATCACACCCTCTGGACCCGCCGCCCCGATTATCATCCGCGCCACCTCGACCAACTGCTCTCCCGCGACCGCCGCGTTTTCGAATACTGGGGTCATGCCGCCTCGTATCTGCCGATGAGCGACTATCGTTTCTATCTGCCCAAAATGAAAAGTTTCCATAACCCCAAACAGGCCTGGTACAAAAACTGGAAAAACAAGTACGGCCATCTGGTGGGGGAGACCATCGAACGCATCCGCAACGAAGGCCCGCTGGCCTCCAAAGACTTCGCCCTGCCCGAACATGCCGGCCGCGGCACCTGGTGGGACTGGAAGCCGTACAAGGTGGCGCTGGAACTGTTGTTCTGGCGGGGCGATCTGATGATCGCCGAACGTCGCAATTTTTCGCGCATCTATGATCTCACCGAACGGGTTTTGCCGGACGGAACCGACACCCGTTCGCCCGACGACGACGAATTGGGCCGCTTTTTCGTCCGCCGCGCCCTCAATTGCTTCGGCCTGGCCCTCGAAAAAGAAATCCATGATTATATCCACGCCGCCGACAAAAAAGTCCTGTCCGCCGCCTTGCGCGAGATGGTCGCCTCCGGTGAGGTGACCAGAGTGCAGATCGACGGCGAATCGGGGCAGAAAAATTATGCCCTGACCGACCGGATCGAATCCCTGACCAAACTACGCCAAGCCTTGCCCCGGATGTTTTTGCTTTCGCCGTTCGACAATCACGTCATTCAGCGCCGCCGCCTCGGGCGTCTGTTCGATTTCGATTATTCCCTCGAATGTTACACTCCCGCCGCCAAACGCCGCCACGGTTACTTTGTCCTGCCGATTTTGTGGGGCGAAAATATCATCGGCCGACTCGACCCCAAAGCCGACCGCCAGAGCGCGACCCTGATCGTTCGCCATGTCGGCCTTGAAGACGGCGCCGATCCCACCGACGGTTTCATCCCGGCGCTGGCCGAAAAACTCTGGGATCTGGCCCGGTTCAATAATTGCGAAAAAGTATCAATCGAAAAAACCACCCCGGCCGGAGTGAAAAAGGAACTGATGCGCGCCATCAGACTCACCGCCTCCGACCCGGCGCCTTGACAGCCATCCTTTTTTCCAATAGATTGAGGCCCTGATGATTAATTTATTTATCCGGAGAAAATGATATGACCGCACTCAAAGATAAAGTCGTTTTTGTCACCGGGGCCTCGGCCGGCATCGGGCAGGCCTGCGCCCTGGCCTGCGCCCGCGAAGGCGCCAAATTGCTTCTGTGCGCCCGCCGCAAGGATCGCCTCAACGATCTGGCGCATGAAATCCGCGAAACTTATCGCACCGAATGTCATGCTTTTCAGCTCGACGTCCGCCATCAAAGCGAGGTCGAATCCGCCGTCAAAACTCTGCCGTCTCCCTGGCATAATATCGATATCCTGATCAACAACGCCGGCCTCAGCCGGGGATTGAGCAAACTCCACGAAGGCGACCTGACCGACTGGGAAGAGATGATCGACACCAATATCAAGGGCCTGCTCTATGTCAGCCGGGTGGTGATACCGGGGATGGTTGAACGAGGTTTCGGCCATATCGTCAATATCGGCTCCATCGCCGGGCATGAAGTCTATCCCGGCGGAAACGTCTATTGCGCCACCAAATTTGCCGTGGATGCTCTGACCAAGGGGATGCAGATCGACCTTGTCGATACTCCGGTGCGCGTCAGCGTCGTCGAACCGGGCATGGTCGAGACCGAATTTTCGATGGTTCGTTTTCATGGCGACAAAGAGCGCGCCGATGGCGTTTATAAAGGGGTAACGCCTCTGACCGGCGATGACATCGCCGAGGCGGTCGTGTTCTGCACGACCCGTCCGCCCCATGTCAATATCCATCGGATATTAATCATGCCCAAGGATCAGGCCGCGGCGACCGTCCTCCATCGCTCGGAATAAGCATAGATGATTCGAATTTGAGGGCCGGCCGGTCCGCTATTTGGGCGAGGTTTTGGCCTCCCGCAGGACCTGCGCACAATCCTCGGGCGAGATGGTATTGATATAAATGCCCGACCCGATCTCGAATCCGGCCGAAATAGTGATTTTGGGAATAATCACCATATACCAATGCTGATGCCGGGTGTTTTCGTCGCCGATGGGGGACGACCGGATAATATAGTTATAATCGGGGTTGCCCACGCTAAAATAGAGTTTAGCCAGAACGTCACGCAGTAACTGAGCCAGATCGGTGATCTTTTCGTCGCTGATCAACATATAGCTGGCTTCATGCCATTTGGGATAAATCCGGGCCTCAAACGGCGAGCGAGCGGCAAAAGGGCAGAAGGCGACGAAATGTTCGGTCTCGGCGATAATCCGCTTTCTCTGCCGCAATTCCTCGTCCACCATGTCGCAATAGACGCAGGTGCCGTGCTTGTCGTAATGAAGAATCGCCTGTTCCATCGGATAGCGGACATGAGGCGGAACGATCGGGGTGGCGATTATCTGCGAATGGGGATGCTCAAGAGAAGTCCCGGCCCGCGCGCCGTGGTTGCGGAAAATCGTCACCAGGTTGATTTTTTCGTTCTTGCTGATTTCGGTTTGCCGTTCGCGGTAGGCCTTCAGGACCATGGCAACGTCGTCCACTTCCATCAGGGCCAGCGTCAGGTTATGCCGCCGATGCTCGATGACGACTTCGGCGATTCCGAAACCGTCGGCCGACAAAAAAGCCCCGACCGAGACGCGATTGGTGTCGAGGTTGGGTTGCAGGGCCGCGAATTTGTTGGCCACCGCCCGCACCTGCCAGTCGCCGTCGTGTTCGTAAACCAGAAGCGGCGAGCTGGTTCGGGCCTCGTTGCCGGGACAGAACGGGCAATCGTCCTTGACCGCCGGGAGCGTACTTTGATGATCTAATTTTTTATTGAAATCGGATGGCCGTTTGCCGCGTTCGGGCGCCAGGATCACCCATTCCTTGGTGGCCAGGTTCTGACGAAATTCCGGCATTTCTATTCCCTCGTTTCAAGACCCAATAATAGCCACGATACGATATTCGACGGCCTCAGTCAAATAATGTCTTTCGAATAGATACGATGCCGACCGGGATTTTTGACGGCGCTAATAATTCCTTTTCGGCGCTTTCATCCCGAGCAATCTTTTGGCGTTGAGAACCGAAGAGACAAAGGAGTCCTTGATCGAATCGCGCCAGGGAGATTTACCATAGGGACTGGGTTTGAGACCCAGTTTCCGCAGTTGGGAATTAAATCGAAACAGCCGCGCCCGGCGGTAAACATCCTCGGAGTAATAGGTGATGCTGAACGAAATCGAAACGTCGTTGTTGACTTTCAGCCAATGCGGCGCATTGACCGGAACAAAGACGCCCTCGCCCGGCTTCATGACAAAGCTGTAGGCTTTCTTCTGGTACGATTCGTCGAATTCCAATTTGCCGACGACGCCGAACTGGGCGTAATAGCTTTCAATTTCCTCTTCCGAAAGGATATCGCGGTCACTGGCGTCAAAAACATAGAGCTGTTTTTCGCCCCGAATCTGGAGGAGGAAATTATGTTCCGGGTCGAGGTGATAGGGAGTCAGCGAACCGGGCGAAGTCAAAAAGATCCAGCCTTCGTACTGGGTGACGCCGGGACTGATAGGCTTCGCCAGCGGCGCGACTTCATTGAGGCAGTCTTCGACCAGTTGCCGGTATTCGGGATCGAGCTCGACGTTTTTCAAGACCAGCCAGGATTCGGCGTTTTCGATTTGACGGATCGTCTCTTCGGCCGTCAATCCGGTCGGCGGCGCTTTGCGTTTGTCTTCGTTGACCCCCACTTTACCGGTAAAATAGCTGATTTTGTGATCGGGCAGAATTTTCAGCAATTCCAGCATGCGCTCGACTTGAAAAAGAGGGTGTTCGCAGAGGTTATGCCCGACGACAAACGGCCGGTCGGGGTACTCGGAGGCAAATTTGTTCGGTTCGATTATCAGTTTCTGGCTCATAGTTTCATCCCGGTAATTATTCGGCCGGGTTTTATTCCCCAACCGATCATGTTTGGCAATAATATATAAATACGAGATTGGATCTGATTTTTAGTGTAAAATACGGTGTTCGGTTCAAAGATTGGACAGGGGAAAAGAGGGCAATTCGCCGAACCGACAGAGCCGGATACGCCCCAAAAAAGGCTTTACATTATGGGCCGATTTGGATAAATTAGTAGGCTTGATTGAAAAAGGGCCTTTGATATGAAATTCGACCAGTTAAAAGACAACTTCTCCTGGACCGATATCGAGCGCGATATCCTCGAATTCTGGGAAAAACAGGATATTTTCCATAAATCTCTCCGGCAGCACTCCGGACGGGAACCGTTTATTTTCTTCGAGGGCCCGCCGACGGCCAACGGCAAACCCGGCATTCACCATGTCATCAGCCGGATGATCAAAGACCTCATGTGCCGCTATAAGACCATGCAGGGCTTTCTGGTAAATCGCAAAGCCGGCTGGGATACTCATGGTCTGCCGGTCGAAGTCGAAGTCGAAAAAAAGCTTAAGCTCAAAACCAAACAGCAGGTCAAGGAATACGGCGTCGCCGAGTTCAATCAAAAATGCCGGGAATCGGTTTTCGCCTATAAAAAAGACTGGGACGAAATCACTCGCCGGATCGGCTACTGGCTTGATCTCGATACGGCCTACATCACGCTTGAAAACTCTTATATCGAATCGGTCTGGAATATCCTCGAAAACCTCTTCAATCGGGATTTAATCTATCTGGGGCATAAAACCGTGCCTTTCTGTCCCCGTTGCGAAACCGGCCTGTCCTCGCATGAGGTTTCACAGGCCTATCAGGACGTCAAAGACCCCTCCGTTTTTGTGCGCATGAAGGCCGAAGACGACACCTTTTCCTATCTGGTCTGGACGACGACACCGTGGACCCTGCCCTCCAATGCCGCCATCTGCCTCCATCCCGATCAGGATTATATTCGCGTCAAATTCAACGGCGAAGAATTCGTCCTGGCTGAATCTCTGGCCGATCAGGTGCTGGGGGGGGAATTTGAAATCATCGACCGCAAAAAAGGCTCCGAATATCTCAACCGCCGCTACCGGCCGTTATTCGACATTTTTAAAGACGATGCCGATAAAGCCTTTTTCGTCATCAACGCCGATTTTGTTACCATGGAAGACGGCACCGGGATTGTCCATATCGCCCCGGGGTTCGGGGCCGATGACTATGAAGTCGGGCAAAAATTCGGTTTGCCTGTTTTTCAGGCGATCCGTGAGAATGGCCATTTCAAGGAAGATACCGGCTGGCTGGCCGGCAAATTCGTAAAAAAGGCCGACCCGGAAATTATTGAAGACCTGGAACGCCGCGGCCTGCTTTTCAAGAGCGAAATTTATGTTCATAGTTACCCCTTTTGCTGGCGTTGCGATTCGCCGCTGATTTATATCGCCCGCAAATCGTGGTACATCAAAACGACCCAGTTCCGGGATAAGTTGCTGGAGTACAACCGGCAGATTAACTGGTATCCGCCCGAAATCGGAGCCGGACGTTTCGGCGAATGGCTTGAAAACAACGTCGATTGGGCTTTGTCGCGGGAACGGTTCTGGGGAACGCCTCTTCCGATCTGGATATGCAAGGATTGCGACAAAAGATTAGCGATTGGGTCGGTGGCCAAACTTCGCGAACATGGAATCGATGTCCCTGAAGAACTCGATTTGCACAAACCGCATATCGACGCCATCGAACTCAATTGTCCCTTCTGTTCCGGGCGGATGAGCCGTATCCCGGAGGTTATCGACGTCTGGTTCGATTCCGGAGCCATGCCTTTCGCTCAATGGCATTATCCGTTCGAGCACAAGGACGATTTCGATAAGTTATTCCCGGCTCAGTTTATTTCCGAGGCGGTCGATCAGACGCGGGGATGGTTCTATTCGCTGCTGGCCATCTCGACCATGTACTACGACCAGCCCTGTTTCAAAAATTGCATCGTGATCGAATTCGTGGTCGATAAAGAAGGCAAAAAAATGTCGAAGCACGTCGGCAACGTCATCGATCCCTTTGAAATGGTCGATCTTTACGGCGCCGACGCTGTCCGCTGGTATATGATTTCCACCTCTCATCCGTGGATCGCAATCAAATTCGATCCCAAAGGAGTTGAAATCACTCAGCGTAAATTTTTCGATACTTTCAAAAATTGTTACGCTTTCTGGGCTCTTTATGCCAACATTGACAATGTGGCCGAACGAGCCGCCGCCCAGGGTGTCGCCGTCGGGCAATTCCTGCGCGAGGGGGCCGGGCCGGACACTCTCATTGATCGCTGGGTTCGTTCGCGTTACAATTCGACCGTGGACCGGATCACCGAGGCTCTCGATCATTACAACCTGACCCGCGCCGCCCGGCTGATTCAGGATTTCGTCATCGACGATTTATCCAATTGGTATATCAGGCTCAACCGCTCCCGTTTTTACGGCGGCGGCGACGACCCCGACAAAATGCTGGTTTATTCTCTGCTGTATGATATTCTGGTCGGCGTCTGCGGTTTGATGGCACCGGTGGCCCCGTTTTTCAGCGATTTCGTTTACCGCCAACTACTGGGGGAAAATAAAGCCGGCCTCCCGGAATCGATTCATTTGACGACCTTCCCCACGGCCGAAAATTCGGTTATCGACGATCGGCTGGAAGAGGATATGGATTTCGTCAAAAAAGTGGTCTCGCTGGCTCTGGCGGCCCGCAAGCGAAAAAATCTCAAAGTTCGTCAACCGCTGGCCCGCATGATCGTCTGCGAATCGGGGGGACAGGTACCGTCGGACGATGTCCGCGAAATTATCCTTCGGGAACTGAATATCAAGAAGATTGAGTTTGCTAAAAACCCCGAAGATTATATATCATATTCGGTCAAGCTCGACTTTGCCAAACTGGGACCGAAGCTGGGAAAAATGCTGGGATCGGTCTCCAAAGCGGCTCAGGCTCTTTCCCAGGACGAGATCAAACAGC
The DNA here is from genome assembly GCA_964523575.1 of uncultured Ignavibacteriales bacterium. Taxonomy (GTDB): domain Bacteria; phylum Zixibacteria; class MSB-5A5; order GN15; family JAAZOE01; genus DAOUTW01. The sequence continues at coordinate 7,545 of CAZGAV010000069.1, forward strand.
TGGTGGCCGAAAAACGTTTGACGTTCGAAGCCGACGGACACCCGGCAACCATCGACGCCGAGGATGTTGAAATTGTCGGCCATGAAAAGGATGGTTTCGGGGTCGAGGCCGAAGGGCCGATAACGATCGCCCTCGATACCGCCCTGTCGCCGGAACTGGTCGATGAGGGGTTTGCGCGGGAATTGGTCAACAAGATTCAAAACATGAGAAAATCTTCCGGTTTTGAAGTGACCGACCGTATTGAAATCAAATTGTTCGCCGACGAGCCCCTGGCGGGGGCGGCGGGCAGGTACGAAAAATATATTTGCGAAGAAACTCTGGCCGACTCGCTTGAAAAGGCCGGATTAAACCAATCCGACGGCCAAAACGCCGTTGAATGGAAAATCAACGGCGAAAAGGCCGCCATAGCGGTGGCGCGCGTTTAGCGAACCGGAGGTGCGCTTTGAAAAAGGCGGACATGCTTAAATACGAAAAACTCCTGTTGCAGAAGCGGCGGGAGATGGTCGAGGGGATCGAGAGTATCCGGGATGATTCCACCAGCACCATCAAGGAGTCGACCGGGGACCTTTCGTCCTACTCTTACCATATGGCCGACCTGGGAACCGACGCCCAGGAACGCGAGAAGAAATTTCAACTGGCCTCCAAGTCGGGTCGGCTTATTTACCATATCGACGAAGCCCTGCGCCGGATCAAGCTAGGCACCTATGGTAAATGCCACAGTTGCGGCAAGGAAATCAGCCGCTCCCGTTTGAATGCCGTCCCCCATGCCCGATTCTGCATCGAATGCAAAGAGGCGGAAGAGAGAAAGAAAGCGCGCGGGGAGTGAGAGACGATTCCATCTGGCGGTTGCTGCCGTATTTTATCATTGTCCTGACGGCCGACCAGCTCACCAAGTATATCGCCCTGTCAACCCTGACGGTGGGGCTACCGGTTCCGGTATTGGGCGAATTTTGCCGCTGGACGCTGACTTTCAACCCCGGCGGCGCCTTCGGCATGAGGCTGGGCGGTACCACATATTATCTCATTTCATCGATTATCATTTTCCTGGTTCTTCTTTTCTATATCTGGCGCCACCGCCATATCGGCTATCTGGCCGTTCCACTTTCCATCGTCGCCGCCGGCGCCCTCGGTAATATCATCGACCGGATCCGTTTCGGAGAGGTCATCGATTTCATCGACTGCGATTTCTTCAATATCAACATCGGCTCCTACCATATGGACCGCTGGCCCATCTTCAATGTCGCCGACATGGCCGTCTCCTGCGGCATTACCATCACCATCATCCTGATCCTGTATCATTCATGGAAAACCCCGAAGGAAGACCCGGGCGAGCCCCCTTCCCCGAATTAGCGGCGCCGATTAATTTTTGACCAACATGCCTTCCGTCGATTATATTAGAAAACAATCTGGTTCTGAATAAGGTGTCTTATGGACCGACACTTCTGGCTTTATGACCGATCCGACCCCCGGGTGATTGAATATCTCAAATCCGAAAACGCCCGCACCGACGATATGATGCGGCACACGCAGGATTTCCATGAAAAATTGTACCGGGAATTGCGCGCCCGCATCGAAGAAGACGATACTTCAGTGCCGGTCAAACATGGCGATTACCTGTATTATTTCTGCTCGGTTCCCGGTTTCCAGTACGACGTCCTCTGCCGCCGGGCCGATCGCTCCGGGAGCAAGCCGGAAATGATGATCGATTTGAACCAGCTGGCGGAAAGCCGTAATTACTGTGAGTTGGGCGCCTATGCCGTCAGTCCCGATAACCGCTATCTGGCTTATTCCATCGATCTTAAGGGGAGGGAAGTTTATACCCTTTATTTCAAAGACCTGGTCACGGGCGAGGTCCTGCCCGAGTTTATTGAAAATGTTTATCATCAGGCCATTTGGGCCAACGACGGGCGAACCGTTTTTTACTCCACCCTCGATCACACTGTCCGGCCGTTTCAACTGCACCGCCATCGCATCGGTCGGCCGGTGGCCGAAGACAAGGTGCTTTATCGCGAAGACGACTCGGCCTATCGGGTTTCGCTCAGCAAAACGCGAAGCAACCGGTATATCCTTTTGCGTCTGGAAAGCCAGGTTACGACCGAGGTGCATTTCCTTGATGCCGACAATCCCGACGGCGCCTTCCGCCTCGTTCATGAGCGGCAATTCGGTCTTGAATATTATCTGCTTCATCAGGGCGATAAATTCCTGATCCTTACCAATGACCTGGCTGTCAATTTTCGCATCATGGAAACGCCCGTGGGATCGCCCGAGCGCGCCAACTGGAAAGAAATTGTCCGCCATCGCAAATCGGTTATGATCGAGGACGCCGAGGTCTTTCGCGACCATTTGATATTATATGAGCGGGAAAGCGGCCGCCTGAAAGTGCGGGTGATAAACCGGCGTACTGGTGAAAAACACTATATCAAATTTTACGAGAGAGTTTTTGCCGTATGGAGCGGCGCCAATCCGGAATTCGACACCGACCGCTTTCGCTTTGTCTATTCCTCTCTGATCACACCGGACTCGACGTTTGAGTATGACATGAATCTGCGCACCCGGCGTCTTCTTAAACAGGATATCGTTCTCGGCCATTACAATTCCGACGGTTATCGAGTTCAGCGGATTTATGCGACTGCGGCCGATGACGTTCTGGTGCCGATTTCGCTGGTGTATCGCAAAGGCATCAAGCGGGACGGCCAGGCGCCTCTGGTTCTTTATGGCTACGGGGCCTACGGCGACAGCGTCGATCTCGAATTCGACGCCAATCGTCTGAGCTTACTTGACCGGGGTATCATCTTCGCCATCGCTCATGTTCGGGGCGGTTCGGAACTGGGCCGGCTGTGGTATGAGGACGGCAAGCTGATGCAGAAAAAGAACAGCTTCACCGACTTCATCGCCTGTGCCGAACATCTGATCGCCGAAAAATACACGTCCTCCGAACGCCTGATCATCAAGGGTTTCAGCGCCGGCGGCCTCCTGATCGGTACCGTCGTCAATATGCGGCCGGAACTTTTCGCCGCCGCCATCGCCGACAAACCTTTTGTCGATGTCGTCGCTACCATGCAGGATGAATCGGTTCCCCTGACCGTTACCGAGTACGACGAATGGGGCAATCCCAGCGATAAAACCGTCCAGCGTTATCTGGTATCCTATTCGCCGATCGATAATGTCGAAAAGAAAAAATATCCCAGCATGCTGATCCGGGCCGGATACCGGGATACTCGGGTGCAATTTACGGAAGTAGCCAAATGGGCCATGAAACTCCGTTCGCTCAAGACCGACGATAATCCCCTGCTGTTGCGCACCAACATGAAGGCCGGTCATTTCGGCCCCTCAGGCTGGCATGATTATCTTCGCGAAGTAGCTTTCGAATATACTTTTATTTTCGATGTGCTGGGATTGACACCATGAAGAAATCGACCCGCAAACAGCTGAAAATTACGGGGCCTTATCGGTCTTAAACCGACAAGACCCCGATGGGTTAGGAGGTTAAACAATGAAACTCACGTATCCCTGTGAGCCGCCCTCTTAAGAATCGGGCAGCCTCGTAACATCCGGCTGGCCGTTCTCGACGGAGGGCGCAAACTTTTTGGGTCAATCGGCTTCGGCCGTATCCGTCAAATTGCCGCCGCTTTCGAACCGATTTTTTTTCATTCGAAGAATCTTGACTTTCGCGGCCATTTCCCTCAGGGGCGCGTTAGGCCGGAGCGGAAAACCGCACATCTTCTGAATGGCGATAACTTTCTTGCGATCGGATTCCCGCGACCGGAAGGTCAGGATGCGACCTTCCAGAATTGACAACCCATTCGGCGAATCGGGCAGAAAAATATCCCATAGATCTTCAGGAATCCCCTTGAGCATTGCCCTCACATTATGGTACGATTTGAGTGCGCTGTTGACCTCGTAATGCATGCAAATGCACCTCCATAAATCAAACCGTGAGGTTGTCTGCATCCGATTCCGATAACGACGGCGGTCTCTCGGATGTCTGTCTAATTGTATAACAAATATTTCATCATCCATGTTCCGCTTCGCATCGCATAATCAACCGCTCCATTCTATCGGCGCGGCGGGCTTGCAGTCCCGCCGCGCCGCCATGCGCTCTATAGATTAACAGGCCACGCCGAACGAGAAATCGGGTCCCCGATCGGCTTCCTTTTCGATGTTTCCCGTCAGGTAGGCCTGGTACGCCCCCAGATCCAGCAGGCCATGGCCGCTGAGATTGAAGACGATCACTTTTTCGCGGCCTTCTTCTTTGGCCTTGAGCGCCTCGCGGATGGTCATTTCGATGGCGTGCGACGATTCCGGGGCGGGAATTATCCCCTCGGTTTTGGCGAAAAGCAGCGCCGCCCGGAATATGTCCAACTGCGGCACCGCCTCAGCCCTTATCAGGCCGTGCTCTTTCAGTAGGCTGACAAGCGGTGCCGCACCGTGATAGCGCAGGCCGCCGGCGTGGATACCGGGGGGGATGAAATCGTGCCCGAGGGTGTACATACGAATCAGGGGCGTCATGCCGGCGGTGTCGCCGAAATCATATTCCAGCTTCCCGGCCGTCAGCGTCGGGCAGGATTGCGGCTCGACGGCGATCAGATCGATATCGTCGCCGTTGATCTTGTCTCGAATGAAGGGAAATGCCAGGCCGGCGAAATTACTACCGCCGCCATGGCAACCGATGATGACATCCGCTTTTTCGCCGGCGATTTCGAGCTGTTTTTTTGTCTCCAGGCCGATAATCGTCTGATGCATAAGAACATGGTTGAGCACGCTCCCCAGCGAATACTTGGTGTCATCGTGTTCCATCGCTTCCTCGACCGCCTCAGAAATGGCGATTCCCAGCGAACCGGGGCTTTTGGGATCGTTCTTCAGAATTTCGCGCCCGGCCCGTGTCATCGGCGACGGCGAGGGCAGAATTTCGGCCCCGTAGGTTTGCATCATGATTTTGCGATAGGGTTTCTGGTCGTAACTGACCCGAACCATGTAAACTTTGCAGGCCATACCGAATTTCTGGCAGGCGAAAGCCAGAGCCGTACCCCATTGTCCGGCACCGGTTTCGGTGACCAGACGACGGGTACCCTCCAGCTTGTTGTAATAGGCCTGCGCGATGGCCGTATTCGGCTTGTGACTGCCGACCGGGGAGGCCCCTTCATATTTAAAATATATCCGGGCCGGGGTTTTGAGGTTTTTCTCCAGACAGGTGGCCCGAATCAGCGGCGTCGGACGATAAATACTGTAAACCTCGCGAATCGGATCGGGAATAGGGATTTCACGTTTATTTGACATTTCCTGTTCGATCAATCTTCGAGGAAAAATCGGCGCCAGATCATCCGGCGAAATCGGCTTTTTTGTTCCGGGGTGAAGCGGGGGATCGAGAGCAAAAGGCAGATCGGCCAGAATATTGTAATAATTGGCCGGAATTTGCATATCGGAAAGGACGATTTTCTTATTCATGACATTCTCCAATGGTTAATGGGCATAAAAAAACCCGCTGCAGTTGCCTGCGGCGGGTGAATCATCTCAAATATTACGGGATTACCGTGTAGGGGAGATATTCGCCCACCGCCACTGACGGGTAAACCACCACCACCAGAGAATTGACGTGCTTATGATGAGGCCGGCGAATATAGACATTTCAAGTTTCCTTTTCTATATTTTATATAATACAAAATCCAAATGATGCAAGCGGAAATTTTACTCCGGCCGTTAAAATCGACGCCGGCGCCTTCGAATTTGTTCTTGACAAAATGGACTAATGTGGTATAATATTTTTATCTAAGGAGAAATGACAGCGATGAAATTATGCGCCCACCACATCGGCTATGACTCCGGCTCCTCCCGATACTACAGCTATTATTATTATTATTGCCGCCGGGACGATGGTGGGTTTATGAGGCTTCTAGGATTGAGATAATCCGGTCCGAAAAAGAAAAACCTGACCCGCCATCGGCCATCGATGGCGGGTTTTTTTATGCAAAAAATCGGCCTTTCCTGATATCTGACGGCCGGTTGATAACCTGAGGAGAATCAACGATGATGCAAATGAGAGGTATCAGAGGGGCGATCAGGGTCAAGGAGAACACCAAAGAAAGCATTTTCGCGTCCACCCGGATGCTCCTGACGGAAATTATCGGGGCCAACCAGATCGAAACCGAGGATATCGCCAGTATTTTCTTTACGGCCACGGTCGATCTCAACGCCGATTACCCGGCTTATGCCGCCCGGGATTTGGGCTGGACGAAGGTGCCGTTACTCTGCGCCCGCGAAATGGACGTCCCCGGCGGCATGTCTCGAGTTATCCGGGTATTGCTTCACGTCAATACTTCTCAATCTCAGGTTGAAATCAAGCATTGCTATCTGGGCGAAACTCAAAACCTGCGCCCTGACCTGAACGGAGGTAAGTAACCATGATCGTCGTCATGAAATCACAGGCCAGCGAAGTGGAAATCGAAAACATTCTCGCCAAAATCGGGGAGCTTGGTTTTTCGCCGCATCTTTCCCGTGGAGAAAAACGGACTATCATCGGCGTCGTCGGCAACAAACGCAAAGTCGATCCGTCCGTTTTTCTGGTCATGCCGGGGGTGGACAACGTCGTTCCGATACTAAAACCCTTCAAACTTGCCGGCCGGGAGTTCAAAAAGGAATCATCGGTCATCGAGATTGACGGTTTCAAAATCGGCGGACGGGAGTTGATTGTCATGGCCGGTCCCTGCGCCGTCGAAAGCCGCGAACAGACCATGGCCGCCGCTGAGGCCGTGGCGGCATCGGGCGCCAAAGTCCTTCGCGGGGGCGCTTTCAAGCCGCGCACTTCGCCTTATAGCTTCCAGGGACTCAAAGAGAAGGGGCTGGATATTCTGCGCGAAGCCGGCGATGCCTTCGGCCTGAGCGTCGTCACCGAGGTCATTTCGCCCGATCACGTCGATCTGGTGTCATCCTACGCTGACATCCTTCAAATCGGCGCCCGTAATATGCAGAATTTCGCCCTTTTGGAAGCCGTCGGGCAATCGATCCGGCCGGTTCTCCTTAAGCGGGGGATGATGTCAACCATCGAAGAATTGTTGATGTCTGCCGAGTATATCCTCGCCAGCGGAAATCCCAATGTCATTTTGTGCGAACGGGGTATCCGCAGTTTCGAGACCTATACCCGCAACACACTGGATATCTCGGCGGTGCCGATTATCAAAAGTCTCAGCCATTTGCCGGTTATCGTCGATCCCAGCCATGCCACGGGGCGGCGGGAACTGGTCGCCCCGGTATCCAAAAGCGCCATCGCCGCCGGGGCCGACGGTTTGATAATAGAAGTTCATCCCGACCCATCTCAGGCGCTTTCGGACGGCGTTCAGAGCCTGCATCCCGAGGAGTTTTCTCAACTGATGAAAGAGGTGGAAAAAATCGCCGCCGCCGTGGAGCGCGATTTATGAGAGATATGAAAAGCCTCAAGGTGTTGATTGTCGGTCTCGGGCAAATCGGCGGTTCGATTGGATATGATCTTGTCGCGGATCAAATTGTGGCGGAGGTTATCGGCTACGATAAAAATCCCGAGATTAGCCGCCGGGCGGTCGATCTTAATATCATTCATCGCGCCGCCGTGTCGCTGAAATCGGAAATTCCTCTGGTCGATCTGGTGATCTTGACGGCTCCCATCCGCCAGATCATCGACCTGATACCGTTGATTTGCTCAGCCATCGACGCATCGGGGGCCGTTCTTGATATGGCCGGCACCAAGATGGCGATATTCGATGCGGTGGCTCGATCCGGCCGGGCGGTCCATTATATTGGCGGGCATCCTCTGGCAGGTAATGAAAAACGGGGCCTTGAGGCCGCCGCAAGGCACAAATTTTATAATCGTATCGTGACGCTAACCCCGTTCGACCGGAAAAATGATGAAGAATGGTTCTATACTGTGATGCATCTGGTGACCCGGTTAGGCGCCCGGCCGCTATCCATATCGGCCGAGGAGCATGACCGTCTCATCGCCCTTACCAGTCATCTTCCTTACGCATTGGCCTTGAGTTTGATGGGAATGGCCGCCGACCTCCGTGGAAAAAACAATAATTTTCAGCATCTGATAGGGGGCAGTTTCCACGGCGCCACTCGTGTCGCTGCCTCCGCCCCGGATCTGACGCTCGATATGTTTCTCACCAATCGGAAAAATATCGCGACCGCGCTCGATGAAATGATCGACCGCCT
>CAZGAV010000069.1:15825-18308 GCA_964523575.1 uncultured Ignavibacteriales bacterium
CAGTTCTTCTTCCTGCCAGATTTTGTGGGTAAAACGACTGTCGGTGGACATGGACAACACCTGGACGCCGAGAGCCTCCAGTTCCTTGCGCATGGCGGCAACTGCCGCCAGTTCGGTCGGTCAGACGAAGGTAAAATCGCCGGGGTAGAAACAGAGTAATCTCCACTTGTCTTTGTAATCGGATAATTTGAAATTATCGAAGCCGCCCTGATAATAGCCGTTGGCTTCAAAATCGGGCGCCGGTTTGCCGACTTTCGCCGTCATTTTAAGCACCTCCTTTGATTTTGATAATTGCGAATCTGGTGATGCCTCCGCCCCGGGCGGGAGAATCGGTCCGCCGGCCGGTTTGGTGCACCCGTCTTTGCCGGATTGAGCCATGATCAACCTCCTTGAAACGAGATTGTGGTCGCTCGATGGAATCGCTCCAATATAGTTCCCTGCGAGCGCGATGTCACCCTGAAAAGGACAAAATAGTCTATTTATTTACCGGAGAATTGCGCCGGGCATGAACCGCGATAAAATGAAAGCACGCTGAAATCGGTAATCGGCCCAATATTGTCGATTTCGACGGCAATCAACTGATTCAAGTGATATCGGCTAATCAATATTCGTATATAATCGTATCGACTGTAACGGAATCGGGCGGCAACTCCTCTTCCGGAACTTCCTCGACCACCGGCCGTTCAATTAACGGACGCACCTGATCCTCGCGCAAAGTAAACAAGGGCAATTCCAGATTAGTACGGCTAAGTCCGAAAGTCATGCGGCCTGAAGCGCCGTCATAACCGGCCAGCGATTTCAAATATTCGGCCAGATCGGCCGGCGCCTGTTGGCCGGCCCGATAAGCCTCGGCCAGAATATTGACGGCGTCGAAACCGACAGCTACCAGGCGGGTCGGAGCGGCGGCATACTTGGCGTCATAAGAGGCGGCGAAGGCGTCATAGGCCGGCGAATTGATCATGGCCGCCTCGCTGGAATAAAAGACGGCGTCCTTCAGGACTTTTTCGCCCAGTTGAAGGACTTTGGCCGTGTTCCATTCATCGGCGCCCAGATATGAAGTCGTCACGCGATAAAAATTGAGCTGTGGCAAAAGCAGAAACAGTTGTTGCTCGGTGGCCGGTAGAAATAAACCGTCGAAGGCGACCGGCATTTCGCCCGGTTTGAGGGTGTCTCCATCGAGAGTCAGATAAAAGACGGAATCAACCGGCGGGCCCAGAATAGCTTCCTTGATGTCATTGATATATGGTCCGAAGTCGGTTTCATCGGGACGGAATTTTTCGACCGCCAGGACATGAGCTCCCAGTCGCGCGGCCTCGGCCGCAAAGGCGTCGCCCATCGTCATTTCATCAATCGTAGTCGGCATAATCACGGCCAGGGTTGTCATGCCCCGGTGTTTGACGGCGTATTGAGCCATGCCCCGCCCGATTGTCTCCATATTAGCCGACATCTGAAAACAAACCGGCGACAGGTCGGTAAATCCGGCTTGCGTCGCGGCCGGTACCAGCAATGGAATTTGACGGCAGGAAAGCGCCGCCGCCGCCGTCGCGGCCACATTCGACAGAAGCGGCCCGACAACCATGTTCACGTTGGCGTCAGCCAGAGCCATCGCCTCGCGAGCGGCCGTGACATTATCGGCCTGAGTATCATAGGCCAGTAGCTCAATTGATGTTCCCCGGGCTTTCTGCGCCTCCGAGGCAAGCATCGCCCCGTCGAGGATCGACTGGCCGTATTTGGCATAGGGACCGTTTAGGGGAAGCATCAACCCGATGGCCAGTTCTCCCTTGGCCACCTGCGGCTTTTTCTCTTTCACCGGCGACGATTTGGGGCACCCGGCCAGATAATCATCGATTTTTGTTTCGTCCCAGTAGTTGGTCATCAAAAAGGCGACCCGGGCTTTGACCTGGCACCGCAATGAGGCCGGGACGACGGCTACCAGAGAATCATTCGGTATGTAGCCGGATTCGACCTCGGCCAGCAGCGATTGTTCGCTGAGAGATCGAAGGCGGCTGTCGTTGGCTGTTTCATAGGCGCGAATATATCCCCGGAAAGCTTCCTCCAGCTGGGCCAGACGGTAATTGCTATTGGCTTCCAGTTGATAGGCGTAAGGCTGTAACTTCGATCCTGGAAACAGAGCATCGTACGGCGCCAGCGCCTGGGCCGCTTTCTTGAAATTGCCGGACAGATAATAGGCTCGAGCCAAACCGTAATGATAGACATCCCGGTATTTCGAATTTTTGAATCCTTTGACCAATTCATTGTAGGCGTCGATGGCGGCCGGGTAATTTTTTTCACTCATCAGCCGCTGAGCCCGGGCAAAAAGCGCCTGCGCCCGGGGAAATTCGTCGGTCATCTGCTGAGCTCCCGCCAGTATGAAACCGACCAGGAGGATCGCGATAACTCCTATAGACAGCTTTTTCATGGGGTTTAATTTAGAGATTTGGCCGGGCAAGGAAAAGCAAAAAAATCTTCGAACCGATAAATCC
>CAZGAV010000069.1:18408-21253 GCA_964523575.1 uncultured Ignavibacteriales bacterium
TTTTGGGGCAAATATAGGGTGAACTTCTGCCGAATTTGTGTATAATATGGTAAGATTCCCGATAGGAGGTATTGATGAACACCAAGATAATGGCACGACAGCTTCTGATCCTGACCCTGGCGCTGCTTCTCATCGCCCCGACCGTATTCGCGACCGAGAAAAAAATGGAAGAGGCCAAACCCGATTCCGCGGCCGCCGCTCCCAAAATTTCAGAATCGATGGTAATCGACTGGCCCAAGGAAGATCAATGGACTCCCGACTATCTCTATACCGGGAAAACCTCCAGGATACAATTGTATTTTCCCAAGGGGCAGTCTTCATCCGGTTGGAATGAAATGTTCAGCGTCGAAACCGATTACGGCAAAAACGGGTATGTCGTCGGATTTGCCCGCGAGGTCTATCTGGGGACGGTCAAGGGAAGTTCCAACGCCACCTGGAATATTATCGAAAAAGGCAATAGTAAACACGGCTACCCCTATTGCCTCTTCGAGGTCGATTGCCCTGATTTTTTATCCGGCGAAAAACCGCAGGTACAGCTCTGGAAAATGACTCTCGGCAAAACCGGCCTTTTGACGGTGCAATATTCTTACCGTGGTAAAGAGATGCCGGAGAAGAGAAAGACGCAAATCCTCGACGTTCTTAAAAATGCCTATCTCCAGGAAAACAAAGAGTAATCCCGCGCCTAAATCACCCGCCGACGACCCTCGCCGGTTTCGAATAGAAGGACCTTTTCAGAATTAACGGCCAGTCTGATGGACTGGCCGATTTTATATTTGCCGGGATCGCTTTCGACGGTCACCGTCAATATAATCGGCCCCGCCTTCAGTCGGAGATAGCTGACCGCCCCGATATATTCGCGCGAAATAATTTCGGCCTCAATCGGACCATCGTCGTCGGGAATAATATCCTCCGGCCGCAAACCGAGCAAATAGCGGCCGTTTTTTATCGAGGGTTTTAATTTTATCGGCATAATACCGGCCGCGCCGGCGATAATTTCATCTTCAAACAGGTTGATTGGCGGCGTACCGATGAATGAAGCCACGAAACTATCCCGAGGATCGTCATATATTTCGGCGGGCGTTCCGGTTTGCAGAATATGGCCGTCCCGAAGAACGACCATCCGGTCGGCCATGGTCAAAGCTTCCACCTGATCATGTGTAACATAGACCATGGTGATGCCCAATCTTTTCTGCAGAGTCACAATTTCCTGCCTCATTTTCAGACGCAAAGCGGCATCGAGGTTGGACAACGGTTCATCGAGCAGGAAGATCGACGGTTGCCGCACCAGACCTCGTCCCAAAGCCACTCTCTGCCGCTGACCGCCCGATAATTGCGCTGGACGGCGGTCGAGCAATTGATCCAATTCCAGCAGTCGGGCCGTATCGCCGACAATTTTGAGCATTTCGCTCTTGGGCGTCCGGACGACTTTGAGGGGAAAGGCGATATTATCGAAAACCGTCATATGCGGATAAAGAGCATAATTTTGAAACACCATCGCCGTTTTCCGCTTTTGCGGCTCAAGGTCGGTGATATCGCGGTCGTCGAGAATAATCCGGCCCGAATCGGGCTTTTCCAATCCAGCGATCAGGCGCAAAAGGGTCGATTTGCCGCATCCTGACGGCCCCAGCACTACCAATAAATGGCCGGCCTCGATTTCAAGACGAATATCATCGAGAACGACAAGGCCGTCGAATGATTTGGTCAATTTTTCGATCGTCAATCCCGGCATATTATTCCTGCTCCACCCGTCCCGATTTGATGTGAAAAAAAACTGCCCGATCATTGAGCGCCTTGGGCGGCTCGATGGCCGTGGTTAAAAAAATCTGCTCAAAGCTGTCGAAGAGGCGGGCCAGCTGGTCGCGCCGGTTATGATCCAGTTCGGCGAAAATTTCATCCAGTAATAATATGGGTTTTTCTTCCCGGCGGCTTTCCAGAAAATTGGCCGCCGCCATCATTACCGCCACGGCCGCACTGCGCAATTCGCCCTGCGAGCCATAACCCTTGGCCGGAAAATTGTTGATGGTGCATTCGATTTCATCGCGATGCGGCCCGACCACGGCCGTTTCCAGGATTTCCTCTTTGCGCCGGCGAGCGGCTAACTTGGCTTCAAAACCGGCCACGATCTCTTCCTTGACTTCAAAGGGGACATTGGGGCGATATTCGCAGGTAAAGGTCGGCGGTTCGGGCGCGACGTTGACGTTTATAATCTGATCATAATATCCCGGCGCCAGGGCCTTGAGGAAATGAATGAATTTATGCCGGGCGGTCATGATCCGGCTCCCGTATTCGATCATGAGAGGGTCGAAGGGGCATTCGCCGTTCCGGTGATCTTTGAGCCAGGAATTTTTTTGGGCCAGGGCTTTATTATAATCGGTCAAATCAGCCAGATAGCTGGGCGAAGCCTGCGATAGATGCAAATCCATAAATCGCCGCCGTATCGATGGCGAACCGGTGAAAAGCGCCACATCCTCGGGGGCCATCGATATGACCGAGAACAATTCGTATAATTTGGAAAGCCGCACCGGATTATCATCGACGGTGATTTTCTTTCGCCCGTTTTTCTCATAGGCGCAGGTCAGCCTGACTTCCCGGCCTTCACATTCGCCGACCCCTTCCAGACGGAAATAATTTTCGCCGTTCTCCCTGACCATCATGATATCGCGGGCACCGCGCTGGGAACGCCCGAGGCAGAGGGTAAAAATCGCTTCCAGGATATTGCTTTTGCCCGAACCGTTATCGCCGATGAAAATATTGACCCCTCGGCCGGGTCGAATCAGATCGGATTTGAAATTCCGAAAATTGGTCAGCAGGAGCGATTCAATCCTCATGGGGGGAAATTACGAAA
>CAZGAV010000070.1:0-21037 GCA_964523575.1 uncultured Ignavibacteriales bacterium
TGCCAGATGTACTAAAATATGTTATTTCTGCAAAACTAATGGGTGCAGGGTGTACTGGAAAATTGCTATGGGGAAAATAATGTATGTATCCTTTATTAATGATAAAGATCGATTCTTGGTAATGCGACTATTGCTGCCCACCGGTTTACTCGTAGTCGGATTCGAGGTAGTCTTTGACGATGGCGCTACGCGATAAACGCTCCGTCAAGCGACGCGAAAAATCCTGAGCCGAATGCTCGCCGTAAACCTTGAGCATGTGGTTCATGGCGATCACCTCGGAAATCACCGTGATGTTCTTGCCCGGCGAAACCGGAATGGTCACGATCGGAATTTCCACCCCCAGTATAGTCGTGTACTTTTCCTCGATGCCCAGCCGTTCGAAATGCAGGGAATCCTCCCAGAACGTCAGCCGCACCTCGACCTCGATCCGTTTCTGCAAGCGGATGGCCCGGATGCCGAAAAGAGCCTCAATGTCGATGATGCCGATGCCGCGCACCTCCATATGCTGGCCCAGCAGTTCCGAGGAGGTGCCGACGATATAGCTGGCCGATTTGCGGGTGATCCGGATAACGTCGTCGGCCACCAGGCGATGGCCCCGTTCGACCAGATCCAGAGCGCATTCCGATTTGCCGACGCCGGCTTTGCCGGTATAGAGCAGTCCGACGCCGTAAACGTCCACCAGCGTGCCGTGGACGGTGATGGTCGGGGCGAACTGGTTGTCGAGGAAGGCGCCGAGACGGCTGACGACCTCGGTCGTGGACAGGCGCGAGGAGAAAATGGCGGTTTTTTTGCGGTCGGCGATAGCCAGCATTTCCGGCGGCGGCATGAGGCCCTTGCTGGTGATAATCCAGGGGATGGAAAAGGAGAAGAATTTTTCGAGCGAGGCGATCAGCTGGTCTTTGGGGAGGCTGTTGAGATACGACATTTCGGTCTGGCCCAGGACCTGCGTTCGTTTGTGCGGGAAGCGTTCCATAAAACCGCCCAAAGCCAGACCCGGGCGGTGAATTTCAGCCGATTGAATTTTCTTTTTGAGACCCTCCTCGGCATTGAGGAGGGTCAGCATCAGGTAATCTTTGCGGTCTCGAAAGACCTCTTCCACCGTGATTTCAGACACTCTGCGGCTCCTTAAAAATCGACGGAATCGACGTCGGTTTCGGGGCGAGCCGCCTCGGCCTGCGCGGTGGTTATCTCCTTCGGATTTTTGTGTTTCAGTTTTCCCTTGTATTTCTTGACCTGGCCCCGCGCCTTGTCGAAGGCGCTTTCGATGGAGGCGTACATGTCGTCGGTTTCGCCGGTGGAGCGGAGCGTTTGCCCGAACACTTCGATGGTGACTTCGGCCAGTTTGCGGTGCTTTTCGACGTCAAGAATGAGATTACACGAGATTATATTATCAAAATACCTGAGCAGGGATTCAAAATTTTCTTCAGCCAGGGTTTTTATTTCAGGGGTTAATTCGAAGTGGCGGGCGGTAACCTTAGTGTTCATAGCGACCTCCTGTTTCCTGTTTTCCGCAAACGTCACGGTTCACGGTGTAGGGTCCCAAAGTATTCGATGATCTGCCTCGACATATCTCCTCCCGGCCTTAAATCAAATAAATCTGACGCTGTCAAAAAGAGGCGCCGCCACAGGCAGGAAATTGGGCCATAAGGAGATATATCTACCCACGAACAACCTTTTTTTACCAATGCATAAGTCTCTCTATATATCTTACGATTAATTATACCTGGCGGTGAAATTTTAATCAAATAATTTTTATGATCGGCCATTATTTTGGCGAAGGCTCCGGTTTTTCAGGCTGACCGGCGCCGGAAACGGGCCGGCTGAATTCTCAACTCTTCCCGGTACTTGGTGACGGTCCGCCGGGCCAGTTTGATACCCTCGTCCTGCAGTTGACGATAGATTTCCTGGTCCGAAAGCGGTTTTTCGGGGTCTTCGTTCTTGATAATTTCCTCGATCCGGGTTTTGACGTGCCGTTTGGACAATTCGCCGCCGTCGCTTCGCGATATCCCGGTATTGAAGAAATATTTGATTTCAAAAACGCCGTGCGGCGTCTGGACATATTTGCCGTTGGACACGCGCGATATCGTGGCGACGTTCATATCCACCCGCCGCGCAATGTCTTCCATTATAAGCGGTTTGAGGAATTCGGCCCCTTTTTCGAAAAATTCGCTTTGTTCCTCGATGATGGCGCCCATGACGCGGACCATGGTATGGCGGCGCTGATTGATGGCGTTCAACAGCCAGCGGGCCTGCTCCAGCTTCTGACTGATATATTTCTTGGTGTCTTTGGAGGAGGTACTGCCGCGTTTGATCAATGACCGGTAGGAGGGGTTGATCCGCAGTTGGGGGACATTGCGGTCGTTGTGGAGGACGACATATTCTCCGCCCACCCGTTCGATGATCAGATCGGGAATGACCGCCGCGGCCGGGGATTCGAAACGCCCGTGGGCCGGAGTGGGGTTGAGCGATTTGATCAGGTCGAGAGCGGCCTGGGCTTTTTCGAAGGGTACGCCCATCAATTTGGCCACCTGCAAAATCGATTTTTTCTCGAGATCGTACAGGTACTCATCGACGATCCGATAGGCCAGGGAATTTTCCAGCTTCTTTTCGCGGAGCTGAATCATAAGCGATTCCCGGGTATCGCGGGCGCCGACCCCGGTGGGGTCGAATTTTTTGATCATGTCCAGGACGGTGACGATTTCCTCGACCGGAACCTTGAGTTCCTCGACCATTTCCTCCGGCGAGACTACCAGATAACCGCGGGGGTCGATATTGCCGAGGATATATTCGCCAATCTGGTGCTGTTCGTCGGACAGACGCAGGAATGACAACTGCTCGTAGAGGTGGTCGTAGAGCGATTTTTCGGTGGCGGTGGTGGCCAGAAAGGTATCTTCGCCGGATTCCCTGGTTTCCCGGACTTTGTAGCCGAAATCGTCATCGCCGAGATATTCGTCCCAGTCGATTTTGTCGAATTCGGTTTCGGCGTCGGTTTCGGATTTCTCCTCGGCGGCGACATCGAATTCGGCCTCGGCCTCGGGCGATTCGGTTTCGGGCGTCTCCAGTTCCTCCAGCAGAGGATTGGTGACCAGTTCATGACGCAGGGTCTGTTCCAGCTTCAAAATCGGCATTTGAAGCATTTTCAAAGACTGGATTAACTGCGGCGCGAGTGTCTGTTTGAGTCTTAACTGCAGTCCTAATTTCATCTTTAACCTGTTGCCAGAAAATAGTTTATTTGTACAAAGACAGCTCTCTGTCTATAATATCGACCCTTTGAGGGCAAAGATGAAGCCGATTTCCACATAATGCTCAATCTTTGTTCTAGTTGAGCCGGAACTTATCTCCCAGATAGACTTTTCGGGCCCCGGGGTCGGAGGCTAAAAATTCCGAAGTTCCCGAGGTCAGAATTTTGCCGTCGCACATAATATAGGCCCGGTCACAGATCGACAGCGTTTCGCGCACATTATGGTCGGTAATCAGAATCCCCAACCCTTTTTCGGTCAGTTTCTGGACGATTTTCTGGATATCCTCGACGGCAATCGGGTCGATGCCGGCAAACGGTTCATCCAATAACATATACGAAGGATTGGTGGCCAGGGCGCGGGTTATTTCAAGACGGCGGCGTTCGCCGCCGGAGAGAGTATAGGCTTTCGATTTACTGAGACGGGCGATGTCGAGCTCATCCAGCAATTCCTTCAGCCGTTTTTTGCGATCGGAACGGCTTATGTCCTGTAATTCCAAGATAGCTTTGATGTTATCCTCGACCGACAGTTTCCGGAAAACGGAACTTTCCTGCGCAAGATAGCCGATCCCCTTGCGCGCCCGGCGGTACATCGGCAGGGTGGTGAGACGCTCCTCACCCAGAAAAACTTCGCCGGCCGCCGGCTTGATAAAGCCCATTATCATATAGAAAGTGGTGGTTTTTCCGGCCCCGTTGGGGCCCAGCAAACCGACGATTTCACCCGGCTTGACGCTGATGGAAACGCCGCTGACGACTTCGCGCCGGCGATAGATTTTGACCAGGTTTTCCACTCTCAGGTTCGACATAATTAAAAATACATGCCAAGTCGTCTATCTACAAGAAAAATTTTTTATCACGCATAATGTTTGCATCTCGTGAGAATATGCCATAAATTCCCGATACATTTCGCGGAAAGCGTGTACAACTTGTTATACACCCGCAATCAGCAATTGGAGAAGGGCATGAAAAGATATCTCACGGCGGTGATGGCAATTATAGCGATTCTGGTGGTGCTCGCCGGCTGCAGCCGGACGGCCGAGGACAAACTGGGACAAACCCGGGAATATCTCGAAACCGGCCAGTATATCAAGGCCAAGACGATTGTCGATGCCATTGTCGCGGCCGATTCCACGTCGCCGGAGGCGATTTACGGTAAAGGCCAGCTCGATGAATACCGCGCTCTGGATTGGGATGCGCTGTTCAAGTATATCGACGCGGCGCCGATGCGGGACGGCTATTTGCCGGCGATGAAGGAATTTATCGAACTGGCCATCAAGCTCGATTATCTCGAAAATGCCCGCCGCATGACGCTCCTGTATATCAAACGCCGTCCGGACAAGCAGGACGGTTATCAATACATGGCGGCGATCGACGTCCGTGAAAGCAGTCTTGACAGCGCCCGGTCTCAGCTGGTCCAGGCGTCCGCACATATCGACGATGAACTGAGTGTGCTGCTCAGCGAAGCGGAGATAGATTTTCATACTTACGATAAAACAATCATCACGGCCGCCATGGGGAGATTGTCGGAGGCGTCCTTCAAAAGCGCCGACCAGTTTCGCCGCCTGGCCGACCTGTACGAGTATCTGAATCTGAACGATTCGACTCTCCTCTACCGGCGCAAGGCGGTCGAAAAGGACGAAAGGAATGTCGGCCTGAGAGTTCAATTGGCTCAGAGCCTGTTCAATGAAAAACGATACGACGACGCCCGAAGCGTGGTCGAAGAGGTTCTGGCCGACGCCAGGGATTATGGTCCGGCGCAAATCCTGAGGGCCTATATACTGCGCGGCATGGGACTGGACAATCAGGCCGAGGCCCAGATTTACGAATATATGGAACCCCTGTTTTATTCGCCGCTCGCGACCGAAAAGCACGGCGATTATTACGGCTATTTCCACGATTACCGCCCGGCAACCAATGAATGGGAAGCGGCCTATGTGCAGGCCGCCAATCTCAGCTACCCCGACGATTATCTGCGCGAAATTTATCTCAAAATGATCAACGGATTCCTCGATGATCGCGATTTTGCCCCCGCCGCTGAATATTACAAAGAGGGAGAAGCCCTGCTTCCCAATGATCTGGAAATGAATTTCCTCAAAGCCGAGATGCAGAGCTATTATTACGAGGTGGCCGATTCGGCCAAAATGTTCGTCGACGATCAAATTCAGCGGAAATGGGTCGATGCCCGGTGGTTGAACCTGGCGGGACGGTACTTTTTCCGCCGGCACGTCTTTGACAAAGCGGAGGAAATTTACAAACGGGTGATGGATTTGCCTTATCCTCGATTGGAATGTTTCACGCAGACGCTGGAAGCCGCCAAAGAGAATAATGATAGCGCCGCCGCCGACCTGGTCGTCAAAAAATTGCCATATCGGTTTGAGGGCAATATCCAGCTTCAGGAATTGTTATGGGAGGCCTACGCCAAAGCGGGCAAGATCGAGCGGGCGACGCATTATGCTCAGTTGTTGTACCGGAATTCAAACCAATATATGCCCTATATTCTTCATTTATCCGATATGTACGCTCGAAGCGGGCAAATGGATGAAGCCCGGCAATTATTCCGAACCTTCATCGGCGATTTCCCCCAAAAGGCGGACGGCTATTATCAGCTGGCCCGATTCGATTTCGATCACAAGGCCCTGGATTCGGTGCCGGCTCTGACCGCAAAATCGCTGGCTATCGATTCCCAGTACGTGTTCACGCTGGAATTGCTGGGGCAGTATCTGCAGGCCGAGGGGAAAATGGATTCGGCCGTGGTCTGCTATGAGAAGGCGGTCAAACTCAACGGGCCGACGCCGATGGCCTATTATAATCTGGCCAAATATCTTTACGATCGAAAAGAAGATCTCGATCGCGCCGGCTCACTGGCCATGGGAGCGGTTCGTTTCTTCGATAACGATCAGCGCGGTTTTCTTCTGATGGGCAAAATATACCTGCTCCAGGAAAAATACAAAGTGGCCAAATCGCAGTTTTACAAAGGGGCGAGGTTGTATCCCGACAATGCCGAATTTCATTTTTTGCTGGGAAAAACCTGCGCCAAACTGAATGAAAAAGACGAAGCCCGAAAGGCTCTGAAACAGGCGCTGAAATTAAAACTGCCGTCGCCGGAAAAGGAAGAGGCTCAGAAAATTCTCTCCGGGCTTTAATCGGATATGGGGCGGTTACAACTCCAGCTCCTTGAGTTCGAATTCGAGACGGGAAGGTTTGAGCCGGATCATCCAGCCTTCGCCGTAGGGGTCTTCAAGCGTGGCGCTCGGATTCGACAGGATTTTTTCGTTGATTTTGACGACCGTCCCCGAAAGCGGCGACAGAACCGTATGCGATCTCAGGTCGGTCGAAAAAATCTGAAGATAGACGCTCCCCTGGCGTATTTTGTCGCCGACATTGGGCAGGAAAATATTCTGGACACGCCCGATGGTATGCAGGAATGATCGTTCGACGCCCATCAAAACGGTGCCGTCATCCTGAACCATAATCCACGAAAAATCGCCGATGGCTTTGAGTTCGCGTAATTTGTCGCGCTCATGGCCGGGGTTTCCGGCGGCATCGCCGGCGGCCGCCTCCGATTTCAGCACGAGGGCCGAGGCCCGCTGAAGGACGGCTTTCAATTCCGATTTGGTAAAAGGTTTGGCAATATAATCGAAAGCTCCCAACTCAGTCGCCTGCAGAGCGGTGTTGATCGTGGCGTAGCCGGTAATCATGATCACCGGCGTATGCGGTCGGCGGCTTTTGACTTCCTTCATGAATTCGAGGCCGTCCATCTCCGGCATCATCAGGTCGGTCAGAACGATATCCATAGAGGCCGAGTCGAGCAGTTCCAGCCCGGCTTTGGGGGTCAGGGCCGTATGGATGACAAAATTGTCTTTCCTGAGATGCTTGGTGACGCTGTCGAGGACGACCTGTTCATCGTCAACAACCAGTACATTGAGGGTGCGTTCCATACCGTGACTCCCGATAAAGACTCTATGGTTTATTTATTCGCCCGACGTTGCCGACCACCGGCAAAACGACGCGAAATACGGCTCCGCCTCCGGCGGCGTTTTCAACTTCGATGACGCCTCGATGGCGTTCGATAATCCCCCAGCTGACCGCCAGTCCCAGACCGTTGGTGCCCTTGGTCGAAAAAAACGGTTCGAAAATGCGGTCGAGCAGACTGGGCGGAACCCCCGGCCCATTATCCTCGATAGCGATCAGGCATTGGTTTTGATGGCGGTCATAGGCGGTGGAGAGTTTAATGACGCCGTTTTCATTCATGGCGTCGGCGGCGTTGATCATCAGATTGAGAAGGACCTGCTGGATTTGATGGACGTCGCAACCGATCTCGGGGAGGTCGTCAGCCAGATTCTGGTCGATGGTGATGTTGCGGAACTGCGGCAGTTTATGCACCAGCGACAGGGATTGTTCGATGATTTTGTTGGGATTGGTGCGCTCCAGATCGAGTCTTTCCTGACGGGCGAAATCGAGCAGGTTGCGGACGATATCCCGGCACCGCATGGTTTCCCGGATAATGACGTCGATATCGTCGCGCAAGGGATCGCCTTCGGCGAGATCCTCGAGGATATCCTCGGCATAGGCCAGCACCCCGGTCAGGGGGTTGTTGATTTCATGGGCTACGCCGGCGGCCAACTTGCCGACGGCCGCCAGTCGGGCGGCCTGCACCAGTTGTTCGTTCAATTCCATTTCCGAGGTGACATCGCGGGCGATGGTGCAGACGCCGGTCGTATTTCCCAGGTAATCATGCAAGGGAAAACGGACGGTTTGATAATGCCGCGACCGGCCGTCGATTTCAAACACCTCGTCGTACATCTGATGCTGATTACTTCTGACGACCTCGTCATCGTGCCCCATGATCATGGGGGCCCGGTCGGGAAGTATCTCGCGGGGGGTTTTGCCGACGAATTCTTCCGGCTTGCGGTTGAAGGCGGCGGCGCATACGGGATTGACGATGACATAGCGGCCGTCGATATCCTTGATCGAAATCCAGTCATGGGCCGAATCGATAAAGTCCTTGAATTTCTGCTCGGCGCTTTCGATTTCGCGGCGCAGCAGAACCTGCTCGGTGATGCGATGCCAGGTGACGACGATGGCCTCGATTTCGAGGTTTTCGTTCAGGATCGGTGAGAAAGATACTTCCCAGTAGGCTTCTTTGGGCACCGCCGTCTGCCATACGACCGATCGCGGCAAACCGGTTTCGAAAATTTGATCGACCATCGGGGCCAGTTCCTTGCAACCGATGGATAGCTCCGTATTCTCCAGCAATTCGGTGCAGGCTCTGCCCCGGGCCGATTGATTGGAGACGCCGGCGGCGCGGCTGAAGCTGGCGTTGACCCGCATAATCCGCCGATCCTCACCCAGAACGACGACCAGGTCGGGGATGGTGTCGAAGGAACTTTGCAGAAAGCGGCGCTCCTTTTCGACTTTTTCTTCCAGAGTCGTGATTTCCCCGAGCCGACCCTGGAGTTCCTTCTGGGCGTTGACCAGATCCCAGAAGATATGGGCGAAGGTGTGGTCGATCAGCCGCATCCCGGGCGGCAGGATTTTATAGATTTTTTCGAGGACGTCGTCCCGGCCGGTCAATTCGATAACCAGTTCGACCCCCGGCGCCGCCAGCGCTTTGACCATGTCGCCGCTGGTTTTGATTTTCAGTTTGCGGGCGGCGGCCATCCCGGGCGCGTTTTTATCGAGATCGACGACGCATTGAATATCGAGCGTCAGTTCCTTGAGGAAAGAGCCGGCGGCCAGTTCGATAATGGCCTGACAACCCTTACCGCCTCCGATTATGACCGTCTTCATATTTGGTATCCCCGGCCGCATCTGCGACCGGCTTGTTCAACTCAGGTGAAACTCGGTTTCCAGCATCTCCCGAAAATCTCCAACCAGTTCGCGGACGGTGCCGTAGGTGCCGTGGGGCTTGATCGCGAAATGCATGAGTATATTATTCAGGCTTTCCGGGATATAAGGATAGAGCTTTTTGAGGTTCATGACCCGGTATTCGTAAAAGGCCGAGGCGTCGTCCGCGGAAAGGCTCTGTTTGACTTTGTCCGAAAAACGATCGCTTTTCGTGACGATCTTGAAAGAGTTGATCCCCTTGCCGACGGTGTAATTCAGAATGTTGCCGATGCTCCAGACGTCGAAGTCGGAAACGTGCTGGCAGAGGTCGAAATCGATCCAGCGATAAAGGCCGGTGCCGGCTTCGATGATGATATGATCGTTGCGGATATCCCCGTGACAGGTGCCGCGATCGTGGAGGAACTGGATGGCTTCGATGCATCCGACCAGCTGGTGCAGGAGTTTCGGCAGATCCTCGTGGAAATACTGTTCGTGGGATTTATTGATAGTGTAAATGTAAGCGAAAAGGGAATCGCCCTTGATGAAGTCGATAATGCGCACCCGGTTGCCGCGCTCGTCCATGGCCGTGTAACCCTGCATGAAACGTTTGTCGTGCTTGACCATGTCGAGCACCTTGCCTTCCTTTTCGGGACTGCGGAAACAACGGATTTTGAAAATCCCGATATGGACATGGAATTCCTCGAGGAAAACCATTTTGATAATTTTCTTGTCGCCGTTTTCGAGGTCGACGGCGGCGAAGACCCAGTATTTGGGCTGGTCGCCGATACCGAACCGGCTTTCGTAACGGTTGCCCTCGATCACGAAATCCCGCCCGCCGATACGGAGGATATGGCCACGCTGGATCCTCATCCAGTCGGTGGTATCGGTGATTATCTGGGGCCGGTCGTAATTCTGCCAGCCGGTCAATTCCCGGACACGTTCGATGATTTGATCGGTTTCGCTCATGCTGCCTTTTTCTGTCGGTCGCCGTGTTGCCAGATAACGCCCCGGCCGAAGCCCCGGGCCTGAGCCGCAACTGATTATAAGGAATTTTGGATTGGGGCGCAAAGGCGAAATTGGGGGGGCGGAAGCCGGGCTTTGATGATGTCGCGATTAAAACAGTACGGATACCGGGGTTTGACCGGCGAGAATCAATTCCCGGCTTGCCATTTGAGATAAATTTTGTATCTTAACGCTCCGGCCGTTGTAAAAGAGATAAGTCGGAAACGGGTAAACATCGACCCCGGCCGACCGATAACTTGAATAGAATTATGAACTTAAAAAAACTGCCCATAATCCTGATACTTGTCCTGGCGATCCTGTCGGCGCTGGTCTTGATATACGGATGCGGCGGCGAGGGAACCAATAACGAATCCGCCGACACCTCGCAGACCGACGGTCTTCAACCCGACCAGATAACGACCAACGCTCATATAATCCTATACAGCGGCGGGCATCAGACAACCGACCTGCTGGCCGATACTATCTGGCAGTTCACCAAATACGATTCGGCCGTGGCTGAAAACCTGTTCGTCGAATTTTTCGACACCGCCGGCACCCGGATTTCGACTTTGACTTCGGAGCATGGCTATATCCGCCAGGATGATAATTTCCTGGCCGTGTCCGGTTCGGTGGTCGTCATCGGCAAGGATTCGGTGCGGCTGGAAACGGAATATCTGGAATGGGACGGCGATAAGGATTCGGTCGTCACCGACAGTTTCGTGACTATCATCGAAAAATCCGATACTCTTATGAGTTACGGATTTCAAAGCGATCCTCAGTTAAGGGATATTATCTTCAAGCATCGGGTCAGCGGACGCCTGACCGAAGTGGAAAAAGGCAAAAAATGAAAGCGATGAAAATTTTTGCGGCGGCGGGGCTGGTGCTGATGCTGGTCATGGCCGGCGCGGTTCAGGCCAAAATGTCGGAAAAGGACGCGCTTAAAATCGGCAAGAAGAGCCTCCAGCAGTTGATGGACCAGTCCTATCATTATCGTATCGAATACGACACCGTGATCGTCCTGCCGGTGCATTCCAAAACCATCTGGAAAAACGATTTCTATCTGCTCTATTTTCTGAAGGATAATTATTTTCAGGCCGAGATGGAAATTGATCAGGTGACCAAGGTTCCGACCATACTGGCCATGGGGCAGATGGATCAACCTTATTACAAGTCGCCCTCGGGGATTTTCAATTACCGCTATTTCGACGTCGATTCGATTCTGTATTACACTTCCCTGCGCCGGCACCTCCAGCAGGACTCGGCGCGGCTGGTTTATTTCGGCATCATCCCCAAACTGGGTAAACGCGGCGTCGCCTGGGAAGTTTTCTCCAGCGAGGGGATTGTTTATATTTCACCCGGCGGACCCAATATGACTCAGGAGCAACTGGTCCGCGATATCAACACCGAGCAGGAAAAAGGCGGTAATTACACGGCCGATTCGATCCGGATGATCGATATTATGGCTGAGATCGAGCGTCTCAATTCATTGCCGGACGCCGATAAAAGAAAGCTCAAAATGTATCCCCAGACCTACGATTCTTTGATGACCTCGCTCGAAAACGAGCGCAAGCAGATAATTATGAGGTTTCCCAAGCTGGGACGATATTTCCCCATGACCGAGTGACGACCGTTACGGTCATAGCCAAATTTCAGGGGCCGCTTAGCCGGCCCCTTTTTTATTGCATCCGTCGCTTCGGCCATATACTTTTCCCTCGATCATGAAATCATCGGTTGCCATAATCATCGGCGGTCTGGCCGTTCTGTTCCTTTTCGGATGTACCCGCGTTTCGCAGGATACGGCCGAACGGATCAATGTTCTGGCTCCGGATTATCTTCAGGGTATCCTCGAACCCGCGGCTCAGGAGTTTACCAGGGAAAACGGGACACCGGTCAATATAATCTATGTCGAACCCGACAGCGTCGTCGGGCGGGCCAAATCCCGGGCCCGAATCGACCTTTTTCTGAAAGGCAATCCCCGCTGGATGGAGTCTTTGAGCCGCGATACGGCGCTGACCGACGGCGCCTATACCTGCCCTTTCAACCTGTCGCTGGTGGTCATGGGACGAACCGATGGCCCCGCCGGGGATAAAATCGATAATTTGAAAACCGACCAGTTTCACCGAGTCGTCATCATCGACCCCGCCCGCAAATACGAAGGCCAGCTGGCCGAGAGAATCCTGAGACGCCATCACCTGTGGGATAAACTTCAATCGCGACTGATATTGGCCCAATCCCGCGAACAACTTCGTTCATTCCTGACCACCAAAGAGGTGGACGCGGCGGTGGTGTTCGAATCGACGGTATCGGGCATCAAGGGCCTGACGGTGATCGACCGCATGGATAAGGAACTGGAAGGGCGGCTGGTAATATGCGGCGCGGTGACTTCGCATTCGGATCGCAAAAAGGAGGCGCGGGCGTTTTTGGACCTGCTCGATTCGCGCCTCTGCCCGATATACAAAATCGGTGGCATTTATCAACATGACGGCCGCCGGTGATCGCGGCTTGAAAAAATCTGTCTCTCGATGATGTTTTTGGGGCATGGCCCTTGCCTTTTGTGACGGCTGTGCTATATTTCCCTACCCTGTGTACGGTATGCGAACAATGCCGGTCATTGAATTTTCAAAAGCGCAGATGAAGATGCTGACTCTGCTGGGAATCGCAGTTCTGACGGCCGGAAGTTTTACTCTGGTCAAAGATTTTTACCTGCGGCCGTCGGATCGGGGTCATCTCTGGTCGGCGGAAAGTCTGGATCAATACCGGCCGACGCTGGTGCTCGACCTCAACCACTCGCCGGCTGACTCGCTGGAACTGGTTCCGGGAATCGGGCCGACGCTGGCGCGAAGGATTATCGAATACCGTCAATCGCAGGGACGTTTTGTTGCTGTCGATTCGCTGATTAATGTGACCGGCATCGGGCCGGTGACATTAGAAAAAATAAAAAGGTATTTCAAGGTATCTCATCGGTGAAAAACGCCTCAGAAACCTACGGTGTCGCCGAATTGGGAGGGAAAATTCTGGCCGCGCGAGTCGAAAACGACGGCGTGCGCCGCAAGGTGACCTCACTCCAAACCGCCGACGAAAAATTCGATAATGAAAGCCTGGCCAGCGGACGACTGTTTTTCGGAGTCGATGCGCGGCTGGCCGTGGTCAAAAAAATAAAAGTCTCGAAACCGTCGGAGATCGAGGCCGACGAAATCGCCCGTTTCGAGATGGCCCAATCCCTGCTGGAGGAGCCGGGCGCCTATTATTTCGACAATCTACCCCTGGCCGGCGACAACGGCACCCAAAAATTTATGTCGATCGCCTATCATCGGCAGGAAATCGACCGGCTTATCGAAGACTACCGGAAAAAGCTTCGCCAGCCATCCGGATTCAAACTCAACGCTATCGCGCTGGCCCGGGGGTATGAGACCTTTTGCCGTCTCGATCCCGGCGAATTGCAGGTTCTGGCCGATATCGAAACCGATTTTATTATCCTCGTTATTCTCCATCGCGGGCGGTTGTATGGCATCGGCCGACTCGAAACGGCGCCGGGCGAAACCATATCGCCGGCCGTGGCGAGTAAGCTGGCGGCCGAGTTCAAGCTGACCCTCAGCTATCACCTGGCCGAATTATTTCAGGACGGCATCACCGTGCCCGTCTCCCGGATCGTCCTGTCCGGCGCGCTTGCGCGCGATGAATTGCTGACCGCCGCCCTCAAAGACCGATTTCCAGCCGAAATCACCCTGCCGCATTTTCATCAGGGGTATTTTCAGCCGTCCGATGAGACCACCGAAGATCTCCATCCCGAAGAATTTCTGATCCCTCTGGGGCTGGCGGTGGAATGAGTATCCGGGTGGCCGGCGGCTATCTCCGGGGGCAGATTCTTAAAACTCTGCCCGGCCGGGCCACGCGTCCCACCACGGCCAAAGTCCGCGAATCGATTTTTTCCATTCTTCAGCATGATATCGCCGAAGCCGGCGTCCTCGACCTTTTTTCCGGATCGGGCGCGCTGGCTATCGAGGCCGTCTCGCGCGGAGCCGCTTCGGCGGTGCTGGTCGAAAAAAATTCGAAAGCGGCGGCGGTTATCCGGCAAAATCTCAAAAAATGCGACCTCGATTTGCGGTTGCTCGTGACCGACCATATCAAAGGCATGGAAATTCTTTCCCAAGAAGGGGACCGGTTCGATCTGGTCTTTGCCGACCCGCCCTACGGCCTGATCACGCCCGATGAGATCGACCATCTTTTGATTAAATTCTCGTTGTTGAAACCGGGCGGTTTTCTTATAATGGAACACGCGGGTGACTACCGCCCGGAAAGTGAACGAATAATCAAAACGCGCCGTTTCGGAGATTCGGCCATATCGATATTCAATTATGAACAAACCCAGGAATAAAAAAGCGCGGATAGCCATCTATCCGGGGACATTCGATCCCATCACCAACGGTCACATTTCGCTGGTGCATCGGGCAATGCATCTTTTTGATGAAATCATCGTCGCCGTGGCGCGGGCCTCGACCAAATCGACCTTGTTCACGGCCGAGGAACGCCTGAAATTGGTGGAAAAATCGGTCGCCAACCGCAACACGGTCCGGGCCGAAATTTTTGATAATCTGCTGGCCGATTATGCCCGTGAGGTCGGGGCGACGGCTATTATCCGGGGATTGCGGGCGGTATCCGATTTCGAATATGAATTTCAGATGGCCCTGATGAACCGCCGCATGGCGCGGAAAGTCGAGACGGTTTTTCTGATGCCGGCCTTGTCCTGGGTATATTTATCCTCGACCATCGTCAAGGACGTCGCCAAGAACGGCGGCGACATCGGCGGCCTGGTTCCCGATCCGGTCGCGCAGGCTCTGGCCAAAAAATTCAAGAAATAGTCAGTTATTGAGTGGCGGGGTGGTCGAGGCACCTTCCGCAACTGGGTAATCGCCAACTCGGCAATGTAATCCATTGCAGTAAATGGATTACGCCGGGTTGGGAATTTACCGCAAATACCATAATTTCATATTTAATCGCTACGTGCCGGGTCGATGTCCACATCCGCCCTTTTATGTTATCCCTTTAGCAGAGAGATGCCGGACCGCAGGCGGTTCGATCTATATCGATTTATCCGCCTTTGGCGGACCGCGATCAGAGATCGCGGCCACCCGTCATTTGAAATTAATCAGATAGTTATATAAGTTTGGGCACCTGACGTTGTCGACGGTTGGGCTCATGGGCAATGCAGGAAATTTGAACGCAGTGCATTCGGGACAGAGCGAGCTCTCGATTCCCGGTTTAACGTGCAATTCAGTGTTTTACGAGGAATCGGCAAACCCTCAATGGACTGGGTGAAATGTCATGGAACATTCGTTACGAAATCAATGTTCCATAAGGAGTCTGCAACACAACGGCTTCTTGCTATGAAAGGGAACATATGATGAAGAGTACCAGCACCGAAGAGATTAGAATTGGGCAGGTGGCGGTCCACTTCCTGCTCGAGGGAGAAGCGTCCGGTGGTTCGGTAGCTGTCTTTGACTTCGAAGTCCCGGCAGGCGCGAAAGTCCCTGCCGCACACAGTCACGATGGTTACGAAGAAACAATCTATGGAATCGAAGGTGTATTAACGTGGACCGTCGACGGGGAGAAGATCGATGTCGGACCTGGTGAGGTTCTTTGCATACCTCGCGGAGCGGTGCACCGCTTCGATAACATCTACACCCACGATACGAAGATGCTCGCCATCGTCAGCCCCGGGATACTTGGCCCCGACTATTTCCGAGAGTGTGCAGAGATTATAAACGCCGCGGCCGGTGGTCCGCCCGATCTTGTCGCACTTGGTGAAGTAATGCGAAGGCACGGCCTGACACCAGCGCCGCAGCTTCATAAGTAGACTGCACATTCAATAACCTGGTCGGTGCCTCGCAGATTGCTATGACGCAAGTGATCGTCAGGTGAATTATCAAAGGTCACATTCATCTATCGCAGTCGGCATATTTCGCTTCCCCTAAAGGGTACCGGCAGAACAAACCATAATCAATAAAAAAGCCCCGGTTAAGCCGGGGCTTTCAAAATCTATGGCGGGGTGGGCGAGACTCGAACTCGTTTCGAAATGCACCGGGCGCTCCCCTGATATGTTGACGCACGGGGACGTCCGCAATCACAACATTAGGCATTATAAAAAGGCGCACTTGTTGCTATCTCTCATGAAACAGTGATGATCACTTTCCCTCGCGCGTGGCCTTCTTCGACATATCGGATCGCCTGAGGAATATCACTCAAAGGGTATTTTCTATCTATGACGGGCACAACTTTGCCGCTTTCCAGAAGTCCCTTTAGAAAAGCCAAATCTGTCTGGTTCACATTCGCCATGAATGAAACGGCTTTTTTGCCCTTTATCTTTGAAATAAGCGGATTGAGAATCAGCGACCCCAAAAGACTCGCGGTCGATGCAGAGCCGCCAACCCCGACATATATGCCGGCTGGTTTCAGGGCACGCAAGGGCTTACGTATCGAATAAAATGCGGCATTGTCAACGATCAGATCGTACTCCTTCCCGCTCCGCCAGAAGTCTTCTTTTGTATAATCGATCACATGGTCCGCTCCAATAGACCTTACCATCTCCACGTTCCGCCCACTGCAGACACCGGTAACGTGAGCTCCCAGCGCCTTGGCTATCTGCACTGCAAATGTGCCTACACCTCCCGACGCGCCGTGGATCAGGACTTGTTGTCCAAATTGTAGCCGTCCCCGATCGCGAAGAGCCTGTAACGCTGTGATCCCCGCAACCGGCGCGGCCGCCGCCTGCTCGAAAGTCATAGCTGTCGGCTTTAGCGCCAATTTGTCCTCGCGAACACACGCATATTCGGCAAATCCGCCCATGCTCGAGCCGAAGACTTCGTCACCTGCCTTAAACTGAATTACATTCTTGCCGACAGCTTCAACCCGGCCGGCCATGTCGGCCCCGAGTATCCGGTGTTTCGGTTTCAGAAGTCCAAAGCCCATTAGTCGAACCAGAAACGGCTCGCCGCGTAGAACGTGCCAGTCAAGCGGGTTCACCGACGCCGCATGCACTCTTACGAGTACCTGGTTGTCCGCCGGATCGGGCTTATCAATTTCCCGTAGTTCGAGTACATCCGGCGATCCATATTTGGTGCGTACGATAGCTTTCATTAGATACTTTCAAGATAATAATGAATATATCATCCACTACGTCATTGGCACAAATTCATTGGAAGTGAATTTGCAAAATCGGAGGTGGAAGTGCACTACCCGTTCACGTCAAGAATGTCGCCATGTTGGGCCTAATTGTCAATTCAATATCAGGTACGATTTAAACTGTTTGGTCTTGGCAGCAAAATCGGGTGAAAGCACGGGGAGAGTGATATTGGATTTTGAGGCTTTTGTAATCTCTTATTGGATAATGAAATTGAAAATGGTGACCCCGATATCACTCTCCCCAAACTTTTGTGGAATTCAGATGTCGGGTCAAAATCGGTTATTCCACGACACGCGGAGCGTTGGAAGACACTTACTCAAGAAAACATCCAGTCATGGTCGAAAAGCCGTAAAGCAGATCGCACGTCTCGATTGCCGGAAAACGAAAATCGAGCATCAAGTCCGTCCGTAGCCCAAGACTCGCTTGACTTTCTGACAAGAACAAGGTACCCTATATTCAGGTAATCTTACTTAACGAAACTTGCGTTTTGGCTCGGTCTGTTTCCGCTAAGGGAGGCCATATGTACCTGACGAGGTTGAACGTTCTCATGCTGTTTCCCCTTTTCATTATAGTGGCATTGCTTGTCGTCAATTGTTCGGACGAAAGTAAGTCAGTAACCCCTACTACTCAGTGGGGATGGGCTCCACTGGGAACGGGTGTGGACAGTACCGGCGAGGTTTATGCGACAATCGCCTACAAGGGCAGCTTGATCGCCGGTGGATTCTTCGACAGCGCCGGCGGCAAGGCTGCCAACAATATTGCCGCTTGGAACGGTATATCGTGGGCGCCACTCGGTTCGGGGGTGGACCATATTGTCAGCGCCCTCACAGTCTACGATAACAAGTTGATCGCCGGGGGTTGGTTTCACACAGCCGGTGGTACGACGGCTAATTATATTGCAGCCTGGGATGGGTCGTCCTGGTCGGCCCTGGGGGCTGGCATGAACAACGCTGTTTTTGCTCTCACAGTCATAAACGACACGCTCGTCGCGGGAGGCCAGTTCACAATCGCGGGCGGCACCGGGGCAAACTATGTCGCGGCCTGGGACGGTTCGAAATGGTCGCCGCTGGGAAGAGGGATGAGTGCCTCGGTTTATAGCCTGACGGTTTGGCAGGGGTATTTGACCGCCGGTGGTCAGTTCTATCGCGCAGACGGATCCCCTGTCAATTGTATAGCCGGATGGGCTAGTTCACAGTGGCTTCCTTTTGGCTCGGGCATGTCCGTTAGTGACAACCTTGGTGTGTACGCACTGACAGAGGCTTTCGATACACTTGTTGCCGGGGGGGACTTTCTGCTGGCTGGTGGAAACACAGTCCATAATATCGCCAAAGCTGGCCCCGAAAACTGGTCACCCCTGTCCTCGGGAATGAGCGGAACGGTTCTTGCCCTTACCATCTTTAACAACAGGCTGGTCGCCGGCGGTAATTTTATTGTTGCCGGTGATGTGGGTGTCAATCATGTGGCGGCCTGGAATGGTACCTCGTGGGAGCCGTTTGGTACCGGGACTAACGGTGCTGTCTTCGATCTCTATGTTTATAATAACCAGCTTATTGCATCAGGACAGTTCACGACCGCCGGTGGACAAAAGGCGAGTCACATTGCCGCCTGGGGTCTCCACTGAGATGCCGACAGCCGCTTCGCACTCGGTATCCCCCAATTGACCGACAAAGAAGAGGCCCTGGCGGATGCCAAGGCCTTCGAAATCTGTGGCGGGCCCAATATCACTCTCCCCAAACTTTTTATGGAATTCAGATTTGAAGTGCAGTTACACTATTCCGTGATAAACGAAAGTCGTTGGAAGATAATCAAGAACGACCAGTGAAAAATGGCACTTGAATACCGGGATAGGATCGCATATATTAGAAATAGGGTAAGGGTTTTTGCAAATGGAGGTTTTGTTTGAAATTAAGATTCTCCGTTTTCCCGGCGATCTGCTGTCTCATAATTATAGGTATATTTATTCTCAGTTGCTCGGATGACGACAAATCCGTAAACCCAAACCGTCAGTGGTCCTGGGTACCGCTGGGGACCGGTGTGGACAGTCTCGCGACGATTTACGCAACTACCGTTTATAACGGCAAGCTGATCGCAGGCGGATCGTTCCAAAACGCCGGCGGTCAGGTCGTCAACAAGGTCGCTGCCTGGAACGGCTCTTCATGGGCGCCATTGGGTTCGGGGATGAACGGTGGCGTTGATGCTCTCACGGTCTATGATGGCAAACTGATAGCGGGCGGTTCGTTTACTACCGCCGGTGGTGTTCCGGCCAACTACATTGCGGCCTGGGATGGCTCATCCTGGTCGGCTATGGGATCCGGGATGAATAATTACGTTTGGGCTCTTGCCGTTTACGACGGCAAGCTCTTTGCCGGCGGCCAGTTTACACAGGCGGGCGGTATCAGCGCCAACCACATTGCGTCCTGGAACGGGTCGACCTGGTCACCGCTGGCCGGGGGCGGAACGGATAAGCAAGTTCATAGCCTGGCGGTCTGGTCCAGCGGATCGGACAGCGCATTAATCGCCGGAGGCTGGTTCCGTTTCGCCGGGGGATACGATGTGCGTTGCGTGGCCGCCTGGGTACGGACCCAATGGGTCCCTCTGGGCTCGGGCATGACCGTTTCAGATAATCTTGGTGTTTACGCCATTACGGACTTCTTCGATTCACTTGTCGCCGGGGGGGATTTCCAGTTGGCGGATGGTAACACCGTAAACAATATCGCGCGGTCCGGTCCTTATGGTTGGCTGCCGGTGGGATCCGGGACGAATGGAACGGTGTTGGCCCTCACTGTCTACAATGGTAAGCTGACCGCCGGTGGTGACTTTCTCGCTGCAGGCGGTGTCGGTGTCAATCATGTAGCAGCCTGGAATGACGTTTCCTGGGAATCGCTCGACGTTGGAATGGACGGAACTGTCCACACGCTTACCGTTTACAATGACCAGCTCATAGCCGGCGGACGGTTCACGACGGCCGGTGGGAAAAAAGCCCTCAGTATCGCGGCCTGGGGATTGCACTGAACCGGCTCGCATCGTTTCTACTGGCGACCAGTGACTCGTACCCGGAAAGAGGAGGTCGATCGACCTCGGCGGGCGGGGTCTACGAGACGCATTCCGCAACTGGGTAATCCAAAACTCGGCGGTGTAAGGGATAATATTACAATCAATTATGTGAAACGGGGCTGGCACTCCCAGCCCCATTTTTTGCATATTGTTAATCGTTCCGTCGTTTTATTTCAAGAGCAGCATCTTCTTCGTCTGAACAAAGTCGTTGGCCTGTATTTGATACAGGTAAATCCCAGTTGCGACAGAAATCCCGTTTTGATCAGTGCCATCCCACATGACCTTATACATACCGGCCGATTTGGTTTCATTTAGCAGCCGCCGGACGTTCCGTCCAAGAATGTCAAATATTTCAATCGAAACATTCGATTGCCGGGGCAGGCTGTATTCAATGGCCGTCGTGGGGTTGAACGGGTTCGGGTAGTTTTGAGATAGAGATATTCTCGAGGGCAACCCACCCGAATAATCATCGACTCCATTCGGCGCTTCGTAGAAGAATGCACCCAAATCAGCAATGGTGCTATCAGGATCGTCTGGCGAGTTCGGATCTCCGGCGTCGATGCAGGGGGAATTTTCGGTCAGGTGGTAGTCACCGTTATTGAATTCTACGAACAGGGGGTCAAGGTACATATTGTAGAACACATCACAGGAATCGCCGTTAGGGTTGGTCTGCATGAGGTCTCCCAGGCCGGGAGGAACATTGCCCCAAAAATACATTGAAGGAGCCGCAATTTTAA
>CAZGAV010000071.1:0-20719 GCA_964523575.1 uncultured Ignavibacteriales bacterium
CGTCTGGCGGCCACAAAAGGACTGGATTCCCGCGTTCGCGGGAATGACATATTATTGGGAGAAGACGGGGCACTTCGCAAGGTCTGCATTCACATCTGCCGGCCGCAAATTTAAAGGGGGTTATTCTTTCCAGCCGCGGGGTTCGGTGTTGTAGTTGCGGATGAGGCGCCAGGCGTCCTCGGCGGTATCGGCAAAGCGGAAATATTTGAGATCGTCGGGATCAATCGTTCCCTCGGCTACCAGAAAATCGAAATTAATCAGCTGGGTCCAGTAATCCTTGCTGAAAAGAATGATCGGGATCTGCATAGTCTTGTCGGTCTGCACCAGCGTCAGGGCCTCGAAAAGTTCATCCATGGTGCCGAAGCCGCCGGGGAAAGCGACGAGAGCTTTGGCGCGCATGAGGAAATGCATTTTGCGGATGGCGAAATAATGGAACTGGAGGCATAGTTCGGGGGTGATGTAGGGGTTGGGTTTTTGCTCCATCGGTAAAACGATATTCAGGCCGATCGACTTGGCGCCGCAATCATCGGCGCCGCGATTGGCCGCCTCCATGATGCCGGGGCCGCCGCCGGTGACGATGACGTAATCGGCGCCGGTGTGATTTTGGGATTCCGAGGAGACCAGTTCGGAAAAACGGCGGGCTTCGTTGTAATAGCCCGATTTGGCGTCCACCCGGCGGGCGGTGGCCAGTTTTCTCAACAGGACGGGATCGCGGGGATTTTCCTTGAGGGCGGCCTCGAGAGCCTTGATTTTTTTCTGGCAGGCTTCCGGTTCAAGAATTCGGGTGCCGCCGAAGACGACGATGGTCGAGCGGATATTGTGATGTTTGAAGATAATCTCGGGTTTGGCCATTTCCAGTTGGAGGCGGACGGGGCGGAGTTCGTCGAGCATCATGAATTCGGGGTCGAGAAAGGCCAGGCGATAGGACGGCTGATCTTCCCACCATTTGTCGATTTTGCCGTTGTTTTTCTTTTTGCTGTTCATTTCATTTCCTGAAGTTTTTACCGTGAGCCGTCATCGAAGCCATCGCGGCCCTAATCCGTGCTCGATATAACCAAATCAACCTCTTCACCGGGTAAAAGTTCCATGCCGGCGTCTTCGGATTGCTCCAGAACCGTTTCCGGCAAATAGTTTTCGTCGATCATGCGGGTCACGAGACCGACTTTGAGACCTTTCTCCTCGAGCCGGGCCTGAGCTTCGGCCAGCGACAGGCCGATCAGGCGGGGAACGAAAATCGTCCTCTGGTATGGTCCCCGGTTGACCATGAGATTGACGGCGCTACCATAGGGAATCTTGGTTCCGGCGCCGGGGTAGGAGAAAACGACGACCTTCTCCGGCAGAGAATCGGTGGTGGTCCATTCCAGATCGCCGACCAGAAATCCGGCGGCCTCGAGGTTGAGACGGGCCTGACGGATGGAGAAACCGCGCAAATCGGGCACGGCCACGGCTTTCTGGCCGAGTGAGGTGACGACCCTGATGGTTCGTCCGGCCTTGACCTTGGTGCCGCCGACGGGGAATTGCGAAAGGATGGTGCCGGTCGGTTTGTCGGGGTGGTATTCCTCGGAGGTGACTTCCAGCTTGAGGTCGGCGGCCATGAGCACCGGTTCGGCCTCGGCCAGGGTCATGCCCTCGATTTTGGGCAGTGAAAATTCGTCGCCGTGGCGGGTTATGGCCGGCATGATGATGGAGTTGACGATCAGGAAGAGGACGAAGAGGACAATCAGGGCGATTCCGGCCCAGGCGCTGAATTTGATCCAAGGTGATTCGGCTTTGAGGATTTCCATCCATTTGGGGGCCGGGCCCCGACCGTTTCTTTTATGCTTATAAACTATCATCTTACGAATGTTATACAGGGAAAATCAAATTAGGATTTTTTTTTGGTCGTGCCAAGCTTTTTCTTGAGGCGAACGCAAAAAGCGCCGTCGAGACCCTCGATATCGGGATAGGTCTTGACGAAGCCGCGCTCGGTGACGAGTTCTTTGTGGAAGGTCGTGCCGGCCTTGTCAATGGAGAAGTCGTGCCGTTCCAGCAGGAATTCCTCGACCACCTGATCGTTTTCGTCGCGGATGATGGTGCAGGTGGAATAGACGAGGACGCCTCCGGGGGTGACCAGATCGGCGGCGTGGCGCAGGAGTTTGCCCTGGACTTCGGCCAGTTTGATGGAATCTTCGCGGGTTTTGGCCCATCTCAGGTCGGAATGTTTGCCGACCACGCCCCAGCCGGAGCAGGGGACGTCGAGGAGGACGCGGTTGGCGCCGGGGCCCTTGAAATCGAGGACATCGCAGACGACCGGGGCGATGATAGTGACGCCCAGGCGCTGGGCGTTATCGACGAGGATTTCGAGCCGTTTGAGGTTGACGTCCACGGAGGTGATACGGCCCTGGTTGTGCATGAGGGAAGCGGCGTAGGTGCCTTTGCCGCCGGGAGCGGCGCAGAGGTCGAGAAGGGTGTCGCGTTGTTTGGGATTGAGCAGTCGGACGGGGAGGCCGGCCGATTCGTCCTGAATGTAAACGCGGCCGCTTTCGATCAGCTCCTGCTCGATCGGCATGCCCTGTCGGTTGATATGGTAGAATTCCTTGATATAGGCGCCTTCGCGGTACTCGGTGTGGTTTTTGGTCAGGGTTTCGGCCATCTGGGCGGGGTTGAAGCGAAGGCGGTTTAATCGATAAGTCAAAGTCGGCGATTGATTTCCGCGAATCAATAATTTTTCGGCGCGATCCTGCCCGAATTCGCTGAGGCAGTATTTCACGAACCAGTCGGGGTAGCTGTGATAGGTACCCAGGTATTCGACCGGATTTTCGTGTTTATCCGGGAAGACGACTTTTTCCGGGCTCCGCAGGTAATTCCTGAGGATGGCGTTGACGAAGGAGCCGCGCGACTGGTGAACCATGCCGCGAGCCAGATTGACCGATTCCGAAACCGCCGCGCCGGGCGGAATTCGGTCGGTGAAAAGAAGCTGATAGAGACCGAGCCGCAGGATATTGCGGGTGGTGCGGTCGATGCGGGCCTGTGGCTTCTGAAGAAAATTGGTATAGGTGAAATCGAGCCGGCGCCGCATTTTGATGACGCCGTGACAGAGTTGGAGCAGGAACCGGCGGTCGAGTTCGGTGAAATTGGAACCGGTCAAGGCTTCATTGATGGCGTCGTCGCTTTTCCATCCCCGATCCAGAACCATATCGAGAACCATGACGCAGGCGGCCCTGACAGGGTCATAATTAGACGACTTTTTACGGGGAGGGTTGTTCAATCTGGCTCCATTGCTGCCCGGCTTTCTCGCGGCCGGAGTTGCTGCTTTTTCTCTCAAGGTACTCTGCTTATTCTATCGGCAAATTTTCCGCCAATTATACCTCGTGAAATCAGACGACGGCGCTTAAGGGATCGAGATATTGACCGGAGGCGTCCCGATATTGAAGCGCCTGGCGATGAAAATGGAAGGAGGCGATAGTCCGCGGCTCAAACAGGTTGAGCACCTCCAGGATTTCATTGGGCTTGGCGTATCCGTCCTGTCCCAGTCCCAGCTCCATTTCGACAGTGGGGCCGGAACCGTTGTCGTGAATTTCAAGGCGGTAAATGGCCGGACGGATTTCGACCGCTTTACTGCCGTCTTTGGTGGCCCGGTTGGCGATGACCGTTTCCCGCCGGAGGATTTCGTTGAGGCCGTCTTCCAGTTTGAGGTTGTTTTCAAAGCTTCCGGTAATTCGGTAGGTGGCCCGGTTGAGCAGGGCGGAAATGGCCGGAGCCTTGGAATAAATCAGCTTGAAATCGACGATGAAGAAACCGTCCGGCAAGGCCCGCGACAGGGCCATGACATGTTCCCGGGTGCAGGCGCCGTCAATCTGGATATCGAGATATTCGCTTTCGGAACTGTAGCCGTGCGGCAGAGGGGGGCCGAACGACAATTTCTGGTGAGGGTGAAAACCCTGACTGTAAACCACCGGAAATTCGGCCCGTCTGAGGGCCCGTTCGAAAATACGATTATTCTCAAGGTGCGATAAAAACCGGACCAGCCCGCGCTTGCCCCATTTGAGGCGGACTTTGCCGCGCGTCGGGCTTAAGGCCGCCTGCGGCCCGGCAATTCTCTTTTTGCGCCGCCCGAACATGTCATTTTCGCTGACCGTCGGGGGCGGGGCGGCTTCGGGAGCTTCGGTTATCCGGGTTTTGAAAGCGGTCTCCGAAGACTTGGAGCGTTCTTTCTGAAGCTGTTCTTTCGATTGACCGCGGTCGATGTGATCCCAGGGGAGGGGCGCCGAAAAACTCAGTTCGCGGGCGAATTCCTCGGGGCTGAGGTCATTGTCGGCAAAAGCCTGCCGCCATTTTTCGTAATCGAAATATTCACCCCAGCCGTCAAAGCGAGCGCCGCGGTTGTAAGCGGATAGAATGACCCGGCCCATACGGCGGTCACCGCGGCCGATGATGCCCTCCAGCCAGGAGAGGTTGGGATTGCGAAATTTCAGAGTGACTTCGCGGGCCCTGAGGCCGTTTCTCAAAATATCATATTTGCGGGCGGTCTCGTCGGGCGAGGCGATACGATCCCATTGGAAGGGAGTATGCGCCTTAGGCGAGAAGGGGGAAATGGTGACGTTGATTTTGTGCTGGCCTTTGGTTTGGCGGCCGACTCGGACGGCTTTCTCAATCAGATCGACAATGCCCCGGACGTCGTCGTCGGTTTCGGTCGGCAGGCCGATCATGAAATAAAGCTTGATCAATTGCCAGCCTTTTTCGAAGGCGATCCGGACGGCGCCGAGCAGGTCTTCCTCAGTCAGGCGTTTGTTGACCACCTGGCGCATTCTCTCAGTGCCGACTTCGGGGGCGAAAGTGAGGCCGGTTTTGTGGCTTTTCCGTATAGCCTCGGCCAGCGGCCCGCTGAAACTCGACGGCCGCAAGGACGGGAAAGAGAGGGCGACTTTTTTGGTTTCCAGAGAAGAAGCCAGGGTTGCCGCCAGCTTTTCGATGTCGGGGTAATCGGTGGTCGAAAGAGAAAACAGGCTGACTTCATCATAGCCGGTGGCTTTGATATTGGCCATGACCTGATTTTTGATTTCGTTGACGCTCCGAACCCGCACCGGCTTATAAATTTTCCCGGCCTGACAGAAACGGCATCCCTGGGGACAGCCCCGCATGATTTCGACCGCCACCCGGTCATGGGCGATTTCGATCAGCGGCACCAGCGGCTGATCGGGGTAGTATTCCGGCTTCAGGGCATGGGTATGACGGGCGACGATTTTTTCGGGCAGGCCGTCGATAAGCGGCCGTCCCGTTTCCGGATCATAGAAAGCCGGGACGTAGATCGACTCCAGACGGGCCAGAGCCAGCAGGCGTTCGCGGCGGCTTTTGCCCCGGTTTTCCTCAAGCGTATCGATCAGTTTTGGAAGGGCCTCTTCGACTTCCCCGATAAAATAGAAGTCGATGAAATCGGCCATCGGTTCCGGGTTGAAGCAGATCGGGCCGCCGCCGATGACCAGAGGATCGTCATCGGTCCGGTCGGCCGACAACAAGGGAATCCCGGCCAGATCGAGCATATTGAGGAGATTGGTATAGACCATCTCATAGGCGAGGGTGAAACCGACGACGTCGAATTCCTTCAGGGGCCGATGGGATTCCAGCGAGAACAGAGGGATATTTTCCCGTCTCAGGAGTTCTCCGGCGTCCGGGCCCGGGGCATAAGCCCTTTCGCAGAGAGCGTTGGGCAGGCGGTTGATGAGGTGGTAGAGGATCTGGCCGCCGGGATAGGACATGCCGACCTCATAAAGGTCCGGGTAGGCCAAGGCGATATTAACGCGGCCCTGCGGTTCCTTTTTGATAATCCCCATCTCGCGGCCGATATACCGGGCCGGTTTTTCGACATAGGGGAAGAATTGTCGTTCCAGAGTTTCGCCAGTCATAGGTTCGAAAAAAAACCCCGGCTTCGGCCGGGGTTCCGCTTAGCCGTAAACTTCGGCTTCGTTACACTTGCAAACCCCAACCGGCCGATTGATGAATCTCCAGTTGCCTTCGCGGTTGACGGCCTTCATCACTTTGATATGGCTGACTTCCGCGCCACAGACGGGGCAAATTTCAACGTGTTTCTTCTTGCTCGCCTTGTCCGCAAACGATTGTTTCTTCGCCATGGGAAACAGACTCCTTTATTTCGGTTTTGATATTTTCCGTATTTGATTTTTCGTTACGCAACCGCGCCAGCATCCGGGCCGCCTCGGAGATAATTTTGAATCCCCGGCTGTCGGCGAACATGGAGGCGCAGTTGTCGAATTCTCTATCGGCAGTAACATAATCTCTTTTTTTGAGCGCTTCCAGCGCCCGGCAATAAGCCTTCTCTTCCAATGATAACATACGAGGCTACCTTTCGGTTTCCGCATTTATACGGCGCAGACGCCGGACATAGGGATCGACCTTGTAACCTTCCATCTTCAAAAAGTAAATGATCGAGGCCGCCAGATGGCGATACATGGGATCGGTTTTGGCTTCGGCCGATTTCAGGACATCATCGAGGCCGGTCAGGAGATGGTCATATTCGGTCAGAAGCATTTCCAGTTCGTCGTGTTCGCGAGTCATCATCATCCGGAAACGGTCGGTCAGCGAGGCCTGTTCTTTGGGCCGTTTGAGGGTCAGGCGGAAAACGCCGTCGCCGAGGTCATGCATCCAGCCCTTGATCTCATCGGCCAGTTTCATGCTGTCGGCATCGCCCCGATCCATCAGGGCCTGAAACAGGTCCACCAGAAAGCCGCCCAGGCGCCGGCGCTGGGCCGCATCGAGACCTTCGCCCCGGCGCCAGCCGCCATAATCCTGCAAAAAGCGGGTGACGGCTTCTGTTATCGGCCGTCCTTCGCGGTTTTCGATGAGAATATCATCGAGGCGGTTGAGGCCCACCAGAAAGTCAATCGTGGCCGATTTTTTGGCCAGCATCCCGTCGATCAATTGAATCAGATGGGATTCCAGACGATCTATGGAAGTCGTATTGGTCATGGTCAGCTTTTCGAATCTCCGGGGCGGCCATCGGTTCGGCCGGCCTGGTCGGTAAGAAAATCCTCGATCAGCCCCGATAAGCGGTCGGCCATCTGAGTCAGGCGGTCGCGGTCGGTTGTCGGCGAGGTGACAGGGCGGATCAGTCCGGCGAGTTGGAGCGAGGCCAGGCGTTTTAGCGTATCGATCGCTTCGGCCGAGGATGCGGCCACGATTTCATTGATATCGCGGTGGCCGTCGATCAGGGCCAGAACGTTCCATTCCTCCGGTTCGAGGCTGATATCCCGCCGCTGGCCCGGTTCCGAGAGGGACAGCCGGTAAACGGTCGAGAAGTCGGGCAGATAATCCCTAAGGCGGTTCATCTCGTCCAGCCGCCGCATACCTTCGAGAACGACGTTTTCGGTGGACAGGCGGACGGTGATTTCTTCCTCGGTGGGGAATTGGTTCTCATAAAATTTGAACGATCCCCGGTCCCAGGCCATCAGGGAAAAAATCAATTCCTCGACCTGTTTGCGGATGGCGTTTTCGAGATCGGCGCGGTCGATAAATTGTTTCTCGATCATAATCTGGCCGAGGCGTTTACCGTTCTGCTCGTGCCTCGCCTGGACGGCGATCGACTCATCCAGTTCTTCGCCGGTGATGAGACCGTTTTCGACCAGCATGCGGCCGATATGATATGTTTTTCGCGGGCCGTACCCGTAAATCACGGCGCCATCCTTGAAATAGACCATGACGATATCGTCGTCGCGCTGAATACCCAGCGTTCCGGTTTTGCGGCCGGTCGAAACCAGTTGAAAAATTTCCGGCAACGTGAACCGCTCTATATTACCCTGAAGATCCAAATCCATAATTTTTACCAAATTCTCTTAGGTAACCCACTAATATAAGGGCTTCGAACGGTTTGTCAACGATATTAATCCGACCGGTCGAAAACCCCGGAAGAAGTGATATCAATGAGGCGGTGGCGGTTTATTCTCAGGTTTCCAGGTCGTCCAACTGACCGCTCAGGACCCGGTTGTTGATGGCATAATGGGCGCAATTCCATATAGCCCGGCCGTCGCGGAACAGGATCACCTGCGGCGACTGGTGTTCGACGCCGGATTCTTCGGCTATTTGCCGGGCGAGGGCCTTGTTTTCGCGGACCAGCACCAGCCAGTATTCGGCGCGCTGGTCTTCTTCGGACAGAGTTTCATATTTCATCCGGGCGCCTTTGGAGGTGGGGCAGGCGGTCGAATGTTTGAACAGAAAGACCGGCTTGCTTCGGCTGTCTTCGAGCAAGCGATGAAAATCTTCCTCCGACCGGCACTCGTTGATCATGGCATCTCCCGATGCGATACAATTCCATCTCATCCCATATTGGCCGTTATATATACGAAAATCGGGGGCCTTTGGTCAAGATTAACCTGCAAATCGGTGGTTGCGCCGGGTTTTATAATACGGTATGTTTAAACCGATTAATCAATATCTCGTATATAGTATAGGCAAAAATGGTCGGTCCCGGCCAGCCGGGAGGAATCGTAATGATATCCATTGCACCGTTGCGGGAATTCAATAGAGATAGATATTTCCAGAAGGCGCCTTATTCGATATTGGCCTGGGTGTGTTTTCTCGTCTTTTTGACGGCCTCGGCCGGTTTCGCTTCCGGCGGCGGCGTCGCCACGGTGAAGGTGGATATGGCCATCGGCCCGATCGCGGAGAGGATTATTTCGGGAGCGATTGACCGGGCTTTCGAGGAAAACCGGGATTTGCTGGTTATTCAACTGGATACTCCGG
Organism: uncultured Ignavibacteriales bacterium; assembly: GCA_964523575.1. Taxonomy (GTDB): domain Bacteria; phylum Zixibacteria; class MSB-5A5; order GN15; family JAAZOE01; genus DAOUTW01. The sequence goes on from CAZGAV010000071.1 coordinate 8,731, forward strand.
GCGGGTTGGACAAGTCGATGCGGTTGATTTGCCGCAAGCTCCTAAATTCCGATGTCCCGGTGGTGGTGTATGTTTCTCCGGCGGGCGCTCGGGCGGCCTCGGCGGGTGTTTTTATCACTTATGCGGCCAATCTCGCGGCCATGGCGCCGGGGACCAATATCGGCGCGGCGCATGTCGTCAATATGGGTGGTCAAATCGATTCGGTGATGGAAACCAAAGTCCAGAACGACGCCGTGGCCTATATCACTTCCATCGCCAAGAAGCGGGGTCACAATATCGAATGGGCCAAGCGGGCGGTGCTGGAAAGCGTTTCGATTGACGCCGAAGAGGCTCTCGATTCCAATATCGTCAATATTGTCGCCAACAATATCGATGATTTATTGGCACAGGTCGATGGCCGCGTGGTGGATTTGCCGGATGGGCCGGATACGGTGCGGGTCGCCGGGGAAACAAGTGAAGAGTATCCGGTCGGTTTCAAGAATCGTTTTCTCAATATTATCACCGACCCGACGGTGGCCTTTATTTTGTTCAATATCGGATGGCTGGGATTGATGGTCGAGCTGTACAGCCCGGGGCTGATTTTTCCCGGAGTGGTCGGCGGCATCAGCCTGATCCTGGCCTTTTTTGCCTTTCAACAACTGCCGATCAACTATGCCGGTCTGGCCCTGATTATTCTGGCGGTGGTCATGTTTATATTCGAAATCAAGGTCCAGAGTTATGGAGTTTTGGCGGTGGGAGGTGTTGTTTCGATGCTGTTGGGATCATTATTACTGATAGATTCGCCGGCGCCTTATTTGCAGATTTCTCTGGTGGTCATCATTACGACGGTAGTGGTCATCTCGGCCTTCTTCCTTTTTATCCTCAGCTTCGCCATCCGGGCGCACCGGCGCAAGGTGGCGACCGGACGCGAGGGGATAATCGGAGCGATCGGTGAGGTCCGCGAGGGCGGTATGGTTTTCGTCGAGGGAGAATTATGGAGCATCATCAGCGACCAGCCGCTGAAGACGGGGGATAAAATCGAGGTGACGGCGGTCGCCGGAATGCGTCTTAGAGTGAAGAAAACAGGAGGAGAATCATGAATATTTTGGGTTCGGGCGCACTGACTATAATCCTTTTTATCATTATCCTGCTGGCTTATGCCATCCGGATTTTGCGCGAGTATGAGCGGGGTGTGATTTTTCGGCTGGGCCGCCTGATTGGGGCCAAGGGGCCGGGGTTGATCCTGCTGATTCCCATTATCGACAAGATGGTCAAGGTCTCGCTGCGGGTGGTGACGATGGACGTCCCGGAGCAGGATATTATCACCAAGGACAACGTCACCGTGCGGGTCAATGCCGTCGTCTATTTCCGGGTGATGGACCCGATTAAGGCCATCATCGCCGTCGAGAATTTCCTCTATGCCACCTCGATGATATCACAGACGACGTTGCGGGCAGTGCTGGGCCAGGTCGAACTGGATACCCTGCTTTCGGAGCGGGACAAGGTCAATGAACAGCTCCAGATAATCATCGATGAGGACACCGAACCGTGGGGAATCAAGGTCACCAAGGTCGAGGTTAAAAACGTCGATTTGCCGCAGGAAATGCAAAGGGCTATCGCCCGGCAGGCCGAAGCCGAGCGGGAGCGGCGGGCCAAGGTCATCCATGCCGAGGGCGAATTGCAGGCGGCCGAACGGCTCCGGCAGGCGGCCGATGAAATCCACAAGCAGCCGAGCGCTTTGCAATTGAGATTTCTTCAGACCCTGACCGAGGTCGCGGCCGAGAAAAACTCGACGCTGGTGTTCCCGGTCCCGATTGATCTGTTTACGCCGTTTCTGAAAAAGCATGAAGAATCGTCTAAAGAATAATCGCAACTAAAGACGATTGAAAGCGGTTGCCAGATTTCAGGCGACCGCTTTTTTTGTTGGGTTATGGATTGGATGAAAGGCCGGACGGTTTTTCCTCGTGAGTCAATCGGCGCATCATATCTCAAATATCAATTGCTATCTCACCGAGTGCGGGAATTGAACAGAGTCAGAAACTGAACAGGGGGCGCAATTATCGGACCGCCGCTAACAGGTTGACAATCATGCGGTAGTGCGTTTTGGGGAGTTGGCATATTTTTTGAGTATACCGACTCGGCCCGGCGAGAAACCAGACACTTGACGATATGGCCGGGCGTTATCGCACAGGGGAGGCGTTATGCCGATTTATGAGACCGCTGTCGAAGGCAACAATGAGCCCCGTCCGGTCAAGCCCAAAGTCCGTCGAGCGCCGCTGATCGCCGAATTATTCGAACTGGTTGACGGCGATCTGCAGTTGCTGCTGATTTACAAAAAAATAGAAATTGCGGCCGAAGCCGGCGACTGGCCGCTGATGAATCAACTATACGGAGAATTCAAGATAGCACATGCGGCTTTGAACTGACATCATCGAAACCGGCCGTTCCCCGGCGGCCGGTTGGAAAAATACCCTTGCTGTTTTATCACGGGTTAATCCATACCTGCCGTTTCACCTTAATTGAAGAGGCCCGGCCCCGGGCCTCTTTGATTATGGTTTTCCAATTGCAGTATTCAGAAAATAAAACCGGATTAAATCCAGGTCTTATTTTTTTAAGTAAAAGTGACTTGACTCATTCACAGTGGTGTCATATATATTCAAGTGGGTCATTAAATTCACATGAGGCAATATTATTTTAATTCATGCATAGATCGGAAAAGCGGAAGCAAGGGCGTTATTTTTAATCAGCAAGGGGGAGTTATGCGGGGACGGATTTCATTTAAAAAGCTGGTGTTGATTGGCGCTTTCGGCCTTCTGGCCGCGGCGGCATGGGCCGCAGAAAAGCCCGAATTCGGGGTCATCGATGATGCCGAGTGGGCTATGGGGGCGCCCGAGCAGTATCCCGAGGCCAAGGCGATTATCCTCTTCGATGAGGGGCAGGCCCAGATCGGGCAGTCGATTCTGGATCGTCACGTACGTCTCAAAATATTCAGCAAGGAAGGATCGGAAAAAGCGACCGAGGTCGGGATTCCCGTCTATCGGGGCGACAAGATCAAGAATTTGAAGGCCCACACGATCCTTCCAGACGGAAGCACCTTTGAGGTTACGGAGTTTTATGACAAGACGGTGGATGACGAAGAAGTTAAGGCCTTTACTTTTCCATCGGTTCAGGACGGGTGCATCGTCGAGTACCAATACCAGCTGGTACGGCAGCGTTACTGGCTGGGCCCCTGGTATTTTCAAAACGGTTTGTACACCGTAAGGTCAGCATACCGGACCGATATCTCGCCCGCGGTGTTCGAATATATTACTCCGGTTTATGTCAATATTCCCTTTTATATGAGGCCGGCATACGATTCGACGCTGGCCAAAGGCGGAAAGCAAAAAGACATCGAAATTGAACTGACCGACCTGATGCCGGTGACGGACGAGCCTTTGATGGGGGCGCGTCTGGATAACCTGATGTCGGTGAAGTTTATCTTCCATGGCTTTAACCGTGAATGGGGCTGGAATGAAATCGGCGAATGGGTTGACGAATGGTTCGCCGGCGAATTCGGGAGCAGTCAGAAAGCGATCCGCAAAGTTGCGGATTCGGTTTGCGCCGGTCTGGCTAATGACGATGAGAAAATCGCCGGGCTATATAAATTCGTATCGGAAACGATCATGACCGATAACGATTTCGACGCCGCCAAGAAACTGGCCGATGTCCTGAAAGCGGGCAGGGGGCACACTGTGGAGAAAAATCTCCTCCTGATCGAGATGCTCAAGACTCAGGATATACCGGCCCGGCAGTTGATGATCGGAAGCCGGAAACGGCATGACAAAGTCGCCGTCGATAGCAAAACCCTGAATCAATTCGATCGAACCTTGTGTTATATTGCGGGCGACAGTTCGGCCTATATCCTCAATCCCGGCGCTCGTTATTCCATTTTTCCTTATCCCGAAGCCGGCGACCTGGCGGTGCAGGGCTTTCTTCTCGACGGCAAGGAGTCCCGGTTGATGGATATCCCGCATCGGCCGCGGACCAACGGCACCGATGTCGCCTCGACCATCACAGTCGATGAGGCGGGCAACGCCGTCTGTTCCACGACCATCATCATCAAAGGTTATTCGATGGAGCCGTGGCGCAAGCGACAGCTCGATTCGCTGTCCGATACCCGGATGGCCGAAGACCTGCTGGAGGACCTGGAATTCGATCACGAAATAACCAGCGCCAAGCTCGAGGAGGACCTCGAGAACGATCGGTACCTGTTCGATCTGGTGCTTGATCTGCCTGGTTTCGTCTCGGTCATCGATAACAATTTCTTTTTCACGCCGTTTATCATGCCGGTCGAGGACAACCCGTTTGCCGGAGACGTCCGTAATTTTCCAATCGACTTCAATTATGTTTTCCGCAATCGGCATCAGATTCGCGTCATCCTGCCGCCGGACATGGCCGTCAGCGATGCTCCCCGGAATATTTACCAAACCATGGAGGATGCGAAATTCACGCGCAAGGTGATGGCCGAGGGGAATGAGATCGCGATCCAGTCGGAACTCAATATAAAACGGCCCAGTTTTCCGACCTCGACCTACAAGAACATCAAGGAGATGTTTGACCTGATGAGCCAGTCATGTCTGGATCAGGCGCTGGCGACGAGGGGATCGGCCGAGACTGGCGGGTTATGAGGCGGTCATTATATATCACCGGCCTGATATTGGCCGGCCTGATTTTCGCGGGTCCGGTCCGAGGGGTAGAAGGCGGGCGAGAATACGGGGCCGAAATTATCGGGGAGACGACGCGATTTGAGATTCTGGCCGATGGCGGGGCGGAATGCACGGTGTCGCGGAAATTGACCGTGTACAATTCCGAGGGTAACCAATATGCCGTGCTGTTCATTGATGAAAGCCCGTATTCTTCTTTGAAGAATTTCACGGCAAAGGTCTTTAATGCCGAAGGGAAAGAACTCAATAAATTCAAAAAGGGGGACGGCCATCGGATATGCGGATATTCCAGTTTTGCCCTTTATCAGGATGTCTGCTATAACGCCTACCTGCTGGGGGCGCAGACCTACCCCTATACCATCGAATATGAGTACAAGCTGAAACTTAAATCTCTGTTTTTCTGGCCGGAATGGACGCCTCAACTGCCGATACCGGTTAAGCAATCGCGGTATATTGTGACGGCGCCGTCCGATTTCGTGTTTCTGACGCGGGCCACGGGCGAGATTCCGGAGGCGACGATTAGCGAGGAGAAAGGCCGAAAAATTTATGAATACAATCTGACCGATATCAAGCCGCTTGCGGATGAAGATTATGTCTATGCTTACGGTGAATCCGCCCGGTCGCTGAAATTCGCATCCCGCCATTATCAACTCGGTGAGTACGGGTTTGACGGCGGCAGTTGGAGCAGTTTATCGGCGGGTTGCCGGGCGATGTGGCAGGGAAGTACTGAATTGAATGCGGCGCAAAAGGCGCTGGTCGATTCGATCCGGCAGGGGGCGGCGACCCAGAGGGAGATTTGCGACCGGTTGCATGAAGCGCTGGCAAAGACCTGCCGTTATGTGGCCATCGAGATCGGCATCGGCGGCTGGCGGCCGACCCCGGCGGCGGAGACATACGACCAGGGTTATGGCGATTGCAAGGATTTGGCGACCATGTATGTTTCCATGCTTCGCTATGCCGGTATCGAGGCCTGGCCGGTTTTGATCACGATCAAGGGGCAGGTCCTGACCGACGCGGATTTTCCCAACCTGAATTTCAACCATGCAATTCTATATGCTCTGGTTGACGGCGATACCTTGTGGGCCGATCCTACCTGTCCGTTCTGCGACATGGGCGATTTGCCGAAATCGGATGAGGATGTCTGGGTACTGTCGCTGGATACCTCCGATGTGGGAATTGTCCGCACGGCCTCGTCAAAGGCACAGGATAACTGTATCTTCCGCAGAACGGAGGTGGAAGTCGCCAGCCTGAGGACGGTCTCGGTGACCTGCCGGCTGGGAGCGGTCGGTAATCCATATCATGAGTTGATGAGCTTTCTGAGTTACGGCAATCAGGATAAGCTGGAAAAATATTTATGCGAAAGCGATTTCGGGCTGTCGAAAAAAATCAAACCGGAAGCGGTCGAGATCGAAAACAGGAATGAATCCGGCGCACCGCTGAGGGTGATGGTGCGGGGTGAGATGGGCAACGCCGTCAAAACGGCCGGCCCCAAAAAGTATGTCAGTTTCGCCTGTCTGTCGTTTTTGCGGAATTGCGAACAGGTGTCATTGAAGGATCGCACATTGCCTTTGGATTTGAATTATCCGGTGTCGATTATCGATACAGTGTCGTTTACCATACCCCGCAAATGGCGGGTGGAGAAACTGCCGGAGGCGGTGAACCTCGTGGATGAATTTGGTTCGATGCAGGTCGATTACAGTATTGCGGATGATAAATTGATTATTGCCAGCCGCCGCGAAAGTCGGCCTTATTATGTCGCCCAGATTCAATTCGCGCAATTTTCGGCTTATCTTGATAAGCTGGGGGCGGCGCTTCCGGATCACATCGCTTTCATTGTCGAGTGACCCCGGCAGCCGCTTTGAAGACGCGGGCGTATTGTGATTAGGGGAGGGTTTCTGGACCATAGCCAAAACGGAAGTCGCAAAGCTCGAATCGGCTATCGGGATGACGGGAAAGCGATTTAGAAAATGGTTGCGTAAATTACACTCCGACCTATATTAATAAAGAACACATTCTTATTCTTCTAAAATTAAGCCGGGGGGGATTCATGAAGAAGCTCGCCATTATCGTCGGGGGCGTCCTCGTGGCGCTGGCCGTTGTCCTTTACTTCATTCCGCGGGATCATTTTCGCCGGTCCGATACGCTGTCGTATTATGCGCAGGAGCGGATGGCTCGTCTCAAGGGACGAAAGGTTCCCAAGAAACAGCGCCGACCCAACGACTGGTTTTATATGCAGAGGGCTTACCCCAACCAGTCCATTGCCAACGACAAGCATATCGCCGCGTTGGAAACGGCGCGGAAATTGAAAGAGGAATCGGCGGCGCAGAAAAGCAATCTCTTTCACGGCTGGTCGATGGCGGGGCCGATGAATATCCCGGGACGAATCACCGATCTGGCGGCTCATGCAAATTATCCCGATACAATTTACGCCGCCTCGGCCGCCGGAGGGGTCTTCCGGCATACCACTCCATGGTCATACGCCGACTGGACACCGCTGTTCGACGACGTCGGCGTCCAGTCGATGGGGGCCATCGCCGTCGATCCGCTCGATCCCGATATCATCTGGGCCGGAACCGGCGAAGCCAATAACGCCGGGGATAATTATGAGGGGAGCGGCATCTATAAATCGACCGACGGCGGGACCACGTGGAATCATATGGGGCTGGACAGCTCTTACCATATCGCCCGCATCGTTATCGACCCTATTTTTACCAATAATGTCTATGTGGCCGTGGCGGGAAAATTGTTCGGGACCAATCCCGATCGGGGCGTTTATATGACGACCGACGGCGGCCAGAACTGGGAGCATTTGCTTTACATCTCCGATTCCACGGCCTGTATCGATCTGGCGATTTACCCCGACCCCGGATACGAGAACAATATCATCGCCTGTATGATGGAGCGGGTGCGTCGGGTGGACGATCGCATTGTCGGCGGCCTGACCAGCGGCGTCTGGTTTTCATCGGATAATGGCGCGACCTGGACGGATATCACCGGCACGGGGGGACTGCCGGCCCATTCGACCGATATCGGGCGGATCGGGTGCAGTATCGATCCCGCAACCGGCATCGGCTACCTGCTGTTTGCGGATTCCACCGGAGATTATATGGGGATCTACCAGGGATCTGTCATTGGGGATTACCCCGGAGTCTGGAGCAATTATGACCCCGCCGACGAGTTGTTCGATTTGAACGGTTCCTGGTCGGGGGGGTGGTATTTCGGTAATGTGCGGCATTCGTATTATCCTTATGAATCCCGCGCTTATGCTCTGGGGCTGGACCTCTATCGCCGCGATGATTACACCAGTAACTGGCAGGATATCAGCTACGGTCAACATGTCGATATGCATGCCATGTGGATCAACCCCACTAATCCAGAACTGCTGTATTCCGGTAATGACGGCGGCGTTTACCGATCAACTAACGGGGGCGACTCCTGGTTTCATGCCGCCAGTATGGACAATACCCAGTTTTACGCCATAGAAATCAATCCCAGATTTCCCAGCATCCTTTACGGCGGCGCCCAGGATAACGGGACCATGCGCAAGCCGGGGGTCGATACCCATACCTGGCAGCAGATCGCGGGGGGTGATGGATTTTATGTCGTCGTCGATTACGTCGATCCGTCGATCATCTATTGTGAATACCAGTACGGGTATTTGCTCAAGACAACCGACAATGCCGCGAGCTTTGTCTCCCCCATGACCGGCATGGATTACAACAACGAACGCCACAACTGGTCAACGCCGATAGTTATGGACCCATTCAATCATATGGTGCTCTATTATGGGTCGAACGTGCTGTATCGGACCGATGACGGAGCCGCCAACTGGACGGCGATCAGCGGCGACCTGAGCAACGGGCCGGGGCCGGGCAATTTAGCTTACGGGACCATCACTACCATCGAGGTGTCGCAGCTTAACACCAACGTCATATGGGTTGGAACCGACGACGGCAATGTTCAGGTGACGACCGATGGCGGGATAACCTGGAATCTGCGCAACAGCGGCCTCCCCAATCGGTATGTCACACGGGTCGCCTGCGATCCCGTTTATCCCCCGGTGGCGTATGTCACCCTGTCGGGATATACGTCCGGGGTCGCGGAAAGCCATGTGTATCGGACTTCGGATTACGGCCTGAACTGGATTTCTATCAAGGGAGATCTGCCCGATGTGCCGGTCAACGATATTATCGTCGATTACCACAACAACGTCGTCAAATATCTGGCGACCGATATCGGCGTCTTCATTACCGAGAACAACGGGACCAACTGGGAGTTAATGGCTGACGGCATGCCGATCGTACCGGTGACCGATATTGACTTTCATGTTCCCACCCGGACATTGGCGGCCGGGACACACGGGCGATCGATGTACACGACGGTGATCGACTGTCCCGGAACCGCCGACGGTGACGGTGACGGTATTCCCGATCTATGCGACAACTGCCCCGGTATGTACAATCCGGATCAGGCCGACGACGATTTCGATTTTATCGGCAACTTATGCGATGACTGCACCGATTCGGACGGCGACGGCTATGCCGATGTCGGATTCGCCAATCCGCCCGACTGCCCGCTGGATAATTGCCCGGAAGTATATAATCCCGATCAAACCGATTCGGACGGCGACGGCGTCGGCGACGCCTGTAATGTCCGGCAGGTTCAATGGGATACTATCTCGACCTCGTGCCTGAATCTGGTTGTCGGGAACAATGGCAATTTCGGGAAATCGGGGGAGGCCGGTTATACGATGGATTATTCCCTGCACGGGGATTGCGATCCGAACGCGACGGTTTATATCTACGACGGTTCGCCCCTGCTGAATTATTATGACGGCAGTGCCTGGGTGGCGTACTATTCCCAGTATTTCAATCAGCCTTTCGTACTGGTGACCGACCGCAACTGGCCGGTTCCGACCCAGACGACGGCCGATTATGACGTGTATGAATCGGGGACGTTCGTCACGCCCGATTCGCGGCTGGCCATCGAGAAGAAATGGTGGGCGCCGAAAAATTCCGACAGCTGTCAATTCATTATTCAGCGAATGCGGATTTATTCGTATGACGGAGCCGATCATGCGGCCGTCAGCATCTGCGAGGCGATCGACTGGGATCTGCCCAATGATAACAGTCCCTCCTATCCGACCAATCTGGGGGGATACGACGCCGCCAACCGGATGCTTTATGTTCAGGGGTTCGAATTCGACGGGACCGGCTGTCAGCCCAATGACAATCGCTACGGGGCGATGGCTATGATGGCTTATTATATTAACGATTCGACCACGATCGATTCATCGCAGGCGCCGTGGAGCGGGTATATCGTCGATAATGAGACCTACATCTTCCCTTCTACTGGATGGGACGCGCAGACGGTCGATAACCTGATTCAGACGGCGGGGTATGGGGTCAAGGGTAATCAGGCCGACCTGAGTATGATTATGACCTATTTCTACCAGGCCGATGTCAATGCCTCCGATACATTCAATATCTTCACGGTAATCACGACCGTGGAAAACGGCACCGGTCCGGCCTCGGCCGATAAGGCGCTCGATGATTTGACGGCCAATATCGCCCGGGCCAAACGGTGGACGAGCAATCATATCATTCCCCTCGGCTCCGGCGGCGCGTTTGTTTGCGGCGACGCCAACGGCGACGGGCAGGTCAACGTGGCCGACGCTGTATATCTGATAAATTATGTCTTCAAGGGCGGTCCGGCGCCTGATCCGATCTGTGTCGGGAATGCCAACGGGGATGGACAATGCAATATCGGCGACGCGGTCTACCTCATTAATTATGTTTTTAAGGGCGGCCCGGCGCCGGTTGATTATTGCTGTCCGTAGTCGAATACGATTGCATTTCGAGAAAATTAAAAGGCCGGATAAAAATCCGGCCTTTTTGTATTTTAGAAGCCGAAAGCGGAACGGACAGTCGATTATAAATCATAATACCAGAGAAGCATGGCCTCGTCGGCCACCGGCGGGCATCCGGCGTAACCGAAACGATGGATGGCTCCGAGAATACAGCCCATACGGGCATAGAAGCGGCAGGCCGGGACGTTGACATTCTGGGCTTCTATTCCCAGTTGGCCGAATCCCTGCGACCGGGCCCATTCGGCGGCATGCAAAAATAATTTCCTCCCGATGCCTTTATTCCGGGCGTCCGGATGGACCCGGATATCCCATAAAACTGTCATGTCTTCACGCTGGAATTTATCCAGCGGATAAAGACAGGACCCGACCGCGACGGCGGCTCCGCCGACCGGACGGTCATCTTCGCAGGCCAGAAACAGACCCCATGGGCGGAGATCAAATTCCTTTGACCAGGCGGAGACGGTGCGGTCATCGACGTCGTAATCTTTAGCATAGGGTGTATCGACTTTTGATTCCACAAGACGAAAGCCGCCCAGACCGCGGTCGATATCCTCCACGCGATATACCGATTCGACCATAAAGCGGCTGGGAATGCCGTCATACAACGAGTAATCGTCCGGACCGATCATATCTATCTGTAGAGCCATACTATCCGGCCTTTCCGTTTTTTATATCCCAGCATGAAAGTGAGTTATCCGGGAATTTCCGGCGCCTCAATCCTAATTTAAAGTACCCTTCCGGTTTTGGCAAGTGAGAGAGTGACGCTGGAGGGGTGGCCGTGATCTTTGATCACGGTCGGCCGCAGGCCGATAATGGAGGCAGGTGTAGCAAATCAGTATCTATTCAATAATAAAAGGCCGGCGATGTCACCGGCCTTTTTGTATTTTGGCAGCGGTACGGGGAAATGAAACGTTATTACAGTATTCAATTCCAATAGAAATTCATCGCCCACCGACTATTAGAAGACGTCAAAAATCTGCCTAATTCGTTACAAGTTGTATGGTTACATATATACACTACTGAAATATTCCGAGCAATTCGGATTCATAATAGGTTCAAAGCGGGGGGCCGCTATTCGCTCAAGTGGAAGCCATTCTGCCGGATATTCAAATATTCACTCGGGTGGCCTGATGATAAAAAATGGCCTTGAAAAGAGGACTCATTTATTAAAGGCAAAACCTGTAAAACTTCGGGACTTTGGCCCAAAACGGAATAATCTTTTGATCCATAATAAAATACAAAGCCCCAATCTTGGCCCAAAATCACGAACCATCAAGAGGCTGGAGGGCCAAACTTTCACAACCCTAAAAACTATTAAGTTTACCCACCCATATTTCAAATAGACAATTTATAAAATTCTCATGATAATAACCCTTTGAACCCCCGACCTTCGGGTTATGAGCCTGTGCAGAAGTCCAAACAGTAGAAAGCACCAGAC
>CAZGAV010000072.1:0-20696 GCA_964523575.1 uncultured Ignavibacteriales bacterium
GGCGACGCTGGCTGACCTCGACCTGCTGGAACAACTGGCCCTGGTCGTGAAAGACTCGACCATGTGCGGGCTGGGCCAGTCGGCGGCCAACCCCGTTCTCAGCACTTTACGATATTTTAGAAACGAGTTCGAACGTCATATCGTGGACAAGAGATGTGACGCCTTCGTCTGCAAGGACTTGGTCGGCGCGCCCTGCCAGAGCGCCTGCCCGATCAACACCGAAGCCTGGCGCTATGTCGCCCATATCGGCAAAGGCGAATACGAAGAAGCCTACGCCGTTATTCGGCAGGCCAATCCCTTCCCGTCGGTCTGCGCTCGCGTCTGCAACCACCCCTGCGAAAGCCGATGCCGCGCGGGGTTGAGCGGCGGCGATCCGGTCGCCATACGAGCCCTCAAAAGGTTTGTTACCGACCGTTTCGATCCGGCCTCTTATAAGCCGCAACGCTATATCTGGCCGGGAGATGAAACGCCAAACGTAGCCGTCGTCGGTTCCGGGCCGGCCGGCCTGACGGCCGCCCATTATCTCTCACTACAGGGATGCAAGGTGACGGTGTACGAATCGGAGAGTCGTCCGGGCGGCATGCTGTCATGCGTTATCCCTACTTACAGACTGCCGCGGGAAACGATTGAAAAGGAAATCGACGCCCTGATAGACGAGAATATCACCCTCAAATGCAATGCCGCCCTGGGCCAGGATTTTTCCGTCGATACCCTGCTCAGCAACGGGCATCAGGCGGTTTTGCTGGCCATGGGCGCCCATCAGAGCAAACCCTTGAAAATTGAGGGCGAGGATGTTGAAGGCGTTTACCCCTCGATTGAATTTCTGAAGGCCTTTAACTTGAATAACCAATCTCTGGCGCACGGCCGCGTCGGCGTTATCGGAGGCGGCAATTCCGCCCTCGACGCCGCCCGCATGGCCCTCCGCCAGAAGGATGTCGAAAGAGTTTACATTCTCTACCGGCGAACCCGGGATGAAATGCCCGCTTTTGCGGAAGAGATCGAAGCCGCCGATCAGGAGGGCATTATCATTCAGACCCTGGTGACGCCGACTCGAATCATTTCAGAAGATAACCGGATCACGGACCTCGAGTATCTCCGCAACGAACTGGGTGATCCCGACTCCAGCGGCCGTCGTCGTCCGGTTCCGGTGAAGGGCACCGAATCCACCCTGGCCATCGACACCCTGATCGTCGCTATCGGCGAGGATTCGGGGGTCGATTGTATCGGCCCCGCTCAATCCAGCGGCGTCGAAACCACCTCCTGGAATACGGTGCAAGCCGATTTCAAAACCATGCTCACCAATCGGCCCGGGGTCTTCGCCGCCGGCGACGTGGTCACCGGCCCCAATACCGTGGTCGATGCTATCGCGGCCGGCAAAAGAGCGGCCATGATGATCAAACGCTACCTTTTAGGGGAGGATATGAACAATGTCCCGGCCGAATCCAAAATGCCGACGGTGTACGTTGAACCGCTGAGCCGGAGCGAAGAGGAGGTCATCGAGGGTCAGCGAGTCGAGACGCCGCGCGCCTCGATCGACTGGCGCAAACGTAATTTCGCTGAGGTCGAGGTTTCTCTCTCGCCCGACGAGGCCGGCCGGGAATCGCATCGTTGCCTGCGGTGCGACCTGGAATTTACCAAATCGGCCGCAGAGAAACCCTTGGAAATACCAACCACTGTGGCGGAAGGAAAGGTACTATGACAACACTCATGATAAACGGCGCCGAGGTCACGGTACCGGACGATATGACGGTATTGGAAGCGGCGCGCTTTCTCGGCTTCCCCATCCCGACCTTGTGCCACATGGAAGGTTTGTCGCCTTATGGCGCCTGCCGTCTGTGTCTGGTCGAAATCGGTGATGAACCGAATTCCCGGCTCGTCACTTCATGCACTTTTCCGGTTCAGCCGGGAATCAAGGTACGGACGGCCTCCTCCCGGGTGCTGAGAGCCCGGAGGATGGTCATAGAATTATTGCTGGCCTCTTGCCCGCAATCGAAAACGATTCAGGATATCGCCTCGGCCCACAATATCAGGCAACAGCGTTTCCGGCAGGAATACGAAGACTGCATTCTCTGCGGCCGCTGTGTGAGAATGTGCGAAGAGCAGATGATGGCCAAGGCCATCGGCTTCCAGGGCCGGGGCCAGAAGCGGGCCATCGGAACCCCGTTTGACGTCAAATCCCCGACCTGCCGCCTCTGCGGCGCCTGTATGTATATTTGTCCCGCCTGCCAGCTTCGATGCACCTATTCCGATCCCACCAAGGTCATCTGCGGCGGTTGCGCCAACCTGGCGCCTCCGTGCGTGGAAAAGGAGCAGTTTGACGATATGATGTGCTACATGAAACCGTGTGTGGCCTGTGAAATCGACAAAGATAAGTAAACAATAGAGAAAGGACTCCTCCAATGTCTCTGACACGAGTAAATGCCTCGGCCGCCACTTTAACCAAGAACAGGACCGAGGATTCGATCGTACCGACTTCCGGTATGTGTGTGACCTGCGTCGACGGTTGTATCGGCATGTGTGAAATCGGCAAATCGGCCTACCGCGGACACGAGGTCATATATCCCCAGCCATTCGGCGTCATCACGACTGCCGGTGAGAAGGCCTATCCCGTTGACTACGGTCACTTCAATATCATGGGCGGAGTCATCGGCGCCGAGGGTATTGAGGCCGACAGCAACAAGGCTGTTTTCCCCAACGTTAATCTCGAAGTCGCTTTCGGCCACGATAAGGGAATCAAATTCCGGTATCCCTGGATCATTCCCGGAATCGGCTCCACCGATGTCGCCAAAAACAACTGGGAAGGCCTGGCCATCGGCTCGGCTCTGGCCGGCACCGGACTGACCATCGGCGAAAACGTGGCCGGCATGGACCCGGAAGCCGTCATCAAGGATGGCCGCGTCGTCGATACGGTCGACCTCAAACGGCGGGTCAAACTCTATAAAGATTACCAGCGCGACGGCTACGGAGCGATTATCGTCCAGGCCAATGTCGAGGACACCCGGCTGGGGGTGCAGGAATACGCCATCGAGAAACTGGGCGTCGAATGGGTCGAGATGAAATGGGGGCAGGGCGCCAAAAACATCGGCGGTGAAGTGAAAATTAGAAGCCTTAAAAAAGCGCAAATGCTCCACGCCCGCGGCTACGTGGTTCTGCCCGATCCGACCAAAACCGATGTCATCAAAGCCTTCGAACGCGGCGTTTTCTCCGAGTTTGAACGACATTCCCGCGTCGGCATGGTCAACGAGGAAGCCTTCGCTCAGCGCGTCGATGAACTGCGCCGGGCCGGCGCCAAATATATATCGCTCAAAACTGGCGCCTATCGACCGGCCGCCCTGGCGCTGGCTTTGAAATTCGCCTCCAAATACAAAATCGATGTCCTGACCGTCGATGGCGCCGGAGGCGGCACCGGAATGAGTCCCTGGCGCATGATGAATGAATGGGGCATGCCGCCCGTGGAACTCCATTCGCTGTTGCATCAGTATGCCAAGCAACTGGCCGACAAAGGCGAGTATGTTCCCTCTTTGGTAGCCGCCGGCGGCTTTACCTTCGAGGATCAAATATTCAAAGGCCTCGCGTTCGGAGCCCCTTATGTCAAGCTGATCGGCATGGCGCGCAGTCCGATTGCGGCGGCCATGGTCGGCAAAACCATAGGACGAACCATCGACGAGCATCAGGTACCGGTTTATGTCGAACGGTTTGGCCGTACCCGGGATGAGATATTTGTGACCGCCCCGGAACTGCGCCGTGAAATCGGCGACGATGAGTTCGAAAAACTCCCGACCGGAGCCATCGGACTGTACACGTATTATGAGAGACTGGCGCAGGGCTTGCGGCAGTTGATGGCTGGCAGTCGCAAATTCACTCTGGATTATATGACCCGTAATGATCTGGCCGCCTTGTCGCCCCAGGCCGCTTCGATCAGCGGCATACCCTACGTGATGGATCTCGATCGCGAGCAGGCGATGAAGATATTGGCCGAATAAAATGGCAACGCCGTCCCCGGCCGAGCCAACGGTCCCGGCCGGGACGGAACTCGATATTGCGGCTGGACTCGACTGACATCTCAGGTTCCCGGCCGGAAGTTCAGGGATCTCTTTCAGGCAGACTGTCCCGGGTGGTTGAATCCTCCCGGGGCGCGTTTGCCCCGTCACCACAACCCAGGAGACGCCCGAGCATGAACGACCACCGACTGCCGATCGACCAGCTTTTGCTCTCACTTCGGGAGCGGGCCAAAGAGCTGAACTGCTATTACGCCGTTCAGGACCTCCTGAAAATTCGCGATCTGAGCATTGACCAAATCTGCAACCGCCTGCTTGATATCTTGCCGCCCGGCTTCCGGCATCCGGAAATAACCAGGATTCGAATAGCCATCGGAAACTCCTTCTTTTGTTCGCGCGATATGGTCGATACCCCCTGGATGCTGAGCGTCGACATTCTCCTGCACAATCGGGTCGTGGGCTATATATCAGTCTATTATGCCGTGGAAGTGGAAGCGCCGCAGGGCCATCCGTTTCTACCCGAGGAATCACGCCTCCTGCAGGCCGTGGCCGAACGCCTGGGGAGCTACCTGAGTCACCGACTGGATTGGAAGCTGGCTGACGACCGCCACGCATCCGATGCCACGGTTCCCATACACGAGGGTTGCGAATGGCAGATAGTGCTTGATAGTATCAACCGGGCCGATCCATACCTTCATCAAAATATCACGCGGAAAATGTTGAACTATCTCTGCTGGAGCGGACTGAGCGAAGCCGAGCAGCTTCTGCAATCGTTTCACCCCGACGAACCCGGCCTCGAAAAAGATGATTACCGCGGTGATTGGCATACGCCGCGCCGGGGACACAGCTTCGGCTTTACCGAACAAATCGGAAGTCGCATCTTCGACGTGGCCGTCCGACATCTGGATCCCGATCAGATCATGGCGCTTATCCAAAGCTGGGTCAACGAAAACAAGCAGAGTTTCCTTATCCAGCTGGCCAATCCGAACTCGCCCACTTCCCTCGTGGCCAATGTCCTGCAAAAATTCCACCAACTGACCGAGGACCCGTCGTTTGTTCCCATAACCCGGACTCGCGGTATCCTGATCGCCCTCATCCGCCGCTTCCTATCCGAAAATAAGGGCTATATCGATGTCGCCAGGGATTTGATCACTGTTGACGATTTTCATCATCTGATGCAAAAGACGGTTTACAATCCCGAAAGCCACGGCCGGCTGGGGGGAAAAGCCGCCGGTCTGTATCTGGCCGCCCAGATTGTCAAAAAGAAAGGCCGGGAATGTCAGCTTTTGCAGGATATTAAGACCCCCAAAACCTGGCA
This sequence comes from uncultured Ignavibacteriales bacterium, assembly GCA_964523575.1. Lineage (GTDB taxonomy): Bacteria > Zixibacteria > MSB-5A5 > GN15 > JAAZOE01 > DAOUTW01. The sequence continues at coordinate 5,317 of CAZGAV010000072.1, forward strand.
CATCACCTCCGATGTCCTCTTTCATTTCATTCATCATTGCAATTTCGATGAACTGGTCGATCAGAAATACAAACCGATCCATCAGGTCCGCCTGGAGTTTCCCTGCATTTCTCAGGCCTTCAAAAGCATCACCTTCCCGTCGGATATCACCAGCGGCCTGGCGGCGGCCCTGGATGATTTCGGGACCAACCCGATTATCGTGCGCAGTTCGAGCCTTCTGGAAGACAGTGTTGGTTCGGCCTTTTCCGGCAAATATCGCAGTCTCTTTCTCGCCAATCAGGGGAGCAAACGTCGCCGCCTGCAGGCCCTCACCGACGCCATTACGGAAGTCTATGCCTCCACCTTCGGCCCTGATCCGATCGAGTATCGGGCCGATCGCGGCCTGCTGGATTACAACGAAGAGATGGGCGTCCTGATCCAGGAAGTCGTCGGCAAAAAAATTGGCCGGTATTTTCTTCCGGCTTTCGCCGGCGTCGTCTTCAGCCGCAACGACTACCGCTGGTCTCCCCGGATCAAGCGCGAAGACGGTTTACTCCGTATCGTCCCCGGTCTGGGTACGCGAGCGGTGGATCGATTGAGCAATGATTACCCGGTGCTTTTTTCGCCGGGTCAACCCAATATCCGGGTCAATATCACACCCGAAGCCGTCTGCCGATACTCGCCCCGCCAGATAGACGTCATTAATCTCGACACCGAGTCTTTCCAAACCGTCGATATCGATTCTTTTCTCGCCGACACCGGAAACGAATTTCCGCAATTTTCGAGAGTTTTTTCGGTCGTCCGCGACGATCACATCAGCGACGTCAACCTGTCGACTATCGATCCGGAGAAGGAAAAATTCATCGCTACTTTCAACGGACTGGTCGCCCGGACGCCTTTTATCGGGCAGATTCAGGCCCTGTTGAATATTCTGGAAGAAACGCTCGGCTTCCCGGTAGATATCGAGTTCGCTTCCGACGGTACCGATCTGTACCTCCTTCAATGCCGGGCGCAGTCCAGTACCGAAGATTGCTCTCCGGAACCGATTCCTAAAGAAATACCGCCGGACCGGATTCTATTTACCGCCCGGCGTAATGTGCCAAATGGGTACATACCTGATATCACCCATATAGTCTATGTCGATCCGGCGGGGTACGCATCCCTGAACGAGCGGTCACAGTTGCTTGCCGTCGGCCAGGTTATCGGCAAGCTCAACGATCTTCTTCCCCGGCGCCGTTTTATCCTTATGGGACCCGGCCGCTGGGGCAGTCGCGGCGATATCAAGCTGGGCGTCAGCGTTGAATATTCCAGCATCAACAATACCGCCATGCTCATCGAAATCGCCCGGGCACGGGGCGACTATATGCCGGAACCGTCCTACGGCACCCACTTTTTCCAGGATCTGGTAGAGGCCAGAATCTATTACCTGCCCCTTTATCCCGAGGAAGAAGGAATCGTTTTCAACGAACCTTTCCTTCACGATTCGGAAAACCTCCTGCCTGATTTTCTACCGGGACATGCCGACCTGGCCGGGGCCGTCAAAGTCATCGACATCGAAAAGGCCACCGGCGGTCTCCGGATGTGCGTGGCCATGAACGCTGACGAGGACAGGGCGCTGGCTTTTTTCAGGCAATCATGTGCCGATCGAAGCGGATCGTGAAAGTAATCGGATGACATTCGCGCTTTAGGGCAGCAGGCCGGATATAAGCCCTGATGAAATCATTTTCAATCTCCGTCATGTATCATTTGTATCGGATGTACGTTTCATAAGGACTTGCCCCGGGGCCGAATAATCACTCGCGTCCCGGCGAGACGGTCGCCAAAGCGCGCTTTTTCGGGCGATCTTTCGATCAAGATCACTCCGAGGATATTGAAGGCCGGCAGAGAATCGATTATTCGCAGGACATTTCTTGACAGCGAGCGCATCACCCCGGGGTTCCCGCCGCTCACTTGAACAACTTGAAGGCCGAGCAACCGCTTACCGATTGTAGCACCAAAAAGCCCTTCCAGTAGTACGAAATACGCGACAATGACAATCAGGAAAGATATGCACAACGGGTCGGTCACGACCCATCCATACCCCCAGAGATGATCGCCGCTACTCATGACCCAGACCCCTTTGACCACCCGGGTGACCGGGAAAAAAATTGCACTCAAAATCAGGAAATCGGCGACGAGGGCCATGAATCGGCGGCCCAGCCCGGCATATGGCGGCGGATTTTCTATCAGCGGCGTTTTTTCCGGCATGCTGTTACTGCCTATATAAGTTTGAGGATCGATTTAACTCTATGAACTCAGGCTTTCCGGATTTGTCTCTATTCCAAGTTATTAAGCGGCCGAATCGATTTCAATGTAATTTTGCGCCGAAAACCGAACGGGCGCCTTGGCGCGAAATATTGACGATATCGATCAGGAATTTCCTTCAGTCTGTTTGCGGATTTCAAGGCCATGCTTGGCTATTCGGTGCGAGTCAATCTGATGCCGTTTCAATACCAGTGAGGCAACCTCGACGGCGGCCTCCCGCTCGGCGGGAATAACTTCATCGGCTCCGGCGGCCAGAATTGGCTCGATATCGAGCAAATAATGAGTTCGCACCGCTATGTGGAGTTTTGAAGAAAGTTTCCGGGCAACCTGCACCGCCAGTTCCGCCGCACCCGGATCGTTGATAAGGAGAACCAATTCCCCGGCCTGTTCCGCCCCCAGCTTCAAGAGCACGTCCTGATTGGTGACGTCGCCGAAATATGCACAAGCGCCTTCCCGAGAGGCCATTCTAACGTTTTCCACACTCAAATCCACGACGACATGCGATACCCCATAGTCTGTGAGGGCTTTGGAAAGCATTCTGCCGGCGAATCCATACCCCCCAATGATGACATGGTCGCGCATTTTGCAAACCGTATCGGCCGCATCCTCGACCATCTCCACTTCGAGCAATCGTCTCAGGCGAGGTAGCTTGCCCAGTCCGGCGGCCAGACGGGGACCGAATGACATGGCGAAAGGAGTCACGAACATGGATAGAATGGCCGCCGAAAGCAGACTGCTTTCCAGTATCTGGTCGATAAGGCCGCGGCCCTGCACGGCAAACAGGAGGACAAAAGCGAATTCCCCGATCTGGGCCAGAGCCACTGCCGTCATCAGGCTGACTCTTATCGTCATACGTAACAGCTTGGCAGTGATGAAAACGATCAAAGCTTTGCCGACCAGGACAGCGATCAAAATCGCCACAACCAGCACCGCGTTTTCCATGATGAGCGAAGGCACCAGCAACATCCCGATGGTTACAAAAAATAAGCTGGCGAACACTTCCCTGAAAGCAATCAGGTCGGCCAGCGCCTGATGCCGATATTCGCTTCCGGCCACGACTAACCCCGCCAGAAAAGCCCCGATGGCAAGAGAAGCTCCTGAACTGGTAATCAACCAGGCAGTGCCGATGCATATCAGGAAGACGGAGATTATGAATAATTGCCTTTGACGGGTCCGGGCGACGAGATTCAGGATTCGGGGAACGATGAGAAGTGCCGCCAGAAGGACGGCCGCAATGATGATTAGGGCCCGCAACATCGTGAACCAATAGACTTCGCTCGTGACACTCGTCCCCACCAAAATCGGCACCGCCAGCATCATCGGGACAACGCTGAAATCCTGAAAAACCAGTATCCCGAGGATTAAGCGCCCATGAGGCGCATCGATTTCACCTCGCTGTTGCAAGCCCCGCATGACGATGGCCGTACTCGACAAAGCCACCAAAAAACCGATAAACAAAGCCGATTTTCCGGGGATATCAAAAATTCGCGCAATAGAGTAAACGATGACAATACTCAATCCGACCTGCAGGATGCCGCCGGTGATAATCAGTTTCCACAGGCGCCTGAGTTTTTCGAGTGACAGTTCAAGGCCGATTCCGAAAAGGAGTAATGCGACCCCAAACTCGGCCAGAACTTCGACCTGATGGACATCATTGATGAAGGCGAAGCCGTGCGGCCCGACAAGGACGCCGGACAGGATAAACCCGGCTATAGCAGGAAGCCTCAGTTTATGGAAGGCCGTGACGATGACCACTCCGAAACCGAGGATGATCACCAGATCCCGCAAATAAACCAGTTCACTCATACCCTGAAAACTCTCTTTGCTCTCATGAATATCGCTTTCAACCTAAAATAAATGCTTCGGGGCATGGAATCAAACTCAAAAAACTGATTGATGTCGGGGCTGGCTGGAAATGTCCCCAGGCGCTACGCCTTGCCAAGAAATGATGTGTGGAGCGGGGTTATTCCAAGTTTTTTGTACAGCCTGATGGCCGATTCGTTGCCGACGGCTGTGAAGAAAGTATAATACTTCACCCCATGTTGGCGGAAATAGAGTTTCGCTTCCTCCATAATTCGGGTTCCAATCCCCCGGCGCCGGTATTCTTCGGCCACCATAAGAGCCGATATGCTACCGACTTTTTTGATTTTATAAAATGCCGGCTGATCGCGTATGACCACCGAAGCGTAACCGACTATTTCATCTGCGACCACAGCGATGATGGTGGTGCTGTGGTCCGATTCGAGGGACTGCAGAAACCGGCCGGAAATGTCTTTATCAGTCAGGTTATCGGTATCGAAAAACTCCTCATGATGTTTTTCATATTCGGCAAAGAACGCTTTGCACAGAGAAAGCACCGTCGCGAGGTCATCCTCCTGCCGCAACTGCCTTATGGTTATCATCTCATCTTTCAATTTAAAAAATGGCCTATGTATGGTTTCTGCCTTCCCTGCCGTTTTCGTTGCCTCAAAATATGATCCGATTCGGCCGGGATCAATAGAAATATTGACATGCGTTCGCAATCAATACCCGGCTATGGCGTTGCAGTCAATTCTCTGTAGCCCGCTTTGAGGTAATCGATTTCCCCCAGACCCTGCTCGGCCGCCAGGACGACATGGCCGATTTCGCGGCCCGATCGGCCCAGAAATCCACTGGCCCGCGAATCGGCGGCCACCTGATCGGTCGCGCAGATGACGGCGTTGCAAATCCGAACATCATCAAAGGAACCGCCTCCGGGACCGTGGCGCATAAGGACACGGGTGGCGTCGATAACTGTCAACGTCGGCTGAAAATATGCCGCCAGATCGACGATGGCCTGATCCAACCGAGCATGAAGGCGGTCGCGAATACCTCCGACCGCTCCAAAAAAGTTCTTCATCGAAGCCGTACCTGCCACCAGCCCATGATGTTTCGCTATCGGCATATTGATCAGACGATCGACCTCAAAAATATACTTCAGGACCGGCCAGTCGCCGATAAACTTCCCCTTCAGATCATCCTCGAGAAAGTCGCTATGATCGAGGAAAAGAACCCGGCCGCCGTTCTGTTCGACGGCCTTCTTGATTCCCGAAAAGGAAAACGTCCGCTCCGGACTCTCGGAGCCGTAATCGGTCACCAAGATTTCGGCGGCGCCGGCCAGGCGACACTGGCGTACCATTTCGCCGACCAGAACGGGGTTGGTGTTGACCGCCTGTTCGGGCACCCGGTCCCAGGCTACATTCGGCTTGATAAGGACTCTGTCTCCATTTCCGATAAATCGCCTGATTCCGCCGATGGCATCGAGGACCGATGCGAGCGCCTGCGCATGATTCTCGTTATAGGCCAGGACGACTTTGGCCAGTCCAGGATCGGCGGCGACTCTGAAATCAGGCTTGGCGACGGTGGCCCTTCGAAACTCCCGTGCTTGGCAACCGATTTGAATCAATCCGGCTTCGCCGCCTACAATCGCCAGGGCCGCCGCCTGCCCGGCTTTTGCTAAAAATTCTCTTCTATCCATAATTGTGAAGTCTTAAAAAGGTTCTGTTATAATATATGCCTGTTTGCGACGCACAGCAAGGCCATAATAATTACAATAGAACGCCGGCCAAAGAGGGATGGACATTGGCTGGCCGGGGACGAAACTTCGAGGCCTTCTTCCCGTAATTATTCAGAAAGATCTTTACGATGGTGGTGAAGTGCTATGATTTCCTAAACATATCTTCAGACCGATATTAAATAGCTTTTTCTGGGGGAAATTTCCGAAACGCGAAATAACCGGGTTATCCTGAAGTCCGGAAATGGAGGTATGTCATGAAAACGACCATGCGTCGATATTTAAAAGATGAGGACTACTGGAGCATTCGCCGCTTCCTGAGAGACATCCTTATCCTCAATAATAGAAAACAGGTCAGTTGGGATGTCGCTCGCTTCGATTACTGGCGCTGGCATGGAATATTGAACATGAAAGACGGCACCCTCGAAAACGATGTCTTCATCTGGGAGGAAGAAGGGGGCGACATCGCGGCCGTCCTTAACCGGGAAGCGCCGGGCAGTGTCTTCCTGCAAATCCATCCGAATTTCCTCACCGAGGAACTGGTAGCGGAAATGCTCTCGGTCGCCGAACGGCATCTGACTGTCCCGACTGTTGATAATCAGATGACTCTTCATGTGTGGGCCGAAACGAATGACCATCAGTTTCAAAAGATCCTGAACCATCGAGGTTATGAGGTGTCCCCAAATATTCTTTCCGAACATCAGAGGATGCGTGACTTGAACGAACCGATTCCTCAAGCACCGGTGGCCGAGGGCTATACCATCAAACCGATGGGCGATATCGATGATCACCCGGCCAGATGCTGCGTTTCATGGCGGGCTTTTCATCCCGATGAACCGGATGAAAATTTCGAGGACGGCTGGTATCACAATGTCCAGAAGGCTCCCTTATATCGCCGCGACCTCGACCTGATCGCCGTCGCCCCGGAAGGAGAATTCGCCGCCTTCTGCACCATTTGGTTTGACGATTACACGCGGACCGGGCTATTTGAACCCGTCGGCGCGGCGCCGGATCACCGGCGTCGCGGACTTAGCAAGGCTGTCCTGTCTGAGGGACTTATTCGTCTGAAATGCTTGGGCGCCGATATCGCCTATGTCGGTTCGTATTCCGAACCGGCGCATGCCTTATATGCTTCCGCCGGATTCAAAACTTATCGCATTCTCGAACCCTGGACCAGGATATTATAGGGGCAAACCTTCGGCCTTTGAATCATTCGAATGACTCCGGCCATAGACTCATTCTACCGGCTCGAAAGCCTTAGCCATAATTGGGTTTTCCGGGAAATTCATTATCTTCATATCGGGCAAGACCTTCACCCCGGCTTCCGGTTCCGGCTATAAAATTATTTAAAGTTTTCCAATTCGAATTCCGAATGCCAGTAATATGAAGAAGCTTCTGGTGACCATAATCACGATTTTCTGCAGCTGGCTGGGCTGGTGGATTGGCGACAAAATCGGTCTGATGACGGCCTTCCTACTGAGTATGGTCGGTACCGGGTTAGGTATGTATTTCGGCCGGCGTCTGGTAGAATTTTAGCCATCCCTATACATCACGAACGTTACCTTCTATCGACCGAAGACATTCTCATATCTAATATAAATCCGACGGCCATAATCCGCCTCACTTCATGCTCAGGAACTTTCATCTGCCGAATTCGTATATCCATTTAATATTCATAAACGATGGAAAGGCCCGGGCAGGTGAACGCCTGTCCCCTCTCCTGAAACCTCTTTCTTTCAAATCAAATATATATCAACATGGACACGTACAATCCATGATATTCTTAATGCTCTCCTGATATCTACCGGGCTTTACTTGTTGGTCGGGACCAATCAACGATTCCCGGGTAGTCAGAGACGCTTACTACAGTGCAAAATGTCAACTATAGAGGAGATATGATATGAAATTACGCAAAGAAGAAATACCAATTGCTATGGATATGCAGGTCGCGACGTTTCGTGTCGCTGAATGGAATGATATGGCAGTCGCTTATGTCAAACTGCAAGCAGGCGTAGATGCCACGCCGCTGCTGCAGGGATTGCCCGGTGACAAATGTCAGTGCCCGCACTGGGGCTATATGCTTGAAGGAGCCATTCACGTCCGTTACACTGACGGTAAAGAGGAAGTATGCCGGGCGGGTGAGATATTCTACTGGCCTGCCGGCCATACCGTTTGGGTGGAGGAAGACACTTCTTTTATTGAATTTAGCCCTCAAAAGCAGTTGAAAGAGGTTTACGACCATATCGGCAATAAGTTGACTACTGCGCCCTGACCACTGCTGTAGCGTTCGGCATCGCATCCCACTCATGTAACGCAGAAATAAGTGATACGAGAGGGATAAAAATTAATCAAAAAATTAGAGGGCGGGCCGACTTGGCCCGCCCGATGCACTTATGAGAATAAAGACGATCGACTCCGGCCGGACCGGAGCCCTCACTTTACAAGATGTCCCGATTGACCCCTAGGCCGCTGGTCCCGATAGAAACGTTCTGGAGCTGTCATTCATGGCCAGCCGCTTCCTGACAGCGCGTCTCCGTTCGTCAATATCCAAAATGGCTTTTCTAATCCTAATCGCTTTAGGCGTCACCTCGACCAGTTCGTCCTCCCTGATCCACTCCATCGCCTGCTCCAGCGTCATTTTGCGGGGAACATCGAGGGTAACGGCCATGTCTTTGGTGGAGGACCGATGGTTAGTCAGGTGTTTCCTTTTGGTGGGATTGCAGGTTATGTCCATATCTCTGGAATTTTCACCGACAATCTGACCGGTATACACCTTTTCCATCGGTTCGATAAAGACGACCGTCCGCTCCTGCAGTCCCTCCAGGGCATAGGCTGTGGCCGTCCCGGTCTCGATGCTGATGACCGAACCTTTGGTTCCCGACAGTAGATCACCCCGCCACGGACGGAAACCGATAAACCGGGATGACATGATTCCGAGACCGCGGGTATCGGTCAGAAATTCCGACCGGTATCCGATCAGGCCCCGAGTCGGTATTTCAAATTCGATACGAATCGTATTCGTCCCGGCATTCTCCACCAGAGTCAACTCGCCTTTACGTTTGGCCAGCTTCTCAATGATGATTCCCTGGTGTTCTTCGGGAACATCGACGACGAGTTGTTCATGCGGTTCCAGCACATTACCGTGATCATCGAGCCGAGTAATGACTTCCGGGCGGGAGACGCAAAATTCGAGGCCCTCTCGCCGCATTTCCTCGATCAGGATGGCCAGGTGAAGTTCGCCGCGTCCCGAGACTTTTACGCCGTCCGGGCGGCCGATATCTTCCATTCGAAGGGCGACATTGACGCGAAGTTCATTTTCAAGACGTTCTTTTAACTGACGAAGCATAATCGCCGTGCCATCCTGCCCCGCGAAGGGTCCATTGTTGACCAAAAAGAACATCGACAGGGTGGGTTCTTCGATCTCGAGCGGCTTGAGGGCTTCATTGGGGTCCTCATTTTTAGAAAAGGTATCGCCAATGCCGATTTCGGGGGGCCCGGCCAACCAGACAATATCGCCGGCGGAAATTTCTTCTGTGGCCATACGGGTCAACCCTCGGGTAATCCACAAATGGATCCCCTTGGCTCTCGAAGAAGACACCAGTTCCCAGCCTTTACCCGGCGACAATGGATCTTTCATCTTCGTAACCAGGCGGGTAAAATCTTCGCCCTTTTTCAGACTACCCCGGAGAACCCGTCCACAACCGATTTGACCGATATAGTCACTCCAATCAAGAGAGCTGACCTGCATCAGGAAGTCACCCTCCTGATCGACCGGAGGCGGCGGTACCCCGTCAATTATCGTCTGAAAGAGTGGCGCCATGCCCGCCGGCTCGTCCTTGTCCAGATCATTGACAAACCATCCGTCCAGACCGGAGCCATAGAGCACCGGGAAATGGGCCTGTTCGTCGGTGGCGCCCAATTCTATGAAGAGGTCAAAGGTCTTATTCAGGGCATAGTCCGGGCGGGCGTTCGGGCGGTCGACTTTGTTAATTATGACGATCGGCCGAAGTCCGAGCTTCAGGGCCCGCATAAGCACATAACGCGTCTGAGGCATCGGCCCTTCAAGGGCGTCAACCACAAGCAGAACCGAATCAACCATGGAGAGAACCCGTTCCACCTCGCCGGAAAAATCGGCATGGCCGGGCGTATCGATTATATTTATCAGGTATTCATTCCATGAGACGGTGCAGTGTTTGGAACGAATCGTTATACCGCGTTCACGTTCCAATACATTGTTGTCCATTAACCGCTCGGCAACTTCCTGGTTTTCGCGGAAGGTTCGAGTCGCTTTGAATACCGAATCTATAAGAGTCGTTTTACCGTGATCGATATGGGCGATAATCGCCAGATTACGAATATGAGAAATGTCAGTCATCTATCAAATTACCTTTCATGTGCACATCAGCCGCGCGGCAATCTATCTCAACATAACCTGAGGGTTAAATTGTCGGGGGACAATCGCGCAGAAAAACCGAACAGAAATTCCCCTGTCCGGGTCAGCCTCAAAGCTCGACAAATATAGGGCTTAAAGCTATTATGTCAAGGACCTTTTGTTGGGCCGTTGAACCGGCCTTTTCCGGCTCGGAGCCAAGCGACCCGCCCGCGGGAGTCGATTTTCTCCCCCCTTGTCGGGGCCTGAATCATGGCGGTCCCAATATCACTTTCCCAAACTTCTGTCAGCCCCCGGATCGCAATCCGATCAGGCTACGCTAAAATCGACGTAATTCGCTGGAAGACAATAGAATGCATTTGTGGCGGTTGAGCTGTCGAGAGTCTCCTTTTCGAACCAGGGCCGACCCGGAAATCTCGTTCGAAACCTTTTTTGAAATTTTTATTCATTGGTACGTAGATATAATTGACCCGTAATATTAATATCTAAAAGCAGGTCGTGAATTGCACTTTTTCACAATGGAGTGAATATGGAGCTGGAAGCGGGATTTAAACTCGGACCATATGAAATAATCGAACCGGCGGGCGCCGGTGGCATGGGTGAGGTTTACAAGGCCAAAGATTCTCGCCTCAACCGCACTGTGGCTATCAAAATACTCCCGGAAAATATCGCCGGCATGCCTGATTTCAAACAGAGATTCGAACGCGAAGCAAAAGCCATCTCCAGTCTGAATCATTCCAACATCTGCACGCTTTATGATGTCGGACATCAGGACAAATACGATTATCTGGTCATGGAGTTTCTGGAAGGGGAAACTCTCGACGCCAGGCTTTCCCGAGGCCCGATTCCCTATAATGAAATGCTCCGGATTGCGGTACAAATCGCCGGAGCTCTCGACTCCGCTCACCGACAGGGGCTGATCCATCGCGATCTCAAACCGGGAAATGTCATGCTGACCAAAGAAGGTTGCAAGCTTATGGACTTCGGCCTGGCAAAGCTGGCTGTCAATGGCGGATCGCCTCAGGGGATGACGGCCATCACACAGACGACGCCGCTCACCGGAACCGGGACCATCCTCGGCACGATTCAGTATATGGCTCCCGAACAGCTCGAAGGAAAAGAAGCGGACGCCCGGACTGATATTTTCGCTTTCGGCGCCCTGCTTTATCAAATGACGACCGGTAAACGGGCCTTTGAAGGAACCTCCCAGGCAACGCTCATTGCTGCCATTATTGAAAGAGAACCGCCCTCGATATCGGTGTTGTTACCGGCCACGCCGCCTCTTTTTGAAAGGCTGGTAAAGAAATGTCTGGAGAAAGATCCGCAAAAACGGTGGCAGTCGGCGGCCGACCTCTCCGATGAACTTCGCTGGATATCGCAGGCCGGTTCCCAGGTCGGCCTGCCGGTTCAGATCGCAAGAAGGCGCAAGTTCAAGTTTACCGTGGCCCGGATTGTCGGCGCCGTTGGCATAGCCACCTCCCTGCTCCTTGGCTACCTGCTTCTTATGCAACCCGAAGGAGTCCGCTATACCAACCGCTTCGGCATCTCACCTTCATCCGAAACGGCCGAAATCCGATCGGTGAACTGGTCCCGCATCTCGCCCGATGGACGGATGATTGCCTTTCGTGCCACCGATACTCTGGGCGTTTCTCTGCTCTGGATCCGACCCCTGAATTCGCTCGAGCCATATCCCTTGAGAGGGACCGAGGATATAACCCGCCAGTTCTGGTCTCCCGATTCAAAACATATAGCCTTTTTCAAGGGAAATCAGCTATACAAGATTCCCGTGGCCGGTGGGCCGCCTCAATTGATTTGCGACACTTTTGGTTCCGACGGCAACTGGGGAAGCAAGGGGTATATTCTGTTTGACGGTATGGCTACTGACACGCTCAAATTCGTCTCGGCCTCGGGCGGGACTCCCCAATATGCCACTCCCCTCGACTCCGCCAAAGGCGAACAATCTTCAGCCTGGCCATGGTTTCTATCCGATGGCGTTCATTTCCTGTACGTTCTTTATACCACGACCGGCTCACAGTTGCGGGTCGGTTCGATTGAGTCGGACGAATCGACCCTTATTTTTGACGAAGATGAAATGCGTCTGATTGATTCCAGAGTCGAATTCTGCAAACAGGGATATCTGCTCTTTATCAAAGACAAGCTTCTCCTCGCTCAGAGATTCGACGAACATAAATTCAAACTCATCGGCGAACCGGTTCCTGTCGCCCAGGGAATCGATCGGGCGGGTAACACCTTCACTTTCGGCAGCTCCGATAATGGGGTGCTTCTCTATCAGTACAGCTCGACCTCCAACCAATCGGAACTGGTCTGGTATGATCGCCAGGGAGTGGAAATCGAAAAAGTGGGTGATCCGGATACCTACCGTGATATCGCTCTCTCGCCGGATAATTCCAAGGTCGTTTTCGGATTGTATGATCAACAAGGGTCAAATGAAGATCTCTGGATAAGAGACTTCAAAAGAAACTTGGTATCGCGCCTGACCTTTGACAAGCCGAACAATGTCATGCCGACCTGGTCCCCCGATGGGAAGTATATAGCTTATTCCGAAACCGAAGGCGGGAGTTTTAAGGTAAAATACAAACGGGCCGACGGGCAAGGCGTCATCCAGGGTATTGAAAGTCTCGACACTCTTATATCCGCCCCGGCCCACTGGTTTTCTGACAGTGTCCTGTACCTGACCGTCAACTCCAACGGTCTGAGTATATATAGCTACAACCTTTCCGAAGATTCTTTGAATCCGGTAATTGCCACGCAATATAGAGAAGTCACCCCTTCCGTATCGAAAAACGGCAAATACATCCTCTACATGTCCAATGAATCCGGACGAAACGAAATTTATGTCAGTGAACTCGGTGGTGATCGCGGCCGTTGGCAGGTATCGAACGACGGCGGCTATAGCCCGTGTTGGAGAGGCGACAATAAGGAAATATTCTTCCTTCAGGGGAGTGACTTGATGGCCGTTGACGTCAGTATGGCGGACGGCAGATTTGAGATCGGCCAGCCCAAAAAACTCTTCAGCAAGCCGCTGAATTTTTCGGGAGTGGCGTCGGCAACACGGTATTGTGCCGCGCCTGACGGCCAAAAATTCCTGATGAATGTTGCGATCCAGACGCAATCGAACGATAATATCATCCTTGTGCAAAACTGGCTCGAGGAGTTACAACAGAAATAGAATCTTTCGCGGCCCTTTTATAATTCTATGGCTGGCGGACGTCCCCGTCTGCCGGCCAATTCGTTGGCGCACTTGAAAATACACCATAAATAACGCCGTGTCACGACCTGTCCGTGGTGACTATTCTGATTTAATTTACGGATCGATCAAATAGAGCAAATACAACGGCCCTTACCCCTGTACCATATTTGTCGATATTTTTCCGTGGACTATATTAGTCCATTTTAACTCGTGGCCAAGTTTTATAAGGAAAACTAATCATGACCGTAAAGAATCAAACCTATCCAAACGGGGTCAACGTCGACCAGTTAGTTGAGACAGTAAACGCTATAAAAGACAATCCGGAACTGGCTAAATTCAAGTTTCGGGCGTCCGCCAAATGGACCGAGGGAGGACACTCGCGCACCACGATTAAGAGTTTTTATGGCGCCGGCCAGGAAGACACTACGCGGACCAGCGCTTTTGTCGTCGAGGGTGACGAGCCGTCGGTGTTATTGGGCACGGACAAAGCCCCCAACGCCGTCGAATCCGTACTTCAGGCTCTGGCGTCATGTCTGACCGTTGGCTTTTCGTATAATGCCGCCGCTATGGGGATTTCCATCAATCGTCTCGAGTTTGACCTTGAAGGCGACGTCGACCTTCACGGTTTCCTGGGACTTTCCGATAAGGTGCGTCCCGGATATAGCGGCGTTCGCTTGACGTATCGGATCGACTGTGATGCTCCGCCTGAAAAGGTGGATGAATTGGTGGCCCACGTGCAGAAAACATCTCCGGTGCTGGACATTCTGCGCAACCCGGTAACGGTAACGATAGCCTCGGCCTGAAAAAATGCCGCTGATTTGCGGTATAGACGGGTGCACATCTCGCTGGCACAATAATACCGGGGCATAAGCCTGTCGGGTTAGTCTGGAACATCGATGATCGCCGGACGGCGACCGTCTACCATAATAAGAAAGGCCCCGTTGGCACCGGGGCTTTTCAAGTCTATGGCAGGCCATAGCTGACAGCTCTGGAACTTAACTAACCGGGCTGCAGCTTATTAAAACCTATGGACGAACAAGGCCGTTGAATCGCTTATCGACTATTTAACACGGCCGACTTCCGTCGACGCACACTGGCGTCTACTAATCGGAATCGCGGGAGCTTCCGGTTCCGTCATTTCCTTGCTAAAAAGACCAATTGACGATGGGAAAGACCGGAAATTGACCGCCTTGTTTGATGATGTTCACTAGGCCGATTTGCAGGCCTTTAATACTCAAAGCATAGTTGACCAGCCTCAGTTGAAACCCACTGGCGTGGCCGGCATAGTTCACAACACCCCACTGGAACCCTTCAAAATTTCCCTTGGTAATGTTCACCGTCGTGCTCTGCCAGCCCATCAAGTCAGCCTCAACCAGAACAACAAGCCCAAACTGCGCCCCTTTCGACATACCCGAAGTAGAATGGTTGACAAGACCTCAATCAAGACCCGTGACATATGTGTTCCGCCCGTACAGCAAACTAAGTCGGACACCTGATATGGCATTGTCCTCGGGCGCAAGTTGAATTGGCGAAAATAACGAAAGCTGGATCGGTTTCTCGCTAGCCGGTACCGGCTGGCCGACCACAATGAGGGTGAGAACTGCAACCCAAAACATTCCACAATTTCTTCTGAACAACTTCTCCTCCTTTCTGTCGTTCCTCATAATGGCTTGTAAGTCCGGCCATTTCAATAATATTTTCGCATTAATATTCCGGTTGATACCAACTGCCCGAAATTATCGCCGTCCATAATCTTCCATAGTTGGAGGGTCGGTGCATTGTCCGTGGCTGGCGGATATCCCCCGTCTGACAGCTTATTCAGCGAATAATCCCCCAAAGTGGGCTTTTGAGAAGTGGGTGTGATCGATTTTCCGGCTTAATTTTCGGCAAAAAAGAAGGCCATCTACGCGACAGCCATATAGTACCTTTTAAAAGTGGCGGGGTTGACGAGACTCGAACTCGCG
>CAZGAV010000073.1:0-20384 GCA_964523575.1 uncultured Ignavibacteriales bacterium
GGGATTTTGTATAGATTTATGCTCGCGCATATAAGAAGAAATAGGGAAAACGATTACCTATGATTGAAGGTCCGTACCTTGAATTTGAAAAGCCGATTTTGGAACTCCAGAAGAAGATTTCGGACATGAAAGAGTTCAGTCGGGTTGAAAATATAGAGCTTTCCAGCGAAATCAAATCGCTCGAGGGAAAACTAAAAAAGATGCAGGACAGCATCTTCGCCAACCTCAGCCGCTGGCAACGAGTCCAGTTGGCGCGTCATCCGCGGCGGCCCTACACCCTCGACTATATCAATCTGATCACCAGCGATTTCGTGGAGTTGCACGGCGACCGTTATTTCGCCGACGACAAAGCCATGGTCGGCGGTTTTGCGCGGCTGGATGACCGTCCGGTTCTGGTGCTGGGACAACAAAAGGGACGCGACACCAAGGACAAACTCTATCGCAATTTCGGCATGGCCAATCCTGACGGCTACCGTAAGGCCTTACGACTGATGCAAATGGCCTCCCGTTTTGGACGGGCCATACTCATTTTCATCGACACGCCCGGGGCCTATCCCGGAATCGGGGCCGAAGAGCGGGGTCAGGCCGAATCGATTGCCCGAAATTTGCGGGAAATGACCAATCTGAAGGTGCCCATCGTGATCGTTATCATCGGCGAAGGCGCCTCCGGCGGCGCACTCGGTATCGGCCTCGGCGACCGCGTCTATATGATGGAAAATTCGTGGTATTCGGTCATCTCTCCCGAAGGCTGTGCGGCTATTCTGTGGCGCGACGCGGCCAAGGCCCCGGACGCGGCCGAAGCCCTGAAACTGACGGCCGAAGATGTCCAGGGTCTGGATTTGATCGATGGGATCATACCGGAACCGCAGGGCGGCGCCCATACCAATCACGAGGCCGCGGCGGCGGCTTTGAAGAAGCAGGTCCTGGCCGGATTGGCCGAACTGGACCTCCTTTCGCCCGATGAATTATTCGCCCAAAGAATTGCCAAATACCGCCGGATGGGCGTATTCAGTGAGTGAAGTGAAGAAAATGGAAGATATCGAACAAAATTTTAGACGAATCGGCAATAATGCCATTTAAGATATTTAAGGGTTGATGGTGAAGTTATGAAGCTATCCAAATTTTGTGATGAAAATCTGATCACGTTCGAATTGAAGGCGGAGACCAAGGACGAAGTCATCGAAGAACTGGTCGATCTGGCCGCCGCGTCGTCACTCGTCAAGGACCGCGATGAACTGCTCCAAGATATCATTCACCGTGAAAATATGGTGACCACCGGAATCGGTTACGGGGTGGCATTCCCGCACGCCAAGACCAAGGCCACCAAGGGTATTGTCATCGCTTTCGGCCGGAGCGAGAAGGGCATTGATTTCGAGGCCATGGATAAAAAACCGGTGTACGTCTTTTTCCTGATTGCGGCGCCGGAAGATGCCATCGGGGCTCACCTCAATGTCATGGCCCGGCTCTCATATATCATGAAATCGGAAGAAAACCGCCAGAAATTGATGACTGTCAATTCTCCGGGGGAATTGCTTTCCATTCTTGATTCGGTCGAATAAACGTTTTCGTATTATCCGGGGAAGTAGCCAATGGACTGGCGATCGTCGTGGTTGAGGGAAAAAAGAACGCTTGTTCATACCATCGTGGTGTTAGTGCTCTCGCTGGCCTTTCTTCTTTCCGGCGACAGAGTCAGCGGATTTACGGGTAACATCGCTGTTGGTTTGTTCTACTATCCCTTCCACAAACTGAAAAACACCGTCGACCGCCTGAACTTGACGGCCGACGATAACGCCGCTCTGAGCCAATCGGTCGTGGAACTGAGTACCCGTCTCCAGATGTATAATGAAATACTCGAAGAGAACCGCCGCCTGCGGTCCCTGCTGGGCTTCGTGCCGCCCGCCGAATTCAAAATCGTGCCTACCGAAATCGTCGGAGTTTTCGGCGCCGGCATCCCCAATACTCTGGCGATTAATCTGGGGGCCAAGGATTCCATCAAGGTAAACCAGACCGTTATCAATCGCAATGGCGTCGCCGGACGGGTAGCCCGGGTTATGGAAGATTATTCGGTGGTTTATCTGCTCACCGAACCCCGGTGCCGGGTAGCGGCGCGCGTTAAAAGGAGTCGCGAGCAGGGCATCATCCGATACAGTCTGGAGCGCGGTATGTATCTTGACAATTGCCCCCGGCGGGGAGATGTGATCGTCGGCGATACCGTCATCACCTCCGGTCTGGGAGGCATCTTCCCCGAAGGGCTGGTCATCGGCACCGTCGAGAGCCTCGAAGCGCCTGAAAAGGATTTCTTTTACATAATCAGCGTCGAACCGGCTGTTAATTTCAACGGCCTGGATGAGCTGTATGTCCTGACGAAAGAAGAGTAATGCGCCTTATCCCGTATATTGTTTACCTCCTGCTCATCGCTTTCTATCGCACCAATCTGGTCGGACTTTTTTCCATCGGCGATATCCAGATTTATCTGACGGCGCTGATTGTGCTCCTGGTGGCTCTCAAGAAGCCCTTCCTGACGGCGCTCTGGTTCGCCTTCGCGGCCGGTCTGATTTACGATGCGCCCGACCCCTCGCACATGGGCGTTCATATGCTGATTCTGGTTATCATCAGCCTGGGAGTGACTCGGGCCAAAGAAAAACTGAATCTCGATTCCATAAAGAGCCGGCTTTTGCTGATCGCCTCCGGCCTTCTGCTCTATTCCATCCCCTATACTCTGATTTATGCCACCAGCGGCGTCAGCGAATTTTTCGGTCTTATGATCCGGGTCGCGCTCCCCGGCGTCGTTTACACCGCCGCTCTGGGATGGCTTTGCTTTCTGTTTCAAACTGGCCGCCTGTCGCATGCGCGCCTGAAATCGATTTTTTGACTATGAAGGGTGAACGTCTTAATATAAGGCAGAGGCTTATTTTTGGCCTGGTCTTCTGCGGCCTCTTTTTCCTCTTGATGGCGGGCCGCATGTTTTATCTGCAATCGCTTCGATATAATTATCTTTACACCCAGTCGGAGAACAACCGCATCCGCATCCAGCCGGTTTTTCCCAAGCGCGGGCTGGTCTACGACCGCGACGGCCGGATTCTGGTCGATAATCGGGCTTCCTATACCCTTTCGGTGGTGCCGGTCGAAATCGCCAAAAATGAGACCGCCGACCGCCTTGCCTACTTGCTGGGCGTGGACCGGGCCGAGATCGACCGCCGCATCCGGAAAAACATGACGGGACGCTTTCAGCCGGCCCTGATCAAACGGGACATCGGATTCGAAAGCGTCGCCATCCTCGAAGAACAAAATGAATCATATCTGGGGGCCGTGTACCGCAAGGATCAGGTCCGGAAATATACCGGAGACTTGAGCAGTGAATGTTTCACCGGATATGTGGGTGAGGTTTCGGCCGATGAAATGCCCAACCTTGACCCCTCGATCTACCGAGCCGGAACCGTAATCGGCAAAGCCGGGATCGAGAAATATTACGACCGTCAATTGCGGGGCATCGAGGGCACCGATTATATCGAAATCGCGGCTACCGGTCAGCTCCTCGGTGTTCTCGAAGATCACCCCGGCACAGTTGCCGAACCGGGCGCCGATCTGGTTCTGACGATTGACAACGATATTCAGAAAGCAACTGCCGCTTCCTTCGGCGAATTCTGCTGCGGCGCTGCGGTCGTCATCGACCCCCGCAACGGCGACGTCCTGGCCATGGTCTCCAAACCGTCCAACGACGCCAATATCTTCTCGACCGTCATACCCGACAGCCTCTGGCGCTCGATTCTGGCCGACTCCACTAACCCTCTGCTCAACCGGCCCCTCGATGGGCTCTATCCGCCCGGATCGACTTATAAACTGGTCATCGCCGGAGCCGGCTTGGAACTGGGTCTGATCGACCGCAACACCATGTTCTCGTCCTGCAACGGCGGTTATCAATTCGGCAATCGCTTCTTCCGTTGCTGGCTACCGAGGGGACATGGCCGGGTTTCGGTGGTGCAGGCAATTGAGCAATCATGCGACGTTTTCTTTTATCAACTGGGATACAAGCTCGGCCTCGATGAATTTTACCGTTTTTCCCGGGCCTGCGGGTTCGGTCAAAAGACGGGTATAGACCTGCCGCAGGAGGCCTCCGGCAATGTCCCCGACAAAAGCTGGTACGATAAAAGAATCGGTGTCAACAAATGGACCCTGGCGGTGCTTCTGAATCTCTCTATCGGTCAGGGTGAGATTCTGGTCACGCCGCTTCAACTGACTCAGTTTTATTGCGGTCTGGCCAACAAGGGCCATGTCTATCGACCGCATCTTCTGAAATCGACAATTGGCCCCGACGGGCGAGAGACGACGCGCGGGGGAGAGTTGGCCTTCGATCTGCCCTTCTCTCAGAACACCCTGGAGATCCTTAACGAAGGGATCGAACAAGTGGTGCAGGGCCCTCATGGCACCGCCCGAGGGTCGGCTATAAAGGGCGTTAATATGGCAGGCAAAACCGGCACGGCTCAAAATCCGCACGGCGAAGATCATTCCTGGTTCGTCGCCTACGCTCCCGCCGAAGCGCCTGAAATCGTCGCCTGCGTTATCGTCGAAAACGCCGGCCACGGTTCGGAATGGGCGGCGCCGATCGTGAAGAAGATAATCAAGGCTTATCTGGACAAATATCATCCGCCGGATAGCAGCAAAGTGGCGGTAGAAGTAAAATAACATGCGATTTTTAACCGGATTCAGGTATTACGATATCGACTGGAAGCTGATCACGGCCGCCCTGTTGCTTTCGATCATCGGAATTTTCCTGATATATTCGGCCCAGCATCACAGCGATGACGCCGCCTCGCGCAGCTATTACTTGAAGCAGATGACCTGGCTGGTCATCGCTCTGGTCGCCTTTGCGGCCACTATCTCAATTCCGATCCGGTTTTATGATGTCTTCTCCTACCTGTTGTACTTGTTGATGGTTCTCCTCCTGATCGGCGTCCTGTTTGTCGGTTCCAAACAGATGGGAGCGGCCCGGTGGTTTTCGCTGGGGCCGATCAATTTCCAACCGTCGGAGTTCGCCAAACTGGCCGTTTTGCTGGCTTTGGCGCGGTTTTTCGCTTATACGAAGCTGCCGCCAGAGTCCAAACGCCGACTGGCGGTATCCTTCATCATGGTGGCCATTCCGGTCGGCCTTATCCTGAAACAGCCCGATTTGGGTACCTCACTGGTTTATTTCGTGATCCTCTTTTCACTCTGGTTCTTTTCCGGACTGAGGCCGCTCTATTTAATCCTTATTATTTCGCCCCTGATCTCTATGGTTGCCGCTTTTCACTGGCTGGCCTGGGCGGTGTATTTCCTTCTGCTCCTGACTCTGCTGTTTATCAGACGGCCGTCGCTGATTTTTGCGGTGCTGGTCACAATCGTCAATCTGGCTTTCGGGATGATGACGCCTCTGATCTGGAACCGGCTGGCTGATTACCAGAAAATGCGAATCCTGATTTTTCTTGATCCCGGCCGCGATCCTCAGCGGGCCGGATATCAGATCATTCAATCAATCATATCAATCGGCTCCGGAGGCATTCTCGGCAAAGGTTTCCTCGGCGGTTCGCAAACCCGGCTGGAATACCTGCCGGTGCGGCATACCGACTTTGTCTTTTCCGTCCTGGGCGAAGAGCTGGGTTTCATCGGAGGTATCATCGTCCTGGCACTCTTTGCCGTCATTATTTACCGGGGCTTGAGGATTGCCGCCCGGTGCCGTTCATCATTCATGGCTACTGTCGCCTGGGGCGTGGTGACCATCATTTTCTTCCAGATGGTGGTCAATATCGGCATGACCCTGGGCCTGATGCCGGTCACCGGACTGCCACTGCCCTTTATGAGTTATGGAGGCACTTCGTTGATCTTCTTCTGGGTTCTGGTCGGTTTGCTGGTTCTGGCCGATTATCGCTGGCAGGAATATTAAGGGAAGATTGGCGCCATGATATCTCTCAGAATAATCGGGGTCATAATCATATGGAGCTTTGCGGTCTCACTCGGCATGGCCACCGACCTGCAATCGGTGCTGGATAAGAACCTTCAATCGCTTGGCGGACGGGAGGCGATTGCCGCGCAGAAGAGTGTCGAGGCATTCTCCACGGTCGAATACATGGGGCTTACGGGACATACCGTCACCATCGTCAAATTTCCCGATCAGTATTACACTTTCATGGATCTGGGTGGTATGAAACAGACCGACGGTTTCGACGGCCTGACTGCCTGGACGACTGATCCCAATGGCATCACCCGCAAAGACATCGGCGAAGAGCAGAAACCGATGCTCAATGAGCTGTATCTATCAGGATATTCTTACCTGCTTCCGGGCCGCAATCCGGGCCGCAACGAATATCGCGGCGATACCCTTATCGACGGCCAGAGCTATCATAAGGTAGTTATGTTTCCGGTCGGAGGCGACTCCCTTTTTGTTTTCTTCAACGCCGACAACGGGCGGCTCGAATATCGCCGCGAGAGAATCACCGGTCTCTCGATGATCACGACCTATTCTGACTTTCGCAAAATCGATGGAGTCGAAATGCCTTTTGGCATGAAAGTAATAACGCCCGGTGCACCTTATGAAATCGCCGGCTGGGTCGATTCCATCCGGGTCAATAGCGATATTCCCGATTCCCTGTTCCTGATGCCCGGCGTATCAACCGTCGATTATGAATTCCCATCGGGCAATGATTCTGTGACCGTGGATTTCGATATAGGCCGGTTCGGCATCTTCGTCGCCGTCAGGGTCAATGGTCAAGGCCCGTTCCGATTTCTACTGGACAGCGGCGCGGCCACCACGATTCTATCGAAAACGCTGGCCGAAAAACTGAACCTGTCGACTATCGGCGATCTCCCGGCCCGCGGCGTCGGCGGATTCGGCAGTCTGGGGTTGGGGGCCATTGATTCCGTCAATATCGGTTCCCTTTCCTGGCATTTGGACCGTGTCACCATCTTTGATTTCGCGCCCCTCACCGGCGGCCTTAAGACGCAGATCGACGGGATTCTCGGCTATGATTTCTTTGTTCGATTTCCGATGCTGATCGATTTTGACAATAATCGCATGACATTGTATAACCCTGCCTCTTTCACAGCTCCCAATTATGAGAACACGGTGAATTTCGAGTTGTATTGCCAAATACCGGTAGTGGATGTAACTCTTGACGGCGGACCGGTGCGGATGGCTCTCGATCTGGGGGCGCAGGCAGGGTTGTTGCTCCAGGCGCATTCCCGCTGGTTTGAGACCGCCAAAGACCGCGACCTTGGCCCGGTTGAGGAGTTCGAGATGCGGGGCGTCGGCGGTATCGATACCGTCAGAAGCTTTCGGGCCGATTCTCTCCAAGTTGACGGTCTTTTAATATCCACGCCCGAGGTGCTGATGACGAAAGACCCCGGCGGCATTCCTTTTCCGGACTATATCGAAGGTATTCTGGGCATGGACATCTTGAAACAGTACAACCTCTTTCTGGATTATCCGCAACGGCGGATATCGTTCGCAAGGCGTCACACGCCCGATAAATAAATCCATCTTTCTGTCGATATTAAGTGATTGGGGCGTTAAAAGTTGAAAGAAAACGCCCGCGTCTCTACAGATGTCTAATTGAACCGGAGGAAAAATTGAAAATAGGCGTGCTTACCGGCGGCGGCGATTGCCCCGGCTTGAATGCGGTGATCAGGGCCGTGGTCAAAACCGCCATCAACGATTATGATATGTCGGTTATCGGATTTCGCGACAGCTACGAGGGGATGATTCTCAACAACTATATCAACCTTGATACCGATTCGGTGTCGGGAATTCTGGCTCGCGGCGGCACTATCCTCGGTACCTCCAATCAGGCCGACCCTTTCAAATTCCCGATTCTTCAAAAGGACAAATACATTTACCTCGACCGTTCCACCGAACTTCTGGCCAACTATGAACGTCTTGGCCTCGATGCCGTTATCGCCATCGGCGGCGACGGCACCATGACGGCCGCCAGCCGTTTGAGCGAACTGGGGATCAATATCGTCGGCGTCCCCAAAACCATCGATAACGATCTTCAGGGAACCGACCAAACCTTCGGGTTCGATTCGGCAGTGGTCACGGCCACCGAAGCGATTGACAAAATCCATACCACGGCCCAGTCGCATCACCGGGTGATGCTTATCGAAGTCATGGGTCGCTACGCCGGCTGGCTGGCCCTGACTTCGGGAATCGCCGGAGGCGGCGATATTGTCCTGATCCCGGAAATACCCTACGATATCGAAGTCATCTGCAATAAGGTCCGGGAACGCAATCGCCAGGGGAAAAACTTCTCCATTATCGTCGTCGGCGAAGGGGCCAGGATTTCCGGCGGCCGGATGGTCGTCAGCCGCGTGATCGAAACTTCCCCCGACGCCATCCGTCTGGGTGGCATCTCCAATCAACTGGCGGCCCAGATCGAGGGTTTGACCGGTCTGGAAACACGGGTCACGATTCTGGGTCATCTCGTTCGCGGCGGTTCGCCTTCGCCCTTCGACCGCCTGCTGGGCACCCGTTTTGGATGCGAGGCGGTTCGGCTGGTGGCTTCCGGGACCTTCGGGCGGTTGGTAGTCTTGAAAGGGGCCGATATCGATTCCGTACCCTTAAGCGAAGCCGCCGGAAAAAACCGGACGGTGCCGCTCGGGTCGCCGCTCATCGAAATGGCCCTGTCGCTGGGCATTTCACTGGGGGTTGATCGGGAGGAACTGGATCGACTGAAGGAGGGGATAACCCCGCTCGAAAATTCGACCGCTAACAAGAAAGAAGTTGCAACGTAAACTTTTGAAAAGTCCGGCGGGTATAAAATCCCGGAGAGCGGCCTTTTGGAGCCGCCGCCAAAGGACAGGATATCGGTTATAACAGGTAATTGGGTTTTACCTTGACAGTCTACTGGCGCTTGATATATTGCGAACATCAAAAAGTTCATGGAGGACAGATTGAAAGTTGGAGTTCTCACCGGCGGCGGCGATTGCCCGGGCTTGAATGCCGTCATCAGGGCCATCGCGCGCAAGGGGATTATTCGCTACGGCTATGTGATCTACGGAATATATGAGGGCTGGAAAGGCCTTCTCGAAGATAATCTGGTACATCCCATCGACCTCTCCGATACCAGCGGAATTCTGCACAAGGGCGGAACGATCCTGCGAACCTCGCGCACCAATCCGTACAAAGTCGAGAACGGCGAGGCGAAAGTCCTGGAAAACATCAAAAAGAACCGCATCGACGCTCTGATCGCCATTGGCGGCGACGACACTCTCGGGGTGGCGTCCAAACTCTATGAGAAAGGCGTCAAAGTCGTTGGCGTCCCCAAGACCATCGACAACGATATTTACGGCACGGACCGCACTTTTGGTTTCGATACCGCGGTCAATATCGCCACCGAGGCTATCGATCGCATCCATACCACCGCCGAATCGCATAACCGGGTGATGGTCATTGAAGTCATGGGGCGACATGCCGGATGGATTGCCGTCGAATCCGGACTGGCCGGAGGGGCCGACTTCATTTTAATACCGGAGCATCCCTTCAATATCGAGGACATCTGCAATCTGATCAAACGGCGCCATGAACGCGGCAAGGATTTTTCCATCGTAGTCGTCGCTGAGGGAGCCAAAATCAAGACCACCGAGCATCCTGAAGGGACCATGATTACGCAGGATGGTTCTGTCGACGAATTCGGCCATGTTCGTCTGGGCGGCGTCGCCAATTATGTCGCCATGGGCATCGAAAATCGATTGGGGTTCGAATCGCGAGTGGTTATCCTGGGCCATGTCCAGCGGGGCGGTACGCCTACCGCTTTCGACCGCGTGCTGGGAACCCGGTATGGCATAAAAGCCATCGACCTTATCCATCAGAAGAAATTCGGCACCTTTGCCGCTTTGCGCGGCAGTGATATCGTGTCCGTGCCGCTTTCCGAAATGGAAGGTAAAACCAGAACGGTCGACGACGAACTATATGAAATGGCCGAGGTGTTTTTTGGATAAAACGCGCTTTGCGGTTTTGGGCCTGCTCCTGCTTCTGACTTTTATGGCGGTCGCGGTCAAAGCCGAGGACAAACGTCCCGACGATCTCCTGCTCGATGCCCGATATTCGATGGCCGGTTTGAGGCTGGGCTTCTGGGCGGATATGTCCGACACCAAACCGATTCAGGATTATAGCATCGAGGCCGACCTGCCCAATGCCGGGTTTTACACCGAGATTTATCTCGACTACCGGCTGGTCAAACCGCTTTTTCTGGAAATGTCGATGGGTATCGCCAGTCGCGGCGATGTTGTCATTCATTATGCCGGCGACAGCTATATCGGGACCATCATCCTTTATCCGATACTGATGCAGTTGAAATTTTCCCCGCTGGAAGGCCGAACGCGGTCGTTTCATCCCTTCGTTCTGGCCGGTGGCGGTTTTGTCTGGGGCCGCCAGTCGATTGATATAATTTCCTTTGGTTCCTCGTCCTCTTACTATAATCCGGATATCGTCGCCAAAACCGAAACCGATTTCATCGGCGTCGTCGGCGGCGGATTAGACCTGGCCCTTTCGGAACAACTGGGCCTTACGGCCGCGGCGAAATACCAGCCTATAAAATTTGTCAATAACCTGGCCGGAGTCAGGGAATATACCGGGATGTCGATCTCGGTGGGTGTCTCATATTATCTTCATAAAAAGTAGTACCATGGAAAATGGAGGATAGGATGTCAATTAAGGTTGGAATCAACGGTTTCGGCCGCATTGGCCGGCTGGTTTTCCGGGCCGCCATGCAGCATAAGGGCAAAATAAAAATCGTCGGTATCAATGATATCACCGACGCCAAGACGCTGGCTCATCTTCTCAAATACGACTCGACCCAGGGCAAGTATCCCGGCACTGTCGATCACGATGAAAAATCCCTGATCGTTGACGGCAAATCGATTCCGGTGTGCGCCGAACGCGATCCCGGCAACCTGCCGTGGAAAGAACTCGGGGCGGAAATCATTATCGAATCGACCGGCCTCTTCCGCACCAAGGAGGCCGCCTCCAAACATATCACCGCCGGAGCCAGAAAAGTCCTGATCTCGGCGCCCGCCAAACAGCATGATGGCACCTTCGTCATCGGCGTCAACGACGACGCCTACGATGCCGCCAAACACGACGTCATCTCCATCGGCTCCTGCACGACCAACTGCCTCGCTCCGGTTTGCAAGGTGCTGGTTGATACCTTCGGGATCGAAAAAGGTCTCATGACCACCATCCATGCCTATACCGGCGACCAGCGTCTTCTCGACGCCCCGCACAAAGATTTGCGCCGCGCCCGATCGGCGGCCCTGTCCATGATTCCAACCACCACCGGCGCCGCTAAGGCGATTTCCGAGGCCATCCCGGAACTCAAAGGAAAGATGGACGGCTGTGCCATCCGGGTCCCGACGCCGGTGAGTTCCATCGTCGATCTGGCCGTGATTCTCAAGAAGGAAGCCACCGTCGACCAGATCAATGCCGCCATGAAAAAGGCGGCCGAAGGCCCCATGAAGGGCATCCTCGAATACTGCGTGGATCCCATCGTCTCCATCGACGTTACCGGCGATCCGCATTCTTCGGTATTCGATTCCGGCATGACCATGGCTTCGGGGAATTTCGCCAAGGTCTTCAGCTGGTATGACAACGAATGGGGCTTCTCCAATCGTATGGTCGAGATGGTCCTGAAGATGTAGGCTGACAAGATTATGCGGCGGGCCGAAAATTCGGTCCGCCGTCCGATTCGACCTTCAATCCCATACCTGACTAAGCACAGGAGTCCGTATGAACAAGCTTTCCATCAGGGATATAAACTGTGCCGGGAAAAAAGTCCTGGTGCGGGTCGATTATAATGTGCCGCTCGACGACCATCAGAAAATCACTGACGACACGCGGATTGTAGCCTCCCTGCCGACAGTTAAAAAAATTCTCAAGGACGGCGGCCGCGCCATCCTATGCAGTCACCTCGGCCGCCCCAAAGGCAAAGGCGTTCCTGAAATGAGTCTCCGGCCCGTGGCCGAACATCTGGCCGACCTGCTCGGTCAGCCGGTTAAATTCGCCTCCGACTGCATCGGTCCCGAAGCCGAACAAAAGGCGGCCGACCTCAAAGACGGTCAATGCCTGCTTCTGGAAAACCTTCGCTTTCATATCGAGGAAACCGATAACAATCCCGAGTTCGCCAAGAAACTGGCCTCGCTGGCCGACCTCTATGTCAACGACGCCTTTGGTTCGGCTCATCGGGCGCATGCCTCGACGGAGGGCGTAACCCGGTTTTTCGACCGGGCCGCGGCTGGCTTCCTGATCGAAAAGGAATTGAAATATCTGGGTCAGGCTCTGGCCGATCCCAAAAGGCCCTTTACCGCCGTGCTGGGCGGAGCCAAAATCTCCGGGAAAATCGACGTCATCAACAATCTCTTCGATAAGGTCGATTATCTCCTCATCGGCGGCGGTATGGCGTTCACCTTCTTCAAGGCGATGGGCAAGGAAATCGGTCAGTCTCTGCTGGATGCCGACAAGGTCGATTTGGCCCGACAGATTCTCGAAAAGGCCAAAAGTAAGAAAGTCCAATTTCTTCTGCCAATCGACTGCGTCGTCGCGGCCGATATTAAGGAAGACGCGGAAGTCAAAATCGTCGGCGTCGATGAAATCCCCGCCGACATGAAAGGTCTCGATATCGGCCCGCAGACCTTGCGCCTGTACTCCGAAATTCTCAGGAAATCAAAGACCATCGTTTGGAACGGCCCGATGGGCGTTTTCGAAGTCGAAAAATTCTCTCTTGGCACCATCGGCCTGGCCGGTCAACTGGCACAAGCGACCGACGAAGGGGCCGTTTCGATTATCGGCGGGGGCGATTCGGCGGCGGCAGCTATCAAGGCCGGAGTCAAGGATCGTATCAGCCATATTTCCACCGGCGGCGGGGCCTCGCTGGAATTTCTGGAAGGGAAGACCCTGCCCGGAATAGCCGCCCTAACCGACACCAAAGTCAGCGTTTAGGAGAATACCGTGAGAAAAAAAATAATTGCCGGTAACTGGAAAATGCACAAAACGGTCGTCGAGGCCAAAACGCTGGTAGGGGAATTGAAAAAGGCCGTCGGCGGTGTCATCGACCCCGTGGTTCTGGTCTGTCCGCCATTCACGGCCCTGACTGAAGTGGCACTGGTGCTCAAAGACAGCGAAATTCAGATCGGCGGCCAGAATATGCACGAAGCCGATTCCGGCGCTTTTACCGGGGAGATCTCGGCCGAAATGCTATTGACAAGCGGCTGTAGCTATGTTATATTGGGCCACTCTGAACGAAGGGCTCTTTTTTCGGAGACCGATAAGCTGGTTAATACCAAGGGCCGCAAGGCGCTGGACGCCGGCTTGATTCCGATTGTGTGCGTCGGCGAAACGCTGAATCAGCGCGAAGACGGCGTCACAGAGAAGGTAATCGAGGAGCAGATTTCAGGCTCGCTCGATTCTTTTTCTGAGTCGGATATAATGAAAACGGTT
Organism: uncultured Ignavibacteriales bacterium; assembly: GCA_964523575.1. GTDB lineage: Bacteria > Zixibacteria > MSB-5A5 > GN15 > JAAZOE01 > DAOUTW01. Next base: position 13,460 of record CAZGAV010000073.1, read on the forward strand.
ATCGCTTACGAGCCGGTCTGGGCCATCGGGACCGGAAAGGTGGCGACGCCGGAACAGGCCGAGGAAATTCACGTTTTCATTCGTAAACTCCTGGCCCAAAAATACGGCGGAGAAACGGCCGAAGAGATAACGATTTTATATGGCGGGTCGGTCAAATCGTCCAATGCCGTCGGGTTGTTTGAAAAGAAAAATATCGACGGCGCCCTGATTGGCGGCGCCAGCCTTAAAGCCGACGAGTTTGCGGCCATTGTCAAGGCGATGATGTAGAGCGGAGGAAAGACCTTGTTTACTATTCTGATTATGATTCATGTGCTGATCTGTGTGGCGCTGATTATCGTGGTGTTGATGCAATCGGCCAAGGGCGAAGGCCTCGCCGGCGCTTTCGGCGGCGGCGGCGGTATCAGCGGCGCCGTTTTCGGCGGCCGGGGAGCGGCCTCGTTCTTGTCCAAGGCGACGACGGTGCTGGCGGTTGTTTTCATGGTTTCCTGCCTGGGATTGTCCTTGATGTCGGCCGGCCGGGGAGCGGCCGTGGCCAGCACCACCGAATCAACCGTGACTCAGGAAGCTCAGCAGGATATGGCTACCCAGCAGCAGCAGGCCGCTCAGCAACAGCAGGCGACCCAGCAGCAGCAGGGCGATGCGGCCAATCCGGAAAATATATTCGATAACTCGCAGTCGACGACGCCTCCCGATTCGCAGTAGAAAAACTTTATTGCGGAAGTGGTGGAACTGGTAGACACACCATCTTGAGGGGGTGGCGAGCCAAGCTCATGCGGGTTCAAGTCCCGCCTTCCGCATAAATAAATTAAACCCCTTGCGCTCACGCGGCCCAAGGGGTTTTATATTTCTAATCACCGGCGGGACGCCACAAAGGTCCTTTATCCTTGACGAAACAGTCGCTTTTAGGTAAATATAATATAGACCTACATTATTTCTCCTCATTGCCCCGGAAATAATTAATTCTTGTCATCGGAGGGATTTCGATGCAATTCTCCAAAACCGGACCATCGCTCGGGACCGTCTGCATATACTTTTTAATCCTTATAACCTTTGCTTTTGTTCATTCGGCCCGAAGCGAAGATGCCGTGGATATTAAAATTACCAGCTATGATCAACATGATACCGTCTGGGCCACCTGGCCTTCGACCTTAGATATCTACATTGCCAACAGCGAGGAAATGTGCGGTTTCGCCCTCGGCCATCAGGTGTGGTCGCCCGACGGCGCCGAATGGCAATGGCTGGACGCGGATGGTTGGGGCTACAGCCATATCGTCACGCCCAATCTGGACAGCCGCTGGGGTGATATGACCTGCTATGACATGGCCGTTGGATTAGTCACAGAACAGAATATCGACGAAATTGGCCGCGACACTATAATGATGGGCGCCGCCGGAATGCTTCACTGTTGTCCTTCCGGGCCGCTGGAACATATGTACTCATATAATTTCCGCATGAGGTCTTCCGAAGATCCCGAGGACCTTCGGACTATCTGTATCGACAGCTGTTTCGTTCCGCCGGCGGGTCCGTTTGTATTTTACGATTATACGGGAAATGCCTATCCGCCACAGGTATTATGGCCGAATGGCGGCCGGTGCTGGCCGGTTAAACTATTTCCCTATCTCTGCGGCGATGCCAATTTTGACGGAGCCGTCAATGTCGGCGATGTCGTCTTCATCATCGGCTTCGTCTTCACCGGCGGCCCCACCCCCGATCCCTATTGTCAGGCCGACGCCAACGGTTCGCATCCGGTCGACGTCGGCGACGCCGTTTATCTGATCAATTATATCTTCAAAAGCGGATCGCCGCCGATGGAACCCTGTTGCCCCTGATAGAGTCAGCCCGGGATCGCCGATTAATTAGTCTATATATTTATTGACAAAGATATTAATAATAATTTACCATTGTCCGAACTCAGGCATCGCTCCTTAACTTATTTGGGGGCTCGGCGAGGCCGTTTGCCGGTCATCGCCACAGGAGGGCTAAATTGTGAACCTTAAAAGAGACTACGGGCATCCGCCCGTTTCGGAAAACATTCCCTATCATTTTGAAATTTATGATAATGAAACTCTGGATGAGCACGCCGAGGTTTCATTCCGTACTGACCGCACCTTGATTGCCGCGCTGGATCTCCCGGAGCAAGGCGCCGCTTTTTCACGAATCTGGGGCTTCAAAAAGGACCCCTGGCAATTTCACAAAAGTTCGGGTGAATTGTTGTTCAGCCTGGAACGGATCAAATTCTCGATGATTCGGGCCGGTGATATCGCCGATGATATCCGGTGTCTGACGGTTTTGCATTTCAATTGGACAGATCATTATCATCCGCCCGAAAAATCCGGTGACTGTAATATCCCGGGCGTCGCCCGCCTGATTGATTCATCGGGAGGCGATATCCATACCTGGGATTTGGGGAAACTACATACGGGAATCAGCCGGGTGAGGCGGCCCATGACCTTGCTTAGTGAAATCGACCCCCGGTTTGCGGATACAATATGCGGGGCGGTCTGGAACCTTTTCATCGGGTGGGGGAGACTCTACGATAGTTGATCCGTTGAGCTCTGCTCCCGCCGGATAGTATAAGAATTTTTGTCATAACCAGCGGGATTGACTTCATTTCAGCGCTTTCTTGTCGATATAAATAATGAGTCAGCGCCACGGTCAAGACTGGTGGTCACAGGCGACTTTTAGTTGCCTTCTTTAGTGACCGGTCCGGGTTGGGGCTGACTCTTTTTTTGCCCCGCCAGGATCAGTTATTTCCCGCTTGACGGAGTCAGATATTTATTCAGGAAAGCCTCGATACCGCGGCGGTATTCGGCGTCCGATTGAATATAGCCCTCATTATGCCGCCCGGAAATTTGCAGAAACTCTTTGGGTTCACCCGCCAATTCATACAATTTTTTGCCTTGGGCGTAAGGGGCGACATCGTCCTCGGGGCTATGGATGAAAAGGATTGGGGCCTTGATTTCCGTCAGCCGGTCTTTGGTGTTGTATTTAAAACGGGCCAGCAATTTGACCGGCAGGAAGGGGTAATGATAGGCGCCGATATCGGGCAATGACAAAAATGACGATTCGATGATCACCAGCTTCGATTGATGCCTGGACGCCAGCCACGAGGCTACCGCTCCACCCAGCGAACGCCCGAAAATTATGATTGAATCAGGACTTATGCCCCTGGTCGCGGTCAGGTAATTCCAGGCGGCTTTGGCATCGAGGTAGGTCTCCTTTTCGCCCGGATGACCGCCGCTTTTGCCGTATCCGTGATAGTCGAAAATAAAAACCGATAGATGCAATCGATGAAACTGCTCGATTGATTCCAGCCGATGAGAAATATTGCCGCCGTTGCCGTGGCAGAAGAGCAGAGTGGCGCGCGCCTGCGGCGCGGGGATAAACCAGCCGGCGATTTCGACGCCGTCATCGGTTTTCAGAGTGACCTCTTCATAATCGAGGCCGATATCGTTGGGCGTGGATTCGATGGTTCGGGAAGGGAAATACACCAGACTCGGTTGCAGGAAGTACATAGTTATCAGTACACCCACGTACAGGATGACGGCGGCGGCGATTATAATTCCAATCATTCGGATCAGCGCCTTTATTGCCTTCTCTTCCGGTTTGGTTCTCATACAACCTGGAGCCGGCCGCATCATAACCGGCCGGACGGTTTCAAAATAGAACCGGCCAGATGTAAAGTCAATTGCAATCGTGCCTTTGAAATCGCAATGTTTTAATTGACGGCGTCGTTGAGGGCCGGTAATATTCATTTGATGAAACAGTTCTTAGTCGTTATCGTCGGCGTCCTGTCGCTGATTCTGATAGTCGCCGGACCGATGGAACAAGGCCGGGCGGCCGTGAAGGGCAAGAAAAGCGGCGGGGAAATCTGTATCACCTTCGATGATCTGCCGGTGGCGCGCGTCCATGATCGCATCGAACGCCTGATGATTACCGATGAAATTCTCTTTACCCTCGAAGAATTCGGCGTCACCGCCGCCGGATTCGTCGTCGGCGACAATATCGAGGGCGACAACGATATTCTCGAATCATGGCTTCAGGCCGGACATACCCTGGGCAACCATACCTGGTCGCATCCCGATATTAATGATGTCCCCGTCGATCTCTACATCGCTGATATCCAGAAGGGTCACGATGCCATCGAAGATATTCTGAAGGCCGCCAAGCAGAAGAAACGGTATTTCCGGTATCCCAACTTGCATTACGGTGCAACGCAGGAGATCAAGAAAGCTATCGCCCAATTTCTCAGCAAACAGGGTTATAAAATCGCCGATGTCTCGGTCGATACCGATGATTTCGCTTACAACCTCCAGTATGAGAAAGTCGAGCAGTCCGGCGATTCCATCCTCTTCGTCCAGCTTGGCAACGAATATCTCGACCATGTCATGGAACGCCTCGAAGCCTCCGAAAAACTGGCCGACGAACTTCTGGGCCGCCCCATCAAGCATATCCTCCTCCTGCACGCCAACCTGCTCAACCGCGCTTTTCTGCCCGATATCCTGACCGAATTGCAGGCCCGCGGTTACAGCTTTATTTCCCTCGACAAAGCCCTGACCGACCCGGTCTATACCATTCCCGAAACCTATGTCGGCCCCAAAGGTTTGTCGGTTCTGGAAAGGCTGGCCAAAACCGATCCCGACCTCCTGCCGGCCCGCGAAAATCATTAAGCCAGTTTACCTTCACCCAAGTCCGACCTGTGCGAAGTTTTATAAGCGTTGACCGATAGGCTATAGCTGGAATCCTTGGAATATTGCCAGGAAATATAGTACAAAATTTGTATAATATCGCTTGTTACATAAAGTATTCTGTGTATAACATTTGTAAATAAGTAGTTGCGTCGGAGGCGCCGGATTTGGAAATGTCTCTCAAGAGCACGCCGAATCGGCGTCTCGGCGCGATATTAGTGATTAATTTCACAACATTGGCTTGACTTTATCGTCATTTTGGCAGATATTTGGGCGATAACGGATTAGGCAGGTGTTGATGTCTGCCGGAATTGGCCTCGTTTTGACCCGGCAGGATTTTACGGCGGTCTTTACAATGTCAACAGCTTCGGTGACTACGGGTTATATGAATATGGCAGGCGCCGCGGAAATCACTTATCCCATCGTTTCAAAACCTATCATGGCTCTGGTGGGCGGTTTCGGCAGTGGCAAAACCGAGGTTTCCGTCAATCTTGCCAAGTATCTGGCCGTCGAAAAGACAATCCCGGTGAGTATCGCCGATTTCGACCTGGTCAATCCCTATTTCAGGACCCGGGAAGCTGTGGCCGAAATGGAAGCGATGGGAATTCGGGTGATCGTCCCCCGGGGTGGCCAATTTTATGCTGATCTGCCGATTTTGATGCCGGAGATCAAGGGCGCCATCGAGAAAAACGACGGGCGGCTGATCCTTGATGTCGGCGGCGACGCCCAGGGAACGCGGGCGCTGGGTTCGCTCTCGGCTGTGTTTGTCCCCGGACAATATGACATGTGGATGGTGCTCAATAGCCGCCGTCCGCAAACGGCCGATGTGGCGGGATGTATCAAAACCATGCAACGGATAGAGAATACGGCCCGGCTGAAATTCACCGGCCTGATTTCCAATAGCCACATGATCGATGAAACCGACGCCGAGGTCCTCACCGAGGGATACCGGCTGGCCCGGGAGGTTAGCCGCGAAACCGGTTTGCCGCTGGTCTTTGTCAGCGCCAAAAGAAGCGTTTTGGATAAAATCGACACCGCCGTCTTCGAGTGCCCCATCCTGCCTCTGACGCGCTCGATGCTCAAACCGTGGGAAAGAAAAGAAAAGCCGGCCGGCGATCAGACCGACCATCAAAGGACATGATTTATGCCCGGAATAAGAATAGATAAGGAATACTGCAAGGGATGCGAATTATGCGTCTATGCCTGTCCCATGCAGATTATTTCGATGTCGAAAGAGATCAATCTCAAAGGGTATTTCTACGCCCAATTACATGAACCGACCAGATGCATCGGGTGCCGCATCTGCGCCATCACCTGCCCCGACGTGGCGATCAGGGTGCTGACGCACGGAACCCGTTATGCTTTGTTTGAATATTGAGGGGGTGAGATCAGATGGCCAAGAAATTGATGAAAGGTAACGAGGCGATCGGAGAGGCGGCGGTAGCCGCCGGCGTGCGCAATTATTTCGCCTACCCGATCACCCCCCAGAGCGAAGTTGCCGAATACCTGACCTGGCGTCTGCCCGAAGTCGGCGGTACTTTTGTTCAGGCCGAATCCGAGGTGGCCGTGGGCAATATGCTCTTCGGCGCGGCCTCGACCGGCAAACGGGTTTTCACGACCTCCTCCAGCCCCGGCATCAGCTTGATGCAGGAGGCGCTCTCCTATATCGCGGGCGCGCATCTGCCGGTGGTGCTGGTGAATATCATGCGCGGCGGTCCCGGACTGGGCGGCATCTTGCCTTCGCAGGCCGATTATTTCCAGTCGGTCAAAGGCGGCGGGCACGGCGATTATCATCTCATCGTCCTGGCGCCGTCCTCGGTGCAGGAAGCGGTGGACCTGATGATTCTCGCCTTCGATCTGGCCGACAAGTACCTGGCGCCGGTCATGATTATCGGCGACGGCATGATCGGGCAGATGATGGAATCGGTCGAATTCCCGGAGACCTATATGGAGGCTTCGACTCCCGAAGGCAAAGACTGGGCTCTCACCGGCGCCAAAAACCGCAAACCGCGCATCGTCAAATCGCTTTTCCTCGACCCCGAACAGCTGGAGGCAAACTGCCTTCTTCTGGAAGAAAAATATAAAAAGATCAGGGCCAATGAGGTGCGCTACGAGCTTTACAAAGTCACCGACAAGAGCCGGATTCTAATCGTCGCCTACGGTACCATGGCCCGCATCTGTCAGACGGCCATTGACGAACTCGAAGAAGAAAATATCGCCGTCGGCCTTTTCCGTCC
>CAZGAV010000074.1:0-20374 GCA_964523575.1 uncultured Ignavibacteriales bacterium
GCAAGGACGGCCAGAAGGTGCATCTCAAGCCTCAGCCGACCAAAGTCCCCGATCAAGGAGAAGTATAATTAAACTCCCCCTCTAGTATTACCCGGACCAGGATCTGAGCCACGTGGACCAAAAGAGGCTGCAAAAATCAATATGGACAAAATATGTTACTTAAGACCATATTGTGGCAGTTCAATCCAGGAAAAGCCCTCTTGTGTAAGCAACCCTACCAAAATATCGCCCCCTGTTGTCGGTAATGTGTTTTTGGAATTTCCATAACTCCCATAAGATAGGCGGTCAATTAGAGTAGTAATTTTTACCAAATAGTACGCATACTCGACAGCATCCTGAATGGAGAAGCGCATCTCATTTACATTGGGTCCGGCAAATAGGAAAAGGGAGTCAAGGCGATTTTCTAGTCGTTTAATTTTCGGTTGCATTTCAATAGTATCGGTGATTGAATCAAGTTGCAACTCTTCCCTTACAATGCGTATAATTGTATCCTTTGACAATTCTGTTGGCGAAAATCCCCGCGTCAAGTAGCTAGCAACTCTATTCATACCAAAATAGCCGGTTGTGTATGCATTCGGAAATCTTTCATATAAGATACTATCTTTGGCCGGCCTTATGCCATACAATTTCAGGGTACCACTACTATCTACGCCGGCGATTGATATTAATAATGTGCCAAACTTGACATTCATAGATTTTAAAAGATTACAATAGTCCAATAATATAGTATTAAAACTATCAACATAAATAATTGACTGCATGTCGATGTTGTAATGATACTTCAAGTCATTAATAAATGCCCTAAAAGTCCTGCCATTTATAAGAGCCGTGCCCTGCATTTGAGACATAATTGTCTTGCATACAGGCACTATCTTCTCATAAGTGTCTGACGTGATAAGAGATTCATTGATATCCGATATTCTACTATCCGAAGCAAAAACTATACATTCAGATGTTTTCACCATCACATCAATTGTTGCGTTGCAGAAGTTCCACAACGGTACTGTAAACAACAATGCCAGGAATATCTTCATGATTACACCAGTCTTTTGAGATTTATTGTGCCTAAAACTAAAAGCAGTCTAAATATGTTGACAATTTTTGTCAAGCTCTATATTTGCGTTTATAGGGTCATTGTCGAAACCGTGAGCGGTTTCCAGCTACTGCTACAAATTCATCCGCTTGAAATAGTCTTTAGTGGCGCGCATCACTTTCGGCGACAATAATAACGTGCTGATTAAGGTCGGGAGAGCCATCATGGCAAAAGCCGTGTCGAGGATATTGATGACCATGCCCTGCGACCAGATGGCGGCAAAGAAAAGACTGAATATATAGACATAAACATAATAACTGCCGAATTTGTAACCGAATAAATACCGCGAACATTTGAGACTGTAATACGAGTACGAAATCATGGTCGAAATCGAGAAGAGGACAATCGCCAGACTGAGGATATAAAGACCGAGTCCGGGAATACCGATCTCGAAGGCATTGACCGTCATAACCACCGCCGCATCATCGGACAGACTGACGCCACCCAGCGAGGCGGGGCCGAGGCTGATCAGAATCACCAGCGCCGTCATGGTGCAGACAATATTGGTGTCGAGGAAAGGGCCGAGCATGGCAATCAAACCCTCGCGCACCGGCTCTTTGGTCTTGGCCGCACCGTGCGCCATGGGAGCAGTGCCGATTCCGGCCTCATTGGAAAAAGCGGCTCGTTTGATGCCATTGACGATGACTTCGCGGAAGGCGACCGCCGCGCCGCCGCCCATAATCGCTTTGGCGCCGAAAGCCGAGGTGACAATCAGTTTGAAAATGCCGGGCACGACTGAAATATGGGCGATGATAATATAGGAAGCGGCCACGGTGTAGAGCACGAACATGGCCGGGACGATGCGGCTGGTCACCTGACCGACGCGGACAATGCCGCCCAGAATGACTATGCCGACGACCACGGCGCAGACAACGCCGGTGATCCAATTATCGATACCCCAATGCTGATCCAGTAATCCGGACAGCTGGTTGACCTGAAACATGGCCAGACAGCCGATCATGCCTGAAACGGCGAACAGCACCGCCAGCGGTTTGAAATATCGGCCGAGGCCGACTTCGATGAAGTACATCGGGCCGCCCTGATCGATGCCCCGTTCGTCCGGTTTGCGGTAGAGAACAGCCAGAGTGCAGGTGAAATATTTGGTGGACATGCCGACTAAGCCCGCCACCCACATCCAGAATATCGCGCCCGGCCCGCCCAGGGAGACGGCGATGGCAACGCCGGCGATGTTGCCCATCCCGATAGTGGCCGACAGGGCCGAGGTCAGGGCCTGAAAATGATTGATTTCTCCGGGATCGTTGGGATCGTCGAGTTTGCCGCGAAGAATATCGACGGCATGGCGCAGAGCGCGGAAGGGAATGAAACGACCCGCCAGGGTGAAATAGACGCCGGCTCCGATGAGCAGAAAGACCATCGGCAGACCCCAGGCCAGATCGACGGCGTGAGCCCAGAAACTGTCAAAAAATTCCAAAGAATATTCTCCGGTTGCAAACGATCAGGTCATTGCCCGCCCGATACAATAATTGTCCCAATATACATTCGCCTCAATCGGCCGCCAATGAAAAAACCGGCGAAGGCGGTTTTGGCCTCTTATTTTAATTATTTGCGAGATGAGAAAGGGCTTGCTCTAAACCGGCCCGCTTCTTAGTTTGATGGCATTGCATGCGGGAATGTATTCAGGGACGTAACCAGACATTTGAAATTTAGGTTCACGGTGCCTCCATGACTTATTTCTGGGTCATCATCGCCTATTTGATCGTCCTCATCGGCGTCGGCGCCTACCGAAGCAAAATGGTCCGCACCCAGGACGATTTTATGGTGGCCGGGCGCAAGCTGTCCACCCGGGTCCTGATCGGAACTTTGCTGGCGACCTGGATCGGTTCCGGCTCGATTATCGGCGGCGCCGGGCTGGCCTATGACCGAGGTCTGCCGGCCCTGTGGTTCGATGCCGGAGTATGGGCGGCGCTTCTGGTTCTGTATTTCGTCGCCGGCCGGGCGCGATTTTTCGGCCAGTACACCGTGCCAGATATCCTCGAAGTTCGTTATAACCAATGGGCCCGGGTATTGGGTACCGTGGTCACCGTCATCGCCTACACCGCCATCGTCAGTTATCAGTTTCGGGCCGGGGGGATGGTGCTCAATCTCATTACCGGTATTTCCATCGATCAGGGAATTGTCATCACTGCTGTTTTTGTCATCGGCTACACCGTTCTGGCGGGTCTGATTTCGGTGGCCTATACCGACGTCGTCAATGGCGTCGTCATGGTCATCGGGCTGTTTGTCGCTTTGCCGTTTTTATTGAATGATTCCGGGGGCTGGAGCGGCGTCGTCAGCCGCCTGCCCGAATCCCATTTCTCCCTCATGGGCGGTATGACGATCTGGAAAGCCCTGGGTTATTCACTCCCGACGATGTTGCTTCTGCTGGGCGAGTCCGGTATGTATCAACGGTTCTTTTCGGCCGTTGACGAGCGAGCCGCCAAACGGGCCGTGGTCGGCTGGATTATCGGCACCATCATCGTCGAAACCCTGATCGTTATCCTGGCTGTCATCGGAAGCGCCTTATTTACCGGGATCAAATCGGAAATGGTTATTCTCTACGCCGTGCGTGAGGGTCTGCCAATCGTCATAGGTTGTCTGTTTCTGGCGGCCATCGTCGCCGTAATTGTCTCCACCGCCGATTCGTTCCTGCTGGTGCCTTCGACCAACCTCATGCGCGACATTTATCAGCGTTTCATCAATCCCGACCTGTCCCAGCAGAAAATGGTGCTCTATTCGCGGATAACGGTGGTGCTGTTGGGTGTGGTTGCCTTTGTCCAGGTGCGATTTTTCGAGAAAGTCCTCGAGATGGCTATCTACGCCTACACCATGTATGGCGTCGGGATCACCCCGGCGGTTATGGCCGCTTTTTTCTGGAAACGGGCCACGGCCGCGGCGGGAGTCTGTTCCATCGCCTCCGGCATGGTGACCACCATCGTCTGGGAGGTACTGCACCAGCCGTGGGACATGCCTACGGTCTATCCGGCCCTGGGGTTGTCTCTGTTTTGCCTGATTTTCATCAGCCTGGTTTCGCCCCGGCCGGACGAAAAACAATGGAAACCTTTCTTTGGACATAAATATGAGTGACGGACATCCTATGTGTCCCGGCATCGTAAAATTCAACCGTCCTTTTCGGGAGGCTCTATGCGACTGTTTATCACCCCTTTTACGATTGCCATCATGCTGACTATGATTTCGTGCACGGGAAAGATGGATGAGAACACGAAGTTTGAGACTTTGACTACCGACTACATCGAGCGTATGCTCGAACTCAACCCCGAATATGCGACCGCTCTCGGCGATCATCGATTCGACAACCGCATGAATGATTACAGCCTGCAGGGAATGCAGGATCAGATGGATTATCAAACGGCCTATCTCGATTCACTGGCGGCGGTCGATCTCGATTTGCTTAACCGGGAAAACCGGATCGATTATGACATCCTCGTCGATCACATAAAATCGAGGATATTTTCGCTCGATACGATCCGGAGTTTCGAATGGAATCCGCGCGTTTACAACGTCGGCGACGCCATCTATGGTCTGATGGCCCGCGATTTCGCGCCTATAAAGGATCGCCTCGAATGCGTCCGTGAACGATTGCGAGCGGTTCCCGATATTCTCGATCAGGCCCGAATAAACCTGAAAACTCCGCCCCGGATATTCACCGAAACGGCTATCTCACAGAACCGGGGAACGATCAGTCTGATCAAGAATGATCTCAATCAGTTTATCGCACAGGCGCCCGGGTTCGAGGCGAAAATCAAACCGGTTCGCGATTCGGCGGTGGCGGCTTTGGAAGCCTACGGCCAATGGCTCGAGACTGATCTTCTGCCGCGTTCCAACGGCGATTTTCGTTTGGGATATGACAAATACCGGGCCAAGCTGAGATATTCACTTGATTCCGATCTGCCTCCGGAAGTGGTTCTAAAATCGGCCGAAACCGATCTGGCTGCCACGCGGGGGGCGATGTATGAAACGGCCCTGCCGCTCTATCGGGAATATTTCCCGGATCGGCCGACTCCGACAACCCATGCCGACAGCCTGAAGGTAATCAAGAAAGTTCTGGATCATCTGGCCGAGAATCGCCCCAACGCCGACAATATTGTGGACGTCATCAAGACCAGTCTGAAAGAATGCGACGACTTTGTCAAAACCAGCGGATTGGTGACTCATCCGGATGAACCGATCAAGATCATTGTCATGCCGGAGTATCAGAGAGGCGTCGCCATCGGATACTGCGATTCGCCGGGGCCGCTGGAGAAGAACGGCGAGACTTTCTACGCCATCTCGCCGCCACCGGCCGATTGGGACCGGACCCAGGTCGAATCCTATTTCAAAGAATACAATGACTATATGTTGCGCGACCTGTCGATGCACGAAGGGACGCCGGGTCATTACCTGCAGTTGGCCCATGCCAATAAACTCCAGGCGCCGACCATGGTGCGGACACTTTTCGGAAGCGGCACCTTCATCGAGGGCTGGGCCACTTATGCCGAGCAGGTCATGGTGGAGCAGGGCTTCGGCGGCCCCGAGGTCAAGATGCAACAGTTGAAGATGCGTCTGCGGATGATTCTCAACGCCATCATCGATCAGAAGATTCACACGCAGGGGATGAGTGAGGATGAGGCGATGGCGCTTCTCATGAATGAAGGGCTCCAGGAATACGGCGAAGCGGCCGGGAAATGGCGGCGGGCCTGCCTGACCTCGACGCAGTTGTCTACCTATTATGTCGGCAATCTGGAAATCAATGACATCCGCAACGCTTATCGGGCCAAATACGGCGAAGACGCCGATTTGAAAACTTTTCACGACCGGTTACTTTCTTTTGGATCACCGCCGCCCAAATACGTCAAAGAGTTGATGGAGTTATAATCGATTACGGGGCTTGCAGGAGGGGGGAAGACAAAAATGTATTCACAACGTTTGGGGCCGGTGTTATTGTTGGCCGGGCTCGCTCTTGCGATAATGCTGGCATCACCCGCCAAAGCCGGCGATAAAATATCCAAACCCTTGCACAAGATGATGCTGGAATCGGATGACAGCCGGCCGATTAAGGTCTGGGTATATTTGCGGGATAAGGATGCGGGGCCGAGTAATTTCGAGAAAGCGGCCTCCGGATTGACGCCGCGATCCCGGAAGAGGCGCGGCGGACGCCCGTTGGATTTCTGTGATCTTCCGGTTCGGTCGGAGTATATCGATGAGATCAGAAATTTGTCGGGCGGGCGAATTCTGGTATCGCGATGGCTCAATGCCGTGGCGATCAGCCTTACCGAAGATCAAATCCTGATACTGGCGTCAAAAGAATTTGTGAAAAGCATCGAGCCGGTGCGGCGCGCCACCCGTTCTCCGTTGCCCGAATCGCCGCCGCCGGCTTTCAAGCCGTCGATAGACAGTTCCGCCTATGGTTTTTCCTACCGACAGGACCATATGCTCGGAATCGATTCCCTGCACCGTCTTGACCTCACCGGCGCCGGCGTTCTGCTGGCTTTTCTCGATACCGGTTTCCTTACCACGCATCCGGCTTTCGACTCCATGAATATACTCGACGCCTGGAATTTCATCGATAATAATCCCAATGTCACCGACATCGCTTCCAATCAGACGAATCACGGCACCGCCACTCTTTCGGTCTGCGGCGGATTCGAAGCGGGACAACTGATTGGCCCCGCTTATGGCGCCGATTACATACTGGCCAAAACCGAGATCGAAGGCGAGGAGATACAAATCGAGGAGGATTATTGGGTAGCGGCGGCGGAATGGGCCGATTCCCTCGGCGCCGATATCATCTCGACCTCCCTCGGCTACAACGACTGGTACACCTACGCCGACATGGACGGCAACACCGCCGTAACAAGTATCGCCGCCGATATCGCCGCCTCGCGGGGGATACTGGTCGTGGTCTCGGCCGGTAACGAAGGCGACGATCCCTGGCATTATATCACCGCCCCGGCCGACGCCGATTCGGTCGTGGCTATCGGTGCCGTCGATATCAACAATGTCATTGTCGGTTTTTCATCCTATGGGCCAACTTATGACGGGCGCCTGAAACCGGAAGTCGTCGCCCTTGGGACGGGGGTCTGGTGCGCCCGGGACTTGGGCGGCTATTATTACAAGCAGGGGACGTCGCTTTCGGCGCCCCAGATTTCCGGGGCGGCGGCACTGATTTTGGAAGCCCAGCCGTCATTGCGGGGCCGGCCGATGGCCGTGCGGCAACGCCTGATCGAATCGGCCGACCGTTATCTTCACCCCGATGAACATTATGGCAACGGTCTGCCCAATCCGGTCCTGGCCGCCGGATTCGGTCTTTTAATCCATCCGATGGCCATGATCAATATCCGGGCCGGAGTCGATACCACCGTGGATATTACCACTCTGGCGCCGCCCGAGGCGACGGTTGTTTACGACCCGCTCGATTTGCCGGTTAACTTCGATCTGTCCGACGGGGGAGACGGGACCGCTTCGCTTCACATGACCGGAGACGGCGATCAGGTTGGTCTGAGGCAGTATTTTATAGCCGCCGAGGCCGGACCCTACGCCGATACCATCATTTTGGCCGTCAACACCATCGTTTCTCCTGAGGTAATCACCTACGGGCCCAACCCCTGCACCGATTCCCTGAGGATTTTCGTTAATCAACAGTTCCCCGACGGTTACAAGATAGAGATTTTTTCCATCAGTGGCGAGATGGTTTACCGGGCATTCGGGCGGGAACAGGTTCTGACCTGGCCGGCCGTCAATGAGAGAGGGGAAAAAGTGGCTTCCGGGGTTTATATAATCCGCTTTTCTGCCGATGGTATAGAGCGAAAGGTAAAAATTTTAAAAATGTGATCTATGCCCGGCACCCTTAGCACTGCAAAATCAGTTTCGACGGCCTGCGCCGTTTTCAAAATAGATTTCAAAGGGCGTTTCGTCTATGTCGATGACGAAACGGAGGAGCTTTTCGGTCTCACCCGCGAGGAATTATTCGGCAAATCATTTTATGAATTTATCTCCAACGATTCCCATCAGGTGCTCGATATTATCCTTGGGCGCCATAACCGGTATGAATCCTTCTATGAATCCCTGCCCCTGACGATCCGTGACGGGGAGGGCCAGTACCGCCGCCTGGAATCGGTCCTGACCCTGAATTTTATATCCGGCAACCCGGTCAATTATCAGTTCATCATGATTCCCGATCCCGATGCCGCCGCGGCCCCGCCGGTCAACTGGGAGAGACGCCTGCTGGAAATGACTCAGCTCCGTCCCGACGAAATCGATTTCAGTCATCTGGCCGAGATGTTTTGCGCTATCAGCGGCTATGCCGCCGGCGAATGTTTTCTCAACGACAACAGCCGGAACCTGAAAATGGTCGGCTCCTATCCTCATAACGACCCCGGCCATTCGGCTCCGATCTACCTGGAACATTTCCGGGGAACCGGGGAGACCCATTTTTCCTTCATCCCCGAAGACCGCCTGAGGGAGGAGGGGTTCGGCAAAGGCAAATCAGAGGCGGTTCTGCCGCTGAAATTCGAGCGCGATCAGAAATTACTTATCTGGCTTTCGGGCCCGGCCGAATACCAGCCTCCGGCGCCGCGCCTCGAAGACCTCCGCATTTTTATGCAGATCTGGGATACACATTATCGATCGGCCGACAGTGAAGGTTCGGCCGCCGCCCGGTTCACTGTCCTGGGCCAGACCGCCGAGGCTCTCGACCTCGGCCTGCTGATCGTCGGTGATGATTCCGAAATTATATATCGCAACGACCGTTTCTCCGAGATGGCCGGAACGCGGGGTAAAATCGAAGGGGCCGAAGGCTTCAAGGCTCTTTATGACAGTCTGGAAGTCTGCGATCTTCAAACCCGGCCATTGCCATACGAAGATTCACCTTTTGCTCGTTCCATCAGGGAACGCCGTCTGACAGTCGATTGTCTTAATCTCCGAGGCTGTGACCACCCGGTAACGGTACTGGCCGGACCGGTTAAAATCGCCGAATTGCAATTGTTCGTCTATTGCCTGATTCCCTATTATGAACGTTCGGCGGAGGCGGTGGCGATGAACCGTTCCGGTACCCGGCTGATTCTTTCCGTCGCTCATGATATCCGGGCGCCGCTGATTACCATCGAAGCTTTCGCCAAACGTCTCCAGTCCAATTACAAGGAGGTCCTCGATAACGACGGCCGTTTCGCCGTCGATTGTATCGCCGAAAACGGGCAAATCCTGCAGGATATGATAAACGGTCTGGGCCAGATGTCCCAAAACTGGATTATGCAGGAAACGCCGGAAAAATTGTACCCCAAACAAATTATAGACGAACTGGTGAATTATCTCAAGTCCACCTATCCCAACACCGATTACGCGATCAAGATGCCGGACGGGACGCCGGCCATATCGGCTCCAAAACAGAAATTTACCCAGTTATTCCGCAATCTGCTCGATAACGCTTTCAAATATTCGGCGTCCGTGAACCGGCCGTCGGTCCGGATCGAATACGATCTGGTTGACGGGCATCACCGTTTTTCGATTGCCGATAACGGCCCGGGTATCGAGGGGGAATACCGGGAAAAAGTATTTGCGCCTTTTTTCCGTTCGCCCGATGCCATCACTTTACCGGGGACCGGAATGGGGTTGACCATCGCCGCCGATATCATTTCATCCTGGGGCGGAAGAATCTGGATCGACGGCGAATATAAAAACGGCGCCCGCGTCATGTTTACCCTGCCGCCGCACATGAAGGGGTGAGGGTATGAAAAAAGCTATGGAAATCGTGCTGGTGGAAGACAATCGGTTCCACGCCATGCTTTTTCAACAGGCCGTCCGCGAACGCTATCCGGATTTCGTCATCACCACACACAGCACGGCCAAGTCGTTCCTGCAGACGCTCAAAACCAGCGGCGAAGATCTCATCGCCCTCGATTTCAATTTGCCCGACATGGACGGTTTACAACTACTGTCTCTGATCCGGGCGGAAAAACCGGATATCCCGGTTATCCTGATCACCGGCGCCGGATCGGAGCAGACGGCGGTCGAGGCGATGAAATCGGGCGCCACCGATTATATCGCCAAAAACGGCGATTACGGTTCGACCATCCCGCGGGTTATCAAACAGGCCTGCCAGAAACAGCAGTTGATTCTGCGCAATCGGCGGCTGGAGACGATCGCGCGGGAATCCGAAAAGCTGGAAATGATCACGACCACGGCCTCGACACTCAATCATGAAGTCAACAATCCCCTGATGGCCATCCTCGGCAATATCGAGCTTCTCCTGGATGATCCGGCCGTGAGCAATGAAACCGTCATACGAAAATTGAAGATTATCGAAACCGCCGCCCGCCGGATTCAGGAGATCACGCATCAGATCGAACATCTGATGACGCCCACCGTGCGTCAGACGCCGGCCGGTCCCATGTTGAAACTCAAGGACTTGAACCATCACGGCCATCGGGCAAAAAAGTTCCTCGATTCGGTTTCGTCCGATAAAAGCAATTGACAAACCCCTTCGCGTCCCTATATTCTCTTACTTGTATCTTTAATTTCGGGATTTTGTTATGAATTCGATGACCGGTTTCGGCAGGGCTGAAATACGCAAAAAAGATTATAACCTCCAGATCGAGCTTTCGTCGGTGAACAGCCGCTATCTGGAATGCGTCTTCCGCATGCCCCGGATTCTGGCCGGAGTGGAAAGCAAGATCAAAGAGATTCTGGCCGCAAAGCTCTCGCGGGGAAAAGTCACCGTCACCGTCAATTTGGAAGAGTCGCCGTTGAAAGCCGGGGCCGCCGCTATCGATCTCGATATGGCCGAGGCTTATTATCGACAGCTCCGGCGTCTTAAGAAGAAATTGTCCCTGCCTGATGAGATCAGCCTGGCGCAGGTGGTGGCTCAGCCGGAATTGCTGGTTAATCCCGAAAAGAGCCTGGGAGAAGATCGAATCTGGCCCGATCTGCAGAAAATTCTGGGCAAAGCGTTGACCGAACTGCAGAAGATGCGGACCGCCGAAGGGCGTAATCTGGAGCGCGACATGAAGAAAAGGATTATGCTGGCCCGGCAATTGACCCTCGCCATCGAAAAACAATCGCCCAAGAACGTCGCCGCGTATCGCCAGCGGCTCCAGAAAAGGATTAAGGATATCGGTAACGGCGTCCATCTTGATCCTCAACGGTTGGCCGAAGAAGTGACGGTGTATGCCGATCGCTCCGATATCTCCGAGGAATGTACCCGCCTGCGTTCGCATTTTCATCTGTTCATGGATACCCTGAAAAATTCCGGCGACGCCGGCAAACGGTTGAATTTCATTCTGCAGGAAATGGGCCGCGAATCCAACACCATCGGGTCTAAATCGGTGGACGGCAAAACCTCGTCGCTGGCCATCGAGCTAAAAGAAGAGATCGAAAAACTCCGCGAACAGGCCCAGAACATCGAATAGGATGAAGTTTTGCGAATTTCCCGGGATAAAGGTAAAATAATAATTATTTCATCGCCGAGCGGCGGCGGTAAGACGACTATCTGCCATAAACTGCTGAATTCCAACAAGAAATGGAAATTTTCAGTTTCCTATACGACGCGGGAGAAACGTCAGGGCGAGGTTGACGGACGCGAGTATTTTTTCGTTGATCGGGCCGAATTCGTTCGCCGCCGGCGTCAGGGTTTTTTCGCGGAATCGGCCCGCGTCCATACGCATTACTACGGTACGCCTCGTGAGCCGCTTGATAAAGTCGTCCACCGGGGCGGCGTCATCCTGCTTGATGTCGATGTTAAGGGGGCGGCCAGAATCAAACGAGAATATTCCCAGGCCCTGTCGATTTTCATTTTACCCCCCTCACGGGCCGAACTCAAGCGGCGGCTCAAGCGGCGCGGCACGGAAACCGCTGCCCAGCTTAAGGTTCGCCTCAAAAATGCGATTGCCGAAATGGATCGCCACAACCGCTTCGATTATATAATAATCAACGAAAACATTAATGAAGCGGTCGCGGCTGCCGACCATATAATAAAATCATGGACGGTCGGCGTGACCTTTTTCGGTCGGAACAAATCAAAGTCCTATTCGGTTTATGAATAGGCGTGACGACTGGAACTAATTGGAGGATGATATGGGATTTGTGCCTCTTGATGAATTGGATAAAGTGACTCGCAACCGCTATGAGACGGTTTTGATTGCCTCGCAACGCGCCCGTCAGATTAATGTCATTCGCCTGGCCAAGCTGGAAATGCTGACCAGGGATAACGCCGACAAAATTGAAATCGACGGCCGGAAAGTGACGGCCATTGCCCTCGAGGATTTCCTCGCCGGCAAAATAAGATACAACACGGAGAAAAATGGCGAAGAATCTTCTGATAGTTGAGTCCCCGGCCAAATCTAAAACGCTCAAGAAATTCCTGAGCAAGGATTTTGACGTCGTGGCAACCGTCGGCCATATTATCGATCTGCCCAAATCGCGGATCGGGGTCGACGTGGATAACGATTTTGATCCCGAATATGTTGTCATCGACGGCAAGGATAAGGTCATCAAGGAATTGCGAGCCGCGGCCCGCAAAGCCGAGAATGTCTATCTGGCTCCCGACCCCGACCGCGAAGGCGAGGCGATTGCCTGGCATGTGGCCAATAACCTGAAAACATCGAAATCCAAGGCTCGGGTCAGTCGGATCGCTTTCAACGCCATCACCCGTAAGGCGGTGACCGAGGCCTTTGACCATGCCCGCGAAATCGACCTCGATCTGGTCAACGCCCAGCAGGCCCGCCGCGTATTGGACCGGTTAGTCGGCTACAAGGTATCGCCGTTTTTATGGAAGACAGTGGCGCGCGGTTTATCGGCCGGGCGGGTGCAGACGGTTGCCCTGCGCATTATTTGTGAGCGTGAGCAGGAAGTCCGCGATTTCGTGCCCCGCGAATATTGGGAGATCGAAGCCGAATTCGCCAATAAAAAAGGCCAGACCTTCCTGGCCAAACTGTTCAAAATTGACGGCGCCAATCCCGATCTGCCGGATCAGGCGGCGGCCGACAAAGCTCTGGCCGAACTCAAACAGAAAAAATTTACCGTTTCCGAGATCAAGATCGGAACCAAAAAGCGCAACCCTCTGCCGCCGTTTATTACCTCCACTCTTCAGCAGGAGGCGGCCACCAAATTGAGTTTCGCTCCGCAGAAGACGATGCGGGTGGCGCAGGCGCTTTATGAAGGCATCGAACTAAAAGGTGAAGACGGCCCAGTGGGTCTGATCACCTATATGCGTACCGATTCGGTCCGCGTCGAACCGGAAGCGGTTCAGGAAGCGCGGCAATATATTAAAAAGACTTTCGGCGAAAAATATCTGCCCGATTCGCCGCGAATGTACAAATCGAAAAAATCGGCTCAGGACGCGCATGAAGCCATCCGGCCGACTTATATGAAATACACGCCGGAGGCTCTCAAAAAATCGCTGACACGCGACCAGCTTCGGCTTTATAGCCTCATCTGGGACCGTTTTGTCGCGTCCCAGATGAATCCCGCCGAATACGACACTATTTCGGTCGATATCGAAGGCGCGCCTTATCTTTTCCGGGCCAGCTCCCTCAATCTGAAATTCGACGGTTACCTGAAACTGTATATCGAAAGCCCGACCAACGGCAACGGTAACGGCAACGGTCAGGAAAAAGGCGAGATTCCGCCTCTGAAAGAAGGGGAAGAGCTCAAGGCCAATAAATTCGATCCCAGCCAGCATTTCACCAAACCGCCGCCGCGATTTTCAGAGGCGTCGCTGGTGAAAGAATTGGAATCGAACGGAATCGGGCGGCCGTCGACCTACGCCCAGATTATCTATACTCTCAAGGCCCGCAAATATGTCGATCTCCAGGAGCGGCGGCTGGTGCCAACCGAACTTGGCTTCGCCGTCACCAAGATTCTGGTCGAATATTTCGAGAAAATTTTTGAAGTCTCCTTCACGGCCAACATGGAGGAGGAACTGGACGAGATCGAAGAAGGCAAGATCGAGTGGACTAAGGTCCTGAAGGAATTCTATAAGCCGTTTGATGCCACTCTGGAGTCTCTGAAGGGCAAGGAATCGAAGATCAAGGAATCGATGGTCGAACAGACCGACGAAACCTGCGATAAATGCGGTCGTCCGATGGTCATCAAATGGGGCCGCAACGGGCGTTTTCTGGCCTGTAGCGGTTATCCCGAATGCAAAAACACGCGGCCGATCAACGGCGAGGAAGCTCCGATTGACAGCGGCGAGGTCTGCGAAAAATGCGGCGCTCCGATGCTGATCAAGACCGGGCGATTCGGCAAATTTCTGGGATGTTCCAATTATCCCACGTGCAAAAACACCAAGGCTATCTCGACCGGTATCGACTGCCCCAAAGAAGAGTGCAGTGGTCATGTCGTCGAGCGCAAGACCAAACGGGGCCGAACCTTCTACGGATGCAGTCGCTACCCCAAATGCGATTTCGTTTCATGGAACAAGCCGGTCAACCAGAAATGCAAGGCCTGCGGCCATCCCTATCTCGAGGACAAGGAAACCAAGGCCAAGGGGCATCATTATTGCTGCCCCAACTGCAAGACGATCACCTATCCTGAACCGGAAGAGGAACCGTCGCATGAGTCGGCCGGTCAGACCGTCGGCTGATCAATATAGTATCAAGATTGAATTTGCGGCTCATCCTCGATTGGAGGATGGGCCGTTTTTATTATCCGGGTTGGACCTTATGGCGGACGATTACATTAAACAAGCGGCGGGCCATGCGGCCCGCCGCCCAGATAACGTGTGTCCCAGCCCCCCGCTGATTCACACGCCATTACCCCTTCCTCGGAGAATTTCTACCACCTCCGCCGTCGATGCCTGAATCGGGCGATGGCGGCTATGGATCGGTGATTGGACCGAAATCCACAGGGAGTGGTATGGTGTTAGCGGGAGTCCCCAATGAAATATGCCGGACAAATCCAGCTGTCAGGGCTGATCATTATCGGCGGCGCCTTGAAAACTCCTGCTAATAGTGCCCTCCTTCCCCTTGGTATGTGCAAGTGATGCCCACTTACGGGGTACTCTCATGATGTAATTCCCACACTTCCTTCGGCCGCCGAAATCATCGTTCCGGCCGGAACAGGAACCTCACCAATATCAATTATCCGGCTCGAAAATACGGCCGGTGTTATTTTTTACTATATGAACTCTCGAATCTTATTCTGTCCAATGCGTCTGAGTTCGATGCCGCAATAAGACCCAAAGAAGGCCCCGCCGATACCGGACGGGGTGAATTGCATCGTATTTATAGTATAATATAAAAAGGCCCCCGGTTATGCAAGCGAATTATGCAAAAATGATTATACCCTATGGCATTCAATAACTTGCTTGTATGCCACACCGCCCTCCGGCCGAATGCGACCGAAAATCCGGGGATAAAAACGTATTGCGCCGGATACGGCGCTGTCGTAGATTGCCTCTCATGAGCGATTATGACCGACATCTCGACCGCTTTCTGACCGGGCTCCAAAAGAGCGGTCGATATTCTTCAAACAGCCTCGATGCTTACCGCCGGGATTTACTTCGATTCGCCGAGTTCCTGGAACAACAGCGTTTCCCGGAGGTCGCTTCCGAGAAGATCAACAAGGTTCTCCTGCGGGCCTTTCTGGGGCATCTGAAAGACCTGAATATAGGCAACCGTTCTATCGCCCGATTCCTGTCGGCGCTGGCGACTTTTCAGAATTACCTGATCGACAACAAGGCCCCCAGCGCTTTTATCTTCGAAATTCCCAAAATCAAATATTCGAGAAAACTGGCGGCCTTCCTGTCGCCGCGCGAAGTCAAAGAGATACTGGCCGACAATTCGGCCGGCGTTATCAACGAATTCAAGCTGTTTCGCGATCTGACTATGTTGGAGTTTTTATATTCGTCCGGTATGCGCCGGGCGGAGCTGGCTTCCATTACGATGGACGCCATCGACTTCGACCGGGCTTTGGTGACCGTGCGGGGCAAAGGCGACAAGGAACGGTCGGTGCCGCTGGGAGAACCGGCCCTGGACAGTTGCGGCAAATATCTGGTTCGGCGTCAGGAAAAGCTGGAGCAACTCGGTAAACCAGGCGAATATCTCTTTCTCAACCGCGGTGGGGAACCTTTGACGGTCCGAAGCGTAAACCGAATTGTGCGTTTTTACGGCCTGAAAGCGGGGATCAAGGTCACACCCCATATGTTGCGGCACAGTTTCGCCACCCATCTTCTCGATAACGGGGCCGATATCCGGGCCATACAGGAAATGCTGGGGCATGAATCTTTATCGACGACACAGGTATATACTCATATAACAGCTGGAAGGCTGAAAGAAGCCTATAAAAAAGCTCATCCGCGAGCATGAGGTAAAAAATGATTATTCGTTCCACGACCATACTCGGCGTCCGGGTCGGCGGCAATGTCGCCCTCGGCGGCGACGGCCAGGTCACTTTCGGCGATACCGTCATGAAGGCCACGGCCGTCAAATTGCGCCGGATGTACAACGACAAAATACTGGCCGGTTTCGCCGGATCGGCGGCCGATGCTTTCACGCTGTTCGAATTGTTCGAAAAGAAGATCGAGGAATTTTCGGGGCAATTGCCGCGCGCCGCGGTCGAACTGGCCAAGGACTGGCGGCAGGATAAATTTTTGCGCCATCTGGAAGCCCTTCTGGCCGTCTGCGACCGCGAGCATTCGCTGATTATCACCGGCAAGGGAGACGTCGTCGAACCCGATGACGGCGTCATCGCCATCGGATCGGGTGGCAACTATGCCCTCGCCGCGGCCCGCGCCCTGATCGCCAACACCGAACTCGACGCCGCCGAAATCACCCGGCAAGCGCTTCTGATCGCGGCCGGGATATGCGTTTACACCAACACCAATATAAAAGTCGAAACCCTGGGGTAACAATGGAATTTCAAGCTACCGATAAAGAACAGGATAAAATCAAGAAGCCGATTGACCAACTGGTTCCGCGCGAAATCGTCGCCGAACTCGACAAATATATCGTCGGTCAGGACAGGGCCAAACGAGCGGTCGCCATCGCCCTGCGCAATCGCTGGCGGCGGCAGGCGATTACCTCCGACATCGCGGCTGAAATCATGCCGGCCAATATCCTCATGATCGGCCCTACCGGCGTCGGCAAAACCGAAATCTCCCGCCGGCTGGCCGCTCTGACCGGAGCGCCGTTCGTCAAGGTCGAGGCCTCCAAGTTCACCGAAGTCGGATATGTCGGGCGCGACGTCGAATCGATGGTGCGCGATCTGGTCGAACTGGCGGTCAATATGGTCAAAGAAGAAAAGGCCAAACAAGTGGCCGAAGAGGCTAAAAAAAGAACCACCGACCGCCTGCTGGAACTGCTCCTGCCGTCTTCGGGAATCAAGCCGGGGGAGACCGAGGCCGACCGCAGCCGGATCGAAAGCACCCGCGAACGCCTGCGCGGAATGCTCGAAAACGGCCTTATGGAAAACCGTGAGGTCGAGGTGGACGTCACGCACTCGTCGATGCCGATTGTCGAGGTTTTCACGCCGCAGGGTCTGGAGGAGATGGGCATCAATTTCAAGGAAATGTTCGGCAACCTGATGCCGCCGCAACAGCCCAAAAAACAGAAGATGCCCATATCCGATGCTCGAAAAATTCTGGAAGCCGAAGAAACCGGCAAACTGGTCAATATGGAAGAGGTCGTTTCGGTGGCGCTGGAACGGGCCCAGGAGTCGGGCATTATTTTTATCGACGAAATCGACAAAATCGTCGGCACCGATTCCAAACATGGCCCCGACGTATCGCGCGAGGGCGTTCAGCGCGATATCCTGCCCGTGGTCGAGGGATGCGCCGTGACGACCAAGTATGGCATGGTCCGCACCGATCATGTGCTCTTTATCGCCGCCGGAGCCTTCCACGGCAAGTCACCCTCGGACCTGGTGCCCGAACTTCAGGGACGCCTGCCGATCCGCGTGGAATTGACGTCGCTCAATGCCGATGACTTTGTTCGTATCCTGACAGAGCCCAAGGCGGCTCTCACTCGCCAGTATCGGGAGATGCTGGAGGCCGAAGGGGTGACGATCGAGTTTGCCGATGAAGCCATTACCGATATCGCCCGTATCGCCGCCGAGGTCAACGAGAAGGCCGAGAATATCGGCGCCCGGCGTTTGCATACGGTCATGACGACCTTGTTGGAGGACGTCATGTTTGACGCTCCCGATTGCGAGAAGAAGATTGTCGTAACGCCGGAGATGGTCAACCAGAAGCTGGCTTCGATTGTCAAGGACAAGGATTTGAGCCGGTATATATTGTAGGCATTGATTTACTAATAGGTTTTTCATGTGGGCGGCAGACGTGAATGCCGAGCCAGCGAGGGGCCTCGTCTGCCCCGGCCGCTGGAGACATTCAGTTGGTGGGCTGGTTAGAATCCTCCGCAAACCTTTTGGCGGGGTCCTGCTGGTAGAAGGCCGCTAATTGCTCGTATAACGCCGGATGGAGCTTCTGCAACGCCACCGGCTTCTCGAAAAACAACTCCGTGACAACCGCAAAAAATTCGGCCGGATTGGTCGCTCCATAGGCGTCAATCAGATGCTGATGATGACGCTGAAGGTCGATCAGGAGTTTCTTGTACTCCTGACTCAAGACCCGCGCCCAGGCGGTGTACATCGACGGATGGGGCAATACCGGCGCGCCTTCGTTCGATCCCGATTCGCTGTCCAATTGATGCGCGAATTCGTGAAAGACGACGTTGTGGCCGTCATAGGGGTCGGCGGCGCCGCTCAGGATATCATCCCACGACAAAACCACCGGGCCGCGATACCACGATTCGCCCAGACGACCCTCGATATCCTCATGCACCACGCCTCCGGGCAAATGGTGTTTGGATTCGGCGAAATAATGATGAGGATAAACCAGGATGGAGGTCAGCAGGGGAAAGTAATCGGTGTCGCGATGCAGAAGCAGCATGCAGGCCTGAGCCGCAATAGTCACCCGGATTTCATCGGTGATATCAAGCCCGCCGCATCCCTCGAATGTTTTTTCATCCAGGAAAACGAGGATATGACCCTGCAACTCCTTTTGCTCGTCGGGAGTCAGCCGCCTATAATATGGCACGTTATGTTCGATGAAGGCCACCCATTCAGGCGGGAATGGCTGGTTACGTAGGCGCTGGCGTCGTCTGCGTTTGAATCCGAACATAAGGGTTCAACCTGTGAATAAATGAAAATTATTGAATATCCGATTCATATCGGATTTGATCCCCCGCAAGTGACCGATTACACCCGCACCTGACAGCCATTCAAAATCAGATTCAGAATTTTCAAAGTCATCGACTTGCCATGATCGCCCAGTTCCAGCGGCGGGCCGGAGCATGAGGGGCAACCGTCGGAGCAGGCACAGCCGGTTAAATGATTTTTACAGGCCTGAAAAATCTCCGGGACCATGCCGTAGAGCTTTTTCGCGAAACCGACGCCGCCGGGGATATTGTCATAGACATATAAAGTCGGCGCGGCCTGAAAGGAATCGCGCACGCGCGACAAGGCCCGGATATCCTGCGGATCGCACATCAGCCACAACGGCGCGATTTTCTGTAATAAATTGGCGACGCCGCGCAAGCCGCCTCCAAGGTCGGATTCGGTCAAGGCGGCGGTGATGGCGAAATCGGAGGGAAATCGATACCAGAAAGCGGTCGTGTGCATTTCCTGTTCAGGAAGGGCCACCGGTCCCGACCCGATATTCTCATGGGTATGGAACTTGACTTTCTTGAACAGGACGACCACGCGCGTCAATGCGATATCGCCGTGACCGACAATCGGCAGAGAATCGACCTCGGGAGCTTCGCCGGTATCGTTCTGCAATTCCATTTCTCTTTCTTCATCGGCCTCGAGCATTTTCAGATCGGTTTTGCTTTCGGCGTCGGTGTAATAATCGACGTTGACCTCGTCCACATAAGCCCGGCGGCCGTCCCAGTCCAGTTCCATGACCTGATAAGTTTCGGCCCCGTGAATGTAGATCGCTTCGGGATGCAGAAGTTCCGGCGCCGCGAAATAGTCGATCTCGCCGATGACCCGGTCGTGGTCGCTACGGTTGAGAATGACGAAATTTTCGGGCGAGGCCGACCTTAAGGAGACTTCATTGGCCGGGTAGATATCGGACGACCAGTAATATTTGTCGCCGGTTTTGCGGACGATGCGCCGTTCCTCGAAATATTCCATCATCTCATCCACCGGTTCCGGCCCGATCTTTTCGCCCATCCAGACCGGCAGTTCGAAGGCGGCGCATTTGATATGGCTGGAATGAATGATCAGGTTATCGGGATCGATGATGCCTTCTTCGGGCGAGCGCTTGAAGAAATACTCCGGATGGGCCAT
>CAZGAV010000075.1:0-11821 GCA_964523575.1 uncultured Ignavibacteriales bacterium
CCAGACCTTGTAATTTAATTCTCCGCGGGTGCGCATCATGGTGAATTCGAAAATGCCGATTATAAAAGGAGAGACTATATAGCGATACTCACTGCCGATCCAGACATCGATCAACAAGCCCTTGTCGCTCAGCCCGTCGAGCATCTTCTGGAGGATTGCCTTTTCGTATCCGGTAGCTTTCTCGATTTGCGCCGGGCTCGACAGGCCATAAGGCATCTTAACGATCAATTCCGCCTCTTCCGGCGTGTACAACTCGATCAGGATATTATAGAGGGTGTCGTTCCACGGAGCGTGCATTGTCTGGCTGTCGATTTTTCTGCCCAGCTTCCGATAAAGGTCTTTTCCGACCATATGTCCCATGGACATTACCTCCCTTGTGACGGAATTTGAATAGGGGAACTTACTTTTTCTCCAGTAATTTCTTGTTCCGCTTTTTAATGGCGTTAGCGAAGTCATCGGCTACGATCTTGAACATCTGGTCGCCCTTTTGCGCCCAGTCGGTGACGGTCCCGGTGAAATTGCCGGCAAATACGAGGCGGTTTAACTCCCGATCCCTTAATTCAAGTGTTGTGGTCACTTCGGCCGACCCGGCCATAGCTCCAAACAAAAACCTGAGGAACCCGCTCCCGCCTTTGTATTGGAGAATGGCGCCCGTCACTTCATAGTTGGTGGCCAATGAGTCGCTCATTTCCGCACCCTCGAAAACCCCCTTTGTAATCAAGGCATCGACTAGATACAATTTGAATTGGTTTATATTTTCGAGGGCCGGTTTTTTGGCCGGGTCGAGGTCTTCCGGAAGTTCGTCCCTAATTTCGCCGATATAACAGACCGGCTGAGGCGAAAGGGGAACTTCCAGATCATGGGTAACGACATATCTTTTGGCGCATCCGGCGGCCAGTGCCACAATCATCAGCAAGACGGCCGGCCATAAGACGAATCGCTTGTTGGTGCGCATAGCGTCTCCTTATCAAAAGAGGAAAACCACGCCGAATTTAAGATCGAAAAGGTAGGCGTAGGTGACGGAGTAATTATAATAGTCGCCCCAATACGTGGAAGCGTCGTGGCTACCGACCGCGATCATGTCGAGGGTGATTCCACCGTCGATGCCGATTTTTGGGGAAAGCATTTTTATAAAGCCCGCATCCACGGCCGTAACGAACTTGGTCTGCGTATCCGTCTCCTTGAGCGGATACGGATCGTAACCATCGGTAAGTACGCCATTAGCCTCGAGATTGTGCTGAATGGCTCCGAGGCCGATCCCGGCATAAAAATAGGCTCCGTAGGGTGGGCTGTTGAGGCGATGAGAATATTCCAGGAAAAGGATGTATCTGATGGCGGTGATTTTCGATGCCTGACTGATAATGAAATCGGGAGGGATGAACGCAAAGAAATAATTGTCATCCACGTTTATTCCGGACTTGGAGACACGAAAGCGCAAGACCGCCTGATGAGTCAATGCGACGCTGAAATCGCCTTCATAGCCGATTCCGGAATTGACCCCTTCGTACCAGTCGCCGCTCGGTAGGCTGAAATTGCCGCCGATTCGAAAACCGACATTCCAATACTTTCTGGTTGCTTCCTTAAAGGGGCGGCTCTCCCGACTTTGCCAGGTGGTTTTCGGTTTTCTTATTTCTCCCGCCGTTGTCGTTTTCGGAGACTGGGCCTCCGGCCGGGGAGTTCCCTCGACGGCGCCCTCCGGCTCGGGGGGAGGGATGGTATCGATCGGGGTGGGATTATCCTCCGGCGAGGGAGAAGCGTTTTGATTTTCGGGTTTATATAACTGTCCCAGAAGCTCGGGGGCGACATTGTACCCGTTTTCATCGATGATGGCCTCGATGTCGGTAAAGCTGACGGAAATTTCTTCTTTATCATTGCCCGTTTTTATCTTAACCACCTTGAAATAATTGTCGATTTTGTAGGTGGCATCGGAAAACTGACGTCCGTCTTTGGTGATGATAGTGCCGGTATTGTCGGCCCTGACCGCCCCCGAAAAGACCAAAGTGCAGGTTAAAATGAAGATTGCAAGACGCAACACGGATTGTGTTTTCCGAATCATATTACCCTCCCCTGCAATGAGATAGTGTTTATAAAATAATGCTTTGGACCGAATTGTCAACCTAATAATCGGAACCGGAGCGCACCCAAACCCCATGCGGCGGGTCAAGATTTTGCTTGAATTGAAATCGACATTTGCCTATGTTAAAAACCTTAACTCGTTAAGGTAGATGTATGTATACTAAAAAACGAACCATTGCACGCGATGTCAGTTTCAGCGGCATCGGCCTCCATACCGGAGAGAACTGCACCATCACTTTCCGGCCGACCGGACCGGATCACGGAATCAAATTCCAGCGTTCCGATATACCGGGCTCGGATCCGATGCCGGCCGACATAGATCATGTGATCAGTATCGACCGGGGGACGACCATCGGGATGGGTGAGGTTATCGTTCACACCGTGGAGCATGTCCTGGCGTCATTGACCGGTCTGGGGATTGACAATGTCCTGATCGAGCTATCGGGGCCGGAACCGCCGGTCGGCGATGGGTCGGCCAAGCCGTTTGTCGAGGCGCTTCAGGATGCCGGCGTCACCGATTTCGACGAGGAAAAAGAATACCTCGAAATCGATACGCCGATGTCGTATTCCGAGCCGGATCGTAAGGTCGATATCGTGGTCACTCCCTCAGATGATTTCCGCATCACTTTCATGATCGACTACGCCAACCCGGCTCTGGGGACGCAATATACATTTCTGGCCGATCTGGAGCAGGAGTTCGTGGACGAGTTCGCCCCGGCCCGGACTTTTTGCTTTCTTTCCGAAGTGGAAATGCTGAAAGATCAGGGCCTCATCAAGGGCGGCAGTCTCGACAACGCCATCGTTATCTCCGACGGCCAGAACGGAGGCAATGAGGCGGACCGCATTAGAAAGGCTCTCAATATCATCGGCAACGCCTTTGTGGGCAAATCCGGAATCATCAACGACGTCCCCTTGCGTTTCTACAATGAACCGGTGCGCCACAAAGCTGTCGACCTCATCGGCGATCTGACCCTGATCGGGGTGCCCATCAAGGGGCATGTTTTGGCGGCGCGTTCGGGCCATAAGGCCAACGTGGCGCTGGTCAAAAAACTGCGTTCACTCTACCAGAAGAAGCTGATTGCCAGCCGATTTCAGAAGAACAAATCGGATGCTTTTCTCGATATCAACGGTATCATGAAGATTATGCCGCACCGGTATCCCTTCCTGCTGATCGACCGCGTCCTCGACCTGGAACCGGAGAAAAGAGTAGTGGCGATCAAAAACGTCACCATCAACGAGCCGTTCTTCAACGGCCATTTTCCGGGTCATCCGATTATGCCGGGGGTGATGATCATCGAGGCGATGGCTCAGGCCGGCGGCATATTACTGCTCAACGCCATCGAACAACCCGAGACCAAAGTCGTTTATTTCATGTCTATCGACGGCGTCAAATTCCGTAAACCGGTCATACCCGGAGATCAGCTTCGTTTCGAATTGGAAATGCTGTCTTTCCGCCGCAACACCTGCCGGATGCAGGGCAAAACCTTCGTCGAGGATAACCTCGTGGCGGAAGCAACCTTTATGGCGGCGGTGATTGATCGATGATTCACAAAACTGCGATAGTTTCAGCTAAAGCCGATATCCATGAGTCGGTGGAAATCGGCCCCTATACGATTGTAGAAGATAATGCCACCATCGGCGAGGGCACCCGCATCCAGTCGCATGCGGTGATCGCCTCCGGCGCCCGGATCGGACGCAATGTGACCATCGCCCACGGAGCCGTCGTCGGCACCGTACCGCAGGATTTGAAATTTGAAGGCGAGTCGACGGTGGCCAATATCGGCGATAACACCACTCTCAGGGAATACGTCACCGTCAACCGGGGCACCAACGAGAGCGGTTCCACCGACGTCGGCCATGATTGCCTGCTGATGGCGTATGCTCACGTGGCCCATGATTGCAAGATCGGTAACAATGTCATCATGGCCAATTCGGTTAATCTCGGCGGCCATGTCCATATCGACGATTTTGCCATCGTCGGGGGAGTGGTGCCGGTGCATCAGTTCGTCAAGATCGGATGCCACGCCATGATCGGCGGCGGATTCCGGGTGCCGCAGGATTTATGTCCCTATGCCCTGGCCGGCGGCTATCCGCTTAAGATTTTTGGCATAAATCTGGTCGGCTTGAAGCGGCGGAATTTCCCTCAGGAGACAATCCGCACCATTCAGTCCGTTTATAAAATTTTGTTCAAATCGAAT
Source organism: uncultured Ignavibacteriales bacterium (assembly GCA_964523575.1). Classification (GTDB taxonomy): domain Bacteria; phylum Zixibacteria; class MSB-5A5; order GN15; family JAAZOE01; genus DAOUTW01. Next base: position 4,275 of record CAZGAV010000075.1, read on the forward strand.
CTGAATACGAGTCAGGCGGTCGCTCGGATCAAGGAGACGGTTGAAATCATCCCCGAAGTACAGAATATTCTGGATTTTATCAAGGCCTCCAGTCGCGGCCTGGTGAAATAGCGGGTCAATATGTAACCGCCGCGTTGAAGCGGCAGGCCGCCCCGGTGGGCGGCTTTTGTTTATGACCGGTATGGAAAAAATAAGATACAGCGTTATTGGCGTTGGCGCCCTGGGGCGTCATCATGCCCGATGGGCGTCGAAGATCGAAGACTTTGATTTTCGCGGTGTTTATGATATCGACCGGGCGCGGGCCGAGAAGGTCGGCGCCGAGTTGAATTGCCCGGTGTTCGATTCCATCGACGATGCCTTGAAGGCCAGCGATGCGGTTTCGATTGCCGTGACGACATGCAATCATGGCGAGGTCGCCGGGCAGGTAATCGAGGCCGGCAAAGACCTGTTGATCGAGAAACCGATAGCTTCAACTCTGGCCGAGGCCGATCGAATAATAGCGGCCGCGGAAACCAAAGGCGTTCAGTTGATGGTGGGGCATATCGAGCGGTTTAATCCCGCTCTGGCGGCATTGAAAGCACATAAACTGCGGCCGCGATTTATCGAGGCTCATCGATTGGCGGCCTTCAATCCCCGCGGGGCCGATGTGGCGGTGGTGCTCGATTTGATGATTCATGATATTGATCTGGTATTGCATCTGGTTCACAGCCCGGTGCGGGATATTTCGGCCTCGGCGGTGGCGGTTGTTTCGGAAACGGTCGATATCGCCAATGCCCGGCTTTCATTCGAGAACGGGGCCGTGGCCAACCTGACGGCCAGCCGAATTTCACTCAAGCCGATGCGCAAACTCCGTATTTTCCAGTCATCCGGATATTTTTCCCTTGATCTGGCCGAGAAACAGGCCGATCTATATCGTCTCCTCGATTCCAGCCCGATGGAGGGCGAGCTTACCATTCCGCTGGGTCAATCGGGCCAGAATTTAGGGTATATGAAAGCCGGCGACAGCGCCCATGATATGCTTGAAGCCGAACTGAGAGCTTTTGCCGATTCGATCAAAACCGGCCAGCCACCACCGGTATCCGGCCGCGAAGGGCGTGAGGCATTAGCCGTCGCATTGGCGGTTGTGGAAATAAGCGGCAAAGCTTCGGAATCATTCGTCAATCATGAGCAATAACGGGTCGATATTCATCTCGGCCGGGGATCCATCGGCCGATTTTCCCGGAAAAAATCTGATTGAATCTCTGCGGCAGGATTGTCCCGATCTCCAGGTTTTCGGACTTGGCGGACCGATGATGCAGGCGGCCGGTCTCGAGTCATTGGTTGACGACAGCAAACTGGCCGTGATGGGTTTCTGGGAAATTCTGCCCAGGTTGATTTTTTTCAGGAATCTGCTGAACAAAGCCGTTGAAGAAATCAAGTATCGACGTCCGAAGGCTGTTATCCTGATCGATTATCCCGGCTTCAATTTGCGTCTGGCGGCCCGGATTAAATCCCTGGGGATTCCTATCATCTATTACATTTCGCCTCAAGTCTGGGCCTGGGGTAAAGGCCGACTAAAGGAGATAAAAAGACTGGTCGATTTGATGCTGGTGATTTTCCCTTTCGAAGAATCTTTCTATCGTGAACGTGGCGTCGAAGCCCGTTTTGTCGGCCATCCGATTGTCGATCGTTACCGTGATGTCCCGGATAAGCCAGCTTGCCGCCAAGCTGTCGGCATCGCTCAGGATAAAAAATTGATCGCCCTGTTACCGGGTTCGCGATTGCAGGAGGTCAAGCGGATGCTTCCGGTGATGGTTGAGGCGGCCGGCATTATCCGCGAAAAACTGGCCGACAGCGATTTCATTGTGGCCGGGGTCGAGCGTATCGATAACCGCATTTACTCGAATCTTACCGAAGGCAAAAATCTCCCGGTCGTGGTCGGTAAAACTCCGGAAATCATCAATGGCGCTGATTTTGTCATCGCCTCATCGGGCACGGCTACGATTGAAACGGCCTATTTTGTAACCCCCATGGTCGTCATCTACAAAACCGGGTTCCTGACTTATCAGATCGCCAAACGGCTGGTCACCCTCGATGCCATCAGTATGGTCAATATCGTCGCCGGACGCCATGCCGTTCCGGAATTGATTCAGGGTCAGGCCACTCCTCACGCCGTTGCATCGCACGCGCTGGAAATCATGACGCACCAGAACATCTATGATCGGATGGTGGCGGATCTGAAAAATGTAAGGGATAAGCTTGGCGGCGGTGAGGCTGGCCGCCGGGCGGCGGAAGCCATCCGGGAGAAAGTTCCCCTATGCTGACTTTATATAAAATAATCATGAATACGGTCTATGCCGTCATGTGGCCGAATTTCCTTTTAAAAGGTCGAAAAAGCCGGGAGGAGTGGTCTCAGCGCCGCGTCCTGCATCCGGAAAAATACCTGCCGACGATCCTGAGTCCGGATTATGAAAAGCCCAAAGGACGGACCTGCCTGCATTTCCACGCTTCTTCGATGGGGGAAGTGCGGGTTCTGGAGCGCCTGATCAAAGCCATCAATGAAATCTGTCCCGATTTTCATTATTGCGTCTCGACCTATACCCGCACCGGTCAGGGACTGGCGCGCGAAGTCTTCGCAGGAGCCGACGGCGTCTTCTATTTTCCCATCGACGGTTATTTTCCTCTAAGGCGATTCTTCAAGCATTTTCGACCCGATGGCGTCGTCATGGTCGAAACCGAAATCTGGCCCTATTGGCTCGATTTCTGTCATCGCCGGGATATTCCCATGGTGCTGGCCAACGGCCGGTTGTCGGCAAAATCGATCGGCTACTACCAGACTTTCAGATCGGCCCTGCGGCCGTTGCTCGGTGTCTATAGAAAATTTATTATGCAGACCGAAGCGGACGCCGAACGGATTATATCAATCGGCGCCGATCCCGGCCGCACCATGGCTTTGGGGAATATCAAATACGATCTCAATCAAGAGGTAGATATCGAAGCCAAAAGATCGGAAGTCCGCCGGCAACTGGGATTACCGGATGACCGGCTTTTCATGATCGCCGCCTCGACCCGGCCGGGCGAAGAAGAAATTATATTGAAGGCCCTTGGGAAAACCTCGGTCTTCCCTGAGAATTTGAGTTTCCTGCTGGCTCCTCGGCATTTGGAACGTTTGGATGAGGTCATTGAAGTAATCGAATCCGCCGGCCTGACGTATGTATTGCACAGCGATTTGAAACCGGGGCAGTCGCCGGAATCGCCCATAGTGCTGATGGATAAGATGGGCTTGCTGGCTGAGATATTCTTTGGCGCCGACCTGGCGTTTGTCGGCGGCACATTGGCCGATCTGGGAGGGCACAATATTATGGAGCCGGTTCTGGCCGGCGTCCCGGTATTATTCGGCCCTTCGGTTTATAATGTGGCCGATGCGGCCGAGCAGGTGATTCAGGAGAAGCAGGGATTGATGATTCACACTGCCGACGATCTGGCGCAGGCCATTGATGATTTTGCCGGGAGGGCGTTGATTTTTCAAAAGCCGGATCATTCGGGACCTTCTGTGGCGGAAAGAACGGCCAAAATAATCGTGAAGGAACTGGGTTTATGAAACGCCTCTGGGAAACGGCGGTTCAGGCGCGGGGAATCAGACGCCTGTATTATTCGCCTTTCCTGATGGGCACGCGATTGTTGACTCCGACCTATCAATATTTTTCCCGGCGCCAATTGCAGAAACGGGCCGGCCAATGTTCCGGCGGCTGGAAGGCAAAAGTCATATCCATCGGAAATATTACCGTCGGCGGAACCGGCAAGACCCCGGTCATCGGCTGCCTTGCCCGCCAGTCGATACTCCGTGGCAAAAAGGTGTGCGTTGTCCATTCCGGCTATGGACGGCTCAGCCGCGAGGATATCCTGATTGATTACGGAGGGGAAAAGACCTTTTCCGCCGAGCAGGTGGGCGATGAAGTGGCCATGCTAAAACGCGAATTTCCCGAAGCCGGTTTTGCCATCGGGCGCGACAAGAAGAAAATGACAGCGTTGGCAGACGAGAAATTGCGGCCGGATATAATCCTTATCGACGATGGGTACCAACGGCGCGATATCGAAAAGGACGTCGATATTGTCATCGTGGACGCCGAAACAATGCGCGCCATAAGGGACGGGGAAAAAAGCCCGGCCCTCAGGCTTTTTCCATCAGGAATAATGCGGGAGGATTTGACAGCCCTCGGGCGAGCCGACGCGATTTTCATTACCGGCGGCGCCTATGATAAGAATCGAGATCCCGGCGTCCTCCGGGAATTCAATGCCGAATCGCCGATGCTGACGTGGACGATGGCCATTCCCGGAGTCGATCTTGACGGCGTTGACACCGGCCTCGATGTCCTGTATGACAAACGTCCCTATCTATTCGCGGGGATCGGATCGTTCGCGCGGCTGGTGAAAATGCTCGACGGTCTGGGAATCAAACCGGTCGGAAAAGAAAATCCGGGCGACCATTTTCAATACAAAAAATCCGACATTGAACGTCTCAACCGCGTATCTACGTCCAAGGGAGCCGACTGTTATTTGACAACCGCCAAGGACATGGTTAAATTGCCGCCGACGGGCCTGGACAAACCGGTCTACTGCCTGAAATTGGCGGCCCGTCCGGATGATGAGGCCGGGGTGAATGTGATTATCGGGTGGGATGAGAAATGAAAAGCAGTTATGACTTTCTGGTTATCGGATCCGGTATCGCCGGGTTATCCTATGCCTTGAAAGTGGCCGAAATCGGATCGACGGCCGTGATAACCAAGAAAGAAGAGACCGAATCGAGCACCAACTATGCTCAGGGCGGCATCGCCTCGGTCATGTCACCCCTTGACAGTTTCGAAGCGCATCTGGCCGATACTCTGACCGCCGGGGCCGGGTTGTGCCATCAGGATGTGGTCGAGACGATTATCAAAGCCGGTCCGAAATGTATCCGGGACCTGATGGATATCGGCGTCAAATTCACTTATCAGAAGAACGGAGATGATCTGTCTCTGGGCCGCGAAGGGGGCCATACCCACAACCGGGTAGTGCACGCCAGCGACCTGACTGGGCGGGAAATTGAACGGGCCTTGCTCGATGCCTGCCATCAACACCAGAACATATCGCTTTTTTCCGATCATATCGCCGTCGATCTGCTCACCTATGAACGTGAGGGCAAGCTGTATTGCGGCGGCGCCTATGTTTTCAATCCTGAAAATCAGGATCGACTGGCGGTCCGTTCAGCCATCACCATGCTGGCGACCGGGGGCGTGGGTCAGGTTTACCGGCACACGACCAATCCCCGAATCGCCACCGGCGACGGTCTGGCCATGGCTTTCCGGGCCGGGGCCTCGGTGGCCAATATGGAGTTCGTCCAGTTTCATCCGACGACCCTGTCGCTGATCGGCAAAAAGACTTTCTTGATCTCCGAGGCAGTCCGGGGCGAAGGCGGCATCCTGCGCACCTCCGACGGCGTCGCCTTCATGGAAAAATATCATCCCATGAAAGACCTGGCGCCGCGCGACATCGTGGCGCGGGCTATTGACGCCGAGCTGAAAAAATCGGGCGACGAAACCGCCTTTCTCGATTTGCGCCATATTTCGGCTGATTTCATCAAGGGCCGTTTCCCCAATATTTATATCAATTGCCTTGAAGCCGGCATCGATATCACCCGCGATTTGATACCGGTTGTTCCGGCGGCGCATTATATGTGCGGCGGAGTCGTCACCGATGTCCACGGGCGCACCGGTATCGAGCGGCTTTATGTCTGCGGCGAGACCGCCTGCACCGGGATGCACGGCGCCAACCGCTTGGCCTCCAATTCCCTGCTGGAGGCGGTCGCGACGGCTCAATTTGCCTCCGAAGAGTCGATTTCCGATTTCAAATACAAAACTCCACCGGAACCGCTCAAGGTCGAATTCCCTCACCTCGGCCAGGAGAACCGGCCCCGCGAACGGGTTATCCTGACTCATAACCGGCGCGAATTGAAACGGCTGATCTGGGACTGCGCCGGAATCGTGCGCTCGTCCTACCTGCTTCATGAGGCCGCCGAACGGATTCAGGTTATTCATGACAGCGTTGACCGATATTTCTTCTCGCATGCACTTTCATACCCCAGTATCGAGTTGAGGAATATGGTGGCGGTGGCCTGCCTCATAATCGAGTCGGCTCTGCGGCGCAAGGAATCGCGGGGCCTTCATTACAACACCGACTACCCCGACCTCGACGACAAACACTGGAAGAAAGACACGGTCATCGACAGAAAAGGAAGCACTATATGGCAGGACATCATCAACTAATTCTTATCCTCGATTTCGGGTCGCAGTACACACAGTTGATTGCCCGCCGGATTCGGGAAAAGAACGTCTATTGCGAAATCGTGCCCTTCAATGCCGACCTGAGGCTTTATCGGGATAAGAACCTCAGGGGCTATGTCCTGTCGGGCGGCCCGGCTTCGGTTCTGGCCGAGGATGCGCCGCGCCTGCCGCAGTCTTTCTATGAGACTTCGCATCCGATCCTCGGCATCTGCTACGGCCAGCAATTGATGTCCTACCAACTGGGCGGCAAGCTGACCAAATCGACTTTTCGCGAATATGGCCGGGCGATGTTGAATATCACCGGCCAAAGCGGTCTTCTCAAAGGCGTCGCTTCGCCGTCGCAGGTGTGGATGAGCCACGGCGACAGCCTTGAGGCCCTGCCGGCCGGGTTCGAAGTTATGGCCACGACCAGCGATATCCCGTACGCCGTTACGGCCAATGAAAAAAGGCATTTCTACGGCGTCCAGTTTCACCCCGAAGTGATGCATACGACCGAGGGTTCGAAAATCCTCGACAATTTCCTTTTTGATATCTGCGGCGTCGATGGCGACTGGACGACGGAGTCGTTTATCGAATCGTCGGTGCGGCAACTGCGCGAAACCATCGGCGAGGAAAAAGTCATTCTCGGTATTTCGGGCGGCGTCGATTCGACCGTCACGGCGGCGTTGTTGCATCGGGCCGTGGGTGACCGTATGACGGCCATTTTCGTCAACAACGGCCTTCTGCGCAAAAACGAATACGAGGAAGTCATTGAGTCTTACCAGACGCTGGGCATCAATCTCAAACCGGTGGACGCCTCAGAGATGTTCCTGACGCGGCTGGCCGGAGTCGTCGATCCGGAGCGAAAACGCAAGATTATCGGCGAGACCTTCATTGAGGTTTTCGAAACGGCGGCCAAAGGAAATGGCGATGCCACTTTCCTTGCTCAGGGAACGCTTTATCCTGACGTGATCGAGTCGGTCAGCTTCAAAGGGCCGTCGGCGACAATCAAGTCGCACCACAACGTCGGTGGTCTGCCGGAAAAGATGAATCTCAAGGTGGTCGAACCGTTGCGCGAATTGTTTAAGGACGAAGTGCGAGCGTTGGGGCGCAAACTCGGTCTTCACGAGAGTTTTATCGGACGTCATCCGTTTCCCGGACCGGGGTTGGCGGTGCGTGTCATTGGGGAGATCGACGAAGAACGGCTTCGGGTGCTCCGGGACGCCGACGCCATTTATATTGAGGAATTGCGAACCAGCGCCCAGTACG
>CAZGAV010000075.1:11921-20338 GCA_964523575.1 uncultured Ignavibacteriales bacterium
CTCCGGGACGCCGACGCCATTTATATTGAGGAATTGCGAACCAGCGCCCAGTACGACAAAATCTGGCAGGCCTTCGCGGTTCTGCTTCCGGTGCAGTCGGTGGGCGTTATGGGGGATGAGCGGACGTATGAAAACGTCATCGCTCTGAGGGCTGTAACCTCGACCGATGGCATGACCGCCGATTGGGCGCGGGTGCCCGATGATGTTCTGGCCCGGGTTTCCAACCGGATTATCAATGAGGTCAAGGGCGTCAACCGCGTCTGCTACGACATCTCCTCCAAACCCCCTGCCACTATAGAGTGGGAATAGGCCCGGCAGGGATTTTTTGCCGCCGCACGATGATTGAATTCATGATTCTCACATCAGGCAAAAGCCCCCGATGTCCCCTTGAGATTCGCCTTTCACCAATAAAATCCGCCGTTAAAATGCTGCCACAAAGACGTGTGGGGAACCGGTCGATTATGTTGACGGCTGTCGATAAAGAGGAATGAAGCCTCCACCCATTTGTGGAGTATTCAGCCGGCCCAAAATATCAACCCTTCAGAAGACGGGATCGGGTGTCTCCGGTTTTATCTTGACTTCTGCCATGGCGATGGTTAGTATAAGGCGGCATTGATATTCAGGCATTAGATTAACAGTCATACCCAAAAAGGTCAGACTGTATCCCCGTGGTTTACGGAGGGAGTCGTTATTTATTAACCCATTTTAACAAGGAGTGTGAACCATGAAGAAAATGCGTATCATTCTGGCCCTGTTTCTGTTCGTCTTCGGGCTATCGACAGCGGTAACCCTGCTGACGGCCGATAAGGCCGAAGCCTTCCCGACCATTATTTACTGTTCCCGGGATACCGGGTCGCTATGCACCAATCCGGCCAATCCCTATTACCTGTATGTGGTCGATCGCACCGGCAGGCATTTCGTCGGTTGTTGCAACGGCCTTATCGATTAATTTTCCTATTTCCGACGCGGCCGGGTACGCCTGCCCGGTCGCGTGAATCAACCTCGGGTTTCCGGGATTTGTACGCGAAGGGTGGGGGCGGTACGGCGTCTTATGGCCGTAAAATAAATACTCATAACTGCTTTTGGGGCTTGATTTTTTTGGAATTCGTATTATTTTGGTTGGCTGCTATGGCGAGGTCTATAGATTTATCAGCCTTTAAAGGCAAGATAATCGCCATCGACGGCCCGGCCGGTTCCGGGAAATCGACGACCGCCAAACTATTGGCGCGGCGGTTGGGATACACTTTCCTCGATACCGGAGCCATGTACCGAGCGGTGGCGCTGTTCGCGTTGCGCAACGGCGTATCGTTCGACGATGAAAAGGCCCTGACGGAAATCGCGGGCCGGGTCGAGATCGAATTCGTCAATGACGACCAAAAGGGCCAATTGATCTTTCTCAACGATGAAAATGTCACCGATGCTATCCGCACCAGTGAAGCTACCCGCGGTTCTTCGGCCGTGGCCGTCTACCCCGGCGTACGTCGGGAAATGGTTCACCGCCAGCGAATGCTGGGTGAGAAAGGCGGCATTGTCGCCGAGGGACGCGACACGACCTCGGTCGTGTTTCGCGACGCCGACCTGAAAATTTACCTTAAGGCCGACCTTGGCGAACGCGCCCGCCGACGGATGATCGAAATCGTCCAGAACGGCGGCCAAACCACTCAGGAAGAGCAGGAACGCCTCCTGGTGGCGCGGGATAAGAACGACACTGAGCGCAAAGAATCGCCGTTAAAACAGGTGGACGATGCCATCGTGGTCGATACCACGTCTCTGACCATCGAGGAACAGGTCGAGGCGATAATCCGGCTGGCTCATAAGGCCTTCACGGGGAAGTGAGCGGAAGGTGTACTGGTTTAGCTGGAGAATGGCGCGGACCCTGTTCCAGATATTCGGCGGTTACAAGCTGATTCATCTGGAGCGAGTGCCGATGGAGGGGCCGATTATACTGGCCGCCAACCATCAGTCGAACCTCGATCCGGCGGTTGTCAGCGTTTCCATTCGACGGGAAATGCACTTTTTCGCCAAGAAGGAACTTTTCGACATCTTCCTTCTGGGCTGGTGGGTGCGCCAGCACAATTCTATACCGGTTCGACGGGGCACCTACGATTCCGCGGCGATCAGCCGGGCGGAGGAGGTGCTCAAGGCCGGAGGCGGATTGATTCTGTTCCCCGAGGGAACCCGAGGCGACGGTAAGGAGTTTTTAAAACCGAAGCCGGGGATCGGGATGATCGCCCGGCGGAATCTGGTGACGATTGTACCGGCTTATATTTCCGGCACCGAAAGCCTCCTGCGGACGATCCTCCGACGCCGCTTGAGGGTTTTTTTCGGCGAGCCGATCAGACCCGATGAGATCGCGAAATTTGCCGATGACAAGGAAGGTTATCGGGAACTGGCGGCACTTGTTATGGAACGAATCGGGCAATTGAAAGCCGAAGCCTTGGCCGGTGAGTAATGGCCATAGAGGGATAAAGAAGATTATCGACGGGTCGATGACCCGTGTTAGATAGAAAAATGCCTCCCGCCGCAAGGCGGGGGAGTACTGTAGATTGGAGGAACACGTAACATGGCTGATGCCGAAACCAAAAAAGAAACAAAATCAACAAAGACGGGAGGTGATCAGGCTAAACTCAGCAAAACCAAGAAGGTCAAAGCCAGGAAGACCAAATCCGTCAAAACCAAAATCGTCAAGACGCGGGCGGAGGAATCCGAACAGCAAACCGCTGGCGAAACCCAGGTCGTAGAACAGGTCGTCACCGCCAGGAAACAGCGAATTTCCGAAAAAGCCCGGACGAAAGTGTCCGAGCCGCAGGCTCCCCCGGAACTGGAGCCGGTAGCCGCGATGAAACTGACCGAACTCGACGCCGCCGAATACGGCGAAGAGGAACACGACGAATTGATGGCGATGTACGAGGGAACCATCCAGGATATCAAAGAAGGCGAGATCGTGGCCGGGACCGTGATCGGTGTGACGCGCGAGGACATTATCGTCGACGTCGGATTCAAATCCGAGGGGATAATTCCGATGGGCGAGTTCACCGGCGAGGTCAATATCAAAGTCGGCGACAAAATCGACGTCTTCCTGGAGGCGGTCGAGGACCAGAACGGTCAATTGGTGTTGTCCAAGCAGAAAGCGGACTTCATGCGGGTCTGGGATCGGATTCGCGACTGCCATGACGCTGGCGAACTCGTCCCGGGCGTTATCAAACGCCGGATCAAGGGCGGAGTCGTGGTCGATGTCATGGGCGTGGATGCCTTCTTGCCCGGTTCGCAGATCGCTCTGCGGCAGGTACCCGATTTCGACGCCCTGATCAATTCCACCATGGACGTCAAGATCATCAAGCTCAACAAGAGCCGGCGCAACATCGTCGTTTCCCGCCGGGTGGTCCTGGAAGAGGAGCGCGAGCGGATGCGCAGCGCCCTGCTAGAAGAGATCGAACTGGGCCAGGTGCGCAAGGGCGTGGTCAAGAACATCACCGATTTCGGCGTTTTCATCGATCTCGGCGGTGTCGATGGCCTCCTGCATATTACCGATATGTCATGGGGGCGGATGCGTCATCCCTCCGAGATGGTCCAACTGGGCGATGAACTCGACGTCAAGATCCTCGATTACGACGAGAAAACCTCGAGGATATCGCTGGGCTTGAAGCAGTTGACGCCGTACCCGTGGGAGGATATCGAGGCCAAGTACCCGATCGGCAAGGTCGTCAGAGGCAAGGTGGTTTCGATCACCGATTACGGCGCCTTTGTCGAACTGGAAAAGGGTATTGAGGGCCTGATCCATATCTCCGAAATGTCCTGGACTCAGCATATCAAGCATCCTTCCAAGATCATGAACCTGGGCGACACGGTTGAAGCCAAGGTTTTATCGGTGGACAAGGACAACGAGAAGATATCGCTGGGTATCAAGCAGATGGAGCCGGATCCGTGGACGACTATCCATGAGAAATATCCGGTCGGATCCCTGGTCAAAGGCAAGGTTCGCAACCTGACAGCTTTCGGCGCCTTCGTCGAAATCGAAGAGGGTGTGGATGGCCTGGTGCATATCTCCGATATGTCGTGGACGAAACGAATTCAGCACCCGTCCGAGATCATGAAGAAGGGCGACCAGATCGAGGTCAAGGTCCTACGGATCGACACCGACAACCGCCGCGTATCGCTCGGTATCAAACAGCTCAAGGAAGACCCGTGGCCGGAATACGCCAAGAAGTATGGCCCCGGGAACGAGGTTTTGGGCAATATTATCCGGGCTATCGATCGCGGTTTGGTGGTTGAACTGGACGATGAGGTCGAAGGTTTTGTCCCTTCCAACCAGCTTGGAAAAGAGGGCGTGGACAAGCCGGCTGAGTCGTTCAAGGAAGGCACGCAGATTCCTCTCAAGGTGATCGAATTCGACCGCCCGGGGCGGAAAATCGTTCTTTCGCTGACGGCCTACTTCGAGAAGCGCGACCGTGATGAGTACGAGACTTTCCTGGCCGAGCATACCACCGACAAGGTGAGTATGGGCGACGCCTTTGACGAACAGATCAAGGGCAAAGCCGCGGCTCCGGCGGTGGAGGAATCGGAGGCGGATGTATCCGCGAGTACCGAGGCTCCTGCGGCCGAGACGGAAACCCCGGCTGAGTTGCCTGCTGAAGAAGCCGCTGTTCCTGAAGAAGCCCCCAAGGATGAAGCTCCATCCGAAGAGGAGAAGAAGGACGGCGAGTAATTCGGTATCAGCATGTAGCGTATAACAAATAGATAGTGCCAATCAAAAGGCCCGATGAAAATCGGGCCTTTTGTGATTGTATCGCCTCAATTCAAGGCGGTCAATGCATGCAATCGCACGGCGGACCGCCGTTGAACACGAAATTTATCAGATATACAATATCGCCGACGTTGACATCGGAATCGCAATTAGCATCGGAAATGCCGACGGGATCCGGCCCCGGGCCCTGACGGAAAGTGAAATTAATCAAAGCTACCGCATCCCCGACATCGACCGCGCCGTCGATATTGACATCGCCGAGGTGAATGTCGGAATGGGAGAATTTGATAGTGGTGTAGGTGTCACTGGCGTCGATGCCGTTCTGCGTATAGCCGGTGGCATAGACATTCTCTTCGGCATCAGCAAAAAGCCTGACGGCCCAGTTATTTTGTTTCCGGATGCCGGTGTAACGGCGGGCCCATTCAATAATGCCGGAATTGTCGATTTTGGTGATAAAGAAATCGGCATATAATTTATTAGGCGGCTTGGCTCCTCCGGCGACATAGACGTGGCCAAGGCCATCGAGATAAATATCATCCGGGTAATCATAGGACTGCGCTCCGCCGTCCTGCTGCTGTATCCAGTCCATGGTGCCTTCGGGGAGAATTTTCATGGTAACGATATCAATGTAGTTGTCGCCATTGGCCGCTCCCCCGGTAACATATAGATTGCCGAAATCATCCACTGCGGCGGCACGAATTTTTTCCTCCGAATCGACGTTGCCATCGATAGCCTGGCCATGATACGAAAAAGTCCAGAGAATGTCCCCGTCGCCGTTCAACTTGCACACCAGCCAGTCTTTCCAACTGACGGCATTAAAACTCTCTCCAAGGACGTAAATATTTCCGCTGTTATCGAACTTGATACGACTCAGCTCATACTGATAATTTTCGGCCGCGAGGGTCGTTTCCCAGATGAGATCACCGGCAGAGTTGTATTTTAGAACAAATGAGGGACCATTATTGTCGATGTTGGGATCATAAAACGAAAGAGAGATATTCCCCAGGGCATCGAGGGCCATGCCGGGTCCGTACATCTTGGTTCCGGACGGACTCTCGTACCTCCGCAACCATATTTCGGCTCCGTCCGGTTCATACCGGCCGGCAAAAACGCCGTCGTCGGCCGGCCCGGAAATGACGATTTTTCCGGCAGAGTCAATATCAATCGAGCGGCCTCGGTATTCACCGGGGGGATCGGGATAGATGACGACGTCGAGCAAGATTTCACCATCGGAGGCATATTTTACCAATGCAAAAGTCCAATCCAGATTTTCATTCTGGACGCCCGCCAGGACATAGACATCACCGTTGCCGTCGAATATCAGACTTTCTCCATAGCTCCTGATTATTCCCTCGTGCGAGTAACGGGCAACCCAGGCGACGCTCCCATCCGGCGCATATTTGATAGTTGCCATATCTTCCTGCCCGTCAAGCCGGCTTTTCCCGGTGACATAGATATTGCCGCTGTTATCGACGAGGCAGTCTTTGGCATAGCTGTCACCGTCAACCGGCTGACCGGCGTAATCATTAATCCATTCCGGGTAAACATCGGCCGATGCCGGCATGGCCATTAGAAGAATACAGAGCGCCCCCGCGGTCAAAAATAGAAGTCGTAAATACATACATTCCTCCCTCGCCTGGAGTAATGGATTCACGGTCCAATGGTATATCGCTTAGAATAAGTAGTCATTATATTATATTCTATTTTAAAGCGATTGTCAAGTCCATAATAAGGCGACAATAATGGTCCATGTTCGGCGCCGACCGCTTCGGTCGCACTGCGCGGCCCCGCCAATCGGGCGCCGGAAAGCTGTGTCCCCGGATTGGCCAGCCATGTTTTTGAAAAAAACCGCTTCATGATGAGGTGGAAATGCGTATTTTGGGGAGATGAAGAAAGTGGCGCTGGAAACGGTCGGGTGCCGGCTGAACCAGTACGAGACCGAGAAAATCGCGGGTTGGCTGGTGGCGGCCGGGATGGAACGGGTCGGTTACAAAGACCGGGCCGATCTTTATATCCTGAATTCGTGCACGGTGACGGGCCGGGCCGACGCCGACTGCCGTAAGCTGATCAATCGCGCCCGCCGCCAAAACGAGCAGGCGGTAGTGGTCGTCACCGGCTGTTATGTCGAATCCCGGCCGGATCAGATCGCCGACCTGAATGCCGCCGACCTGACTATCGGCAACGACGAGAAAGACCGTCTGCCTGAAATTATCCGGGCCGCCTACCCGCATCTTTTCGAATCGGTGCCATCGCTCGATCATCAGCGCCGGGCCAAGGATATTTTGCCGGAATTGAAAACGGCTGAGGCAAAAGCTCCAGCGTCGCCCAACCGGGCCATGGTCAAAATCGGCGACGGGTGCAATCAGAACTGCTCGTATTGCATCGTGCCCAAGGTGCGCGGGCGGCTGGTTTCGAATCCAGCCGATGATATTGTCGATGAGGTCAGGCGGCTGGTCGATGACGGCTATCATGAAGTGGTTTTGACGGCGGTGCATATCGGCAAGTATCATTATAAGGACCTGAATCTGGCCGGGCTGGTGGGGAAAATTATGGATGAAACCGATCTGGCGCGTTTGCGGTTGTCGTCGCTGGAGCCGAATGAACTGGATCAGGCTCTGCTTGATCTGGTGGTGAATAGTCCCCGCGTCTGCCGTCATCTGCATCTTCCTTTGCAATCGGGTTCGGATCGAATATTGAAGTTGATGAGGCGGCCGTATGGCCGCGATGATTATCTGGAATTGATCGGGAAGATCAAAAAGCTGAATCCGAATATAACAATCGGATGCGATCTGATTGTCGGCTTTCCGGGTGAGAGCGACAAGGATTTTCGGCAGTCGCTGGATATGCTCGAATCCGGTCATGTGGATTATGCTCATGTTTTTTCCTATTCCGACCGGCCCGGCACGGCGGCCTCGGAACTGCCCGACAAGATCAAACCGGGAATTATCAAAGAACGGAATCGTATCGCCCGTGAAATCGGCGAAAATAACCGTCATCGCCAGATGGCGAGCCAGACCGGCCAGGTTTTGGGCGTTATTTCCGAGCATGTTTCGCATGGCCGTGACGGCTATAATGCCATCAGCGACAATTACCTCAGGGTCCGCCTGCCGCGCCGGATCGGGGGCGGGCGGCATATAATAAGAGTGCATATCGACAAGCTGGTCGGCGATCGTCTTGAGGGCGAGGCTGACACCGATTGACACTGCCGGCGGGGTGGAAAAAGCCTGAAAATCCCCCAAAAATTTCGTTTTTTGCTCGATTTTGGGCGAAAATTTGGCTTTGCTTTTGTGAATGGCCGAATTTTGGCTAATATATATTGTGTCGGTCAGCGCTGTTTTGCATATATATGGTATGGTCGGGGTGAAAAAAAGGCCGTATTTTCCATTTAAGTGATTATAGGGTAACCTATTATAAGGAATTTGGGTTCGTTTTGTCATTTTTTAGGGGTCCCCAGGTTTTTTTTCCGGTTGATTTAATTTGTAGTTGTAGCGGGGCTGTTTGCGGCCGGTACGGTATCGGGAAATTTTCATCGTCTCGTCCTGTTTCGTCGTAAGGTTCATCTATATACCGGGGGCATTTATTAATCACCATTGATTTTATGTCGATTTTGCGCTATCTCTTGGGAGAGGGGGAATTTGGTTTTTGAAATAGGCGACTCAGGATGAAAATATAA
>CAZGAV010000076.1:0-19749 GCA_964523575.1 uncultured Ignavibacteriales bacterium
TACATCTGGCCGCCGCCTTACCGGATTCGCCCGCCGTATGCGGTCTGGATACGTTGCGTCTATTGGAAAACGCCTATGAATCACTTACGCGGGTAATCAGCGGCGCTATTCCTTTGTCATCCGGCGAGGGAATCGGCATCGGGGAAGAAATATGGAACGACCTTTAGTCAATGCCATCGCCTGCCCCGTCCGGATCGCGGCGAAAGCCCGCCCGGATCACCCGGCCCTGATCGATTCCCGGCGGATATTGACCTATAAGCAACTCGATTCTGTCGTCGATGGCGCTGTCGCCGCCCTCAAGCAACGCGGGATTGACACGGGCGATGTCGTATCGATATTGGCCGATAATTCGATATCTTATGCGGTTCTTTTCCATGCCGCTTTTCGGCTTGGATTTGTTCTGATGCCCCTCAATACTCGCCTGAAAGCATCGGAATGGCAGGAGCAGTTGGCGCAGGCTCAATGCCGACTTCTGATTTGTGACGCGAATTATAGATGCCCCGGCGTCGATTCCGTCACCGTTGATGAAGTCATATCTGAGAGAACAACGGATTCCGGGCTTTCTGATCAACCGGAATTTAATTTGAACCGGGAAGCCATGATAATTTTCACTTCCGGGATCAGCGGGGCCTCGCGCGGCGTGATATTGACTTGGAAAAATCTCTATTATAGCGCCGTTGGACTCGCCTCGGCTCTTCCCGTTCAGCCGGGCGATTATTGGCTGGCGACTTTACCGTTTTTCCATGTCGGCGGCATTTCTATCCTTTTCCGCGCCATCCTTGCCCAATGCGGCGTGCGAATAATGTCCCGATTTGATCCGGCAGAAATCCTTGAATCTGTAAAAGCAACATCCGATCAATATCTGTCGGTGGTGCCGACCATGCTTCATGACCTGTTAAGCATAGATCATAAAAACGACCTTCGCCAATTAAAGGCCATGATCGTCGGCGGCGCGGCCCCCGATGACAATCTGAGATCGAAAGCCATAGCTCGAAACCTGCCGATTTTGACCACCTATGGCATGACTGAAACGGCCTCGATGGTGACGCTTCTGCCGCTTTCTTCGCCGCCGGAAAAAATGGCAACGGCCGGCCAGATATTGTCCTATAGAGAATTGAAAATCATCAATCACATGGGCCGTGAACTGCCGGCGGGGCTGATCGGCCGGATAATGGTCAAAGGCCCGGTTCTCTTTTCACGATATTTGGGCCAGGATGATTCCATAGCCGATCCTGAAGAGTGGTTTGAAACCGGCGACATCGGTCGCATCGACCGGGAAGGCTATCTGACGGTGGCCGGCCGGACCGATAACACGATCATCTCCGGTGGAGAAAATATCGACCTCAATCGGATCGAAAAGGCCATCGCCGGCATTTATGGAATCGACGGTGTCGTCGTCATGGGACGCAAAAGCAGAAAATGGGGGGAACGCCCGGTGGCGTTTGTGGCATCATCCGAGATTGGCATCACGGACGAATCAATCAAAACCCGCCTCCGCAGTGAATTTCCCGCGTTCATGATCCCTGATGAGATCATTGTTTTGAATTCACTGCCCTTAACAGGCAGTGGGAAATATGATCGTCCGGGGTTGCGCGAACAATACCATCTCCTTTTCGAAGATAAGGATTAATCGCCGCCTTGGTCCCATTCGGCCAGTTTTCGACGAAAGGCATCCGGTAAATCGATTTTTACGCCCGTATCGGGGTCGATAGTGACATGTACAGTTACAGCCTTGCCGACGGTTCGCCCCTCGAGATCGGTCAAATGATAATTCAGTATAAAAGACGTCTGCCCGACTCGGCCAACCGATAGCGTGATTTCGATATCGTCGCCGACTCGCAATGGCCGCGAAAAATCGGCCTCGGCGTGGACGATGGGAATGATAAAATCCCGCTTTTCGAAGCGGTCGCGAAATCCGAACCCTAGACGCCCCATGAATCGTTCATAGACATCATGTACAATCCGGAACTGATTGGCGAAAAACAAAATACCGGCGGCGTCGGTATCGTGTAGCTGTATCCTATACGCTTCTTTGATCGCGGCCATTAATCTCACCTCTGTTAGTATTGCCTGATAGGGGAATATATTCCGTATATTACTAAATGTCAAAAGCATAAGGTGCGGAACCGACGCGGCCGTTTTGTGCCTGCAGACTTTTTGACACCTGGTTTTTCCAGTACCTGAGCGCCGGAATCGTTTAAATGCCGGAAGCTCTTGACAATCAGGCCGCTATATAGTATTTACCGGCAGTCAATGAACTTTATGCGAGTGTTCCGATGGATAAAAAACAGGAATATTTTGATTCAATAGGCGATAACTGGGACCGGGACCTGACCGCTGAAGATCTGGAACGGCTATCGCATATTATCGACAAAGTCAACATCACTCCGGGTCTTAAAGTCTGTGATTTGGGCTGTGGAACCGGCGTTTTGTTCGATCTTTTGCGCCGCCGTGTGGGTGAAACCGGCTATATCGTGGGCGTCGATTTCGCCCCTCAGGTAGCTCATCGGGCCCAGCGCAATTTCCCCTTTCACAATATCGGCGTGGTCGAGGCTGACGCCTGCTGTATGCCCTTTTTGGACAATGTCTTCGACCTCGTGATCTCGTTTGCGGCCTTCGCTCATTTTTCCCATAAGGATGAGACTGTCCGCCAGGCTAACATGATGCTCAAGCCGGGCGGCCGCATTGTTATTATTCATCTCGTGGGCAGAACTCAACTGGCCAAAAATCACCATCAGATTGGCGGCCCCATCGACCGCGACGAATTACCCGATCAGCATGAACTGGACGAAATGTTCGAACGGGGACATTTTAACCGCCATGAGCTGACGGATACCAAAGATCTTTACCTGGCTATCGGATTCAAGGATAAGTGAACCCCGCGCCCCGGTTAATCGTCCGCACCGCCCTTTTTCTGGCCCTGGCCGTGGTCTTCCCCATTGCCTTCCATCAATTCGGCATGGCCGGACGATATTTCCTACCCATGCATATCCCGGTCCTTCTGGCCGGTTTCATCTCCGGGCCGATCTCCGGCCTGGTCACAGGACTTCTGGCCCCGGGACTGTCTTTCGCCCTGACCGGTATGCCCCCCAGTTATGCCGTTCCGCTGATGACTCTGGAATTATGCCTCTACGGCCTGACGGCGGGGCTGTTCTACTATCGCCTGCGATTGAATATTTATATCGCCCTTGTCATATCGCTGATTCTGGGAAGAATCGGGTTTGCCATCGGTTTATTGATTCTGGGACAATTTCTCGAACTCCCCTACGGCGTCAAAACCTATTTCTCGGCGGCGGTCGTGGCCGGATTGCCCGGAATTGCCATTCAATTGATTTTTATACCGCCAATCGTTGCCGCTGTCATGCGCCATGAACGAAGCTGATTTTCAGCTTGTCATTAGGCGCCGAACTTTTTAATATCCAACATATCGACTCGCCGCGACGCGAGATTTTGGGAAGGCGAAAAGGCCGATATTTTGAAATTTCGGCGATAAGACGTTTTCCTGACCCTGTATGGCATCGGGGGCATTATAGAAATCGACGGAAGACAAATCCAATATTTCGGGCCGGACTACCTGCGGCGCCAAACCAAGGCGGCTGTTTTCAATTCACGCCAGTCGAAGTACCCGGTGGGGCAGGACCCCTGGGTGATTACCACCGCCGGAGCCGTAGAGCATATCAAAAGCCGGAATCTGGTCTTGTTGACTTCGCTGGGAATGAATACCTGGGAATTGACCTTGGCCCTGGCGTCCCGGAAACGGATCGGCGTCATAATTATCCCTCCTGCCGACCCTGCTGAACATCTTTCCGAATCGCGGGAGATTATGCGCCGTTTTGGCCTCGACCCCCAAAAAACCGGGTTTCTATGGTTCGATAATGAAAAAGAAAAAAACAAAACCTCATGGCCCATTCGTGATCGTATTATCGCGGATTTCGCCGATCGGATTTTTCCGGTATCAATTCGGCCCGGCGGAAATCTTGAAAATTTGTTGTCTCGGTATCAATCGAAAATCGTCGCCGATTTTGCCCTCCGCTACGGCGTAATCCGCCGCCCCCGGCCCCGCTATGACCGCTACCCTTTGCACCTGGATCTGCCTTCAGACGCCTTTCTGATACATTTCACCCGCACTACCGCTTCTCCCTGGCCCAATGAGACCGACTTTGATTATTACATGGCGTTATTGAAATCGGGCGAGACCTATTGTCGTTCAGCTGGAGATACACTCCGGCATATAATAGCATCGGGAAAAATATTCGCCAGTGGCAAGAACATCCGCGACGGTCACCGTGTCGTGGGATTTACATTGATGTCGCGGGAGAATCTGACTCAGATGTTTCGCTACCGCCCCCGCCTGGTCAATCCCTATTTTGAACCGTATGGTATCGGCCTGCCGGTATCGGCCGCGAATCGGGCGGGACTCCGCCCGGTTATCTACGGCCCGTCCGAATTTTATTTGGAAATGCCGGAGGCTGACAAGCCATTCTTTCAGAATATCGGAACCAATGGCGGCCAATGGCAGTCGGAGAGGGAATGGCGCCATCGCGGCGATTTTTCTCTTGTGGATCCGGTCGCAGGTGATTTGATTATATTGGTGCCGTCCGAGGACGAGGCGGAACGATTCAGCCGGGAAACCGGTTTGCCTTCGCTTTCCTTGTTTGTGAGTTGAATTTCGGTTCCCGGCCGCGGTCAGCAGGAACTTTCCTTGTGAAAAATTTATCAAAATGTTTGACAAAACATGAATTCTCTTATCGGCAAATAAATGAATAGGTTACAGGCAGACAAGTGCTTCCGCTGACGGTAAACCCATCCATCCTTGTGAAAAAATTATCAAAATCTTCGCAAAATCGCTTGACAAAGACGCTCTGGAAAATATATTGATTTTTCAAAAATGGGCGGAGCGTGTGGCCGCCCGCGGTGCTTGAAACCATTAGGGTTTGATGTAGTCAAATTACGAAGAAAGAAAAGCGAATCGAGGGAGTCAGGCAGATTGGTCTGGCCACCAGCATCCCTTTTATTATGCTGGGCGGACCGGTCGGGGGATACTTTTTAGGTCATTGGCTTGACAACTGGTTGGACACATCCCCGTACCTGATGATTATCGGGGCGGTGGTGGGACTGATAACGTCGATACGCGAAACCATCAAAATACTGGGACAATTGATCAAGGAATCTGATGACCAAGACCCTGACGACCTTTAACCTCGATTTTATCGCCCGCACCCTGCGCACCACCGGCGTGCTTCTTCTGATCCTGTTCGTCGTCAGCCTTTACTATTTCGGTTTCTACGACAGCCTGGCCATGTTATCGGCCGGGATCTGGTCGATGATCAACCTGATCTTTCTTTCAGCTCTGATTCGCACCGTGCTCAAACCGGACGGCATCGACAAGATGGCCGCCGCCGGTCTGGCATTGATTAAATTTCCCCTGCTCTACGCCGCCGGATATTTCCTCCTGACCGTCGATGTGTTTCGCCCCATACCCCTTGTCATCGGCTTTTCGATTATCTTGGTGGTGATGGTCCTTAAGGCGGTGGCACGGGCGTTTTTGAAGCTCGATGATAACGTAATCAACCATGAAAACAGTTCCCGAGGCCTGGCATGATGATTCATGGATTTCTCAACACTCTGATCCTGACGGCTCAGGAAGCGGCCGAACACAGCGAGCAGGCCGCTCAGGGCGAGCACGGCGGCGGCGGGACGTCGACGCATATCCCCAACGTACTGACCTTCATCAATGAGAGTTTCGCCCATCATTGGGAGGTGACCTTCTTCGCCTTCGTCATCGCTCTGATTCTGGTTGCGGTGTCATTGTTTGTTTACAGGAAACGAGCTATGATTCCGGGGCCGTTCCAGAATGCCGTCGAGGCGACGGTAGAAGGTCTCTACAATATGATCTATTCGATGTTGGGCGAGGAAACCAAACGCTATCTGCCTTTTCTGGGAACGATTTTTGTCTATATCTGGTGCATGAACATGAGCGGCATAGTGCCGGGCTTCCATGCCCCAACGGCGTCGCTCAATATGACATTTGCGCTGTCGATTACGGTTTTTCTATATGTGCAATACACGGCTTTGCGGCGGCTGGGGCCTTTGAAATACCTGCATCATCTGGCCGGAGAACCGACTTCGGGCGTCACCTGGGCGCTGGTGATCATCAATTTCCCCCTGCACGTTTTCGGCGAGTTCGTCAAACCGTTTTCTCTGGCCGTTCGTCTTTTCGGCAATATCACCGGCGAGGATACGCTGATCGCGGTGATGGTGTCGCTGGGCGTGCTGGCTTTGTCCTTTATCCATAGTCCGGTGGGAATTCCTTTCCAACTGCCGTTTTATTTCCTGGCGCTGTTGCTGGGGACGATTCAGGCCCTGGTTTTCATGATGCTTTCGGCCGCCTACATCGTTATGGTTCTGCCGCATGGAGAGAGTGGACATTAATCTTGAGATTAAAGCAACAATCTATAGATAACTTAGTTTCACGAGGAGAAACGCAATGGATTATCAGACAAGTTTAGGTTTCGCGGCTCCGCTGGCCGTGGCTTTCGCCGCCATCGGTTCCGCCATGGGTTTGGGCAAAGCGGTGGGGTCGGCCATGGAAGCCATGGGCCGTCAACCGGAAGCCATTGCCAAGATTCAGACGGGTATGATCATCGGCGCGGCCTTTATCGAAGCTTTGACGCTCTATGCCCTGCTGGCCTTCTTCCTGGTCATGGGCAAGATCGGCGCCTAATTTCCTTATTTCGCACCTGCGATAACAGGCTGAACTCATCCGGCCGCCTGATTTCAAAAGGGTCGGCGCGGCCGGGGGGATATGAGGATGAATGTTGATATTCAACTGATACTGACACACATGGTCGGTTTTGTCATTACCGTCCTGATTCTGAAGAAATTCGCCTGGGCGCCGATTATGGGCGTCCTTGAGGAACGTCGTCAGAAAATCAAGTCGGAATTCGACCAGATCGAAACCGACAAATCCGACGCGGCCGCGCTCAAGGCCGATTTTGAAGCCAAGCTCAAAGACATCGACAACATCTCGCGTCAGAAACTCACCGAGGCGGTCAATGAAGGTCAGAAGATCGCCGCCGAGATCAAAGAGAAGGGGCGAGAGGAGGCCAAGGGTATCATTACCCGGGCCAAGTCCGAACTGGATCGTGATGTCCTCAAGGCTCGCGCGGCTCTCAAAGAGGATATGGTCTCGATGACCATCGCCGCCGCCGAGAAGATCATCTCGGCCCGGATGGATGACTCGGAGAACCGCCGCCTCATCTCGGACTTCATTGACAGAGTGGAAAAGGCCTAAACCATGTTAGCTCAACAGGTAGCCAAAAAATACTCGACCGCGCTGTTCAATATCGTCCGGGACAAGGGCCTGATGGACCTGGCTTCCAAACAATTCGAGCAGTTGGATAATCTCGTCAAGAAAGACGATACCCTGCTCCAATTCCTGCTGGCCCCCCATATTCTGGATCAGCAAAAGGTCGCTCTGGTTCGCGATGTCTTCAAGGATCGGCTGGAACAGCTTTTCCTCGAGTTCCTGCTGGTTCTGGTGGAAAAGCACCGGATCGGATTCCTTCATGATATTATCGAGGAATTCCGGGCGCTTGTGGCCGAGGCCCGCGGCATTGCAGTAGCCAAAGTAACGACGGCGATACCGCTTGATGATGACGCCCGCCGCCGCCTGATCGACAGACTGCATGCCAAAACGGGAAAGACGATCGAGCTGGACGAAAAAATCGATCCCTCGATCCTGGGCGGCATGATCGTCATACTTGGCGATCAGATTATCGACGGCTCGGTCCGGGACCAGTTGTCGCAATTAAAAGAAGAGTTGATGAAACTGAAAGTCGCCTGAGGAACTTAGCGGTTCGATTTGGGCGCTTCGGTCGTGAGTTATGAACGGAAAAAATGAAATTATGGATACAGGAGTAGTGCCTTATGGGTCTTAATCCTGAAGAAGTCTCATCGGTCATTCAAAAAGAAATTGCCAAGTATGAGACCAAGCTCGAGATGGAATCGGTCGGCACCGTTCTTCAGGTCGGCGACGGCATCGCCCGCGTATGGGGCCTCGAAGATGCGATGATGTCGGAACTGGTCACTTTCCCCGGCGATATTACCGGGTTGGTGCTCAACCTCGAAGAGGACAACGTCGGCGTAGCCATTTTCGGTAGCGACCAGGGCATTAAAGAAGGCGATACCGTCAAGCGGACCGGCCGTGTGGCTTCGGTTCCCGTCGGCGACGCCATGATCGGGCGGGTGGTGAATCCCATCGGTGAGCCGTTGGATGGCAAAGGACCGATTGCGACCGACAAATTCCGTCTGCTGGAAGGTCAGGCGCCTAACGTGGTCCAGCGTCAGCCGGTGAAAGAACCGATGATGACCGGGATCAAGGCTATCGACTCGATGATCCCGATCGGCCGCGGTCAGCGCGAGCTGATTATCGGTGACCGTCAGACAGGCAAAACCGCCATCGCCATCGACGCCATTATCAACCAGAAAGACACCGATGTCTTTTGCATCTACGTCGCTATCGGCCAGAAGGCCTCCAGCGTCGCCCGGGTGGTGGAAATTCTCACCCAGAACGGCGCCATGGAATATACGACCGTGGTTTCGGCGACGGCCAACGATCCGGCCCCGATGCAGTATATTGCGCCGTATGCCGGATGCGCCATAGGCGAGGAATTCCTGTATAGCGGCCGTCACGCGCTGGTCATCTATGACGACCTTTCCAAACAGGCCCAGTCCTATCGGCAATTGTCGCTCCTTCTGCGGCGTCCGCCGGGACGTGAAGCGTATCCGGGCGATATTTTCTATTGCCACTCGCGACTTCTGGAACGCGCGGCCAAGTTATCCGAAGCCGAAGGCGGCGGATCGCTGACGGCCCTGCCGATTATCGAAACTCAGGCCAGTGACGTTTCTGCTTATATCCCGACTAACGTCATTTCCATTACAGACGGCCAGATTTACCTTCTGCCCGACCTGTTTTTCGCCGGGGTTCGCCCGGCTATCGACGTCGGTATTTCGGTTTCCCGTGTCGGCGGCAACGCTCAGACCAAGGCGATGAAGAAAGTCGCCGGTTCGTTGCGCCTTGACCTGGCCCAGTACCGGGAACTGGCGGCCTTCGCCCAATTCGGATCCGATATGGACGCGGCCACCAAGCGGCAATTGACGCGCGGCGAAAGAATGGTTGAAATCCTCAAGCAGGGTCAGTACACGCCGAAAAAGCTAAGCCTTCAGGTGGCCATCATCTGGGCCGCGGCCAACGGCTATCTCGACAGCCTGCCGATCGGTTCCCTTGCCAGATTCGAACCCGAATTTCTGGAATCAATCGAAAAGGAATTCCCGGACATCATGCATGCCATCGAAAACGAGAAGACTATCTCCGATGCCACCGACAAGAAACTGCATGAGGCGGCCAAGAAATTCAAAGAGCAATTCCAAGCTTAAACGGGAATAAACATGGCGACGCTTCGAGACATATTAAAAAGAATCAACTCGGTCAAATCGACCCGCCAGATAACCAAGGCGATGAAGATGGTGGCGGCGGCGCAGTTGCGCAAAGCGCAGTTGCAGGCGGAACAATCCCGCCCCTATGCCGAAAAGATGTCCGAAATGCTTGGCCATCTTTCGGCGGCGGCCACCGACAAGCTGTCTCATCCCTACTTCGAAAAGCGGGAAGTCAAAAAGCAGACGCTGGTGCTGATGACCTCGGACCGCGGCCTCTGCGGGGCGTTCAATTCCAACCTGATTCGGATGGCCGAAAAATGGCTGGGTGAACGCGACCAGGCCAAAACCGAACTGGTTTGCGTCGGGCGCCGGGGACATCTCTATTTTCGCCGCCGTCAGTGGGAAATCATCAAAACCTACAACGAGTTCAATGCCGAAATGAAATTCCCCATGGTGCGCGATCTGGTCAGCTTTTTGACCGGCCGGTTTATCGATGGACATACCGACGAAATATATCTTCTGTATGCCAAATTCATCAGCACGGCCAAAACGGTCGCGACCATCGAGAAATACCTGAATATCGACCGCCCCGCCAGCGAGGGTCATGACGGCGCCGGAGTCTATATTTTCGAGCCGACGCCGGATGCCATTTTTTCGAATCTCTTGCCGCGTTACGCTCATGTGCGCCTGCAATCGTCTCTGGCCGACTCCTTCGCGTCCGAACATGCGACGAGGATGATGGCCATGACGCTGGCCACCAACAACGCCGGCGAAATGATCGATAATCTGACCCTGCAATACAACAAGGCCCGTCAGGCGGCCATCACCAAGGAGATTCTGGAAGTCGTCGGAGGCGCCGAGGCGCTGAAGGCATAGATGAGATACCGAAATTCCGGTTTCGCGGGTACGGCGTACTCATGGTGCCGGTGAAATGAGAAAAAAATACAGTATATATAGCGGAGTTTAGAGACATGGCTGACAATATCGGAAAAGTCGTACAGGTGATCGGGCCGACCGTGGACTGCGCGTTCGACTCGGATAAACTTCCGAATATTCTCAATGCACTCAAGATTGAGGACGCGGAAAAGGGAATCAAACTGACGGTTGAAGTCGCCCTTCATATCGGCGATAACGTCGTGCGCTGTGTCGCTCTGGCCTCGACTGACGGTCTGGTACGGGACATGCCGGTTCTCGATACCGGCGCGCCAATATCGGTTCCTGTCGGCGAAAAATCGCTGGGCCGTCTGTTCAACCTGCTCGGCGATACTATCGATACCCTCGACAAAATCCCGGCCGATAATCCGCGGATGCCGATTCACCGGCCCAGTCCCGGTTTTGAGGAACAGGAAACGACGCCCCAGATGTTTGAAACCGGAATCAAGGTCGTCGATCTCCTCGAACCTTATTCCAAGGGCGGCAAGGTCGGTCTTTTCGGCGGCGCCGGCGTGGGCAAAACGGT
The DNA here is from genome assembly GCA_964523575.1 of uncultured Ignavibacteriales bacterium. GTDB lineage: Bacteria > Zixibacteria > MSB-5A5 > GN15 > JAAZOE01 > DAOUTW01. Next base: position 10,898 of record CAZGAV010000076.1, read on the forward strand.
TTTGATTCAGGAACTGATCCGGAATATCGCGACCGAGCATGGCGGTTATTCGGTTTTCTGTGGTGTCGGCGAGCGCACTCGTGAAGGCAATGACCTCTGGCTGGAAATGAAAGAATCCGGCGTGCTGGCCAAAACAGCCCTGATGTTCGGCCAGATGAACGAACCGCCCGGCGCTCGTTTGCGAGTCGGCCTGTCAGGTCTGACCATGGCCGAATACTTCCGCGATGAAGAACATCAGGACGTGCTTCTGTTCATTGACAATATCTTCCGATTCGTCCAGGCCGGCTCCGAAGTATCGGCCCTGTTGGGACGCATGCCGTCGGCGGTGGGTTATCAGCCGACTCTCGGCACCGAAATGGGCGCATTGCAGGAACGGATCACCTCGACCAAGTCGGGATCGATCACCTCGGTGCAGGCCATTTACGTTCCCGCTGACGACTTGACCGATCCGGCCCCGGCCACCAGTTTCGCGCACCTCGACGCCACCTCGGTGTTGTCGCGGCAAATCGCCGAGCTGGGTATTTATCCGGCCGTCGATCCTCTTGATTCCACCTCGCGAATTCTGGACCCGATAATCGTCGGCGAAAGACATTACGGCATCGCCCGCAACGTCCAGAGGATTCTGCAACGTTACCGCGATCTTCAGGACATCATCGCCATTCTCGGTATGGATGAATTGTCCGAAGAGGACCGCCTGACGGTTAACCGGGCCCGCAAAATCCAGCGTTTCTTCTCCCAGCCGTTCTTTGTGGCCGAGGCTTTCACCGGCAAACCGGGAAAATATGTCAAGGTTGAAGATACCATAAAGGGTTTCGAGATGATCGTCAACGGCGATATGGATGAAGTCCCCGAACAGTGCTTCTACTACACCGGACCGATTGAAGAAGTGCTGGAAAACTACGAGAAGATGAAAAGCGAGAACTAATGTTTAGATTGTCGGTAGTCACGCCGGAACGGGTAATATACGAGGAGAACGTGGTCTCGATCATCGCCCCCGGAGAGGTCGGGTATTTGGGCATCATGTCCAACCATGCGCCCATCATAACCTCCCTCAAACCCGGTAAGCTGACCGTCAAGGACGGTTCGGGCAAGGAAATCAATCTGGCGCTTTCCGGCGGGTTTTTAGAGAATTCTAAAAATACCTGCACTATTCTGGCCGATTCGGCCGAATTCGCCGAACAGATCGACCTTGACCGCGCCCGAGAATCATTGAAACGGGCGAAACAGCGGATCAGCGACGCCGCCGGAGATATCGATCTTCCGCGGGCCAGGGCCGCTTACCAACGAGCCAAAAACAGGTTGACGATTTTGTCGCGTAAATAAATAGTTGAAAAGCAATACCCCCCTGTTGATTAATGCGGCCGGGCGCCCCAAGCGCTCGGCCGCATTTTTTATATAAGCACAAAATTCAAAATCACGATTTATTCTGACGGAGCAATTTCTTTTTCTGCAAGTATATGCCGATTATCAGCATCAGAAATATCAAAGCGACTACGCCGCCGAATGTCAATGAAGGAGCTTTTCCATTGCTGGGTTCGGAATCAGGCGCGCATTTTTCCCAGTAGTGAAAATTGGTGGAATCACAGCTGGGATATGTGTTTTGATCGATGTCGATGCAATGGCATTTGCCGTTATTGCAGATCGTTACCCACCAATATTCCTGGTTGGGTTCTTCATAGCCGGTGACCACCGGCTCAATATCCGTTCAGTTATGTTCATCGTCTTTCCAGCACCGCGACAGACGATGCCGTTCCTGACACTCATTACCTACAATTCTGCAATTATCAATAATAACGACATAGCGCCATCTGATCTCTTCCTGCCTGTCGCCGTCGCCGTCGAGATCGTTCACATCCGTTTCCCTTGACACCGGGAGATTTCCCGATACCCCTTCGCAGGAGCAATCGCTTGATTCGATATAATAATACCGATCCCATCCCCATGCCGCACAGGCATCGGCACATGAAGTCGCTCCGCTGACATTTTCATCGCAACCGGACCGGCTGCCATCATCCATCCATCAGAAACAGCATCCGGAATGGGCCGGCAAAGTCTGAAGCAGAACAAGACAGATTATACCAAATATAAACACCGTTAATTGCTTCATCACACCCTTTATCAAACCCAACTTTGAGGCCATCTATCCAACTATTGGCAAAACATTTGACCGCGATTTCAATGGCCGAGCAGGTACCCGAACCGGCCATTGTTTTACCCGTATATCAAGTCGTCGCCCGGCGGCGGCGCAAATAGACCGCAATTGATACCATCAGCAAAACCAGAGCCACTCCACCCCAAGGTGTGAGCGACGGCACACCCATAATATTCGGCGGGGGACCATCGGCACAAGTCTTGCCATCCAAAAATTGACAATGATCCCAACCAACGGCGAGATCTTCACAAGTCGCCTGGTCGGCAACTCCGTCTGAGCAGGCACGCTGCCCGTCATTGTTCCATCACCAGCACGCTCCGGCCGCCTGAGCCGTCATATTGGCGAATACAACCATGACCAGGGCAAGCGTCATAATAATCATCAGTCTTTTCATATTACACCCTTTCCTGACTTGTCGTCCGGCCGTTTATTAACCGACCTGACGCGGTTTATTAGACAAATCCACTGTGGGCGAAAACAAACCGATCACATGTTCAGATCTATTGTCAAGCTGTCTCATACTACCCGGCATTATCAAAAAGCTGATCAAGCCGCCCATTCCAGGAGGCTTTATCGAGCCGTGATGCTCTTCATTTGCTCGGGCCGCGTTCGAGATGTCAACGGGGGAGCGATGCCTTAAAACGCTTCTTCCAAGCCCAAAGGAGAGGATAAATATTAAGAGTGTAATATCAAAGTTGGCTTTATGATGTCCTGGGCTTGCCCTATGCCTGGAATATAGAGAAGGCTCTGAATATATGCAACCTATTTTTGATATTGTACTTAAGTTGTCTTATTTAACGCCGTCGGTATTTGAGGAATTGGCGGAACTCCGGCAAGTGATAACGAAACTGAGCGGAATGATCGGTAACTTCTGGGCTTTACTCGCCGTTGAGTTTTTTTAGTTTTTTATACAAATGAGATCTTTCCAGACCGAGCCGGCGTGCGGCTTCGGCCATGTTGCCTTCGCAGTCATCTATGGCCCGCGTTATATAGTCGGTTTCGAATTTATCGACCGCCTCTTTCAATGGCAAAATCGGTCCCGATTGATGATGCGGCAGTAGCGATTGGATATCGCTTTTTGAGGCTTTTGGCCGGTTGACGTATATAGATATCCTCTCTGCGATATTCTTCAATTCCCGAACATTGCCGGGATATTGATAATGGGACAGAAGTCCCATAGCTGCATCATCGATTGCCACCGGCGGCCGGCCGCTCTGGCGGGCGAAGAAATCAAGGAAGTAATGATATAAAATCGGGATGTCCTCGCGCCTTTCCCGCAGCGGCGGAAGATTGAAGGTCACGACATTGAGCCGATAGAAAAGATCCTGGCGAAAATCGCCGTCGTCGACCAGTTTCAGGATATTGCGATTGGTGGCGGCAACGACATTCAAATCCACGTGCTCGGTCTCGCTGGAACCGACTGGGCGCAATTCGCCGCTTTCCAGGACGCGCAGTATTTTGGCCTGAGCCTCAGCTTGCATGTCGGCGATTTCATCCAGAAATATCGTTCCCCGGTCGGCTTCGGCAAAACGGCCGGTTTTGTCTCCGACGGCTCCGGTAAACGATCCCTTGATGTGGCCGAATAATTCCGACTCGATCAATTCCGACGGCAGGGCGGCGCAATTGACCGGCACGAAGCGACCTGCGGCGTAACGGCTTTGCTCATGAATCATTCGCGCCACCAGTTCCTTGCCGGTGCCGTTTTCGCCCAGGATCAGAAAACGGGTCGAACGCGGAGCCGTAGTTTCGATCTCCTTCTTAATTTTCTTTATCCGGGACGAGTCACCTATGAATGATCCGTAAACCAGACGCGACAGGGCCAGATTTTCCTCGCGGAGTTTATCGGCTTTCAAGGTGTTTTCGATCGTGACCAGAACCCGATCAAGAGTCAATGGCTTTTCGAGAAAATCGACCGCGCCGAGTCGAATAGACTGCACCGCCGTTTCCACCCCGGCGACTCCCGACATCATCACCACCGGCGGGGCATCGGGGTTTTCCATGATGCTTTGCAACAGATCGACGCCGCTACCGTCGGGAAGCATGACATCCAACATAATCAGGTCATAGCGGCCGAGATCCTTTGCCTGTGCCGCCTTGATGTCGATAGCCGTTTCGACCTTGTAACCGCGGCGTCCCAATGCCGCCGACAACGTCGCGCGGATTTCGTGTTCGTCGTCGATAAGAAGAATATTAGGCATCTTTAATTGGCAGGGTGATTATCACCCGCGCCCCTCCATCGGGTTTATTCAATAAATTCATCGTCCCTTCGTGATCGAAAACAATCCGTTGGCAGATAATCAATCCCAGGCCGCTCCCGTGCTTCTTGGTGGAGAAGTATGGAGTCGGCCCATCGCTTGTTATTTTGTCTGGAAGACCGGGGCCGTCGTCGTCAATGGTCACGCGAATTAGATTCTCATGCACCGTTAACTCCAGGCGGCAATGTTCGGCTCCGGCCTCAATGCTGTTCTTGATGAGGTTGATAATAACCTGCCGCATCTGGTCGGGATCAAGATAAAGCGGAGCCTCGCCCAGTTCATTCTCGATGCTCAATTTGCCCTGTTCCATCTCGTCTTTGAACAGCACTTCGATATCACGGAAGAGTTGTGCGGCGGTGATCGTCGAAAATTCGGGAGGCGGCATTTTTGCGAAAGTCGAAAATTGATCGATCAGCCTTTTAATGCGATTAACTTCCCCCTTGATTGTCGCGGCACTATCCTCCAGAATCTTCTCATAGTCGGCCGGGTGCTCGCGATAGCTGTGTTTGAGATCGTCGATGGCGATGGATATCGGAGTGAGAGGATTTTTGACTTCATGGGCGATTTTGCGCCCGATACTCTGCCAGGCCGCGATCTTCTGCGAAACGATCAACCGCTCCCGGTAATCGGTCAATTGCTTCATCATCTGATTGAACGAATCGGCCAGATCCGCAAATTCGCCGCCGCCTGCGGTTTCGACTGGCTGTGAAAAATCACCAGAGGCGACTCTCAAGGCGCCCCCCGTCAAACTCTGGAATTCGCGCCTGGTCCGGGATGAAAAATAAAGACCGGCCGGGATAACGATCAATAGTGAAAAAACCGTCACGACGATGACGGCGGTCAGAAAATCGGAGAATAACGATTGCTGATGGTAAGTCAAAAATCGAGCCACCGGGAAATACTGACCGGTGGAGTCGTAGGCCAGTACCGCCATAAGTCGTCCGTCCTGCCGATAGGGAACACCGACGGCGCCGACCGGAGCGGCCATCATCGTTGACGATTCCGTGTCGCTGATATCGATAAATTCCAAATTCGAGCGCGTCACGGCCGCCGCCAGTTTTTTGAAAATACCGTCGAGGAAGATGCCGCCGCGAATATAACCGTTTTCGGTCGGACGACTCAACGCCAGCGACGGGTGCGACCCATGCAGATCATTCTCATACACCAGTCGTCCCTCTGTAGATAGTATCGATGGCAGGTCGGCGGCGATGCTCTGCCCCACCAGAGCCGGCCGATCGGCGGATACAATGACCTTCCCGTCGGAGTCGAGGTACTCGACAAAGTCCAGGGCCAGCAATGGCAAGACATATTTGGGATCGGGCGGCTTCTGATTCTCCAGACCCCATTCCATAGCCTGAAACTCGCGGCTGTCGCTTATATATTGGAGGTCTCTTTCGATTCGGGCGGAGGCGTTGTCGAGCAGTTCCGTGAATCGTGCACAGGCTGCCGACGCATCGCGGCTTTCGAGTCGTTTGACCTGTTGCGACAATCCGAACAGAACGATCGCGGTTATCAAGACGGTGGGAAGAATCGCCGCCAGTACCAGCGCCAGACGCAAACGCCCGGTGAAAGTCATGGTTTGGGCTCCGATACGGTTTCCGATATTTTATCTGAAAATTTGATCATCCGGTCGAGTTCCGGATAACCGTAGAAATCGAAAATCAGCCCCCTGATATCGGCGCCGCCGACCGCATAGATATAGGGTCGAAACAGAGGGAAAAAGCCGCCGTCCTGCACCACCGTCTCCTCCGCTTTGGCAAAAAAATTATCCCGGTTCCTGATTTCACTCAGACTCGATCCCTGCCCCAATTCCTGCCAGGCCGGACGATCCATGCGGCGACCGGGTGGCAGATACCGATTCTGATCGTTCAATTCCAGGACGGCGGCAACCAATGCGAAAGGCATCACCCGGTCGGAGGCGGGGTAAAACATCAGTCGGATATCGAAAGGTCCCTCAAACGACTGCCGTTTGATGGGCGCACTCATACCCTCGCGGGCAACGATATCGGCCAGGTATCGGGCCGTCTCATACAAGGGTGTATCATCATAAACGATCAGGGCCGAATCGGTTTTGGACCTGATGGATTCATGCAGTCGTCTTCCGGCCAGAAAGTCGAATGGATAAAATCGCGGTTCAGTTTCATTCGTACCCGACGTGACCATCCAGCGATTGACCGGGATCGTCTCGCCGTACTGAAAATAGATATGAGACAGGGCTGGATTGAAACAATAATAAAGCGAGGTCGGGAAAATTCCCTGCGAGAAAAGTTCACCCCCCAATCCCGCTATCATAACCGCCACCTCGGGGTAAAGCGCCCGGGCCTCGTAGGTTCCGGCCAGATCGGCCTCGAAACCGAAACCAATGAAACCGTCGATTTGGCCGTTTTCATAGGCAAACTTGAGTCGATACTGCTGTTCGTACTGGCGCACGATCAGGCGGGCGAAGGCCGCGGGTTCGCCCCGATAATGGCGGTTGGGCACATACACTTTCTGATCGACGCCGCCTTCCGGATCGGGGTAAAGCGCCAGGGCGCCGGTGCCGGCATGGATGGCGTTATAAACGGCAAAATCGGGATGACTTAAAAAGTACGCCGCGCGCGGAAAGGGAGAGTAGAAACTCAGACGAATAGTATGGGGATCGATCACCTCTACGCCGCCGGAATCGAGGGGGAGCAGGCGGGCGAAGAAATAGCGCACCAGATTGGAGCGGCTGAGGTCTTTGATATCCTCAAAAAAACTGGCCAGCAACGTCGCGTTCAGAGGTGTCCCATCGGAGAATTGGACATCATGGCTCAAATACAGAAGCGTCATATTCCCCACCGTTCGCGTCGAATCGACCAGGTTGGGTAGAACCGTATCGGCGCGGCGTTGAAACAACGTCTCATGATCCAGGTCAAAAAACCTGAACGGGATATCAGTACCGATGGTGATAATCGCCGAGGAATCTATAGCCGAGGTGGTCAGGCGGACGATGCACTGCGGGTCGATTTCGAGACTGTCAATTTCCGCCAGCGGCCGGCTGTATGAAATACCGGGACCGGCGTATTCCAGGGCGCCCGACAAAATTTCATTTCCGCCGCATTCGATGACAAAAGGCGAACCGGCTTTAACGCCCGATTCGGAACCGGATGAGAAATAGATACGATCCATTTTGATCTGAACTATTCCGGTTTCAATCTGCCGCGCCCGGACACCTGTCGCCCATATCAGATTTGCCGCCAGAATCCAGAATAATAATTTTCTCATGTCACCTCAGGAAATGAATCAGTCGTTTTCATGATACATGTTTTTATGACCTGTGTCAAATATGACACACAAATCTCAGGTTTTCCAATCCACTTGTTTGACAAGTTGTTGTACTGCAACAACATAAAATAGAGGCACAGAATTTGATATAGCCTTGATAAAGACAACCCAAACCCTTACAAGGAGACGATCATGAAAACCAGAAACTTTTTACTCGCCGTGACCGTGCTGATGTCGGCTGGAATGTTTTTAATCATTGGCTGTTCCTCCGATAAAAGCGGCAGTCACACCAACTCTCTGACCGATCAGGTCATTGATGATTTCGTCGAAACCACTTATGCCACCGCCGCAGTCGAATCGACCGACGTCGATTATACGGCCCTGACCGACGACACCGACCAATCGATATTCGGTAAAGACGACATCAAAATCAATGACATGATTCTCAAGGATAACGTCGTTTATTCCGCGGTCGATGAAGGCGTCATCATGTATAATATCCTCGACGGTAAATCCTCCCTTATCTCCAGCGCCATGCCAGTCAACGCCATCATCGACGCCGGCAACAACATCAATGTCGGCGGGGACAATCTTTATACCCTCAAAGACGGCATTCTGTCCGACGAAGATTATAAGCTCCAGCTGGACGGGACCATAACCGCTCTCTATCAGGACTTCCCCATTCTCTATATTGGTACGACCGAAGGCATTTACGCGCTCGATGTCACCGGCATCCGGAAGCTGGCCGGTAATGTCCGCGTCTCGGCCCTGACCTCCGATGGCCTCGGCCTCTGGGTCGGCACCGCCGGCGACGGTCTCTATCGCTGGGACGGAGACAGTTTTCACAAACGGTATCTCGTGCGTGATTCAAGCCTCTTTGACAACGTCACCGCCCTTGACTTCAACCATGACCATCTCTACCTCGGCACCGATCATGGCTTCTTCGTTTACGACGGCGGCAGTTGGACGCCGTTTGGAGTGGCCGATGGTCTGCCGTCCGAAACGATTACGGCCATCGACGCCGATGAATGGGTGATCAAGGTCGGCACGTCACGCGGACCGGTGACTTTCTTCGAAAATCAATTCAAACCGATGTCAAAACTGGAAGGGATGGTGATAACTCGATTCATTAAATCCGACAAGAAATTGTTGGCGGCAACCTCGAATGCCGGCCTGGTGATGAAATCAGGCGGGCTGGT
>CAZGAV010000077.1:0-19038 GCA_964523575.1 uncultured Ignavibacteriales bacterium
GGCGCAAAATGGCCAAATCATTCGGCAATTATTTCACTTTGCGAGATATCCTGGATAAAGGTTACGCCCCGCTGGCGGTGCGCTATTTGTTGATGGCGACCCATTATCGCCAGCAGCTGAATTTTACTTTTGAAGGTCTCGACGCCGCCCGCAATGCCGTCGAACGATACAACGATTTTTACAGTAACCTGAAAGATTACGCCGGCGGTCAGTCTTCGGGCGAAGCCGACGAATATATCAAAAAGACGATCGACGGCTTCGAATCGGCGATGGATGACGATCTCAATATTTCGGCGGCTCTGGGCGTAGTGTTCGATTATATCCGCGATATCAATCGTCTTAAAGCTGAGAATAAACTTTCAGCCGAGGAAAAAGCCCGCGCTCTGGCCGCGATTGAAAAAATCGACACCGTTTTAAATCTGGCCCGACGCGAAGAGTCCGATCTGGATTTCGAAATCGAAGATTTAATTCGGCAGCGAACCGACGCCAAGAAAAACCGCGATTTCGGTACCGCCGATAAAATCCGGGACGATTTGCTGGCCCGCGGTATCATACTCGAGGACACCGCTGCCGGGACCAAGTGGAAAAGAAAAATATAAATCGGCCGTTCGAAATGTCCGATAATATAAAATCAGGATGGCTGATTATTTTGGCTTGACTTATAAAAGTAATTTGCTATAATAGCAGCCTTGTCGGCGCCGGCGTAACTCAGTTGGTAGAGTAGCTGATTTGTAATCAGCCTGTCGGGGGTTCGAGTCCTCTCGCCGGCTGATAAACAAAATGTTCCGAGAAACAGCGATCTTTGATACCTGGAGGGGTTCCCGAGTGGCCAAAGGGAACAGACTGTAAATCTGTCGGCGAAGCCTTCGGAGGTTCGAATCCTCCCCCCTCCATTCCAATCAACCATATCCCCCTCTTCCCGATACCGTTATTTATTCCGAGTCAAATTCAAGTGAGTTTTAATCTGTCTTAAGGCCGCCTCCGCCGCTTAGTCCGGCATTATTATATTGACAAATCAGCGCATTTAGATATTATAATAATAATTGCATATTCAAATACCGCTTTGGCGAAATTAAGTACTTATCGGATTCGGGAGGGAGATCATCATGAGAGTTTTTCACCTGTTTGTATTAATCATACTTCTGCCGCTGGCCGGCATGGCCGTTCCTCCGCCGGGAACCGAGCAGGATAACAGCGCAGATGAGTTGAAATATATTGATAACGACACTTATATCAACGCCAACCGGATCCTCATGTTCGTGACCAACCACGGCAATTTCGGCCGTGACCTGGCTGGAGTCTTCGGCAATGATTACGGGACCTATTATCCATATACCACCACCGACGATATTGTCAGCGGCCTTCATGATAACAGCGTCTTATATTGCGCCGGATTATGGATGGGGGGGAAGATCAACGATCAGATACGAGTTACCGTTGCCGAATATGACGATGAATATGTCCCCGGGCCGATGGCGAACGGTACCTTCATGCCCGACAATCCCGCTTTCAAAGTGTATAAACTATACGCTGACAGCCTGGCCGACAATCCCAATGCCGATTACCTGAATTGGCCGGCGAGTCAGGGAGCGCCGGTAAATCCTGACGGCAGTCCCAAAATGATTGGCGACCAGATGCTCTGGATGGTCTATAATGACGCCGATCCCAACCAACACCAGAATGACGCCGGGCAGACCGCTCCACTGGGCATCGAGGTCCAGCAGACTGTCTGGGCGGTCGATCAGGACGGGTCCATCGAAATACCGGGCAAGTTCACCCTTCCGGTCACGCATTTGGGGGAATCATCGATCACGGTTCGCACCAATGTGATAAATTCCGAAGCGCTGACTGGAGATACCTACGCCGTCACCATCGACAGCGTCGAAGGTCTTGGCGCTGTCTGGAATCTTATTGACGTCACTACCGACGTCACTTTATTATCGAACCAGACCGACTTTTCGGGCGGCGAAAGTTCCCCGGTCGTCGATGGTTTTCAAGTCCGGGTCGAGTTCACCGAAATCGGCATAACCAATTGGGAATGGAGCGGGGCGTATCGTCCGATCACGGGAGTGGACTGGGGAGGTTCCGGTTTCTTCGGGGGACTTGGTCTCGGAACCGAGTTCTTTGGTTCGTCGATCACCACCGTGCCGCCGACAATGATAGAAATCCGATGGACGCCCGACGGCGCCGGGCAATGGGCCTACTGCTACCGACGGGACCTCGGTTTTGACTACTACGGCTATTTTCCCATTCAGAATTTTACGGTGTGGGATGTTACCACGGAACCAGCAAGGCAATTGAATTTCGCCTTTGTGGAATACTATAACCCCGACGATCCCTCCGGTCAGAACGTTGACGGCAAATGGAATCCCGGGGAACAGGTCGATCAATATGGAAATCCCGATCCCATGGGCGGGCGGGAGTATTTCTTCGTTCTCAATTCCGAATATTCCGAGACGCCCGATCCCGTATATATGCAGGATCGGGCCGTCCTTAACGAGTACGATAATTTCGATTGCCTGATCGCAGGCTGGGTCAGCCTCAGGCCCGGCACCGACGGCAAACCCGATCCGAGCGACATCTGGCAGATCAGCGCCAATAATGTCATCCCGGGGACGCCGGATACATTTATGATTTACAGCGGCGCTCCGACATCCAACCTGACCAGCGGCCCCGACGGCATGACCATCTATATGAAATACAAAATGTACAACCGAAGCCCCGATACCGTCCGGGATTTCTATTTTTCCCTTTGGTCTGACCCCGATAACGGCGAATTCACCAACGATCTCGTGGGATGCGATACCCTCGACAATATCGGCTATTGCTACAATGGAACCTGGGATGACGCGCAATTTGGGATCTACTCACCGGCCGTCGGCTTCAAGATTCTGGAGGGTCTTCTGACCCCGTCGCCGGGAGATGTCGGCGATTTCGACGGGACGCCTATGCCCGGTTATAAAAATCTCGGCTTGTCGGCTTTCAACAAATATATCAACGGCATCGATCCCGATAATTACCTGCAGACATATAACTTCATGCAGGGCTTGACCCGTGACGGAGACCCCCTGCCCAATGGATCCAAATTTGCCGTGCCCGGAGACCCGGTCACGGGTACTGGGGATTTGGATACCGATCCCGATGATCGCCGCATGATGCTCACCTGCGGGCCAGTGATTTTCGCCCCCGGTGACAGCCAGTATGTTTATCTCAAACTTGCAGTAGGGCAGGGGCCCGATCGCCTGACTTCGATCACCGTCCTAAAAGATATCCTCAATTTCCCAGGCTACGTGCCACCGACGGAATTGATGGCCACCATCTATCCCGATCCGCAATACGGGTTTTTCCTTTATGCCATAAACCCGATCATGGATACCATTTTTATAACACGCGCGGGAACCGACCCGGTTGGCGATATTGACTATTCCAGTCTGACCATAAATAATACGATCGAACCGGTATCGGCGATACTCCTGCCGTCTCATCCAGCTTTTCAGGGGGAGGTTCTGGCCGTGGTTGTCCCGGCCGAAGATTTCATCATGAGCTACGGCCTGCCCTGGGGCGTCAACGATGTGACATTTTCGGTCGAGGGCAATTTCACTGACGAGACCCCGTTGCTTCTTCACGGCGCCACGCGAATCATCGGGCATGTTGCCGGTGACGCCAATGGTGATGGCCTCGTCAACGTCGGTGACGCCGTTTACTTGATAAAATTCGTTTTTTCCGACGGGGCTGCACCGGTTCTCGATTGTATCGCCGACGCCAATTGCGACGGCCGGGTTGATGTGGCCGATGCGGTGACTTTGATTAATTTTATTTTCCGGGAAGGGGCGCCGCCGCGAGAGGCTTGTTGCCGCTAGTCTTCGAGATACCGGCGAGAGCATAGGTTCAACCGGCTTGCGGGGAACATCGTCCTTCATCCGGTCGGAGATTCGACTATTTCTTGATCGCTCCGGCCGCGCCGATGGCCTCGATGATAGCGGCGCTGTTCTTCATGACTAAATCCAGGCCGCTCTTGGCGACCAGGTATTTACCATTGTTAAACTGCTCGACCGCCGCCCGATAAGATGTCTGAACGGCGTCGAGATCGGCTTTGATAGTCCGCAAATCGGCCCTGGCGCCCTTGCCCTTGGCGACCGATGCATAAGCTTTGGTGACGGTGGTGACAACGGTGTCGGCCTGAGTGATCATCTGAGAAACTTCCGCACGCATCCGGTCCTTTTCCACCTGAGCCTGACCTGCGGCTTCTTCCGCCAACTTCTGAGCCGCCTGCAGAGTCTCCCGCGATTTGCCGTAACTGCGGAACCATGTGAATCTTCCATCCTGTCTCCGGATTTCCGTTTTGGCGGCGTCCAGCGAATCGACCGCCATCTGGTACATCTCCGGAACATATTGATCGGCTTCCGCGTCCTGAGCCTCTTGAATGATCTTTTCGGTGCTGGTCAATTCCGATTCCGGCGCCTTGCTGCAACCGGCGGCGAGAATCAAAACGGGGACAAGCAGGAACAAAAATTGGCGCATCGACATTTTCGAAATTCCTTTCAGCCGACAACCCTCAAAGGATTGATATTGCCAAAAAAAAGACATGTATAAATAAGGCACTTTTTTCAAATTCAGGCCTTAATAATTGAATTAAATCTGCGTTAATCAAACAGCTCCGTCAACAGGGATATTGCTATATTATTATAAATTTTTCCGCATATATGCTCTTATGACGATGTTCGAATTTCCCCCGGATGGATCCAACCCGATTCCCGCCGGACACATCGAATTCGATTCAATTTGACTTTTACCCCCAAACTTCATATTTATCAGCCTGAGATGTCGATAAAACCGCCCGAAAAGGAGATGACTTTCCTCGATCACCTCGAGGAACTCCGGCAACGGCTGATCCGAGCCATTATTGCCGTCGCCATCTTTTCTATCGCCGCCTATTTCATATCTCAATGGCTGGTTGACGTCGTTTCCGCCCCCCTGCAGGACGTCGGCGTCTATTTCAAGGCCCCGGCCGAGGCTTTTCTGGTGCGGCTCAAAATTTCAGTTTTCGCCGGCGCCATCGTCGCCATCCCGGTTCTGTTTTATCAAATCTGGATGTTTATCGGGCCGGGACTGTATAAGAGCGAAGTCAAGGTCGTGATTCCTATCGTCGTCTCTTCGACACTCTTCTTTCTGATTGGCGGGGCTTTCTGCTTCTTCTATGTCATCCCCCTGGCCATCAAGTTTTTGCTGGGCTTTGCGACGGCCAATATGAAACCGATGATCATGATCGGCGATTATATCAGTTTTGCCGGGATGATGGTTCTGGCTTTCGGGCTGGTTTTCGAATTGCCGGTAGCCTCATTTATACTTGGCCGCATGGGCGTTATCAACTATAAACTCATGGCCAAAGGCCGCCGCTACGCCATCGTCGGGATTTTAATCCTCGGCGCTGTTTTGACGCCCCCCGATGTCATCAGCCAAATCCTTCTGGCCGCGCCGCTTTATTTACTTTATGAAATTTCGATCCTTGTCGTCCGCTTCACCGGCAAGCATCGGGAAGACCGCTGGAAAATCGACGAATAAAGCCTGATTTGGCTAACCCGGTTCTACCCGCATCTTAATCAATCACTATCACGGCTGAACCGTTGAATCGCCCGGCCCGAAGATCGTCAAGGGCCTCGTTGGTCCTGGCCAATGGATACGGATGAACCTCGGTCTTGATCGGGACCTTCGGCGCCAATGCCAGAAATTCCTCTCCATCCTGCCGGGTCAAATTGGCCACCGACCGCACCACCCGTTCCTCCCAGAGAATCGAATATGGGAAAGCAGGAATATCGGTCATATAAATCCCGGCGCAGACTACCACGCCCCCCTGGTCGACCGCTCGCAAGGCCGCCGGCACGAATTTCCCCACGGGATCGAAAATAATGGCGGCGTCCAATTTTTCCGGCGGTTGATCTTCCGATGATCCGGCCCAGACGGCGCCCAGTTTTCGGGCAAAATCCTGACTCGAATTATCCCCGACGCGGGTGAAGGCATAGACCTCCCGCTTTTCGTGCACCGCTACCTGGGTGATAATATGCGCCGCCGCTCCGAATCCATACATCCCGATTCGGTGGGCATCACCGGTCATACGATACGAACGATAGCCGATTAAGCCGGCGCAAAGCAGGGGAGCCGCCTGAAGGTCGGGATAACCGGCAGGGAGAGGGAAGCAAAACCGTTCGTCAGCGACGCACTTTTCGGCAAAACCGCCGTTGATTTGATAGCCGGTATAGCGGGCGTGGTCGCAGAGATTCTCCCGACCACTTTTACAGAATTTGCATTCCCCGCAACTCCATCCCAGCCACGGAACGCCGACCCGGTCGCCGACTTCATAGCGTCCGCTTCCTTTCGAGGCGTCGATAACGGTCGCGACTATCTGGTGTCCCGGAATAAGCGGCAGATTCGGTTCGGTCAAATCGCCGTCAACGACATGAAGATCTGTCCGGCAGACGCCGCAGGCATGGACTTTAAGAAGCAGTTGCCCCGGTTGAGGCACCGGGTCCTCGACCTGCTTCTCAATTAATGGATGCTTTTGTTTTTCCAGAACCATCGCCCGCATTTATGATACCCTCCGGTTTTTCATAATATATATCTCATACGACGTCTCAGGCGCAATCTACAAACAAACACCTGCCCGGACAAATTTTGTCGGCCAAGTTGTCATGGGGGCCGCGGTCGCTTAATTTTTTGCCCCTTGACAGTTTCACCCCAAATGCTTAGATTCCAAACCGGATAAGGCGGCCAATGCCGCCTTGTATGGATAACATTGAAATAAAAGATAGTTAGCGGGCGTAATTCAGCGGTAGAATGTCAGCTTCCCAAGCTGAACGTCGTGGGTTCGACCCCCATCGCCCGCTTTTTTTTATGCCATGAAGATTGTCGAAATTTGCCCCAGTTCACCCCTCCGCGACCGCGTGACCGTCGGCGATAACCTCGTCCGGGTCAACGGCCATCCGGTCGGTGACGCCCTTGATTTCCAATTCCACAATACCGAGGAAAGCCTCCGGCTGGAATTCGAAAACGGGGGAGAGGTGCGCCGGATCGATCTCGATACCGTCGCCTGCGGCGACTTGGGCCTGATTTTCGAGGAATCAAAAATTCAGATTTGTAACAACAATTGCATATTCTGCTTCGTGCATCAACAGCCCAAAGGGATGCGACGAAGTCTCTATATCAAGGATGATGATTACCGCTATTCCTTCACGCACGGTAATTTCGTTTCCCTGTCGGGGATGACCGAGACCGATTTCGACCGTATTCTAACCCAGCGCCTCTCGCCCCTGTATATCTCCGTCCACGCCACCGACGACCGCCTCCGCCGCTGTATTTTCCGGAACGAAAAACTGGAACCGCTCCTGCCTCGGCTGAAAATGCTGGTTGATCACGGTATCACCCTCCACACCCAGACGGTTATCTGCCCTGGAATCAATGACGGCGAGCATTTGCATCAAACTATCGCCGACCTGGCGGCCCTCAGCCCCGGCGTCGATTCGCTGGCTGTCGTCCCGGTCGGCCTGACCCGGTACCGCGAAAAATTGCCCGATCTGCGCACCTATACGCCGACCGAGGCGGCTGATGTCATCGATCTGGTCCAGTCCTATCATCAGCGTTTTCTCGATAAACTGGGAACAAGATTCGTCTATCCCGCCGACGAATGGTTCCTCGTCGCCGGACGGCCGATACCGCCTTTGAGCTACTATGAAGAGATGCCGCAATTCGAAAACGGGGTTGGCATGACCCGGCAGTTTATCGTCGATTTCAATCGCCGCCGGAGGTTTCTTCCGTCAAAAATAAAACGCCCCCTGCATTTGGAGATTATCAGCGGCAAACTGGCCGAACCGGTTCTGCGCGATTTCATCATGCCCGACGTAAGTCGTATTAAAAATCTGAAAACGAATTTGACCGCCGTCGTCAATAAATTCTGGGGCGCCAGCGTCACTGTCACCGGTTTGCTGACCGGGCAGGATATCCTCCGGGCCATAAAAAAATCCGACGCCGATATGATCCTGCTTCCGCCCAACTGTCTCAACACCGATGATCTCTTCCTCGATGATATTTCGCTGGATCGATTCGCGACCCAAGCCGGGCGTCCGGTTATCACCGGCACTTACAATTTCGTCGAAAGCCTGCAAAAGGCTACCGAGCGGTGGGAGGCATAGATGGCTTTTCCGGTAGTTTCCATCGTTGGCCGCCCCAATGTCGGCAAATCGTCGCTTTTCAACCGCATGATCCGGCAAAAACTGGCTGTAGTTGACAGTCAGGCCGGCATCACCCGCGACCGCAACTTCTCCCTGTGCGAATGGGCCGGGCGGGAATTTTACCTGATCGACACCGGCGGCATGGTGCCGGGCAGCGCCGACCTGATGGAACAATTGATTCTGGAACAGGCCCGGATTGCGATGGAAGAGGCCGACCTGATCCTCTATATCGTCGATTGTCAAACCGGCATCACCGAGGTCGATACCCGCATCGCCCGGCAATTGCTCCGAACCGACAAACCGGTGCTTCTGGTTGCCAATAAAGCCGATAATGATCGATTGGAACACGAAGGCGCGACTTTCTACAGCCTGGGTCTCGATCCGGTCGTACCGGTTTCGGCCGCCAATGGGCGTGGTATGGGCGATCTGCTCGACGAAGTCATCCACCGTCTGCCGGAAATGCCACGGGAGGAACCGGCCCCCGAAGGCGTCATCCGTGTTGCCGTGGTCGGCCGCCCCAATGTCGGTAAATCGTCCTTTGTCAATTTCCTGCTGGGCGAAAATCGCCATATCGTGTCCGAAATCCCCGGCACCACCCGGGATGCCATTGATTCGCCGGTGACCATCGACGGCCGCCGCTATATCCTGGTCGATACCGCCGGTCTGAGGAAACGAAGCAAAGTCAAGGAAAACGTCGAATATTATACCACCCTGAGAACCGTCCGCGCTATACAGCGATGCGATATCGCTGTCGTCCTGCTCGACGCCAACGAGGGGCTCAATCTTCAGGAATTGAAAATCGTGGAAGAGGTCAGCGAGGCGCGCCGGGGGATGGTGCTGGCCATAAACAAATGGGATATTTTTGACAAAGATGAAAATTCGGCCGCCATTTACGCCCGTCAAATCCGGGAAACGGCTCCGACTTACAGCTACATCCCCAGTATTTTCATCTCGGCCCTCAAGGGCAACCGCGTTGTAAAAACTCTCTCATTGGTCGATCGGGTATATGAGCAGTACACCCGCCGGGTTCCCACTTCCGACTTGAATCAGTTCCTCGAGGAAGCCGTCAAACGCCAGCCCCCGGCGGCGGTGAAAGGGAGGTGGATCAAACTGTTCTATATGACTCAGGTTGATACCGGTCCCCCCGTCTTTATCATTTTCTGCAATTATCCCAAAATGATTCAGGAATCCTACCGGCGTTACCTGACCAACCGGCTCCGGGAAAAATTCGGTTTTGAGGGAATACCGATCGATTTCAAAATCAAGGCCCGCGAAAGCAAAGCCTGAGAATCCGATTCCATCCAAAGAAAAAGGCCGCCCCGCCCGGACGGCCTTATCTATGCTCTTTTGCTGTTTACTCGTGAAAGCTTGTTACACTGAATTACTTTGAACGAAGTTTGCGAACACCGCCGGCCAGGGCCAGAGCCGAACCGAAAAGAAGCAGAGTCGCAGGTTCGGGCACCGAAGGCGGAGGGATACGGCCTTTTTCACCGTCATGAGAACCGGGAACCTTGGTGAATTTGCCGTCTGATTCCCGGAAGAAGGCGTAAGCGTCGAAGTGAACGAAATCGTAGGAAGTGTGAATGTCATACTTGAAAATCTTGCCCGGGGCCGTATCGTCATATTCGCCCGGCTGCATATTATGAGCGATTTCCGGATAAGTGTTGACCAGGTCGGAAATGTACATTTCAGTGTAATTGGTCGGGAAAATGCCATGAGGCGGATAATCGCCGGCGC
This sequence comes from uncultured Ignavibacteriales bacterium, assembly GCA_964523575.1. Lineage (GTDB taxonomy): Bacteria > Zixibacteria > MSB-5A5 > GN15 > JAAZOE01 > DAOUTW01. The sequence continues at coordinate 9,960 of CAZGAV010000077.1, forward strand.
TTTCACCCCATGAAGGCGGGGTGCCATAAATAAAACTATCATAATCCATGCCGCCGATAGTCAGGGCGCCGGCAATCGGATCCTGACCGGCCGCCAGAGCCGCCGTCAAGGTCAGATCATAAAGCGGTTTGGAATCGGTATTAGCCGCGATGACCCAGAGTTCGAAATCGTTATCGTTCGTTATCCAGGTTTCAGTGGACGGATCCCAGGAAGCGTTATTGATGTAAATCTGCAGGGCCGGAATAGCGAAAGCCGATTGCGCGGCCATCATCAGCACGAAGAGCGTCGAGGCGAGAAGCAACATCTTTTTCATATCTATAACCCTCATTTTGATTTGTATCTTCTGCCAGCTATCAAGCAAATTGCGTACCTGATTGCTGAATAATTAAGACTCCTCAGGTCTATTTTTAACTCTATGTCTTCCATGGTCATAACAAAATATTTAAAACAAACGGCATTCAGGATAAAACAAAGATCCCGGAACCTGGCCAAATCTGTCCAGTAAGTTGACAGAAGAACGGTATTGCATAATGCAAAAGACGCGAGAAGATCGCTCACGAATTCCAGCCAAACCGGACAAAAATAGATTTATCAATGACTTATCGCGATTGATCGGAGATGTGACCAATCTCCAGCCCAAATACAATTATGTCAGCCCGTTCGACACTATTCGACCCTATTATTTCCGCTTTCTTGATTATTCCATCAGAATTTTCGAGTAATCGGTCAACAATGACAAATTTACCTCAATCTTGGCCGCCGGATACCGATAACTTGAAGAGTATGGAACTATTTACCGGAGTATAGTTTAGGTGGTTGAAACCAATTACCCCGATCTTGATGAAAAACTTTTTGATCTGGAAAAAGAACTGGAATCAAAAAGGCAGGAAACTCAGGATCTGGCCAACATCGCTTCTGTCATTACCTCGCTTCTCAATATCGAGTCGGTCCTGGCTGCGGCTATGGAAACAGGTATCCGGCAGGTATCGGGCGAAGTCGGCGCCATGCTTCAAATCGAAGAGGGCCAGCCGGTGGTCAAGGTGTCATGGGGCGTCGATGCGACCCTTCTGGATTCTCTTATTTACCGGGATAACCTGGATATTATTCGCTATTGCCTGAAGGAACAGCGCCTCATCTGTGATAACGGCGGTCAGGGCCTCATCGCCGGGCATCCGTTTATACGGAATTTCGTCTGCTGTCCGATCTTCTCCCGGGAAGAGATCGCTGGTGTTATGATCATTTTCAACAAGGAAAACGAGGAAGAATTTACCGAGAAAGACACTCTCATCCTGGAGATGATTACCAAGTTCACCTCGGTGGCGATCGAGAATTCCAACCTCCTTAAGGAATCGCTCGAAAAGCAGAAAATGGAACAGGAGCTTGACCTGGCCCATCAGGTGCAATCCACTTTCCTTCCCGAAAACGTCAGTCTCGAAGGTCTGGATATCGTCGCCAATTACATCCCGGCCCGGCAGGTCGGCGGCGACTATTATGATCTCATCCCTATCGGCGACGACAAACTTTTTTTTCTGGTCGGTGATGTCACCGATAAAGGGGTTCCGGCGGCGCTGGTGATGACCTCGGTTTATTCCATCGTCCGCTCCTATGTCACCAGTTACGAAACCATCGATGTCAAAACTCTGATGTCCCGACTGAATGAAACCCTGTGCCACGATGTCATCAAGGGCCATAGCATGTTCATCACCCTATTTATGGCCTTCATCGATCTTCAGAAAGGCACGCTGGACTACTGCAACGCCGGCCATCCGCCCCCATTTTATTTCCGGGCCTCCGGTTCCGAAACCGTCCCGCTTCGGCGGGGGGGACCGATAGTCGGACAATTCGCCGGCACCGAATATAAATCGACCCGCATGGATATCGGACGGGGCGACCGTATTTTCTGCTATACCGACGGTCTGATCGAAGCCGCCAACGGTCTCGGGGAATTGTACGGCATGAAACGCCTCGAAACGTATTTTCGCAACGGACTCGGAAGCAAAGCCGAACAATTCAGCCGCGACGTCAAAAACGAAATCGATCGATTCAGCCTTGAAGGCAGCCGCGAGTCCGTCGACGATTACACGACGCTCGTCATCGATTTCGCCGGCCGGGTTTCGGAATCGAATCATTATGAATTCATTCTGGCATCCGAGATTCGAAGTCTGGAAAAAATGCACCAGGATATCGACGCCATCGCCGCCGAGCATGGCATCCCCGAAAAGATCGTCCACCCCTTCCGGGTCGCCGTCTCCGAGGCCGTGACCAACGCTATTGTCCATGCTCATGCCGGCGACAGCTCTAAAATAATCCGCTTTCTGGTCGATCTTAATGATGACAGGATACTTGCCGTGATTATCGACCAGGGTCCCGTCAGGGAATGGGACGATCTCGAAAGCGCCGACCCCGTGGGGCAGTTGGACGCCGAGGGGGGGCGCGGCCTGGGACTTATCAAGCGCTTGTCCGATGAAGCTAATTTCCAATGGTTGCCGGAGGGCGGCATGGAAGTAAAAATTGTCAAATACTTGTCATGAAATAAATCCGATGGAGGAACGCATGGATATCACCGTCAGGGAACAGGGGAACGTCAATGTCCTCGTCCTTAAAGGTAAACTCGACCTGGCCAATTCGGGCGAGCTTAAAAGCGCCGTCAAGGCTCTCCTGGAGCAGGACAAAATTAAAGTCCATTTCAACATGTTCGGCGTCGATTTCATCAACAGCTCGGGACTGGGCGCCCTGGTCTCCCTGATGAAGGAAGTCCGGGTGCACAAGGGACGTCTGACCCTTTCGGATATGGCCCCCTATGTCAACGAAATATTCGAAATTACCCAGTTGTCGAACGTTTTTGAAATCTATCAACACGAAAAGGATGCGGTTGACAGCTTTGCCACCGTGCCGGTGGTATGATCCGCCAATCCGGTTCACATATTAACGCTGGTAACTTGACATCTATGAACCGCGGAGGCTTGGCCCACGAGGGGCGGCCTCGATTTTATATTTTCAGGGGGATATTTTATGGATAATTACCGCATACTGGTCGTTGACGATGAACTGCTGATCCGCGACCTGCTTTATGATTTTTTCACTTCTCAGGGCTGGGAAATTGTCCTGGCCGACGGTGGTCCGAAGGCCATCGAGTTTTTGAAAAACCAGCGTTTTGACGTCGTCCTGACCGATCTGAAAATGCCCGATATCGACGGCCTCGATCTGACCGGTCGTATCCGAAGTCTTTATGGCGACCTGCCGGTGGTTATCATGACTGGCTATCCCTCGCTGGATTCGGCTCTCGAAGCCCTCCGGTTCAAGGTTGACGACTATATAATCAAGCCATTTAATGTCAATCAGTTATATAAAACAGTTAAAAAAGTGGTTGAGCTAAAACGGCAGGCCGCCGACGCCCAAATTGGGTGAGACCGCCGGACCGAAGAAACGATATGACCAGCAGCCGCAGCATAATCGTCATTGATCCCGAGGAAACGATCCGGGATATTCTGCATGAGTATTTCAGCGAATTCGGATATGAAGTTTGTCTGGCGCAGAATACCTCGGAAGGGCTGAGTTTTGTGACCGCCGGAGCCGCCTCGGTCCTGCTGGTTGACGCCGGTCCGTCGTCCCAGGATACTATGGAAGCGGTCGATAAACTTCGGGCCGCCCGCCCTGGAGTTCGTATTGTGCTGATTACCGGCTGTCCCACTCTGGGAGGAATAATCGAGGCCCTGCGTCATGGTGTGTTTGATATTATCGTCAAGCCTTTCAGGCTGGGCGACCTGAAGGAGACTATCGAAAGGGCCGCCCACCCGAGCGCGGAAGAGGCGGCCTGCGATCTGATCCGCGAGAAATTGACTCTACTCGAGAAATTAATAGAGGAAAATGGCATCGAACTTCCCTATCGGGTCCGGACCGACGGCGATCCTCGACCGGAGACTCAACCGGCCCCGAATGGCGAAACCAACCGAAAGCGTATTCGATTGTCGGCCGGCGAGGAAATTGCGACGGTCGAAGGAACATGACCCGTTCCGGACGACTCTGACCACATCGAAGACGGGTAGTGATAAAAAATATGGCGGCTGAAATGAATATTCTGATCGTCGATGATTCCCCGACCATGCGTCGGATCATCGTTAACACCCTCAAGCGGCTCGGCTATGTTTCCATGACCGAAGCCTCCGACGGGGTGGATGCCCTGCATAAAATACAGGAGCAAGCCTTCGAGCTGATCATCACCGACTGGAATATGCCGGAAATGGACGGTCTCACCCTGGCCGGCGTCCTGCGGCATTCGGAAGCCTACATGCATATTCCCATCCTGATGGTGACAACCCGTTCGGTTCAAGAGGATATCGTGGCGGCCATCAAAGCCGGCGTCAACGGCTATATCGTCAAACCCTTCACGCCGTCCATCCTTAAGGAAAAGATCGAGCAGGTTCTGGGCGGCGTCTGAAAGGTCAGGTAATGTCATATCCTCATGAAAAACCGAGTCGGAAGAAATCGCCGGCCCTGCGGCCGTCCGAACCGGACAGTATGAAATCATCCGTGGCCAATATCATGCGCGCCATGGGCGAACTCGAAATTCCTCTCTGTGAATCGCGCCGCCTGCTGCCCCGCGCCAACCGCCATCTGGATAAAATTACGACCCGGACCGAAGCCGCCGCTCATAACATGATGGACAAAATCGAGCAGGTCATCGAAAACCAGGACAAAATCTCCCGGCTCGGCGAACAATTGATCGGTCTCCTCAATAATTCCCGGGCAAAAGATAAAAACACTCTCATCGAACTTGCCCGGAATATCATCGAACTGGCTGTCGTCGCCAAAAACAACTCTTTTCAAATCGTCGACACCCTGCAATTCCAGGATGTCACGTCTCAGGAGACCGAGAACGCCGCCGGACTGCTGGAAGACGTCGAACGGCGCCTGCTTCACCTGCAGAGCCTGATCGCGGAAGCGGACGGTCCCGGCGACTGCCTGCCGGACCCGGCGGAGACGTCATTGGCCGCCGATTCGCCTGCGACGGAAACTCAGAACCAGAAGGAAGTTGATATAATTTTCTCCCGTATTACCGGCCTGAAAACACCCTGATACTGGCGCCGCGGGCCGATTTTATCCGGCCCCGGGCCCGATTATACATATTTAACTGCAGTTTTTTTGTTGCCTGAATCGCCCCCTTCTTCAATATTAAAGCGCTATGGATAGCATTGAACAAACCACACATGAAGGAAAGTCCAAGACGGAACTGGTCCAGTTCAAGGAATCGTTCGAGACTTTCAATAATATCATCAACAATCTCCAACGGCAATACCTCTCGCTCGAAAGGGAGTACAGCGAGCAGGGGCATCGCCTGGAGGAGATCAATGCCCGTCTGAGGCGGACCATCAATGACAACCGGGAAGTTACCTCATTCCTCAATTGCATCCTGAAATCGTTGACTTCGGGCGTCGTGGTCGTCGATAAATCCGGCGTTATCTCTCATTTCAATCCCGCCGCCGAACGGATCACCGGCATCGACGCCGCCCGGGCTCTTGGCAAAAAATACGACGAAATCATTTCGGCGCCTTCCGGCGGCCGCTATTCGGCACTGGATACGGTCATGTCGGGCGTGGAATTCGATTCCGAGGAGAAGACCATTCTCAGCAATGCCGGTGACCATATACCCCTGTCGGTTTCGACCTCCCTGCTTCTGGACGGCGACTCTGAATGCCGCGGGGCCGTCGAGATCTTCTTCGACCTTACCAAACTGAAACGGCTCGAGACCGAAATTAACCGTGTGCAGACCCTGGCCGCGCTGGGCGAAATGGCGGCGACGGTGGCCCATGAGGTGCGCAACCCCCTGGGCGGGATCTGCGGCTTTGCCGCTTTGCTCCGGCGGGAACTCGATGGCGATGAGGCCAAACTGCGGCTGGTGGACAAAATTATCACCGGCGTCAATAACCTCAATGAAACCGTATCGGCCCTCCTCGACTACACCCGCCGGGACCAATTAAACCTGCGTTCTATACCCCTGAAACGGCTGATCGATGAAAGCGTCGAATACGAACGGGCCGACCTCCAGAGCCCCGATATCGATATCGAAGTCGAAAACGGCCGCTCCGGGTCCGACCGGTCGGTGACCTGCGACCCCCATCTGATGCGGCAGGTTCTGCTGAATCTCATGCGCAACAGCCGCGAGGCGATGCCCGGCGGCGGGCGCATCATTATTCGAGCCGACGCCGTCAACTTGAGCGAAGAATGCCCCATTCCGCCGCCGGCCGTCCGCATCGAGGTCGAGGATAACGGCGGCGGGATCGGCGACGATATCCGAGACAAAATATTCCGGCCGTTCTTCTCGACCAAAAGCAACAGCAACGGCTCGGGTCTCGGGCTGGCCTCCGTCTGGAAGACGGTTCGGGCCCACGGCGGGACCGTCACCGTCGATTCCGAGAAGGGGAAAGGTTCGATTTTTAAAATATATCTGCCCGCCTGAAAGCGGGCCGGACGATGATATTCAGGGCCATGAAAGGTTGACCAATGAAACTCAGTATCCTGATCGTTGACGACGACAAATTGGTGAATGAATTTATCGGGGAAACCCTCCAGCGCACCCGCCACGAAATCACCACCGCCTTCTCCGGCGAAGAGGCGATGAAACTGCTGGAGCAGAAAAATTACGACATCGTCCTCACTGATATCAAGATGCAGAAAATCTCCGGCATGGATCTTCTGCGCCATATCAAGGCCACCGCCCCCGAGACCGTCGTCATCATGATCACCGCCTACGGTAAGGTCAAAAACGCCGTCGAGGCCATGAAGATGGGGGCCTTCGACTATATGATCAAACCGGCCTCGCCCGATGAAATCGAACTGGCCATCAACCGCGCCCATGAAGTCATCGTCCTCAAATCGGAAAACAAACGCCTCCGGGCCGAAGTCGACGAAAAATATCGCGAACTGGTCGGCTCCTCCGGCAAAATGTCGGAAATCAGGGAATTGATCGCCGATGTCGCCGCCAGCCGTTCGACGGTTCTTATCAGCGGCGAATCAGGCACCGGTAAGGAATTGATCGCCCGCGCCCTCCATTATCAATCCGAACGGGCCGACAAACCATTCGTCAAACTCAATTGCGCCGCCATGCCCGAGGGCTTGATCGAATCGGAACTTTTCGGCCACGAAAAAGGCGCTTTCACCGGCGCCGACCGTCTCAAACGGGGGCGCTTCGAAATGGCCGACAGCGGCACCATCCTGCTCGATGAAATCTCGGAAATCCCGATTAACCTCCAGGGCAAACTCCTGCGCGTCCTGCAGGAACGCGAATTCGAGCGGGTCGGTTCGGTCAATCCTATCGCCGTCGATGTCCGCATCCTGGCCACGACCAACCGCAACCTGAAAAAATGGATCGCCGAGGGCAAATTCCGCGAGGATTTGTTTTTCCGGCTCAATGTCATCCCCATCGACGTGCCGCCCCTGCGCGACCGGCCCGATGATATTCCTCTGCTGGTCGATCACTTTGTCAGAAAATACTGCCATGAAGCCCAGAAGGAAATCACCGGCATCGATGATTCGGTCATGCGGCTGTTCGGCAAATATCATTGGCCGGGGAACGTCCGCGAATTGGAGAATTTCATCGAACGGGCCGTGGTCATCACCCGCAACAAAATCCTGACCACGAAAGATTTTCCGCAATCGCTGGTGCTGGGCAAAATCGACGACAAGGGCGGCGATTTCCAGGTCGGTATGACCGTCCACGAGGCCGAAAAACTCCTGATTCTGCGCACTCTCGAAGACCAGAACGGCAACCGGACCCGGGCGGCCGAGGTGCTGGGGATCAACCCCCGGACCCTGCGCAACAAACTCCACGAGTACGGTCTGTCCGAGACCGAAACCGAGACCGCCGATATTTCTGATAATTAACGCCGTTAGCCGGCGGGCCCGATGGGTTTTCATGACTGTGATGGTTGGCGGGATCGCCACCAGGCGTCTATGCGCGGGCCATAAATGAAGGCCAAGATCCCCAGAGCAAATCCGGCGATCAGATCGACGACATAATGGTGACGCAAATAAATCGTCGATAAAATCAGTCCCGTGCAGAACGGCAATATCATCCAGAACAGAAGCCGCGTGTATTTCCAGGCGAAAAGAAGCGTCAAAAGCGTCACGGCGGCATGGAGCGACGGAAACGCCGCGCGGGAATCGGCGGGCATGATGTTAATCATCCTGATGGCGGCGTCGGCGATCGGGGTGCCGTCGAACTGGACCGTGAACATATGCTGCAAAGTCAGGCGGGGGGGAGCCGCCGGGAAAATGATATACAGGAAATACCCGGTGTAGAAACAGAGGATCACCGACACCAGAGTATTGCGAAATTCGGTTCTTCTCTTTTGAAAATACAGGACGTAGGCCACCAGAGGCGCCCAGAGGAAAAAGAGCATATAGCAGAACGAGAAAATCTCGGTCAGCCACGGATGCACGAACTTTTGCGCCCAGACGCAGGGCTGGACGCCGAACAACCAGGCGTCGATGGCGATCAGGGAATTGTGAATATCATGGGGGTTGGCGAAATGAATGGTATCGTGCAGGTTAGTGTAGATGGCGATACAGAAGGCGAAGGGGAGACCGTCGCGCAAAAAGGTCCAGCGCGGGCGGTAGCGGGCGATCAGGATGACCATGGCGACGACGATGACGACGGCCGCGACGCGCTGGACGTCGCCCGAAAACCGGCGGGGAACATGGCCCTGGGCCTCGAAGAAGAAATACGCTTTGGCGGTCAGGTAAACCATGGGGCCGAAGAACACCAGCGCGATAAACTCTTCGATTCGCAGGCGAAAAATCGGCGAATACCAGTGGTTTTTGGGGCCGTTGGGATGGCCTTGTTCGGCGTCTATTTTGTTCAAAGCCGGTTTTGTCATGACGGGGAATATAGGCAATATTGCCGCCGGTGACAATGCATAATGTTCCCGCCCGCCATCCTGATGATTGCCAACGTCATAGTGGCCACCGGATACGCGGTCGCAGGGTCATAACCGCTCCCGCGGCCACCGGAAAAAAGCCATAAAAACACCGAAAAAGAGGAAAGCAAAGCCAACGCGCCGTCGATGCTTCCCATATATTT